>JBEKMH010000001.1:0-413175 GCA_050008615.1 Candidatus Cybelea sp.
AAAAAGAGCGGCGAGCGCAAGAAATGCGCTAGTTGGGCCGTCAAGTACGATGCTTTCGATCGGAAACCCGGCGAGCGCCGCCAGACTGCGGAGCGAGGCTTCGTGAGTGAGGCCGACGCTATCGCATGGTGGGCGGCGCAGAAGGCTAACCCGCAACGCCCCGTCGCCAAAGTTGAGGTCATAAAGGAGCCACCGATTACGGTTGGAGCATTCTTGGAAAAGTGGCTGCGGGCGAGCGCGAATACGATGAGCACTGGCGCCCTGGCGACGTGCGAAAAGCACGTCCGTCTTTGGATTCGCCCGTCGCTCGGCGACGTTTTGTTGTGCGACCTTGAACGTTCGCCCGAGATTATCGAGCAAGCCCAAGCGTCCTGGCTTACGGACGAGCGTAAGGACGGGCGCAAGGGCACGGTCACTGCAGGCTTCGTCAAGAGCGTGCGCAGCACGTTGAATACCGCGCTAAATAAGGCCAAAAAAAAGCGGCTCATCACAGTCAACCCCTGCGAGTTTGTCGATCCACCACGGTGCGAGCGCGAAGAGATGCAATCGCTTAGCCCCGAGCAGGTCCAGCAATATCTCGCCGTATTCGATCGCACGGACCTGAGCGCTGCGATCGCAACAGCGATCGGTAGCGGATGCCGACGAGGCGAGCTCCTTGCGCTGCGATGGAGCGATGTTGACCTCGATAAAGGCACGTTGCGGATCGCCCGGTCATTGGAGCGCGTCACAATCCGCACCGCAGAGCGGGCGCGCTACGAGCTAAGGTTTAAGGAGCCAAAGACTAAGCGCTCGCGCCGCACGATCGCGTTACCACCCTTCGCGGTCGAGCGTTTGCGCCATCATCGCCTCGAACAAGCCGAACGCTTCTTCTCGGCGGGGCGACGCCCCGATGCCGAAACACTGCTCTTCGAGCGCGATGGCTTGCCGTGGAATCCCAACACGTTCGGCCTTACGTTCGCGCAAATCGCTCGCGACGCCAAGCTCCCGAAAGTGCGCCTGCACGACTTGCGCCACTCGTTCGCGTCACTGCTCCTAGCGGGCGGGGCCGACCTCAAGACGGTGAGCCAAGCTCTCGGCCACTCGACGATTGGCGTCACTGCCGACGTTTACGCGCACGTGAGCCCCGCCATGCTTCAGAACGCGGCGAACCTGCTCGATCGCGTAGTCGAGTCGGGGCGGAAAGCGGGCTGATTGCAGCGGGCTTTGCAGCCGATTGTTCCGAGTCGTTCCGAGTCGGAGAGCCTTTCTGGCGGGAGCGTGTAGGAATCGAACCTACCAGTCGCCTTGCGACGACCTCAGCGATTTTGAAGACCGTGCGAACCACCAGATCCGTACGCTCCCACGATGGTAAAACGCCTATAGGTCGAACTTTATGTCGCCCCCTGCTGGCATTGAAAGACGCCGCTGGTCACGCTGCTCGTGTCTGCCCATCAACGCGGCCAGCGCTCGCGCGCGTTTTAAGGGCGGAGTAGGCGCCTCGGGAGAGTTCGCTGTCTCGCTCAGTCGTTGCCCGCGGGGAACGCGTAGGCGTAACCGGCCGTCTCCAAGATGCCCTGGCCGATAGTATAGAGCTGCGCGCCATTGCGATCGCATTTCGCGATCGATGTGCTCGAATCGACCTCGAAAATATCCCTATCGGCACGATCGAACGCGAAGGCAATCGCCTCGCCGGTTCGGCATCCAAGTGCCCGCGTCGGGCCGCCCTTACTCGGCGGGTCGTTGTAGCGGTTGATGCCGACGTACGTGTTGCCGATCGCGAGGTAGCCGCCGCTCGTGGCTTGGATCCCTGAGGCAGAATCAGCGTCACCGAGACCCTCGTTCCCATATTCCCTGACCTTGTGACCGTCATAGGAAGCGACTTGCATCTGGTAGCCTGTGTCCAAATACGTAAACCACAAGATGTTGTTCTTGTCGCACGACGCAAACTGCGCGCTAAGGAGTTTCGAAGCCGAGAATGTTCCGGTCGGTTCGGTCGAACCCGGCGCATAATACACCAGGTCGCCGGGCCCTTGGCTTGTGTTGAACTCGTTGGTCGCGTAAACTCTACCGTTGGGACAGACCGCGACGGCGGTAATGTATTCGTTTGGATCGCTAAGGGTCTTCATTGCGGTGTAGGTGTTCGGAGCGTACACGTTGATGCCGAAGTCACCCTCGGAGGCAACGTACAAATTTCCCTTGGCATCCATGTCGAGCCCGCCCGGACCCGCCGAGTCGGTGATGGTGCCGATGACCTCGCCTTTCTTGGAGTCGGCGAACTGGTAGACTTTGCTGACGAAGTGATCGGAGACGAAGACGGATTTCGCCCACGTACCGCTGGCATGCGTCTCCAGCCTTTGCACCTGCGGACGAGCCGCTTGACCGGCGCCCAGCGGTACGCTGCCGCCTCCAGCACTGCAGCCACTCGCCACGAGCATAGCGGCGGCGGCCATGGCTGCGGGTCTCACGCGGATCGGTATGTCAAGCATGAACGGTCACCTCAAAGAGGAGCGGCTAAGGCAATGTTACCATCCTCCAGCAGCATTATGAAAAAACTCTGAAGGATGGCTAGGACGCGAACGCGGACTTAGACGTAATAGATGCGCCAAACGCGAGCCGCATTTGTCACCGGTGCCGCCAGCGCTCTCGCAGGATGCGCGCGGATTCCGCCTTTCGGCGGGGTATCCGCTTCGGCTATTCCACCGGTTCGCGATGGGCGCGTCGTCATCGTCGGAGCCGGCGTCGCTGGTCTGACCTGCGCTTATCGCTTACGTCAGGCGGGTATTGCCTGCCGCATCTTTGAGGCAAACGATCGCATCGGCGGCCGTACGTGGACGCTGCGCAACTACTTTGCTGAAGGCCAGATCGCCGAACATGGCGGCGAGTTCATCTCGATCGGACAGGTAGAAGTGCAGCGCCTTGCTCGAGAGCTCGGATTGCAGCTCGTCAACCTCAACCGTCACGAGCCCGGGCACGACATCTACTTCTTCCACGGCGAACCGTACACGGTTGCGGAGGCGCGCGAAGACTACAGCGCGCACGTGCGCAAGCCCCTTCACGCTGCGCTTCTCGCAACCGGTTACCCGACGAAATACAATCAATTCACCTCAGCGGGCCGCGCGCTCGACCATACCAGCGTTGCCGAGTGGATCGAAGCGAACGTGCCCGACGGCCGACGGTCGAAAATCGGCGCCCTGCTCGCGAACGCCTGCGTCGGCGAGTACGGAGGAGACCCCGAAGTACAGAGCGCGCTGAACCTTATCTATCTTCTGGGCTTCGAGGGACCTCACCAGCTCAACGTCGACGGCACTGACGAGGCGCTTCACATCGTCGGCGGCAACGATCAGCTCGCCGCCAGAATGGCGGCGGCACTTCCGGACGGAACCATCGAGCTCAATTCGGCGCTGGTTGCGCTGCGCGCGCGATCTGACGGATCGGCCACCTGCACGTTCGCTTCGGGAGGCCGAACCTACGATGTTGTAGCCGAGCGCGTCTGCCTTGCGATCCCGTTCACTACCTTGCGCAACGTGGAGCTGCGCCACGCCGGTTTCTCGGCGCTCAAGCGCATCGCAATCGACAACCTCGACCTCGGCACGAACGCAAAACTTCACATGCAGTTTAAGCGCCGCCTTTGGAACCAGGAACACTACGACGGTTCTTCATACGTCGAGTTTGCTTACCAGGAGTCGTGGGACGTCTCCGCGGCGCAACCCGGCGAATACGGCATTCTCGTCGGATTCCCAGGCGGCCGGCACGGCGTGCTGCCCGGCGCGGCGCACGGCCCAGCACCAAAGCGTATCGCGGACGCGTACGTCCGAGAACTCGACCGCCTCTACCCCGGCGTGGCAAAGCTCTACACGGGCGTCGCGTACCTCGACGACTGGAAGCGCGACCCGTGGCATCACGGCGCGTATTCGTACTATCGCGTCGGGCAATAGACGCGCTTTGCCGGCATCGAACCCGTGCCGGAGGGAAACGTCTTCTTTGCCGGCGAGCAGACGTCGTATAACGACATGGGATACATCAACGGCGCCGTCATCTCGGGCGAGCGCGCAGCACACGAAATCGCGCGCGCCTAAATCGTGAATTAGTGGACCGTTCGCGCTAATTTCGCTTCCTTGGCCGGAATGCAATGAGGCGGGACGTTCGTTCCAGCAACTGGGATTCAACGGTGGTGACCCCATATCGCCGTCGCGACGGAAGCCTAACCGTACTTCGTTATTAAACGCTCGGCGTACCAGGCCGGCCAAGGTTGCGCCGGGGACGCGCTCGTGTACTGTTCGTCGAGCTCGACCAAGCCGCGCGTGAGATGGCTGCGGACCGGGCGCCGCGCGAGCAGCCGTGGAAGTTCGGAGTGAGCGAGAAGCCAGTCGGAGTAAAAGGTAGCCCAGTCGTCGTCGTTGCCATCGGTGTCGGAGAATACTACGTGGTGAATTTCACCAACCTGATGGAGTAGCTCCGCGATCCGTTCCGCCGTGTCTGCATTCACCTGGACCCCCTTTTGCGATGGTTGGCCTCGGGGTTCGAGCTTCCGCCCGGCTCTCCCGGCGCACCGGCGCGGTGTGGGGGGGGTGCCGTATCTACGGTTGCCAGGCGCCACCGATTCGCGTTACGCTTGGCCCTGACCGCCTATGAAGACTCGCTCGGACATCCGCAACGTCGCGATCATCGCACACGTCGACCACGGCAAGACGACGTTGGTCGACGCTATGCTCAAGCAGAGCGGAGTCTTTCGAGAGGGCCAGCACGTCGCCACGCGGGTGCTCGATTCCAACCCGTTGGAACGGGAGCGCGGCATCACGATTCTGGCAAAGAATACCGCCGTCCGCCACGGCGACGTCAAGTTCAATATCGTCGACACGCCCGGCCACTCCGATTTCGGCGGTGAGGTCGAGCGCGTGCTGCAAATGGTCCAAGGCGTGCTGCTGCTCGTCGATGCTGCCGAAGGCGTCATGCCCCAAACCCGCTTCGTTCTGCGCAAAGCGCTCGAGCTCGACTTACGCGCGATCGTCGTCGTGAACAAGATCGACCGCAAGGATGCCCGCGCGCAAGAAGTCGTCAATCAAACCTTCGACCTCTTCGTCGATCTTGGCGCCAACGACAAACAAGCCGATTTTCCGGTACTGTTCACCAACGCAAAAGCCGGAATCGCCAAACGGTCGTTGGACGACCACAGCGAGAACCTCGAACCGCTCTTCGAAACGATCGTTTCAAAAGTTCCCGAAGCGCCTTCGGAAGAGGGTCCGTTTCAACTGCTGATCTCGGCGATCGATCACAACCCCTACGTCGGGCGCGTCGGGATCGGGCGCATCTTTCGTGGAACCTCGCGGCGAAACGATCCGATCGTGAAGATTGCGCGCGACGGCGTCGTGACCGGCGGCCTTCGGCTTACAACCCTGCTGACGTTCGCCGGCCTCGAGCGAATCGACGTCGAGGAGGCCAGTGCGGGCGACATCGTCTGCATCTCGGGAATCGACGACTTGAACATCGGCGACACGCTCGCCGACGCCTCCATGCCCGAGAGCATTCACGCCGTCGCGGTCGACGAGCCGACCGTCTCGATGTTCTTTAGCGTCAATAACTCGCCGTTCGCCGGCCGAGAGGGACGGTATCTGACCTCCCGGCAAATACGCGAACGCTTGACCCGCGAGCTGGAGTCGAACGTGGCGCTGCGGGTTTCGGAGACCATCTCCTCCGACACGTTCGAGGTCCGCGGCCGCGGCGAACTGCACTTGGCGATCCTCATCGAAACGATGCGGCGCGAAGGTTACGAACTGGCGGTTTCAAAGCCGCAAGTCATCGTAACGGAGCGCGACGGCGAGCGATGGGAACCGGTCGAGTACGTCGTCGTCGACGTGCCTGAAGTCTATGCCGGCGCAGTGATCGAAGCGCTCGGGCAGCGCAAGGCGATGATGTCCAACATGCTGCCGGTCGGCGACGCCCAAAGGCTCGAATACACGATGCCCACGCGCGCCATCTTCGGGCTGCGAGGCGAACTGCTCACCCTAACGCGCGGCACCGCGGTGCTTTCGCATACCTACTACGACCATCAGCCGTGGCAGGGTGAGCTTCCCGAGCGTAACGTCGGCGCATTGGTAGCCAGCGAAACGGGACGAACGACGGCCTACGCGCTGGCCGGCGTCGACCAGCGGGGCCGCTTCTTCGTGGGTCCCGGCGTCGACGTGTATGAGGGGATGATCGTCGGCCGGGCAAACGACGACAAGGACATCGCGCTCAACGTCGCCCGCGAAAAGAAGATGACCAATATGCGCGCGGCGGGCTCAGACGATAACGTCAAGCTGGCTCCGCCCGAAGATCTCTCACTGGAGCGCGCGATCGAGTTTATCGAGGACGACGAGCTGGTCGAGGTCACGCCGAAATCCATTCGGCTGCGGAAGCGGCTCCTCAATGAAACCGCTCGGTTGCGGCAGCGGAAGCGGGAAACGGTGCCCTAGCCCCAGGAAGCGTTCGCCCGAATCCGAACAGGAAGATAGCAGCGGTTCTTTTTGCCGCGCGAGAAAGGGCAACTAACATGAGCGACGACAAGCAAATGCGCGACGACGAGCTGGATCAGATCAGCGGCGGCGTAGGCACGCATCCGATGCCATTCGACCCGATTCGTCCGGGCACGCCTCCGACCCATCCCGGTGGTGCTCAAGCACCGATTCGTCGGCCCAGCAATCCCGTCGGCGAGTAGGCCATCCCGCGGCGCCTTTACGGCGCGGCGAAGTTCTGCGAAGGGGCCGGGCAGCGCTCCGACCCCTTTTCGAACGAAAATATGTGCGGGCCTCGCCAGAGGCTAACGCGGGCCATTGCAGGCCCATCCTCCCTCAAACCGAAAGAAATTCGGACAAATAACCTGGGTTAACCCCTAGGACTCGCTCGAATTGGCGAGAAACAGCTTCGATATGCGCGGTTCTTTTGCCGCGTGACAGAAAGGGAAACTATGAGCGACCAAAACAAACCGATCCAGGACGAAGAACTTGATAAGGTAAGCGGCGGCATCGGAACCCATCCGCTTCCGATCGATCCGATCAAGCCAGGCGGCCCCCCGACCCATCCGATCATCCCGGGCGCCCCGATCAAGGGCAAGACCAACCCGGTCGGCTAGACCGAATCGAAGCAGCGCCCAGTCTATATCGACTGGCGTTGCGCGAGATCAGCGAAGGGGCCGGGCGTTGCGATTAGATCGGCATAGTTCCCGTCCTGCAGGATCCGGCCCCTCTCCAATACCACAATCCTATCCGCATTCTGGATCGTAGAAAGTCGATGCGCTATTACAACGCGTGTCGCGTCTAATTGCTCCAGCGTCTTCATAACGATCGCTTGCGTTTCGTTGTCCAGCGCGCTCGTCGCTTCGTCGAAGAGCAGAATGCGCGGCGAGGTAACGATCGCGCGCGCAATGGCGATGCGCTGACGCTGACCCGTCGAAAGCCCGCCACCGTCCGACCCTAGATAGGTTTCGAGCTGCATCGGCAGACGCTGGATGTCGTCGGCGATGCCGACCCGTCGCGCCGCGTCCCACGCCTGGTCGTGCGTGATGAATCGGGCGCCGGCGATGTTCTCAAAAATCGACGCTTGCAGCGCCCCCGTCGACTGAAGCACCGAACCGATCTGCCGGCGGACTGCGGCGAGGTCGAGCGACGCAAGGTCGTGCCCGTCATACAGTACCGAGCCGTGGCTTGGCTTCTCAAAGCCCAGCAGTAGCCGAAACAGCGTGGATTTGCCCGACCCCGAGGGCCCGACCAGGGCGACGAACGAGCCCGGTTCGATCTTCAAGTCGATGCGATCGAGCGTTGCCGCCGACGCGGTCTCGTACCGGAAGCTGAGGTTGCGTAACTCGAGCCCGCCGGAGAGAGTGCCGGGATCGCCGTGCGCCTCTAAAATCTCGGGCATCGCGTGCAACAGCGGCCGGGCGCGTTCGTACAGCGGAATGATGCGGATCACCTGGACGAAGGCATCGCCCAACCCGAGTAGTCCGGCCAGCAACTGACCGAACGCGGCGCTTGCCGCGATATAGATGCTCGCCGGAAACGCGCCTTGGCGGATGATGAAAACGTAGCCGATGATGGCAAGCGACGTAGCCGCAGGCCAAATCGAGTCGAAGATGCCGAATCGGTAGACGATGGTGCTCGCGCGGTTCGAGATGCGGCGCATCGTGACGAACCGGTGAAGCCATCCGACGAAAGCGCGCGTTTCGGCTCGTGCGATACGCAGTTTTCCGATGCCGTTGAAAACTTGCAGCACGAAGCCCGCGATGCTGCCCGAACGGTCGAAGATCTGGCGCCGCAGCGGAAGCGTGACGAAGGCTTCGACGACAGCAACCGCGATCGCAATCACCGCCAGTCCGGCGCACAGCCACGCGAGCCCAACGTCGTAGATGAAGAGTAGCGCGAAGCTCACGAGCGAGAAGACGCCGCTGAGGGCCGCCGAGATCGTTATGTCGCTGACGTACTGCTCGATCGCGTCGACGCCCATCAAGCGATTGGCCAGATCGCCGATTTCGTATCGCCGGAAAAACGACGCCGGAAGGGCCAGCAACCGTTCCATGACTGCCGATTGCAGCGTCGAACCGACTTGCGCCTGAAGGCGCACGATCGCTAAGCCGCGCACGACTTCCGCCACTGCGGCGGTAAGCGCAATCGCAAGCAACCCGAGGCCCATCGTCAGCAGCTGCGGACGCATTGCGCCCGGGATGATGGTGCCGTAGAGGATTGCCGTCGCGAGCGGAATCATGCCGGCGAGAATGCCGCCGAGCAGGCCAAGCCCGAGGATCTGCGCGGCGTCGATGCCGCTATGGCGCAATCCAAAGCGCAGCAAGTCCCAAACGCCGATCGGGCGCTCCGGGAACGGACGAAGGAAAACGTACGCTAAGGTATCGAGCTGCGCGGCGACTGCGTCGTCCACGCGCACCGGCTCGATCGGAGGCGTCGGGTCGACGAGGACATATTTGGCGCGGCTACCACCCCGATGCGGCAGCAACGCCACCGGTTCGTTGTTCGGGCCGCGAAAGGCGAGCATTGGTCCGTGCTCGCGCCGTTGCCAGCCGCCGCGCAGGCGAACGCGACGAATCGAGAGCCGCGACTCGATCGCAATTGCTTGCACCGCCGCTTGCGGCTCGCTATGCGATTCGCGCGGAGCGACGATCGTGATTCCATCGGTCTGCGCGACGATCCGCGCCGCCGCGACAACCGGGTCGTCGCCGGGCTCGGTGGCAATTCGATCGCGCTCGAAAAGGTGCGTCGCTTCTTCGAGGCCGCTGCGAAGCGCGCGCTCGTCGAAGGCCTGGGTGGCACGGCGCATCGTTTCGCGGCGTTGATCTTCTTCTGAGGAGCGAGCTTGCCAACGGCTCCAGAAAGCGTCGTGCACCACGCCGACGCCGGCGGCGACGTCCGTCGGGTGCAAGCTCGCGCCGCCGACGGGTTCGATCCGCACGTCGTCGTGCGCGCGCAGAGTAAACTGACCGCCGATTGGGACGATGCCGGTCGCCGAGGTGCAAAGGTACGAGTTCAAGAGCCACCCTTTGCCGCTCCTGATCCGCACGTAGGTGAGCTTGCGCGAGGAGTGCGCGTGCTCGCCGGGCGCGAGCGCGACCGTCTCGCGCGAGGCGACCGGCCGCGCCATCTGAACGTCGAGCTCGATCGAGTCTTTACCGACGAGCGTCGAGATATAGCGGGAGAGCGCTTCGTCACGCACCGCCGGTTCGCTGCGCGCCAGGTCCCAGGGCTCCAACAGCGACGGAACGACGCCAACGGCAATGAGCGCGAGCGTCGTGCCGTCCGATTCGCACGACGTGCCGAGCACGATATCCCCCGGACCAGCCGCACCGAGGAACGATCGGCGGCCGACAGGGTGTCCGGCCGCGTCCAGCTCGACGACGAAGAGCGCCGCCTCTCCCGAGCGCACGCGATAGGCGTGCTGCGTTTCGCTGAGCACGAGAACTTCGTCGCCGGCGATCCGGACTTCGCGATCGGCGATCATTGCGACCTCACGAGCGAGAGATAGCGGCCGTTCTGAGCGACGAGCTCGTCGTGCGTGCCACGCTCCGCGATGACGCCACCATCGAGAACGAGTATCTCGTCGGCGTCGCGGATCGTGCTGAGCCGGTGCGCGACGATGAGGCACGCGCAGCCGCGCCGTCGCAGACTCTCGTCGATCAGATACTCGGTCAGGGGATCGAGCGCGCTCGTCGCTTCGTCGAGAATCACGAGCGCCGGGTCACGCACCAGCGCGCGGGCGATCTCCAAGCGTTGGCGCTGGCCGCCGCTAAAGTTGATGCCGCCCTCCGCCATCACCGCTTCGTAACCTTCCGGCCGGCCGACAATGTCGGCGTGAATGCAGGCATCGCGAGCCGCGCTTTCGACCGAAGCATCGTTGACGGCAGGGTCCCAGAGCGTGAGATTGCTGCGAATCGTTCCGGGATATAGCGAGATCTCTTGATCGACGAAAGAAACGTCGGTTCCGAGCAGCGCCGGATCGATCGCCTCGCGCTCGATGCCGTCGAACAAGACGCTGCCCGACCACGGCTCGAAAAGACCGGATACCAGCTTGGCGATCGTCGATTTGCCGCTGCCGGACGGTCCAACGAGCGCGACCCGCCGGCCCGGCGCAATAACGAACGAGATATCGCGAATGGCGGGCGCGCCGTGTTTGTTGTAGCCGAAGGAGACGCCACGCAGCTCGAGCTCGCCGGCGAGGCGGGTGCGGTCGACTCGCTCCGTCACGCGCCGCTGGTCCATCGGATAGCGCATGACGTCTTGAATGCGCCGCAGGTCGCCGTCCATCTCTTGCACGTCCGCGCCCAACTCGACGAAGGTCGTAAACGGTGAAATGAAGAGTTGCATCAGCATCGTGTACGCAAAGAGCGTTCCGATAGAGATCGCTCCTTCGATGACGCGCAGACCGCCGAGCGCCAAGATCGCCGTGACGTTGATGGTGATGAGGAGGCGAGGCACGGCGTTGAGGACTTGCGACGGCACGGCGAAGCGTTGGCGCGCGTTGATCACGCGCGCCTGGCGCCCGAGCCATTTCATGAAGAACGTGCTCTCGGCACCGCCGGATTTGAGCGTTTCGATCCGCTCGAGCCCCGACACGGAGCTTCCCAACAGCATCGCTTCCTCTTGCAAGAGCGCCGCATTGGCGTCCGAGCGGAAGCGAGCCACGATCCGAAGCGCGAGGATGTTCAGCCCCGCGATTGCGAGTGAAACCAGCGCGAGAAAGCGATCGTAATGCGCCATCAGGGCGAGGTAGAAGAGGGCCGCAACGACCCCAATTGCACTGGCCGCAAGCCGGCTCGAGAGCAGCTCTGCAACCCGGTCGCAGATCGCGACGCGGTTTGAAACTTCGGCAGGGGACCGCTGCGCGAAGAACGTCATCGGCAGATGCAAGACGTGCCAGAGCATGCGGCTCGCATTGGCGAGCGCTAGTTTTGCCTGCAGCCGAACGATCGCGTGTTGTTCGAGCTCCAACAAGACGATCTGCAGCACGATGCTTCCCGCGATTCCGGCGACGATCCAGAAGACCCACGAATAGCTCTTGCCGACCAAAACTTCGTCGATGAACGTCTTGGTGAACGTCGGCAACGCGATGGTCGGGATTACCAAGGCCAAGCCCGCGAGGATTACATAGAGGACCGATCCCCACGAACCCGCGAGCTGCGCGCGCAGGATGCTGGTCGTCGCCGGGATTTCGTTGCTCGGCTTGAAATCCGGACCCGGCGAAAACGTAAGGCAGACGCCCGTGTACGCTCGCCCGAACTCTTCCCAATCGCACAGCCTGCGCCCGCCGGCGGGATCGTTGAGGACCGCACCCTCTTTCGTAAAGCGCTCGACGACGACGAAGTGATAGAACTGCCAGAAGATGATGCACGGCATCGTGGTCTTGCGCAAATCGTCGAGGTCGTACTTGTAGCCGTGAGCGTCGAGGCCATAGCCGCGCGCCGCGCGCAACAGATTTCCGGCCGAGCTTCCGTCACGCGTGACGCCGCAGGCTACGCGCAGCTCCTCGAGCGGAACGTGGCGCCCGTAGTAACCCAGAACCATTCCAAGCGATGCCGCGCCGCATTCGACGGCTTCCATCTGAAGAACCGTCGGCGTACGGACGATTTTCTTGGTGGAACCGTTCTTGTGTATTTTAGGTTCGAAGAGTTTCATCCGTGCGTCGGGGGAAGCACAAACGAGATCGGCGGCCGCTCCTCTACAACGATCGTCGCGTAGCAGGGCATGCCCGGCGATAAGGTCCGCCCTGCGTTCTGCAGGCCGGACCAGATGAGGTTACCGTTTGCGTCGACGTCGAGTGCGATGTGAATCTCGCGCATCGGGACGTCAGGTGAGAAACCGGCGGCGACCGCATCGGTCTGAAGGGCCGCTCGAATGCGGTCGGCGCTTGCGGGAAACGGCGCCGCATAGATGACGTGACCGCGAAGGAAGCCGAAAACGTCCGGCCGGGAATCCGCCGGCGAAAGGCGTACCGGCAATCCGACAGTCACCCGCCGGTCCGTTTCGACCGGCACGAAGACGACGGCGGTCGGACTTGCGCCGGCCGGCTCGATGGTGGCGACCGCATCGCCTTGGCGGACGAAGCTGCCCACCTGCGGCGAACGCTGCGCCAGCACGCCGGCCACCGGTGCACGCAGGGCGACGATGTCGCCCGTCGTCGTGCGCATGCGCGCAACCGCGGCTCCCAGGGGAACGGTGTCGCCGATATGCGCGGGCAGCTCGATGATCGTCCCTTCTGCGGCCGCGACGACCGGCGCAATGCCGCTTCCCGCGACGATCACGCCACGGCCTTGGAGGCCCACCGGAATTCGCCCGAAGATCGACCATCCGATCAGTAAGAAGAGCAGGCCTCCGATAATTGCCAGCGCCAGAACGCTGTGCGACGAGACCACCGCGATCGCTTCGTCGAACTTCTCGACCGAATCGATCGCCGAGATGGCCTCTTCTCTGAAGAGACCGCTGTGCTCGGACTGATTCGAACTACTCACGAGTGCCCCGCTGGAGCGGGTGGCGCCGATACCGGTGCGCCGTCGGTCAATCCGACCGCGCTTTGCGCGACGACGACGTCGCCGGCGCGCAGCCCCGAGACGATTACCGCACTCGCTTCGTTCGAGAGGCCGACGCTCACCCGCCGGCGATATGCGGCGTCGTTCCGAACGACGAAGACGTACGTCGACCCGCCGTCACGCGCGATCGCATCATTCGGCACGACGATCGCGTGCTGCAGGTCGGTCGTGAGAATGTTGACGTTGACGCTCATTCCGTCGCGCAGAAAGGCCGGCGACCCATCGACCGCAATCGTCGTCGCGACCGTGCGCGAGCCCGATGTCGCTTCTTCGGAGCGCTGCGCGATCGGCGAAACTTCAACGACGTGGCCGTTGAGAGCGCGCCCCGGGAAATCCTCGCCTGTGATCTGCGCACTCTCCCCTACGTGAACGTTGATGACGTCTTCTTCGTCCACTTTCGTCCGGACGACAAAAGCCTGCCGCTGCGCGAGCGTGATCAACGGCTGTCCCTCGGTGACCGCATCGCCCGGTTGAAGCGGCCGCACCGAATCGTTCTTCTCCGTTGCAACGCTCAAAACGATTCCGTCGTACGGCGCATGAATTTGCGTGGCATCCGCCTGCTCTTGTGCAAAAGTGTACTCCGAACCGGCCCGAGCAGCTTCCGCCGAAGCGGCCGCGACGTCACCGCTACCCGACTCGACCTGCGCCGCGGCCAGCGCCGCCTGCGCTTGCACGTAGCCGTCCTCCGCGGACCGAACGTTATCTTCGAGTACGGTGCGCGACCGAACCAGCTGATTGAAGGCGGCCTGCGCTTGTTCGTACTTGGCCTCGGCTTGGTCGAGCTGATCGCGCGAGATCGCCTTGTTTGCGTAGAGATCCCGATAGGCAGCGTATGTCCGCTGGGCCTCGCGCAGCGTTGTCGCGGCGCTCACGTAGTTGACGTTCGCCTGCGCTCTCAGCGTAGCGCCGCTCGACTCGCCAAAGCCATGACCGGAACCGCTGGCCAAGTCTTGCCGCGCTTGCGCTAAGCGCGCCCGCGACGTCTCGAGATTGGCTTGCGCCTGTGCCACGTTTGTCGTATCGGTAACCTGAGCGCTTTCGGCCCGCGCGGTCGCCGCGCGATACTCCGCCGCGCTGCTGCGCGCGCCCGATACGATTTGCGGATTCGCAATCGTCGCCAGCAGCTGGCCCGCGATCACCCGATCGCCCGTCTTGACGAAAATGCGCCCGATGTTACCGGAGATCTGGGTCGACATCGTCTGGATCTGCGGATACTGAATGACGCCGCTCTCGGGTAGCGAAATCACGAAGGACGCGTTACCGACGGTTAGCTCGCTCACGATCCGAGGCTGGCCGCGCAACTGTCGCGCGACGACGATGACGACGAGCACGAGGAGCAGCATGCTCCCCGCGATTATGAAGAACTTTCTACGACCTGCGTCCATCGGTCAGATATCCGCGACGATCGCGATCGGATCGAACGTGCCGAGCGCCGATCGCAGCTTCACTACGGCATTAATGTAGACAATTTGCGCGTTGAAGAGCTCGGCCTGCGCTTGAAGGGAAGTGGCCTGAGCCGCCTTGGTATCGGTAAGCGAGATGAGTCCGTTGCGGTATTGCAGCGCAGCGATGCGCGACGCTTCCATTCCTAGGTCGAGGGCTCGGCGTTGATAAAACAACGCTTCGTGCGCGGTCTGCGCGCGACGCAGCGAGTCCGTGACGTCGGCCTGCGCCGCCGTCTTCGCCGAGTCGAGCGCGAGCTGCGCCGAATCGACGGCTTTGTTCGCCGACCGATGGGCTGCGGCACGCGTTCCGTAGTCGACGATTGGGAGCGAGAGCGACGAGGTCGCCCCGATATTCCAAAAGCCCGGCGTGCCGCGAACGACGTTTGCAAACGGAAAGCCGATGCACGCGATCTCGTTGGGATAACGCGCGCATTCCTGATTCGTCTGCGTGATCTGGTTCTGCTGGTCCACGTAGCCCGTCGGCGACGTTTGGTTGCCGAAGGCTGCAAAGACGTTGACCTGCGGCAGCAGATCCGTGTCGATCGTCGCACGCGAAAGCTGAGCGATCGCTACGTCGGCCGAGGCCGCGGCGACCTCGGGGCGATTCCGCTCGGCGATCTGGATCAAAGTTCCCACCGGAAGGGCGGGAAGCGGCGGCTCGGGCAGCGTGGCCGGAACGGCAAAGTTGGTATCGAGGCCGGCACCAATCGTTTGGGCGAGCGATTCGCGGGCGGTTTCACGATCCGATTGCGCGTTCAACAGGACCACCTGCGTTTGCTCGACGCCGACTTCGGCCCGCAGAACGTCAACCTCGGCAACCATACCGGCTTTTTCCTTCGCCCGCGCAACCTCCAGCAACGCTTGCTGATAGGCGAGGTTGGCTTCCGCCAAATCCAAGAGATGCTGATAGTTTGCGATGGCAAAGAACATATCGACCAGCTTGGCAGTGGTCTGCGTTTGCGTTTGGCGCAACTCGGCTCGCACTTCTTCGAGCTTGCGATAGTATTCTTTGCTCAGAATCTGATTGAGCGATCCGTTGTAGAGGGTCCACTGCGTCCCTATTTGAGCGGTGTTCTGCGAAAAATTGGGTATCGGAGCGATTCCGTACTGAGCCAGGCTACCGGCGTAGTTGCTTTGCTTCTCGAGCTGGTTCGACACGCTGGCTACGACCGGCGGAAACTCGGCGGCGTGCTGCCTAGTGTAGTCCGATTCGGCTTGTGCAACGGCGGCCTGCTTCGCGGCAATCGTGGGATTATGCGCCAGTGCGTAGGCTACGGTCTGCTGCAACGTTAAGGTACCGGCCCGGGCCGCGCTCGCCGTATATAGCAGGCTCGAGCACACCACGACGCAACCAGTCGCAATGCGCGCTGCTACGGATGGGCGCTTCGCCGCGATAGGCTCTTTCCGGGGTCCGGGAGGCTCCCATTGATGCCGGTCACACATCCCTCTTTTACAACAGGGCGATGCGCCGCCTGCAATACACGGGCATATGCTTTGCATTCAACGCTGGGCAAAGCTTGACCCTGTCACGCAATGTGCCGGCCCTACCTGCCCCCTGGACGGACAGGGCGAGCGGAGGCCTCGGGTGAAGGCGGCTCGATGATCGCGTCGGCCGGCGCCGGAGCTCGCTCGCCTTTCGCGGTGCTTGTAGCTGCTATCTTTGCCTCGAGCATGAGCTACATTGACATCACTGCCCTCACGGTTGCTCTCCCTATCGTTAAGGCCAAACTCCCGGCGAGCGATTCACAAGCGCAGTGGATCGTCGAGGGATACCTGCTCTTCTTGTCGGCGCTGATTCTGATCGGCGGTGCTCTGGGAGATCGCTACGGCCGGCGCCGCCTCTTTATTTTGGGAATCTGGATCTTCGCATTATCGTCCATTGCCTGCGCGAGCGCGATGCAGCCCGGCTTCCTTATACTCGCACGATGCGTGCAAGGCATCGGCGCCGCGCTGATGATTCCCGAGAGCCTCGCACTGATTACGGCGAGCTACGGCGCGCGCGAGCGCGGGCGAGCCATCGGCATCTGGGCGGCAGCATCCGCGATCACGATGACGGCGGGCCCGGTCCTGGGCGGATGGCTCACCCAAGAGTACACCTGGCGCCTGGTCTTCTGGATAAACATTCCGCTCGCGATCGTCGTCTTGTTTCTGGCATACGCGCGAGTACCCGAGAGCCGCGCCGAAGACGTTGGCGGCAAACCCGATATTCTCGGCAGTGCTCTGATCACCGTGGCGCTCGCGCTCATCGTCGGGGCGCTCATGCAGATGCAGCACCGGCTCGCGAACGCGCTCTCGCTGCCGCTGGCAATCGCAGGACTAGCGTTCTTCGCAGCGTTCGTCATCGTCGAGCATCGCAGCTCTGCACCGGTGGTCCCGCTGCGCCTCTTTGCCTCGCGCAGGTTCCGGATCGCGAACGTTTACGCGTTTCTTTTCTATGCAGCAATCGGCGGAGAGTTGTTCTTCGTTCCCTTCGAGCTGCAACACATAATGCTCTACACCCCTTTGGCGACCGGCCTCGCGCTCTTGCCGACGATCGCGCTCATTGCTGCAGGTTCCCCGATTTCAGGAACGATTGCGTCGCGCCTCGGCGAGCGATTGCCGTTGGTTGCGGGAGCGGCAATAACGGCTCTTGGGATCGCGCTTTTCGCCAAGCTGGGTTTCGGCGCTTCGTATAGCGCCACCGTCTTGCCGGCAACGGTCGTGCTCGGTATCGGGATCGCGATCACCGTGCCGCCCTTGCTCACGACCGTGATGGGAGCCGCCGACGCCGATGACGTCGGCGCCGCGTCGGGAGTCAATAACGCAATTTCCCGCGTTGGAAACCTGTTTGCCATCGCGGTCCTTGGAGTCGTGGTCGCGACCGCGGGCGGAGGCGCCCTGCCGGCGCCGGCGCACCCGGAAGGTTTCCGGAACGCGATGCTCGCTGCAGCGGTGATGTCGCTAGCGGCCGCGCTCGTGGCAATGCTTCTGCCGCCGAGGAGCCCAGTTACTGCCCCTTTGGGCTAGATCAGGGCTTCCTACGGGCCGGCGGGGGTTGAGGGGTTGCCCGGGTTCGCCGTGCCCCAGACGGAGTTATTGCCGCCGCCGCTAACGCGATCGAGCTCTTCGTCGCGGATATCCGGTATGTTGGCGTCGTCCCGGATCTCAAGGTCGGCCTTCTCTTGCCTCGTCTTGTTATTAGTGTCTTGGTTCATAGGCCGGGTATTTCACGGTCGGAAGCCCATCTCTTGCCGAGCGGAAGGTGCTTTAAGCAAATCAAATCGCGAGGCCCTCTGCGACGGCCCGCTCGTCGCTCCACGCCACGCCCTCTGCCGCAAGCCTGTTGACCTCCGAGCTTCCGAGGGCATCACTTAGTACGCGCATCACGTTGTCGTAGAGCTGCTGCTCCCCGGGATTTCTGTGAAAGTCGAGCCTTGCGACGCAGGCATTGATATATCCGATCAACCGCGCGGCTCTGGAGAAGCGCACCGACGAGCCCTCGTCTTCGCCAGGCGGCTGCAAGACGACCACGGCGGCCAGGTGCTGCAGCGCCACGGCTTGGTGGGTCTCGAGCTGTTCCCGAGCGGCGAGCGCGACCGCCTCGCGGGCGCGCTCCCGCCCCAAGTCATAGCGCGCGAATGCGATCAAATACTCCGCCATGCTCGTAAGCCCATCGACCAGGTTGGGCATGTCGTTGAGCTGTCGAAACGTGGAAATCGCGTCGCCCAAGATTCGAACGGCCGCGTCAATTCTGCCTTCGGTGAACTCGATCCACGACAAGTGGGTCGCGACAACCGCCGCATCGCGCTCGTCGTGGACGGCGTTGAAGGTGGCCAGTGCCTCGGCGTACATCGAGCGGGCCGAGGCATAGCCGCCGGCATGCTCGCGCGCCATGGCAAGCGTCCCAAGCGTAACGCCGGTGAGCCGGCCGGCACCGAGGCGCCGGAACGTTGCGAGCGCCGCTTGCAGCATCGCTTCGGCTTCGGGGATTCGGTCGAGTGCGACGAGCGCGCGTCCGGCCATGTACTGCGCGGTCGCGATCTCTTTCTCGTTGCCGATCTGCTGGTAGCTGCGCAAAGCCTTTTCGGAGCACTCTCGAGCCGCTTCCCATCGCAGCAGCGACGTGTTGAGAAATGCCTCAACGCGCTGGAGGTCGGCAGTAACGGTAGGCTGGGTCCTCTCGTCGACCATGTCGATCGCGATGCGCGTCCAGCTCCAGCCCTCGCTCACCGAAAAGGCGCGCCAGACGGCACCGAGGCCTCCCGCCAGGCGCTGTCCGAGGTGCACGTCACCGCGCCAGCCGAGCGTCCATTTGAGAGCCACGCGCCAGTTACCCAGCTCCGACTCTGCAAGCTCGAGCCAGACGCGATCCGGCATATCCTCGCGAAGCCGGTCGAGATGCAAGGCCCTCTCCAAGAACGCCACCGCGTGGGCGCGGGCGATAACCTCGTACTCGCCCTGCTCGACGAGTTGCCCGTGCGCGTACTCGCGCGTCGACTCCAACAAGCGATAGCGGGTTTCGCTGCCAAACTGCTCTGCCTGAACGAGCGACTTGTCGACGAGCGACGACAAGAGATCGAAGACTTCCCACGATTCGATCGCGTCGCGAAAGTCTCGCTCGTTGTCGCAGCAGACGGCCGTCACCGTTTCCAAAGTCCAGCCACCGGCAAAGATCGTAAGGCGCCGGAAGAGTCGCTGCTCTTTTTCGGAGAGCAGGTCGTAGCTCCAGTCAATCAGCGCGCGCATCGTTTGTTGGCGCGGAAGTGCCGTACGGCTCCCGCCGGTCAGCATCCGAAAGCGTTCTTCCAACTTTTCGGCGAGCCGGCGCGGCGACAGCACCTTCACGCGCGCCGCAGCCAACTCGATCGCCAACGCGATTCCATCGAGGCGGCG
Source organism: Candidatus Cybelea sp. (assembly GCA_050008615.1). Classification (GTDB taxonomy): domain Bacteria; phylum Vulcanimicrobiota; class Vulcanimicrobiia; order Vulcanimicrobiales; family Vulcanimicrobiaceae; genus Cybelea. The sequence goes on from JBEKMH010000001.1 coordinate 19,357, forward strand.
ACAGATTTCGGCCACGCTTGGCGAGTTCTCATCCGTCAGGCGAAAGTTTGCATCGGAAGCTGTGGCGCGCTGGACGAACAGTGCGATCGCGCCATACGGTATCGCTTCGTCTGCGGTAACCGGGCGATTCTCCGGCGGGAACGAAAGTGAAGGCACCCGGTAGACGTGCTCGCCGTGAATTCGCAACAGCTCGCGACTCGTAGCCAGCATCCGCACCTCTGGACAACTGCGCAGAATCGCATCGGCGATTCGCGCGACCTCCTCGATTACGTGCTCGCAGTTGTCCAAAATCAATAAGAGATGCTTGCGTCGCAGGTAGTGCAGCAGCGTATCGAGCATGGGCCGCTGCGGCTGCTCGCGTACTCCCAGCGTCGAGCCAACCGCATTTTCAACGAGCGTCGGGTCGCTGAGTGGACCGAGATCCACAAACCAAACGCCATCGCCGGAACCGTCGAGCAGATCCGCGCCCGCCTGGAGCGCGACGCGCGTCTTTCCGACACCCCCCGTCCCGACCAGCGACACGAGCGCGTGCTCGCTAACCAGCGCCTCGACTTCCGCCACGACTTCTTCGCGACCGATCAGTGGGGTGAGCTGGCGCGGCAAATTGTTCCGCATCGAAACCAGCGAGGTCAGCGGAGAAAAAACTTCCGGTAGCCCCGCCGCGAGCACTTGCCAAACGTGTTCGGGCTCGACGAGGTCCTTCAACCGGTGCTCGCCCAAGTCGCGCAGATCCACCGCTTCGGGCAGCGCACCGCGCAAGAGCTGTGCCGTCGCACCCGAGACGACCACTTGTCCGCCGTGCACGATGCCCAGGAGTCGCGCAACGCGGTTCACGGCCGGTCCGAAATAGTCACCGTCGCGCTCGTCGGTCGCGCCGCTATGGAGGGCCATTCGCACGCGGAGGACGCCGTCGGCATCGTCGGCCTCGAGCGCGCGCTGCGCGTCGATCGCGGCGGCGATCCCATCGGACGCGCGCCAGAAAGCGGCGCAGAACGAGTCGCCACCCGTCTTAAAAACGTAGCCGTTGTGGGCTTCGATTGCGGCACGAATTGCGTCGTCGTGGCGCCGCAGCACATCCGGCATCACCGCGCGGCGCTCTTCCCAGTGCTGCGTGCTTCCCTCGATGTCGGTGAACAGCAGAGTAACCGTCCCCGTCGGAAACGGCGATTTAGCTGCTTGCGTAGACGTAGCGCTCAACTCGAAATCGTTTGCAATCTAAGATCATATTGAAACGGTGCTCGGACTAACGTCCGGCTTTGAGGCGTTGGGGTTCTCTTTGTTCCGCAGCATATCTTGCGTGACGCGCATCAAATTTTGCACCCGTCAAGCTTCGGAGGTCGCTCGTTCTTCGGTACAAAGGTACCATCTCTAAGCGTAGTAAGTAAGCTCCCTTTTGCCGGCGGCGAAATCAGAGCGCCGTTGCGGGCACCCGCTCCCCGAGCAAAAAGGTCAGCTCGCCGCGATTCTCGTCGAAGTCCACGTCGACCGTGGTTCCGTCCTGGATCTCGCCCGACAGAATCTTGCGGCCCAGCGGCGTCTCGAGCTCCTTCTGAATCGTTCGCTTGAGCGGGCGCGCACCATAGTGCGGATCGTATCCGACCTTCACGATGTGCCGCCTTGCCTCGTCCGAGAGCACGAGCGTGATTCGCCGCTCCGCCAAGCGTTGACGCAAACGTGTCAGTTGCAGATCGACGATGGTCAACAGCTCCTCTTCGGTGAGCGCGTGGAAAACGATGATCTCGTCGACCCTATTAAGGAACTCCGGCCGGAAATGCTGGCGTAGTTCGTCGAGTACCGTCGCACGCATGACGGCGTACTCGGCGCCATCGAACGACCCGTGGTAATCGAGGATTCGGTGGCTGCCGATATTGGAGGTCATGATGACGATCGTGTTCTTGAAATCGACCGTGTGCCCCTGACCGTCCGTCAAACGTCCGTCGTCGAGTATCTGCAGAAAGACGTTGAACACGTCGGGGTGCGCCTTTTCGACTTCGTCGAATAGGATCACCGAGTACGGACGCCGGCGCACCGCTTCGGTAAGCTGGCCGCCTTCTTCGAAGCCTATGTATCCCGGAGGCGCGCCGAGCAACCGCGCGACGGTGTGTTTTTCTTGATACTCCGACATGTCGATGCGGATCAAGGCGCGCTCGTCGTCGAAGAGATACTCGGCCAATGCGCGCGCAAGTTCCGTCTTGCCGACGCCGGTGGGCCCGAGGAAGATGAACGAGCCGATCGGCCGATTAGGATCGGCAAGACCCGAGCGCGAGCGCAGTACGGCCTCGGCAACGGCATCGACGGCCTCGGTCTGGCCCACGACGCGTCGATGCAACTCGTCTTCGAGATGCAGCAGCCTTTGTTTCTCACCTTCCATCAGCCTGGAAACCGGAATGCCCGTCCAACGGGCGACGACGGCGGCAATGTCGTCTTCATCAACCTCTTCTTTGGAAAGCCGCGCTCCGTCTTTGTGGGCCAGTTGCGCTTCCTCGGCCGCCAACTCTTTTTGCAGTTGGGCAAGAGTTCCGTACCGAAGCTCGGCGGCGCGGTTGAGGTCGTACTGCCGCTCCGCCTGTTCGATCTGGACCTTCGTCTGCTCGATCTGCTCGCGAAGCTGCCGCAGCTTCATTGCGGCATTCTTCTCCGCGTCCCAACGCACGCGCAGCTTGGCCTGATCCTCGCGCAGCGTCGCCAACTCTTTCTCGAGTTGCTCCAAACGCCGGCGGCTGGCGCCGTCGTCTTCCTTGCGCAACGCTTCGCGCTCGATCTCGAGCTGCATCACGCGGCGCGAGACTTCGTCGAGCTCTTGCGGCATCGAATCGATCTCGGTGCGCAACGTTGCGCCCGCCTCGTCGACGAGATCGATTGCCTTGTCCGGTAAGAAACGATCGGTGATGTAGCGATTGCTCAACGTGGCGGCGGCAACGAGCGCCGCGTCCTTGATGCGAACGCCATGGTGCGCTTCGTACTTCTCTTTGAGCCCACGCAGAATCGAGATCGTGTCTTCGACGCTAGGCTGATCGATCATAACCGGCGCAAAGCGCCGCTCCAAAGCCGCATCCTTTTCGATGTACTTTCGGTACTCGTCCAGCGTAGTGGCGCCAATCATATGCAGTTCGCCGCGCGCCAGCATCGGTTTGAGCAGGTTGCCGGCGTCCATGGCGCCCTCGGCCTTTCCCGCCCCGACGACCGTGTGCAGTTCGTCGACGAAAAGGACGATCTGCCCCTCGGAGGCGGCCACGTCCTTGAGCACGGCCTTGAGCCGCTCTTCGAACTCTCCACGGTACTTTGCGCCGGCGATCAGCGCGCCCATATCGAGCGAAACGATCCGCTTATTCTTGAGACCTTCGGGAACGTCGCCGCGCACGATGCGCTGCGCCAATCCCTCGACGATGGCCGTTTTGCCGACGCCGGGATCGCCGATGAGCACCGGATTGTTCTTGGTGCGGCGCGAGAGCACTTGGACGATGCGGCGAATCTCTTCGTCGCGGCCGATTACCGGGTCGAGTTTCCCGCGCTCCGCTTCCAGCGTCAAATCGCGCCCGTAGCGCTCGAGCGATTTGTACGTGCCCTCGGGGTCCTTGGTCGTTACTCGCTGGTTCCCGCGCACGTCGCGAAGCGCTTGGAGCAGCTTGTCTTTCGTTAATCCGGCATCTCGCAGGAGACGACCGGCCGCGCCCGAGGATTGCGCCATCGCCAGCAGCACGTGCTCGACCGAGACGTAATCGTCTTGCAGCGCTTTGGCCTCGTTCTCCGCGGTGCTCATAATCCGCGCCAGCTCCGGCGAAAGTGTCACCTGCGCTGAGTCGGCGCCGGCGCCGCTTAGCCGTGGAAGCTGGCCGATCGCCTCGTCGACTCGGCGGGCGAATGCTTTGGGATCGGCGCCGGCCTTCGCCAAAATATCCGGAGCGATGCCCCGTTCTTGCTCGAGCAAGGCGGCCAGCATATGCTCGGGCGCCGTCTGCGTGTTGTGTTCGTGCAAAGCGCGCGCATAAGCGGCGTTAAGCGCGTCGCCAACGCGCTCCGTCATCTTCTCTACATTCATGTTTCAATTATATGACAAGGCAAGGTGGCGCGGTAGTTGCAGGAGAGACCTTTCGAGGCCTTCGACCCCCACCGAAGGAGCGCGGCGGAGAACGCCGTAAGGCGGCGGTCGGATGCTCGACATCGCCAGCGGCGCCGTACGGGCCTACTATTTGTTTGACGTCGCCGACACCATCGATCTGGCTAAGATCAGCGCCCTCGGCGTCGAGAGTCGCGCGCCTGCGGCATTGCCGCTGCGTTTGCACGCGCCTCCATATCTCCAGTTTCCCGTCCCGCCGCTGGTCGCCAGCCTGCCGGAAGGCGACTTCGACGGTTTGCGCGCGTCGGTGCGATTGAAGTTCTACGACTACGGCGTCCTCTCGCTGCGCTTGAGTTTCGCCGCTGCCGGGTCGTGGAACGACCTGTTGTCGACCGTCGAGCGCGCGCGCAGCGATGAATCGATCGCGCGCTTTGCCGAAAAGACGGCAGAGCGCATTTGCGACGAGTACGCCGGCTCCTTGGACGATCGCCATGCGCCGCTGATCGAGGATTATCTGATCGTCGAGATCGATCGCTTCGAAGAGGCCCTCGACGCGGAGACGCTTTTGGACGATCACTCCGCCGCGCTCGCCGGACTCTTGCTCGGCGAGCGCAAACGGCTGGCCGCCGCCGAGGCGCAGGAAGCCTTGCGGATGCGTTTCTCCTACCACGAAGACGATTTGACGATCGTGCAGTGGGATACCGCGTTCGTCTACGACCGCACCGAGAGCGCCCGCGCCATCGAAGATATTTTGGAGTTTGCAAACTCGCAGCTCCTCGAGCTGCGCACTTACGACGCGTTGCTCGATAGCGAACTGGACGGAATCTACAAAATGCAGCCGGGTGGTCCGCCGCGATCGCTGCGCGGACGCCGCGAGGCGGAGCAGGCCGCAACGCTGCGCTATCTGATCGTGGACGTCCTCGAGCTGACGGATCGCTCGAGCAACGCGCTCAAGGTCGTGGGAGACGCGTACTACGCGCGCCTCTACCGAGCGGCGGCGACGCGGCTCGGCCTATCGGATTGGCAGCACCAGATCGACACGAAACTCGCAAGCGTGGGCGAGATGTACCGCTTCTTTAGCGACCAATCGCGCAGCCGGCGCGATCAATTCCTCGAGGTCACGATCGTCGCGCTCGTCGCAATCGAAGTCGTGATCGGCATCCTCACGCTGCTGCATTTTTAGGCGAAAGCTATGACCACGCAAAGCCCGGTTCCGATTCCTAATACGCATCGCGGTGTCTGGCCTGGAACGACACCAGCCGCGGAAGTCTCCGATGGCGATGTTTGGCTCACCGCGTGGTTGCGTCCGCAGAGCGGGGGCGAGCTCGATGTCGAGCGTGCGCGCGCGCTGGGCGCGACGCTGCCGTCGGGGCGCGCGTACGCAAGCCGCGCGGACCTTGCCGCGCAAACGACGTCCGACCCAAAAAACGTCGACGTCTTACAGCGCTATTGCGCGAAGTTCCACATCGACGTCGTGACGACGCACTGGCGATCGATGGTTTTGAACGGGCCGATACGCAAATTCATCGAGGCTTTTGGAGCGACGGCCGCGATCTATGAGACTCCCGACAAGTCGCGCTTTCGGCTTCGCACGGATTCCTTGCACGCGCCTCCCGAGATCGCCGCAATACTTGGGGGGCTCTTTGGCATCCACGAGTGGCCCCGTTCGCATGCGGTCGGAACGCTGCACGGCGAGGCGACTCCGCTCTCCGCGCAAGAGGTTGCGGCCCGCTACCAGCTTCCCAATGCAGACGGTTCGGGCGAAACCGTCGGCGTTTTGCAGCTTCGCGGAGCGTTCAGGCCTGACGACTTCACGAAATGCATGCAGGATCAGGGCGTAACCGCGAAGCTCCCGATCCTCAGACGCATCGATAACGCCGAGCTTACGCACGACATCGAGACCGCGAAAGACGTCGAGTCGGCCATCGACACGCAGATCGTCGCAGCGCTGGCACCCGGGACGCAGATCGTCATCTATGCGGCACCGGACAACGAGCGCGGCGTGCTCGACGCCATCCGCACCGCGCTGTTCGACGAGGTAAACCGCCCATCGATCCTTTCGATCAGTTTCGGATTTCCGGAGTTCTTGTGGACGCCGGCGGCGCTGACGATTCTCGACGAGCTTTTTACGGTTGCCGCGCTGCTCGGCGTCAGCGTTTTTTGCGCGTCAGGCGACAACGGAGCCGAGATGGATTACGACGGAAACCCGCACGTCCTCGCTCCCGCGTCGAGTCCCTTTACCCATGCCTGCGGCGGAACGGATATCTCGACGGGCTCAGAGACCGCTTGGAACAAAACGGGCGGCGGATTCAGCGAACGCTTCGCCGTTCCACCTTGGCAAGGCGTCGCAACTCCGGTTGCCGGCGGTTACCAAATCACGCCGGGCCGGGGCCTTCCAGATTTCGCAGCGCAGGTCGTACCCGGCTACACGGTATTTTTTGAAGGCACGAAGTTCGCCATGGGTGGGACGAGCACGGTCGCACCGATGTGGGCGGCGCTTGCTGCGCGTCTCAACCAGCGCCTTGGCTATTCGATTGGATTCTTTGCGCCGCTACTTTACGGAGCAAAGGCGGATTCTATCTTTCGCGACGTGACCGTTGGAGGCAACGATAGATACCGCAGCAATCCCGGATGGAATCCCTGCGCCGGACTGGGCGTCCCCATTGGCAGCGCGATCGAACGTGCCCTTGGGGGATCGGGCTCTTAGAAAGTTAGATGCCTACGCACCCGAGCGCGTCGTCATGGAATGCTTGACTCGCCGCCTTGTATTTGCCGACGGCTCGCGCCAAACGCTCCTTGTCGCACCCCGGCATCGCCATCAGCTTCTGATGGAGATCGTCGATCGAGCGTTTGTGGGCGTCAAGAGCGGCGGCTGCGTCTGCCTTCGCATCGGGCATCCTACGTGACCCCTTTCGGCGGCGGTGCCGCCCGGTTGCTAATGACCCCGTGTATCGCCGCGGCGTGCGCGAGTGCCTGCTCTTCGGTCAGGCAAGCTCCTTCGCTCATCCGGCGCGCAAGCTCGTCGGCCGAGTAGACTTCACGAAGTAGCGCCGTCAGGTGCTCGTATCCGTAACGCTCCGTATACTGTCGCACTTCACCTCGCGAAGCGTACGCAGCGTCGGTGAAGCCGGCGAGGGCCGCGGCGCGCTCTTGGTCCCCAAGTAGCGCGGCCAACAAAGCGTGATTCTCGAGGGCCATGTGCAGCCACCCGGAGTGGGATCTGTTGAGCAAGTCAAGCGCGTTACGCAGATGCTCCCCAGCCGCGTCGATGTCTCCGCCGGCCATGGCATAGGCGGCAAGATTTGAGGACAGCAGAACCAGATAAACGGAGTTGAGACGAGCGTACGTATTCTCGGCCTGTTGGGCGGCCGCTCGGGCCCGCTCGACGTGTCCGGTTGCAAACTCGAGCTCGCCCAGGTTCAGCAGTGCGCTCGCGTGCGCCTCGCTTCCAGCCCGCTCCAACCGCACGACCTCCGAGAATCGCCGGCGCGCAAGATCGATTTCGCCTCGTTGGAGGTCCGTCACCGCCCATACGCGGAGAACCGTATTTGCCGTGATTCGCGAAAGCAACTCCGGACTTGCATAGGCCTCGCTGAGTTTGCGGTCGGCTTCGTCGAAGCGCCCCGCCGACCGGTAGCAGGCGCCCAACGTCGCCAGAGCGCGCGCGATGTCGTTCGCGTCGCTCGTCGCACGCGCGACCTCGACGGCTCGCAGTGCGGTTCGCTCGCACGTGGCGACCGGAAGACCGACCTGATACTGGAGGATCGCGTAATGTCGAAGAATGCGCGCGTGGACGAACTCGTCAGGCATGGCGTCAACGAGTTCCGCCGCGTACTCATACCAGCGAAGCGCTTCCTGCGCGTTCGTTATAAACTCCGGCCACTCGACATTGGCCAGCAACGAAAGCCCGTCCGCCGGCTGGTTCCCTTGGAATATCGTCCACTCGATCGCGGCGCGGAGGTTATCGATCTCGGCTGAGAGCAGCCGCCTCCATTCGACGTCTTCTAGCGCGTCAACCATCGGCTGAAGTTCTCGCACAAACCGGGCATAGAATGTCGCGTGTTTCCCTGCAATCGTCTCCGCTTCGCTCGCCTCGCGCAAGCGCTCGAGCGCGTACTCTCGTATCGAAAAAAGCATCCGATAGCGCCGATCGTCTGCGAACTCCTCGGTGGAGACCAGCGATTTGTCGACGAGCGCGGAGAGCAAGTCGAGCATGTCCAAATCGTCGGTGCCACCTTCATCCCCGCAAACCGCGGCCGCGGCCTGCAGCGTCCAGCCGCCGGCAAACATTGACAGACGCCTGAAAAGCGCGCGCTCCCGCTCGTCGAGCAAATCGAAGCTCCAATCGATCGTGGCGCGCAGCGTTTGCTGCCGGGGCAGCGCGCTGCGGTCGCCGCCGGTGAGCACGCGGAAGCGCTCGTCGAGACGTTGCGCGAGCTGCGGTGGCGAGAGCACTTTGACCCGTGCTGCCGCGAGTTCGATCGCCAGCGGAATGCCGTCCAACCGGCGGCAGATGTCCGAAACGAACGGCGCGTCTTCGTCCGTGAGGGCAAAGCGAAAATCGGAGGCGCGCGCGCGGTCGGTGAAGAGCGCCGTTGCCGCCTGCAGGCTCAACGAGGGCAGGCGGAAGACGTGTTCGCCGGCGATGCTCAAGTTTTCCCGACTGGTTGCCAGAAGGCACACGCCGGGGCATCCGCGCAAGATCGCACTAGCGACGCGGCGCACCTCATCGATCACGTGCTCGCAGTTATCCGGAATCAAGAGCAACTGCTTGCGCTCGAGAAACGCTAACAGCGTTTCCAGCAACGGGTGATTGGGCACTTCTCGCACGCCGAGCGCCTGCGCGATCTCGGCCACGACCAGCGACGGGTCGGAAAGCGGCGCCAGATCGATCAGCCAGACACCATCGACGAAACCGTCGAGAAGCTCCGCGCCGGTTTGGATCGCGCACCGTGTTTTGCCCGAGCCGCCCATTCCGACCAGCGTCACCAGACGGTGCTGTTTTAGTAGGGCTTCGATCTCGGCAAGCTCGTTCTCACGCCCCACAAAAGACGTGATCTGCTGGGGCAGATTATTCGACATATGTTCGAGCGAGCGAAGCGCGGGAAAGCTTTCGATCAAACCGGGCGCAACGAGCTGATAGACGCGTTCGGCGCGGGTCAGATCCTTGAGTCGATGTGCGCCGAGATCGTGCAGATCGCTTTCCGGGGGCATCGCATCCTGGACGAGGTCGGCGGCAGTGTGTGAAACGAGCACCTGGCCGCCATGACCGATTGCCAGCAGGCGTGCCGACCGATTGACGGCAGGCCCGAGGTAGTCTCCGTCGCATTCTTCCACGTGCCCGGTATGGAGCGCCATGCGCACGAGCAGCCCGTCGACGCCTGAAAAATCTTCTGCGGACAATGCCTGCTGTGCGGCGCGCGCTGCCGCCAAGGCGTTAGGCGCCATCGCAAACGCGCTGCAAAACGCGTCGCCCACGGTCTTGAAGACGTAACCGCCATGCGCCTCGATCGCGTCGCGCACCAGAGTATTGTGACGCGCCAACGCATCGCGCATCGCGTCGGGCCGGCGTTCCCATCGCGCGGTGCTGCCTTCGATGTCGGTAAACAGAAACGTCACCGTGCCACTGGGTCGAGCAGAAGCTCGCGATTCCATGCGTTATGGCACCGTCGTGATCGGCATCCTCACGCTGCTGGGTCTTTGACGCTCGTAGCAAACGGCCTCGCTTTGGCGAGGCCGTTTGCTACGAGCCGCCGAGACTGGGTTATTCAGCGCTGGACGGACGAGCCGCCGCACCCATCGGCTGCACGAGGGTCGGGTCCGTTGCGGTCGTTCCCTCGGTTCCACCCGACGTGAAGGAGTACTGTTGTCCCTGCGCTGCGACGGCATTGGCCGCCCAGAGGAACTTGTTGCTCTTGTCGAGACCGATGCCGAAAATCTGTCCGCCGTACGGCGAGAGTCCGTAGCGAAACGCGGCTTCTCCGCGCAACGGATTCAGCCCGTAGACGTTGATCTTGTCGTATCCGGGATCGTTGACGACGAGCTCGTTCTTCTTGTCGACGATCATCCCGCCGGGCGAACCGTAACCGATGCCGCTGAGGGCCGTGCCGATTTCGCCCGAAGAGATCGGCGGGAGGAAGAGCGTTACGTAGCCGCAGTAGTTGTTACTATAGACGTTGCCCTTGCCGTCGGTCGCCAGCCAGTAGACGCTACCGCACGGATCGGCGATCGTAAACGAAGGGGAACAGGCGTTTGGATAGCTGCACGCGTCGAAGGGCGGTGTGAACACGTCGATGTTGGGCGTGCCGTATGCGGCCACATAGACGTTACCAGACATGTCCTGCACGACGTCGGAGGCCGCAGTGCCGACCTTGAACTGCCACATCGGCACGGACGCGCTGGTCAACGGCGTCTTAAACGCGACGGCCGTCCCGTTGCCGGAGTTTGCCACAAACAAGTCTTCGTAGTAAGTGCCCGAGACCGGCTGCACCCAGATGCCGATCGGATTGGATATGCCGGTGCTCGTCACGGTGCAGGCCACGCGGCCACCGCTCGCGCCGAAGCTGTCGATTACCGAATTCTGATAATCCGAGAAGTACAGCGCGTTGCCGCCGCAGCGATCGGGGCGCACGCGCCCGTGCGCCGGACGAAGGTTCTTCTGCGGAAGGGTGATTCGGCTCGTGGTCGCGGCGCCGCTAGAAGCGGCGGGCGGACCGAAGGTCGAGGAGGCTCCGGCGCTGCAGCCGGCGAGTAACAGGGCCGCGAAGGTCGCGCTCGCGGCGTGGGAGATCGTGCTCGAGTTTGTCATTTTCAGGCTCCATTTCTTTCGAGAAAGTGTCCGCTAGCGCGGTTGAGTGCAGTATCGCGCGGCAGCGGCGCAAGCAGAACGGACGCTCACGAGAGGCGACCCGCACAAGTTGACTCCCGTGCAGGCTGAGGGGTCGCCGTGTCGCTGGGAGAAGACCCCGCTGGCGATGTCACGCTTCGGAGCTTTGCTGCGGCAGCACCGCACAGCCGCCGGGCTCTCCCAGGAGTCGCTGGCCGAACGCGCGCGGATGAGCGTTGAGGGCGTCAGTGCCCTCGAACGCGGCTATCGCCAGACGCCGCAGCGCCAAACGGTCACGGCCTTGGCCGATGCCCTCGATTTAGCCGGCGACGCGCGTTGCGAGTTCGAAGCGAGCGCGCAACGCGCCGAGACGGAGCCTCTTGCCGAGCCCAGTTACGAGGCGCGTTTACCCGCCGCCCTCTCCGCGTTCATAGGCCGTACGGACGAGGTCGCCGCAATCAGCGCGCTGCTCCGGGAGAACCGGCTGGTGACGCTTGTCGGAAGCGGCGGCGTCGGCAAGACACAGACGGCGCTTTGCGTGGCCGGAGATTTGCGCGGCAGCGGCATTTTCAGCGCGCGCTTCGTCGGGCTGGCGTCCCTAGATGCTTCCGGCAGGGTCGTCGCCGCGATCGCTTCGGCCTTGGGCGTGCAAGAACAGACGGGACGCTCGTTGGAGCACGCGCTGCTCGCGCATCTCCGCAACAAGAATCTTGCGCTGGTGCTCGACAACTGCGAGCACGTCATCGACGGCGCCGCTGCCGCTGCCGCCGCACTTTTGGCCGGCTGCCCGCGACTCCGCGTGCTCGCCACCAGCCGCGAGCCGCTCAAAGTAAGCGGCGAACGCATCTTTCGTTTGCCGTCGCTGCGAATGGACGAAGCAGTCGCACTGTTTGCCGATCGCGCTCGCGCCGTCGACCATCTGTTCGCGCTGACCGCGCAAAACGAACCGGTGGTCGGCGAGATCTGCCGGCGCCTGGACGGCATTCCGCTGGCGATCGAATTGGCGGCGGCGCGGATCAATCTCTTGTCAGTAAACACACTCGCCGAGCGACTCGACGATCACTTGCGGATACTGCGCGGCGCCGATCGAACCGCGCTTCCGCGCCAGCAGACCATGCGCGCGACGATCGACTGGAGTTACGAACTCCTAACGCCGCGCGAGCGGCAACTCTACGAATGGCTCTCGGTTTTCACCGGTGGCTGCACGCTCGAGGACGCCGTCGCAATTGCCACGCCGGAACCGCAATGGGAGCGCGAGATGCTCGATCTCCTCTCCTCGCTGGTCGACAAGTCGCTGCTGACCGTCGATTTTTCGGGAACTCGGCCGCGATATCGCTTTCTTGAATCGTTTCGGCAGCACGCGTACGAGAAGCTCGCCACGCACGGTATCGAGGACGTAGCCCGCCGTCATGCGCACGCGTCGCTCGCCGTGGCGCTACGACTCGAGCGCGCACCCGATTGGAATCCGGAGGACGTCGAACCGGAGTTGGAAAACGCGCGGTCGGCCATCGAATGGGCGATCGCTGCGGGCGAAGCTTCGCTTGCCACCCGAATAGCCTGCGGATTCACGCCGATCTGGCGCACGAGTCGCGGGGACGCGCAACCCCGGCGGTGGCTCGAAGGGCTACTCCCGAAACTCGACATGCGCGCCGGGCCGGAGATCGCCGCGTACGCGTGGCGCACATTCGCGTCGCTACGGCAGGGAACGCAAAAGATCGAGGCGGCTGAGCGGGCCATCGCGTTGGCAGCGACATTCGAAAATCCTGCGGACCGCGTTGCCGGGATCTGCCTGCTTACGTCGGGTCTCATTGACGCGGGTCGTCTCGACGAGGCTGAATCGGCAAGCGCGACGGCGATGACCATCTGTCGCGAGTGCGACCTGCTCGAGACACGTTACTATGCCGTGGCCGCCGAGATGCATGCATTCGTCGCCGTGCGACGGGGGCGCTTCGAGGAAGCAAGGAGGTCATATACTGAGGCGCTCGCGCTTACGCTGCGTTTTGGTAACGCCGTCGCCGCGACGAGCCTGCGCCACAATCTTGCAGAGCTCGAGTTACTCCTGGGGAGTGCCGAGCGGGCACTCGAACTCGCAACCGCTGCCGCAGACGGCGCGCGCCGTCTGCATTTTAGTCGTTTCGAGGCGATCTCGCTGGCGAATGCGGCGGCGTGCTCGTTGGCGCTCGGCGACGTCGACGGCGCCCGGCAGGCCGCTCACGATGCGCTCGAGCTCGCGCAGGGCGCTTACCCGTGGGGCTCCATCGTCGCGGTCCAACATCTCGCAACCGTCGCGGCCTTGCGCAGCGAACCGCAGCCGGCTGCGCGCCTGCGCGGGTACGTGGACGCATGGTATCGCGCGAAGGGCTGCGAACGCGACGTCGCTGAGGCCCGCGGCTACGAAACGCTGATGGTGGCCCTCCACGAACGGCTTTCCGAGTCGCAGATCGACAGGCTGAGCGCAGAGGGAGCAATGCTCTCCGAAGAGCAGGCGACGCTCGAAGCACTCGAACTTTAAGACTGTGCCTTGCGCAGCGTGCGATAATCGCCGTCGCGGATCGTAATCCCGTGTTTGTCGAGCCATTCGAGTAACGGGACCGCGTACTTGCGCGACGTTCCAAGAAGATCGCGAAAGCCGGCCGCCGTCATGCGTTCGTTTTCCTTCAAGTGCGCTTCCACGCGCGCGCGGATTCCGGCAATCTGAGAACCGCGATAGAGATCGTCCCCGACTTTCACCAGCGCTCCTTGCGCGAGCATGGTGTCGAATGCTTTGGAGCAGCCGGCTAGACGGGCGAGCTTAACGGCGGCGGCCGCACTTGCAAAGGGCACCGGCAAGAGCGGCTTTGCTTCGTCCGTGGAAACAAGATCGTCGAAAAACGCTCGTTGCTCTGCAGTCAGCGACGGCCGATAGCCGAGTGCGGCATAGTAACCGCCGCGGTTGACGAGGCGTCCCTCCTCGACGAAGTGTTCGAGGATTCGCACGAGCAGCGCTTCGGGCACTGCCAGCGCTCGCGCTAATGCGATGGACGTCACTCCCATCGCCCACGGCTCGTCGCGGTGCGCTTCATCAAGCTGGTTAAGCACGCGAGCGAGTAATGATGATGCGGGTGACCCGCTCACGTAAGCACGCGGTCGCGAAACGGCAACGACGTCGCCCCGTTCGACGAGTCGCTCCAGCGCGTCGAGCACCACCGCTTCGCGCAGATTGGCAGCGGCGGCAACCGCCACTGGCTCGACCGCGTCGAGTGCGCGATCGTTCAGCACCGCGAGCACCGCAGCTTCGTCGGGACTGTCCGTTTCGGCTGCGTTTGCGGACTCCGTTCCTTCAACGAGCCCGCCACCCAGCAGCACCATCGGCGAGGGACGCCGCAATACAAACGCAACGCCGGGAAAGGCGACGACCGGCTCCCGCAGATGCAGCGTCGCGCGCACTTCGCGGCCGGATTCGGGCGCCTCCCCAGCGACGAGCGTGCCGAGCACTTCGGCGGAGCCGACGTAGGCCCGCACCGGCGTCCGACGCGCAAACAAGCCGGCCGCACTTTCCAACGGCGTGAAACGCACGGCGAAGCTTTGGCCGGCCGAGAACTCTTTGCCGACGACGGCTTGACCTCGAGCGATCTCGCGGCGATCGATGCCCGACAAGTTCAGCGCGACGCGCGAACCTGCCTCGACTCTATTTCGAATGGAGCCGAAGACGCCGACGCTGCGCACGTGCGCCCGCGCGCCGCCGGGTTGGAGTTTGAGGTCGTCGCCGGTTTCGATGCTTCCTTGCATCAGGGTTCCGGTCACGACGGTGCCGAGACCGGCCAACGTAAACACGCGATCGATCGGCAGGTAGACCGGTGCGGCGCGGTTACGCGGCGGCATCTCCACAAGCTCCCGATGCAACAGCGCCCGAAGCGGCGCCATGTTCTCTCCCGTTATTGCGGAGACCGGCAAAATTGGCGCACTCGCTGCGATGGTTCCTTGGAGTTGCCCTTCGATGCGACGGCACGCTTCGTCGCGCCGAGCGGTCTCTATCAGGTCGATCTTGCTTGCGACAACGATGGTGCGACGCACGTTGAGAAACTGCAGGATCGCGAGATGCTCCAGCGTCTGTGGCATTACGCCTTCGCTCGCGTCGACGACGAGCAGCAGAAGCTCCATGCCCGCGGCGCCCGCCAGCATGTTATGGAGGAATCGCTCGTGGCCGGGAACGTCGACGATTCCGCCCTCGACGCCGTCGGGAAACCGTAAGTGAGCGAAACCAAGGTCGAGCGTCATGCCGCGCGCTCGCTCCTCCTGCCAACGATCGGGATTCGTTCCCGTTAAAGCCGCGACGAGCGCCGACTTTCCGTGATCTACGTGTCCGGCCGTTCCAATGACGTGCAAGATCTAACCGGCGGGTCGAAGTCGAACTCGATAGTCCGCGAGGATCTCTTCGGCGGCGCGAATCCCCGACTGCGCGCCCCCCTCCATGAAGCCTTGATATTCGACCGACGTGTGCTCGCCGGCGAAATGCACGCGTCCTTGACGGCGCGCCTCGTGACCGGCGATCGTCGTGCACTGTCCGACGAGCCAGCACGAGTAGCTCGCCAGAATGTTCGGATCGGCTTGCGCATTGCCGAACGTCGCGCGGCCGTTCCACGTCTGCGCAACGCCGGGCCAGATTTGATCGAGCTGCTCGAAAAAATCGCGCACGTGGCGCTCGACTGCCGTGTAATCGCCGATCCGCGCGTACGGCACGGGCGGCGTGTCGACCATGCCCGGCGGGCCGGCCGTAAAAACCTCGATGAGGCCGTCGGCGCCGCGCTGACCGAGCGAGTAATCGAGCGCGCTCTGCACGCGCAGCGTCGTCCAGATCTGCCCAGTCGTCGGCTCCGGCCACGGATGCCGGGCGCGCATCCAGGCACGCCGGTCGAACTGAAGATGGAGCTTTGTATGGAAGCCGTAGCCGAGGTTCTCGATCGCGTTGATCTTCGCGACATCGAAACTGGCGCCGGAATAGTCGACAGCACGCAGCGCGATGAACGGCAGCGCCAGCACGACGCGGTCGGCGAGCACCACGTCGGTAGCTCCGTCTTTGGTGAAAGTTAACGCGTAGGCTCCCGTCTTCGTCTTCCCGATTGCGGTCAGCCGCCGACCGAAGCGGATGCTTCCGGCCGGCAGCGTTGCGGCGATCGCCTCCGGCAATGCCTGGCTACCAGCGGTCATAATATAGCGTTGATCCGAGTAGCCAAGGACGTTGAGCTCGTGGTTCTGCGCGTACCAGCGCTGCTGGCCAAGCTGTAGCACGAGATTGAGCGCGCTGAGTTCCTCAATGCCGCGGCCGTACTCGTTACGATACGCTTGCGCGATCAGCCGCCCCAGCTCCCCATCGAGCCCGTGCGGCACGTATTGGACGATCCAATCGCGCATGCTCATCGCGTCGAGCTGCCGCGCGGTCGCCGTCGCGTTTGCGTAGGTGGTCGTCGGATCGACTTTCGCCAGCTGCGCCTGCAGTATCGGATAGATCGCGCCGAAATCGCGATCCGCATCGGTCATCGCATAGTAGCGCCCACCGAGAAAACAAGTATCGCGGGCGTGCGGCGGGCGCGCCGCGTGCGTATCGAGCAAACCGAGATTGAATCGCCGCGCGAGGGCGTGCATCGCGAGATGCGTCGAATCGATCATCGCGCCGCACCACTCGGTGTGCTGCCCGTCGTTCCAATACGCGCGCTCCGAGTGCATGCGCCCGCCGACGCGGTTCGCGGAATCGTAGAGGGTCGCCGGGACGCCGGCATCGCGCAGGCGGCGCGCCGTCACCAGTCCGGCGATGCCCGCCCCGACGATCGCAACGCGCTCGCGTTCGCGCGCCGCGGAGGTCCCACAAACTGCAAACTCCGGGACCGTCGCCGCGCCGAGCGCGACGGCTCCCAGCTTTACGACGAAGTCGCGCCGTTTCACCGTTCTTCGACAGAGCCTGTCCTGAGCGAAGTCGAAGGGCTCAGGATGACATCACAACTTGACGTTCAAGTCGGCAAAGAAACCGAACGGTTGCAGCACCGACGAGATACCCACTTCGGTAATGTTGTAGAAAGTTCCATAGGGATAGCGCAGTTGCGCCGGTGGATTCTTGACGAAGTTCCCCGAGGGAGCTAGAATGTTCGACGGCAGGTTCGAGTAGACGCACGTCACCGAGTTGTCCCACACGTATCCGCGCTGAAAGCACTGGTTGTAGAGGTTGACGGCTTGCACCGTGAGCGTCATGCGCGGACTGACGTCGTAGCTGGCTTGTAGGTTGAGCGTCAGCTCTGCGGGCTGAATGAAAGCCCCGAGATTGTCGAAATGCGCGCTATAGGGATCGGGTAGGAAGATCGCGCCGGCGGCACCGCCCGAACAGGTCTTACCCGGCGTCAGCGGCGTCTTGCCCGGCTCTTGCGCGCACGACTGAGGTACGTAGCCGGGCCATACCAGCGGCGAGCCGTAGTTCGAGCCGTCGCTGTAATGCAGCGACGGCGTTACCGCAAATCGCCCGCGCCGATAGTTTAGGATAAGCGAGGCGACGTCGGGGACTTCGTAGCCGTTGGCCGCGTTGAAGGGGCTGGGTATCACGTCGTACGGCGTATACCACCCGCTCGTGTCGAAGAGCGGCTGCAGCGCGTCGCGATAGTAGGGGTTGGGAATCTTGAGTTGCCCTTGATCGCGCGTACCCGATTGCGTGTTGCGCAGCACCGTCTTGGCGTTACCGGCGTACGCGCCGCTGCCGCAGGCGGCCCAGTTCGGCGACGACTTCGTGACGCCCGCGCAGGCCGCGGTATACGAGTTGTACAGCTCGACCTGCGTGTTGAGCGCGTCGATCACGCTCACGCCGTTGATCGGCGAGAAGCGGATCTGGTTCTCGGTGTGCGTGTAGGAGAGCATGGACGAGAAGCCGTCGCGGCTGAAGTCGCCATACTGCAGCGAGAACTCGGCGCCGTAGGAACGCTGCGTGCCGACGTTGAGGCCGGCGAGCGTTCCTTCAACGGGGTTGATCGCTTGGAACTGCAACTCATTGCTCGTATCGCGGTAGAACGGCGTGATCTTGTACGAGAGCCTCGTACCCTTCACGTGTTTCTCGAGCGAAAGGTCGAAGTTATCCGACGTATCTGGGGAGATATCGTGGTCGGGCGTATGGTAGCCGTACGGATAGAACTGCGCGATGAACGAGGCGAGATTCTGCTGATAGCTATTGTACTGGTAGTACGACGAGCCCTCGGCGCGCGCGTACTTGCCGGCCGATCCGCGGACTACCGTATCTTGGTCGAGCGTATACGTGAACGAGAGACGTGGCTGAAAGACGTAGGCAACCTGTTCTCCCGCACCGACGTTATACAGGCCGAGCCCCGGATCGGTCAGCGGCGCGAAGCCGGGCGAACAGTTCCCAAGCGAGCCTGTCGCCGAATTCCACCGCCATTGCGTCGCCTTTCCGGTCGCGCCACAAAACTCGTTATTGTACGCGTCGAACCAAAACTGACGCGCGGGGTATCCATTCTCGAGGTCGTTCGTAAAGTAGGCGAAACGATCGATCCGCGCGCCTGCATTGACGACGAGCCGGTCGTCGGGCTGCCAAAGGTCGGTGATTGCTGCGGAGCCGAAGCGCGGCGTGACGTTATCGACTTGCGCGCTATAACCGTTCTCGGTCATCAACCAGGTCGCACCGGCTCGAGCCGCCGGCGTCCCGGACGGTGCATAGCCGGGCGTCAGGTTGAAACGGTACGAACCTTCTCCTGGATAGCAGCCGCCGGGTGAAAGACATCCGCCTTGACTCGCGGCATCGAAGCAGCTCCACGGCTGACCGGTAGTGTAGTTGTAACACTTGCCGTTGGGCGTGCCGTAGCTGGATAGGATCGTACCGAGCCCCGTTGGCGCGAGGCTCGTCGTGAAGGGATCGGTCGAGCTGTAAGCCGCGTTATACGTTTGCAGGCGCTGCGTCATGTACGACGCTTCCGCGGTGAGCAGATGCTGCGTCGAGAGTTGATTGGCGTAGATCAGGCTGCCCCCGGTACCGTGCTCGTAGACTTCGTAATCGGAGGGGTCGGAGCCGAAGACGAGCTGCGCGCTGTCGGGGCCGTTGATGAACCAGTTCGAGTACGCGCCCCAGACTAGCGCGCGTACGTACGAACGCGCATCGAAATTTTTCTGGTACTGGAGCTTCTCGATCGAATAGCCGTTCCAGTTGCCATCGCGATTGCTCGGGTCGATCGGGCCGCCCACGGCGCGGTCCGTCGGACTGCTGGGAAAGAGCCCGACGCCGACGGCATCGGGGTTGGGCGCCTGCATCAGCGCGCCGCGATAATAGAGCGAGTCGAGATACGGCATCGGATAACCGATGCCGGTCTTGTTGCCGGTCGCCGGCGTGTAGCCGATGTCGTTGGCCGAGCTGTAGAACTGCGCCGCGATGCCACCGGTGACGTAGAGCAGCTGCACGTCGTCGCGCAGCGACGAGTCGCGGTGTGGAATCCCGATGTGCAGATTGACGACGTTCTCCCGATCGAAATCGGCCGCTTGCGCGTAGCTGTAGCCGGGTTGGGCGATAAACCCGTAGTCCGGCGCCTTTCCGCCCGAGCCGTCGAGAATGTTGTAGACGTTGTTGTCGGTCGGCACCGAGAGCGGGTAGAAGTAGAGCGGGACGCTGGTCGCGCCGAATTGATCGCCGTAGCGAAACGTTTGATTCGTCCCTGACAACCCCACGTAATACGAGAACATGCGGTCGGGCGTTGCTCCGGCGACTTCGACGGTGGCTTGATGGTAGAAGGCCGGACCGCCGATGCCGAAGTCCGCACTGGCATAGCCGGGAAAGGTGCCGGTCTTGATCACTTGGTTGATGTAGCCCGCGAGTCCGGACGAGTTGGAGGTGGCCGGCGTGCCGCCCGTATAGACTTGCACCTCCTGATTGCCCAACGACGTCAGCGTAGCAATCGGAGCGAGATCCGACTGGCGCGTCGTCGGAATGCCATCGAACTCGTAAGCAACTTGGTCGACGTCGCCGCCGCGAATGTAAACGCTCTGATACCACCCTTGCTGGTTCGAAGGAATGTTGACGCCCGGGGCACTCGCGATTGCACCGTAAGCTTGCGTCAAAGAGCCGGAACCCGAGAGCGTCGAGGCCGCCTTCTGTCCGGCAGAGTTAATCGAAAAGACGTCGCTGGTTACCCCCGAGTGCACCAACGACTGCGCCGACCGCGACGTCGTGCGCGCGATCGTTTTCAACGTTTTTTGCAGAGTGAGTGCGACGGTCGCCGACTGGTCGGCCGCGATCGTGACGCCCGGCGCAGATTGCGGGTCGTAGCCCGGCTTTGACGCGTTGACGGTATAAGTGTCGGGCTGCAGCGATATGAACGAGAAGGCGCCCGCGGAGTCCGAAACGGCTTGCGCGGTTTGCGAGGGCGAAACCGCGGTGACGGTCGCCCCGGCGATGGGCGCGTGGGATGCCGCGTCGACCACCCGGCCACGCAGGGTACCCGTCGTTCCCGCTCTCGCTTCGATAGGCATGGCAACCAGGATGACGAGCGCGACAATTCGCTTGAGCACGTGCCTCCTCGACGGCCAACCAGGGCCTCTAAAGATGACCGCCTTTATATGCGCCGAATGTAACTTCCTCGCCATATCCAGAATCGACACGTGAGGCTTTTGAACACCGTTACGCAACCATCGCTCGAGCAGCGGCGCCACGACAACGTCGCGCGCGGCGTCGCGACCGCCCATCCGATCTGGGTGGAACGCGCGGCCGGTGCGGCGCTGTGGGACCGCGACGGCCGCCGCTACCTCGACTTTGCCGGCGGAATCGGCACGCTCAACGCCGGCCACGGCCATCCCAAAGTCGTCGCGGCGATCGCCGAGCAAGCTGCCCGCTTCACTCACACGTGCTTTCAAGTCGCGGCGTATGAGCCGTACCTTCGCGTGGCCGAAGAACTCAACCGGCGCGCACCCGGAACGGCTCCCAAGAAGACGCTGTTGTTGTCGACGGGCGCCGAGGCGACGGAAAACGCGATCAAGATTGCGCGCGAGTATACGCGCCGTCCGGCGGTCGTCGCCTTCACCCATGGGTATCACGGCCGTACGTTGCTGGCACTGAGCATGACCGGTAAGAATGCGCCGTACAAGCAGCACTTCGGCCCGTTTTGCAGCGAAGTCTATCACACGCCGTTTCCATTCGAACGGCACGGAGTCTCCACGCGGGATGCGTTGTCGGCGCTCGACGAGCTCTTCGAAGGCGTGGTCTCCCCCGACCGTGTCGCGGCAATCATCATCGAACCCGTGCTCGGCGAAGGTGGCTTCGTGCCCGCGCCCGCAGCGTTCCTCAAAGAGCTGCGGCGCATCACGCGCGAGCGCGGCATCGTTTTGGTTGCCGATGAAATCCAGACCGGGTTCGGCCGCACCGGACGACTCTTTGCGTGCGAGCATTACGAACTCGAGCCGGACATCATCACGGCCGCGAAATCGCTGGGCGGCGGCCTTCCGTTGGCGGCGGTCATCGGGCGAGCCGAGATCATGGACGCGCCCGAGCCCGGCGGGCTCGGTGGTACCTTTGCCGGCAATCCGGTCGCCTGCGCGGCGGCGCTCGCGATCCTCGAAATCATGGACGAAGCGTTCCTTGCGCGGGCGCGCGACGTCGGGGTCCGCATCGCGTCCGCACTGCGTTCCATGCAGTCGCGATTTAAAGAGATCGAGGACGTTCGCGGACTGGGGGCGATGATGGCGATGGAGCTTTCGCGCGACGCCGAAGCGATCGTGCAAGCGGCTCGCGCACGCGGACTTCTCCTCCTACTGGCCGGAAGGCGCGACGTCATTCGGATACTCGTTCCACTGGTCGTAAGCGACGCGGAACTCGACGAAGGTTTGACGATTCTCGAGGCAGCCGCGGCCGAGGCGTACGCGGTATGACGAACGCCGGCCCCGAGCGCGAGCGCGCCGTCTACGAATACACGCAGCGCGTTCTGGCGCTCATTGCGAAACCCGAGATAACTCCCGCCGACGCGTCGTGGATCACTCGCGAAACGGTCGACTCCTTCCGCGACCACATCAATCCCGGATTTCTCGAATACCGGAAAGCGACCGACGCGCGTGCGGCCGGCGCGGTCGTCGAATGGTCCGATGCCGGGCCCAACTCCTACCGCGACGTAAACGGGCGCAAGTACCTGGACTGCTTGGGCGGATTCGGCATCTTCAACGTCGGGCATCGCCATCCCAAA
The DNA here is from genome assembly GCA_050008615.1 of Candidatus Cybelea sp. Classification (GTDB taxonomy): domain Bacteria; phylum Vulcanimicrobiota; class Vulcanimicrobiia; order Vulcanimicrobiales; family Vulcanimicrobiaceae; genus Cybelea. The sequence goes on from JBEKMH010000001.1 coordinate 41,426, forward strand.
GTCGTCAAAGCGGTGAGCGATCAACTGCGCCGGCAACCGCTTCACAGTCAAGATCTGCTCGACCCGCTGCGCGCCATGCTGGCCAAGACGCTGGCGATGCTCGCGCCGGCAGGGCTAGACCACAGCTTCTTCTGCAACAGCGGCACGGAAGCGGTGGAGGGCGCGCTGAAGCTGGCGCGCGCCTTCAATCCCGCTAAACAAACGATCGTTGCGGCGACCAAAGGCTTTCACGGCAAGAGCTACGGCGCGCTCTCGGCAAGCGCCAAAGCTGAGTTCCGGCGACCGTTCGGCCCGATGCTGCCAAACATCGAACACGTGCCGTTCAACGATCTTCCCGCGTTGCGCGACATGATGACCTCATGCCGCGCCGTCGGGGAGGACGTCGGCGCGGTCTTGTTGGAGCCGATCCAAGGCGAGGGGGGCGTGAACGTCCCCGACGACGATTACTTGCCGGGCGTGCGCGCGCTCTGCGACGAGTTCGGCGCGCTCTTCATTCTCGACGAAGTGCAGACCGGCATGGGGCGGACCGGCAAGATGTTTTGCTGCGAACACTACGGCGTGGCGCCCGACCTCATGTGCTTGGCCAAAGCCTTCGGCGGGGGCGTGGTGCCCGCGGGAGCGGTCATCGGACGGCGGGAGATTTTTTCGCGGCTTTTCGATAACCCGTTTCTCCACACGTCGACCTTCGGCGGAAACCCCCTAGCCTGCGCGGCGGCGCTGGCCACCATCAACGTCTTGATCGAAGAGCAACTACCCCAACGCGCTGCGCGGCTGGGAGAGCATCTGCTGGCCGGAATTCGCGCTGCGGTTGCGGGACACGACGACCTCGTCGCCGGCGTTCGCGGCAAAGGTCTCTTGATCGCGATCGAGTTCCACGATCACGCGACCGGCTTCGAGCTTGGAAAGCGCATGCTCGACCGCAGTGTGCTCGTCTCGGGTACGCTGGTCAACGCGCGCGTGGTCCGCGTCGAGCCGCCGCTAACGATTAGCGAGGAAGAAGCCGACTACGTGTGCCAAGCCCTTTCCGAGAGCCTCCAGTCAATGGCGGCCCCAATACGAACAGGAGCCTAGGCTTATGCAAATCGCCGCGCGCAGCGCAAACAGCTCAGACGAAATCCTCGCGCATCTCCCGCGTATCGGCGGCGTCATTCCAATGTACGTCGACGGCGACTGGCGTCTCGCCGCGCAGGGCGGAACGCGCGAACTTTACAACCCGGCAAACGGAGCCCCGATCGCGACCATTGCCGAAGCGACCGAAGCCGACGCCGAGACCGCAATCGCAGCCGCCCGTAAGGCATTTGACGAGGGCCCCTGGGCCACAATGAACGCCTCGGAGCGCGCGGCGTTGCTCTTCCGAGTCGCCGACGCGATCGATGCCCGTTGCGACGAGTTCACGCGCATCGACACGCTCAACAACGGCAAACCGCTGCGGGAAACGCAGTACGATGCCATCGACGCGGCCAACTGCTTTCGTTACTACGCCGGCCTTGCGACCAAGCCGCACGGGCAGACCTTCGACGTCCCGGCGCCATCGCAGACGTTTACCGTTCGCGAGCCCATCGGAGTCTGCGGGCAGATCGTTCCCTGGAACTACCCGCTGCTGATGGCGACGTGGAAGCTAGCGCCCGCGTTGGCTGCGGGGAATGTCTGCATTCTCAAACCGTCGGAGCTGACGCCGCTCTCGACGATTGCTTTGGCGGCGATCTTCGCGGAGCTCGAGTTCCCACGCGGGGTGGTCAACATCGTGCCGGGGCCCGGCGCTACCGTCGGTCACGCGCTGGCGGCAAGCACGCTGGTGGACAAGATCGCGTTTACCGGCGGCACCAAGACGGGCCGGAGCATCATGCAAGCCGCCGCTTCGAATCTCAAGAAGATCTCGCTCGAGCTGGGCGGCAAGTCGCCCAACATCGTTTTCGCCGACGCCGACTTCGATACGGCGGTCGACTACGCGCTTTTTGGGATCTTCGCCAATGCCGGGCAGGTCTGCTCGGCAGGATCGCGATTGGTGATCGAGCGTTCCCTGCGCGACCGCTTTGTCGAGCGGCTCGTCGAGCGCGCCCAAAAGATTCGCGTAGGCGACGGATTCGATCCCCAAACGGAGATGGGGCCGATCATCTCGCCGCTGCATCGCGAACGGGTCGAAACCTACATCGCAGCCGGGATCGAAGAGGGGGCGAAGCTTCTCTGCGGCGGAGAACGTCTCGGCGGTTCGCTCGCAAACGGAAACTTCATCGCGCCGACGATCTTCGACGGCACGTCGTCCAACATGCGCATCGTAAAGGAAGAAATCTTCGGGCCGGTCCTCGTGGTACAAACCTTTGACGATGAAGCGGAAGCGGTCGCCGTCGCCAACGACACGGTCTACGGTCTAGCCGGAGCCGTTTTTACTGGGGACGTCGCGAAGGCACATCGCGTGATTCGCAAACTTCGCGCCGGCATTACGTGGATCAACACGTACCACCCAACCTATAACGAGGCACCGTGGGGCGGCTACAAACAATCGGGGATCGGACGGGAGCTCGGCACGTACGGCTACGACGCCTATACGGAAGTCAAACAGATCAACGTAAACCTTGACGTGGCACCCTCGGGCTGGTTTTCCGATATCTAATCGCGGCACGTAAAAGGGGGCCGGCCCTCCGACCCCCTTTCCCCGGTTCTTGCGGGAGCGGCAGTGGAGATGCCGCCACGCGTGTTATTCGCCGACGGGGTTGGTGGGACGAGTGATGGGAAGCTGGGCTCCGCCGCCGGGATGCGTCGGGGGCATAGGAGGGCGAATCGGGTCGATCGGAATCGGATGGGTTCCGACGCCGCCGCTTACGCTATCCAGTTCTTCGTCTTTCTTCTGGTCGCTCATTTTCAACCTTTCTCGCGCAGCACAATCACCACGCTTCACGTACCGTATCAACCAAGTGAGAAATCGTTAGGAAAAGCTCGGGAACGACTTGTCCGCTGCAACGGTAATGCAAAAAAACCAACGCCCGCGATGTTGTCACGGGCGTTTGGGAAAGGGGCGGGTTTTTGCAGGACGGGAACTACTCCGGTGAAGCAACGCCCGGCCCCTTGCCGAACTTGGCGCAACGCTAGTCTTCTACAGACCGAGCGTCGCTTTGGGACGGTTTAGCCGACCGGGTTGGTCTTGCCCTTGATCGGGGCGCCTGGAATGATCGGATGGGTCGGGGGGCCGCCTGGCTTGATGGGGTCGATCGGAATCGGATGGGTTCCAACGCCGCCACTTACCTTATCCAGTTCCTCGTCCTGAAATTTCTTCTCGTCGCTCATTTTTACCCTTTCATGCCTGGCAAAATCACCGGGCTTCGCATAGAGTACCAGCCAAATGAGAAATCGCTAGGAAAAGATTGAGAATAAATTTTCCCCGTACCGGCGGTGAAATTTCGGTCACAACGGGCCAATTGAGAAGACGGCCTTCTCAATTAGGCTGGAAATAACAAGCTGGTCCTCCTCTGGAGCGATGGTGCGAAGGTCGAGGAGCACCCGCCCGCTCTCGATACGCGCGACGATCGGTGGGTCCCCCATCCGCAACCTCTTCGTTAAACCGTGTGGTTTTTCGGTAACGATCGCGACCGCGATCGAAGGTATGCGCGCCCGCGGAAGCGCGCCGCCGCCAAGATATGCATCGCTCTGGGTTGCTAACGCGCCGGGCACCTCGCTTACGTAGGCTTTCGCTCGCTCGCGCAGTTCGTCGAGCGTTGCCGCGAGCATTCGATAGATCGGCAAACGCTCGCGCGAGATGCGATCCCGGTGGGAGCGCAGCGTTGCCGCAAGCGCCGCGATCGTCAGCTTCCCGACGCGCAGCGCGCGCAACAACGGGTTCGTGCGAAGCCGCGCCACCAGATAGGCGCGGCCGGCAACAACGCCAGCTTGCGGGCCGCCGAGCAGCTTATCCCCCGAGAACGTCACCAGCGTCATGCCGTCGCCGATCGCTTCTTGCACCGTGCGCTCGTGAGCGGCTCCGTACTCCGCGAGATCGCAGAGAGCGCCGCTGCCGAGATCTTCGACAACGGGAACTCCAGCGCGTTGCCCGAGTGCCGCCAGATCGCGCGCGCTTGGTTCGTGGGTGAAGCCCTCGATACTATAGTTCGACGCATGCGTGCGCAGCAGTAGAGCCGTTCGCGGCGAGAGTGCGCGCTCGAAATCTTCGATGTAAATGCGGTTGGTCGTTCCGACCTCGACGAGTTTCGCCCCGCTGCGTTCCAGTACTTCGGGAACGCGGAATCCTCCGCCGATCTCCACCAACTGATTGCGCGCCACGATGACTTCGCGGTCCTTAGCGAGCGTATCGAGCACGAGGAGCACGGCGGCGGCGCAGTTATTGACGACGAGCGCATCCTCTGCCCCGGTAGCCGCGCGTAACGCCTCACCGATCGCGGCATTGCGCGAGCTGCGCTCGCCGGTTGATAGATCGTACTCGAGATTTAAATAGCGGCCTCCGGCCTCCGCGATTGCCGTCGCGGCATCGGGACTCAATGGCGCGCGTCCGAGATTGGTATGCAGAATCACGCCCGTCGCATTAATCACCGCAATGGGCGACTCTACGCGCAGGCCGTCCAGCCGGTCGCGGACGGCAGCGACGACCGCATCGTACTCCGGTTCATTACCGGAAAGACGCGCGCGGCCGATTACCTCTTCGGCCGCGCGTTTGATTCGTTCTCGTCCTAGCTCCGGCTCGTGGGCTGCGATGCGTTCGTCTTCCAGTATCCGATGCATCGCGGGCGGACGAGTTCCCGCTCTCCGCAACTCGCTCTCAGGCGACGTGTTTGCCGAGCATTGAGGTCACCGTGCTTTCAGGAACGTAGCCGACGATGCGATCGACAGGCTGACCGGCCTTGAAGAGAATCAAGCACGGGATTCCCGAGACTTGGTACTGTCCGGCGATAGTGGGATTCTCGTCCGTATTTAACTTGACGAACTTTGCTTTGCCGGTGTTCGCGGCGGCGACCTTTTCAACGATCGGCCCGAGCATGCGGCACGGACCGCACCATGGCGCCCAGAAATCCACGAGAACCGGCTGGCTGCTCTGGAGCACCTCGGTCTCAAAGTTGGTTTGCGTCACCTCTGCTAATGCACTCATATCTTTTCTAACACTCCTACAGCTCGGGTTGTTGCGGCTCGCCGGTGATCTCGGTGATCTGCTCGGCCTGCTTTCCAAGGTTGGTAATGGCTATGACCTCTTCGCCCTCGCCCAGCCGTTGCAGGCGGACGCCCTTGGCGTCGCGCCCCGTCTTGCGGATGTCGCGAACCTTGAGGCGAATGACCTGGTTGCCCGACGTGATCATCAGAACTTGGTCGTCGGGCGCGACGAGAATCTGGTCGACGACCTGTCCGATGTCGTCGCGCTGGCGCGCGAACGCCTTCACACCCTTCCCGCCGCGTGACGTGTGGCGGTACTCTTCGATGGGCGTCCGTTTGCCGAAGGCGAGAGACGTCACGAGCAAGACCTCCCTGCGCTCATCCTCCAGGACGTCCATCGCAACGATCGTGTCGCCTTCGTCGATCGTCATCGCCTTGACGCCTCGCGCCGGCCGTCCCATCGGCCGGACGTTCTTCTCGTTGAAATGCACCGCCATGCCGCGCGACGAGGCCAGAATGATGTCGCGGGAGCCGTTGGAAAGGTCGACCGCCAAGAGCTCGTCGCTCGGATCGAGATTGATTGCCAAAAGACCGTTGCGCCGAACGTTCGCGAAATCTTCGAGCTTCGTCTTCTTGATGACGCCGTGCCGAGTGACCATAACGAGGTACTTCTCGCCCTCGAACCGGTCGATGGGAAATGCCGCGGTCACCTCTTCGCCGGGCGGCAGCGTCAGCAGGTTGACCAGCGCCGTGCCGCGAGCTTGCCGCGTCGTATCGGGGATCTCGTACCCCCGCAAGCGATAGACGCGGCCTTTATTGGTAAAGAAGAGAACGTGGTCGTGCGTCTTGGTGATAAAGAAGTTGCTAACAACGTCCTCGCGCTTGAGATTCGAGATGCCCGTCACGCCGCGCCCGCCTCGGCTCTGCGTTCGAAACGTATCCAAAGTGACGCGTTTGATGTAACCGCCGACCGTATAGGTGACGACCACGTCGATGTTCGGCGTGATCTGCTCGATCGACAGCTCGTCTTCGGCCGGCTCGATGCCGGTCCGCCGCTCGTCGCCGAAGCGTTTCTTGACGTCGAGCGTCTCGCTCCTTACGATCTGCGCGACGCGCCGCGGGCTGCGCAAGATGTCTTCCAACTCCGCAATCGTCTTGATCAGCTCGGCGTATTCTTGCTCGATCTTCTGGCGCTCGAGCCCAACGAGCGTGCGCAAGCGCATATCGACGATCGCTTGTGCTTGAAGCTCGCTCAGCTCGAATCGCGCCGATAGCCGCGCCTTGGCCTCATCGGTCGTTTGGCTTCCGCGAACGATCTCGATGACCTCATCGATATTGTCGAGGGCGATGCGATAGCCTTCGAGTAGGTGCGCGCGTTCTTGCGCTTTGCGAAGGTCGTACGTCGTTCGCGCAACGATGACGTTCTTGCGGTGCGCGATGAAATGCTCCAGCAACTGCTTGAGGCTGAGCACCTGCGGCTCGATCGCCGCGGATCCGTTGGAACGTGGCGCACCCACCGGTACGAGCGCCAGCATGTTGAAGCCGAAGGTTGCCTGCAGCGGCGTGTGTTTGAAGAGCTGATTGAGTACGATTTTCGGCGTCGCGTTCTTCGATAACTCGATCACGACGCGCATGCCCTTGCGATTCGATTCGTCGTCCATCCGGGATATGCCGGCGATTCGTTTTTCTGAATAGGCTTCGGAAACGGCCTCCAGGATGCGGCTCTTATAGACTTGATACGGTATTTCCGTGATGACGATCTTGTGCTTGCCGCGCTCCTCGACGATCTCGGCCTTGCCGCGAATCGTAATCGAGCCGCGACCGGTCTTGTAGGCTTCGCGGATCGCATCGTGCCCTAAGATCGTTCCGCCGGTTGGAAAATCCGGCCCTTTGACGATGTCGCAGAGGGCGTCGTCGGTCGTTTGAGGATCGTCGACCAACGCGACGATCGCGTCAGAAATCTCGTTGAGGTTGTGCGGCGGAATATTGGTCGCCATCCCGACCGCGATGCCGCTGGAGCCGTTGATCAAGAGCTGCGGCAAACGCCCCGGCAAAACGCTCGGCTCGACGCCCTGGTTGTCGAAGTTGGCAACGAACGGAACCGTCTCTTTGTCGATGTCGGCGAGGATGTCGAGCGCCGTCCGGGCCAGGCGCACCTCGGTATAGCGGTAGGCAGCCGGCGGATCCGGGTCGATCGACCCAAAGTTTCCGTGGCCGTCGACCAGCGGATACCGCAGCGTAAAATCTTGCGCCATGCGCACCAGGGCATCGTAAACGGAGCTGTCCCCGTGAGGATGGTAGCTCTTGAGCACGTCGCCGATGACGCCGGCACTTTTGCGATGCTGCTTGCTGGGGTCGAGCCCCATCTCGCGCATGGCGTAGAGAATCCGGCGTTGAACCGGCTTGAGGCCGTCGCGAACGTCGGGCAGAGCCCGCGAGGCAATGACCGACATCGCGTACGAGAGATAGCTCTCTCGCATCTCGTCTTCGACATTGACCTGCGTTACGGTATCGTTGTTCAATACTTACCTGTATTCATGAATAATGCCCTTCGACTCGGCTCCGGGCCCCACTTCACTCTCACTCTTCACTCCGAAGAGGCAACCTACGCATTTGCGGCGACCTTTGCGCGGCGCCTGCAACCCGGCGACGTCGTCGCGCTTTCGGGACCGCTGGGTTCCGGCAAGACCACGCTGGTGCGAGCGATCGTGCGGGCACTTCACGGTTCCGATCCAACCCTCAGTCCAACCTTTAACTTTTGGCACCGCTACGACGGCGATCCAATCATCGACCACATCGATCTCTTCCGGATCGACGATCCACGCGAAGTCGTCGAGCTAGGCCTCGACGAAGCACTCGACGGTCATTCGGTCGTGCTCGTCGAGTGGTGGCGCAACGCACCCCATATTCTCCCGCCGCGCCGGTACGAGATCGAAATGGAAGGCGCCGGCGACAATCCTCGCACTCTTTTCCTTCGCGAACCGGAGTGAACGTTCTTGCACTAGACGGAGCGCTGGGCGGCTTCTCGGCCGCGGTCGCTTGCGAAAATCGAGTGGCCGCCGGCGTACGGGAAACTGGAAATGTCGCACTCGAGCGCGGCCTCGTCCTAGTGCAGAGCGTCCTGGGCGAGGCCGGCGTGCCGGCCGAGAGACTCGACCGTCTCGCCGTCGGCATCGGGCCCGGCGGCTTTACGGGGCTGCGCATCGCGATCGCTTACGCAAAAGCGCTCGCGGCGGCCTGGAAACTCCCGCTAGTTCCGATATCATCCTTCGATTTGCTCGAGTACGGCGGGAGTTTCGAACGAGTTCTTACCGTCGTCGCCGGCCGGCCGGGCGTCATTTCGGCACGGTATCGCTACGGTGACAAGATCGGGCGCGCTTCGGGACGAATCGCCGAGGTTCTCGACGAGCTGCTTCCCCGCTCGGCTTGCCCTCCCCAGACGGGTCGAGCGGCGCTCGACGTCGTCGGCGCGTCGAAGGACGTGCGGGACGCACTCGCCGAACGCGGTTATCCGGTGCGCTTCGTCGATCCGGCCGTCACGCCCGCAGCCGCAGCAGTAGCTCTGGCGGCCGGTTCGTGCGCCCCGGCGGCAAGCCTGCACGAAGTGCGCGCCGATTACGGCGAGCTTCCCGCCGCCAAGGCTCCGAAACTCTAGGGAGCGTTTGGCGTGAAGATGGAGCTTCACCGGCCGGAGCATCGGCCCGATCGCTTCTCGATCGCGCCGATGACGACGCCCGACGTCGCCGCAGTCGCGCGCATCGAGCGCGCTTGCTTCTCCACGGTCTGGCCGAACGACGCCTTTTACAACGAGCTCAGCACCAACAAGCTGGCGCATTATTACGTCGGGCGTTTCGACGACCGCATCGTCGCCTACGGCGGCATTTGGGTGATCTTAGAGGACTCCCATATAACGACGCTGGCGGTCGCTCCCGATTACCGCGGCCGCCGGTTCGGCGAAGTGTTGCTCATGCGGCTGATCGACGAAGCGATCGATCGCGGTGCCGGCTGGATGACGCTGGAAGTTCGCGAAAGCAACACCGTCGCCCAGCGGCTCTACCGGAAGTATGGTTTCACGACCGTCACGATGCGCGCCGGATACTACAGCGACGACAACGAGAGCGCACTGATCATGTGGGCCGGCAGCCTCAAGAGCGAGCTCTACCGCAACCGGCTCGGAGTTTTGCGCACGAGCTTGGGGGATTGATGCCCTCGTTCGCACAACTGATACGGCGCGTTGAAGAAGATTTGGGACAACGGTTCCGGTTCGCGCACAGCGTGCGCGTCGCGCGCTGTGCCGACATCCTCGCGCAACGGCACGGCGCCGATCCACGAAAGGCACGCCTGGCGGGCCTACTTCACGATCTCGCGCGCCTCTACTCGCCGGAGCGGCTCGTCGCCGAATGCGAAGCGCGGGGTCTTCCGATCGACGCCGCAGAGCGCCTCCATCCAATGCTCTTGCACGCGAAGCTCGGCGCGGCGATTGCGCGCGAGCGATTCGGGGTACACGACGCGCAGGTGCTGTCGGCCATTGAGAAACACACGACCGCTGCGGGCGAGATGTCCCCGCTGGATTGCATCGTCTATCTCGCGGATTCGCTCGAACCGCACCGCTCGTTTCCAGAGCGCGCCGATCTTTGGAGCCTCGCACTGGACGATCTCGCGGCGGCGATGCGAGGAGTACTCCTTTTGACGATGCGCCACAACGCCCGCAAAGGCGTTGCGACCGTTCCGGCGACGCTTTCGGCGGCCGCGAACTTCGGGCTGACGGCGGCGGACGGAGTTCCACCGGAGGTGCGCGCATCGGCGAGTTGATCGACGTCGTTCGCGAGAGTGCGCTCGACAAGAAAGGAGAGGGTTTTACGGCAATCGACGTAAGCGGCCGGACCATTTTGGCCGACACCTTCGCGATCGTCACCGGACGATCGAAAGTACAGACGCGCGCCATCGCCGATGGCGTGAGCGAAGCGGCGCGCCTGCGCGGCTACGGCGTTTCACGCATCGAAGGGTACGCCGACGGATCGTGGATCCTGATCGATCTCGGCAACGTGATTCTTCACGTCTTTACGCCCGAGCAGCGCGAGTTTTACAATCTGGAAAGGTTGTGGGGTATTCCCAATGCTGCAAGCAGCATTGCCAACGCGAGCACCGCGTCGTGAAGGGGCGGCGGCCGACCCATATGACCAAAGCGACTCGCGCCCGGCGCGATTTACTCAAGCGTCTCGGGGTCTGGGTTTTTATCTTCTTCTTCGCGCTGAGCGTCGCCGGAGGGCTGATCGTCATCTCCTCTTCGCTGCGCGCGCACTGACGCGGCGCGAGCAAACCACAGCCACCCGATAACCAAAAAGCCGGCGAAGTAGTAACCGAACCAGCGCTGCGGCGGCGCTGGAACCGAGTAGACGAGCGAGACCGCCGGCACGCCGAGCAGCACGACTGCCAGCGCGGAAATCGCGACGTCGATCCAGCGCATCGTGCCGATACGTTTGACGTACAGGCACGCGGCAACCGAGATCGCGGCGTAGATCACGATGAATCCGAACGCGCTTAGAGTGCCACAGTTATTGAAAACGTCGATCGGGAGGACGCCGGCCGCCAGCGATGCGGCCGCAATGGATACGACGGCGACGGTAACCAGCGTTACGGCAATGTGAGGCGTATTGTGCCGGGGTTCGATCGCGGCGAGCGCGCGCGGGAAGAGGCCGGACTTCGCAACGGCGTAGGCGATTCTCCCAGCGGTCGTGATGCACGCCAAACAGACCGAGAACGCGCTGAAAAGGGCGCCGATCGCAATCGGCACGCGCAGGTAGCCAAGATTATAGATGCCGACGAGGGTCCCCAACGGGAACGTTTGCCGGTCCAGCGGAGTCGATGCGTGGGCCAATCCGACGATTTCGGCATAGGTCGCGAGGATGAAAAACGCGCTCGCGAAGGCGACGCTGGCAATCACCGCTCGTGGAATCGTGACCAGCGGCCGTTTGGCTTCGGCACCAAATGCCGTCGCGCTTTCGAAGCCTACGAGACTGAAGACGGCGGTCATCACGGCCAAACCCCAGTTGGGGACGCCGCCCTTAATCGTCAGTTGATTCGGATCGAGTTCCGGCCCGTGTCGCGCAAGAACGATCGCAACGACTACGAGGATGATGAGGACCGAGATAGCTTCGAGCACGAGCATGACGATTGCCGAGACTTGCACGCCGCGATAGGCGGCCTGCCAGCAAACCGCACCGAGAACAATCGCGATAGCCACGTAGATCGCCGGGGTCGATTCGTCGAGGACGCCTGCATCGTGCAGCAGCAAGCCGACGAAGAGCGACATCGCACCGACGACGGCTGCCGCGACGAACACGTACGCCCAGAGCAGGCTCCATCCGGCAAGGGCACCTAAGACCGGTCCGAGATTTTCGGCTGCATACTCGTACATCGAACCCGCGCCGGTGAAACGGCGCGCGAATTGGTTCAGGTTAAGGGCCACCACGACGAGCATACCCGCGCCGAAAAGATAGGCCAGCCACGTCCCGTTGCCCGCATTGGCGAACATGTACGGCGCAATCAGGATCGGCGTCATGCTCGGCCCGATCAAGGCAATCGAGGTTGCGAGCACCTCGACGAAGGTCAGCGAGCCGGCCCGTAACGAGCTTGCGGCGCCACCCGTCTCTTCCATAAAATGCGATGCTCGGCGGCCGGCTCCCGAGTTCCCCCACGCCTGCGAAACTTCGCCGCTCGGGCGCGGGTAGGACCGGTCGCAATGTTTTGGTGGGTCATCGTCGCCGTTGCGGGTTTTTTGATCTTGCGCTCGATCCTACGCGCCGTTGCCGCCTCGCGCCATTTCGGCGGAGCTGCGCCGCCGGGGCCTGCGGAGTATGGCTATGGCGGTTTTGGCGGCGGCGGCAGCTTTTGGAGCGGTCTGCTCGGAGGCTTGGGCGGCGCGTGGCTGGGTAACGCAATCGACTCCGACGTCCCGAAACGCAATTCGGGCAGTGACGATGATGCCGGTGGGGGAAGCGGCGACGGTGGCGGCGGATGGTAGGCGTCTATGGTACGCCTGCTGTCATTGGTTCTTGCCGCGCTCTTCGTCAATCCATCGTATTTGGGTAGCCTGCACTGGCGGTTGATCGGGCCGTTTCGCGGTGGCCGCGCGCTTGCGGTCACCGGCGTTCCCGGCGAACCGCATCACTTTTATTTCGGCGCCGTCGATGGCGGCGTTTGGGAGAGCAACGACGCCGGTCGCACCTGGAAGCCTATCTTCGATCGCGAGGATATCGGCTCGATTGGATCGATTGCGGTCGCGCCCAGTAATCCGCGCGTCATCTACGTCGGAACCGGCGAAGCCGACATGCGCTCCGACATCGCCTACGGCGACGGGATGTACAAATCGACCGATGGCGGAGAAACCTGGTCGCATATCGGACTGACCGATACTAAGCAGATCGGCGCGATCGTCGTGGATCCGAACGATCCCAACGTCGTCTATGTCGCGGCACTAGGCCATCCATATGCGCCCAATGCGGAACGCGGCGTCTTTAAGACGACCGACGGCGGCCAGACGTGGAACAAAGTCCTCTATAAAGGCGCCGACACCGGTGCGACGGCGCTCGCCATGGAACCGGGTAATCCCGAGGTTCTCTACGCAGCGCTCTGGCAGACGCGGCGACCGCCGTGGAACGTCTATCCGCCATCGAACGGCCCCGGCAGCGGCCTCTATAAGACAGCCGACGGCGGACGCAACTGGACGAAGTTGACGCAAGGTCTTCCGGCGAGCGTCGGGCGCATCGGGCTGTCGATCTCGGCGGCGGCGCCTAACCGAATCTACGCCAACGTCGACAGCAGCCCCGGGATGGGCGGTATCTATCGCTCCGACGATTCCGGCATGACCTGGGCACATCTCGCCGGCGAGACGCGCCTTTGGCAGCGCGGCTGGTATTTTAGCGGCATCACCGCCGACCCGCACAACGCCAACGTCGTCTATGTGATGGATACGGCAACCTATCGCTCGACCGACGGCGGCAAGAGTTTCGACGCGATCTTGGGCGATCCGACCGGCGACGATTTCCATACGTTGTGGATCGACACTAGCGACTCCAACCGCATGATCTTGGGCAGCGACCAGGGCGTCGTCGTCAGCCTCAACGGCGCCCAGACGTGGAGCTCGTGGTACAACCAGCCGACGGCGCAGTTCTACCACGTCGCAACCGACGACGCGTTTCCGTATTCCGCGTACGGCGCGCAGCAAGACTCCGGCGCCGACATGCAAGCGGTGTGGAGTAAATACGGGGCGCTCTCGCAGCAAGATTTTCGGCCGCTGGACGTCGGCGGCGAGAACGGTTATCTCGCGCCCGATCCCAAGCATCCGGGGCTGGTCTACGGCAGCGCCGGAGGCGCCGGCGGCCCGGGCGCGACCAAAGAAGTCCCCGCCACGGGCTGGGAGCTGAACGTCGATCCGGTCATCGCCTTTCCGTCGACGCTTTGGCGCAACACGTGGACGGCGCCGCTGTCGTTCTCGCTCGCCGATCCCAGGTCGCTCTACATGGGGCACCAGGAGGTCTTTCGCTCGCGCAACGGCGGCGACAGCTGGCAGATCGTCAGCCCCGATCTCTCGCGCCCGAACGAAGGCACGCCGTCGAACCTCGACGCGGCGACGCTGGCCGATAGCAACAACGTGCAGCGCCACGGCGTGGTTTACGCGATCGCCCCTTCGCCGATCGTCTCAAACGTCGTCTGGGCCGGCACCGACGATGGCTACATCTGGATAAGCCGCAACGCTACTGCGAGTGCGCCGGCGGTTCGCTGGCAGAACGTGACGCCGCCGCAGCTTTCGTCGTGGAGCAAGGTAGGCGTCATTGAGGCCTCGCACTTCGACGCCTCAACGGCGTACGCGGCCGTCGATCGCCACCGCCTCGACGACTACGCGCCGTACATCTACCGTACGGCCGACGGCGGCGCGACGTGGACGTCCATCGCCAACGGCATTCCGAACGGCTCGTTCGTCAACGCCGTTCGCGAGGATCCGAAGCGGCGCGGACTGCTCTACGCCGGCACCGAGCGCGGCGTCTACGTCTCGTTCGACGACGGTGCGAACTGGCAGCTGCTGCAGCTCAATCTTCCGGTCACCTCAATTCGCGACATCGCCGTACACGGCGACGACATCGTGCTCGCGACGCACGGGCGTTCGTTCTGGGTGATGGACGACGTGGCGTCGCTGCGGCAGATGGCCGCCGCGCGCGCCGCCGGCGGCGATTATCTCTTCGCGCCCACAGCGGCGTATCGCATCCGCGATGGCAATCAAGAAGGAACGCCGCTACCGCTCGACGAGCCGCAGGTCGACAACCCGCCGGTCGGACTGTACGTCGACTACTATCTCGCGCGCGAGGCGAGTACCCCGGTCGCGGTCGAGATTCTCAACGCCGACGAGCGCGTCGTGCGCCGCTGGTCGAGCGCCGAGCCGGTGAAAGCGGCCGATCCCAAATCGGTCGACTACACGACGCACTGGATCGATCAGCACCCAGTGCCCGAGACGTCGGCCGGCGCGCACCGCTTCGTCTGGGATTTCCATCAAACCGATTCAAGCGGGCCGTTGTTGCCGCCGGGAAGCTATACAGTACGGCTGAGCGCCGGCGGGAAGACGTACGACCGCGCGGCGCGCGTGATGCGCGATCCGCGCATCACGGCGACCGACTCGGACCTCGTCGCGCAGTACGAGCTGGCGGAACGCGTCATCGCGCTGCGAGCCGAAGTAGCCGCGTCCCGCGCGAAGGCGCAAACGCTCGACGACAGCTCGCGTCTTTCCGCCGCGCAAAAGCAGGCATTACACCGCGACGTTATCGGCGGAGAGCCGCCCGACAACCCCGACGATTCGATGGGCGCCTACTCGCACGATTTCACAAGCTTCCGATTCCTCAAAAACCAGCTCGATTATCTCGAGAGCGCCATTGAAAGCGCCGACACCGCGCCGACATCCGATATGCGCCTCGGCTACTCGAAGCTCGACCTCATCTATCGCGACACGCTTGCGCGCCTTCACGCAATCGAGGCGACGGGCCGGTAGCGCTCGCCGGGGAAGCTCTAGCGCCCGGCCTGCAGCGTTTGGACGTACCACCGCTCGAGATCGTCGTGAAACTGCGCCAGCGCCGGCGTGTGAAGATAGACCATGTGGCCGGACTCATAGAATCCGTAGCTGATGTTACTTTGCAACTGCGGTGAGAGGGTCAAGTGGTTGAGCGTGTAGACCGTCGCCCAGAACGGGGTCGCAAAGTCGTAGTAACCGTTGCCCGAGAAGACGCGCAGGTTTGGATTAAAGGCCATCGCGCTGGCGAGGTCTTGGGCGGTGTTGGTTGGCAGCGCGCCGTTGTGTTTCCAATCCCATTGGCGGAAGACGTTGATAGTTGGCAGATAGATAAGGTTCGTTCGATAGCCCAATGCCTGGCGCAGATAGGCGTTTCCGGTCGCGACGAACGCCGCTTCGATCGCGGAATTGGTCGCATCGAAGTCGGGCTGCTCCTGCAAACGATCGAGCATATACGACGTGTAGCGCGCGTCGTAGCGGCCCAGCATGACGCCGCTGTCGCGGAAGAGCTCGGTTGCGTAGCGCGTGTACGGAATCCGCAGGTTCGACCCGCGGATGTAACTTTCCGACAGCCCGGTATACTGATGCAACTTCGAAACGACGTCGTCGTAGGTGGACGGCGAAAGGCTCGCCCCTTGCGCCAGCGCGTTGAGATACTCGTTCATGGCAAACGTTTCGACGCGCGGCAACAGCTCGGCCAGCGTCGTTTGCGGACCCGGCAAGGCGTGGTGGTACCAGGCGGACGCGGCCTCCGTCGGCAGGTACAGGGGAAACGCCCAATCGCCGCCGCCGATTGCCGTGGGCGTGAAGTTCACGTCCCAGTCGAGGCTGAAATCGAGAACCGACGAGAGCAGCACGACGCCGTTGACGCCGATGCCCTGCCGCTGCTGGAGATAGTTGACGAGCATCGCCGAGCGCGGCGTACCGTAGGATTCGCCGAAGAGAAACTTCGGTGAGTTCCAACGTCCGAACGCGGTAATGTAGCGGTTGATGAACTGGCCGAAGGCCGCCACGTCGGAGTCGACGCCATAAAAGTCCTTCGGCGTTCCCGCGCCGACGATTCGGCTAAAACCGGTTCCGGGCGCATCGATGAAGACCATATCCGTGCGATCGAGCAGCGAGTACTGGTTCTCAGCCAAGTCGAACGGCGCGCCGGGCGTCGGAACGCCGTCGCCGACTTGCACTCGCATTGGGGCGAACGACCCCATGCGCAACCAAATCGTCGAACTGCCCGGACCGCCGTTATAAAAAAACGTAACCGGTCGCGTTCGCGGATCGGCGCCGTCGAGGGTGAACGCCGTGTAGAAGATCTGCGCCGTTGGCTGATCTTTGTCGTTTTGCAGCGCAATCGTTCCGGCACGTGCCGTATAGGCGTAGCTCTTTCCGGCGAGTGCGATGACGTGCTGCGTTACCGCATCGGGGGTTCCCGCGGCAGGGGCGGCGACGGCAGCGGCAGCCGCCACCACTGCGGCGGCCAATGTCGTTACGATGCTAAACATTTCGCAGCGCCTCCGCGTACCAGCGTTCTAGGTCGTCGTGGAAGCGCCCGAGCGCCTCGGGATGAAGATAGACCATATGCCCCGAGTCGTAAAAGCCGTAAGTAATATTTCGCTGGATTGCCGGTGCGAGATAGAGATGGTTGAGCGCGTAGACGGTTGCGAAAAAGGGCGTTGCGAAGTCGAAATACCCGTTCGCGGAAAAGACCTTCAGGCTCGGATTGTACGTCATCGTCTGCGCCAGGTCGGGCGTCACGTTGAGGACCTGGCCGTTGGTGCCGTGTTTGAAATCCCAACTCTGGCCGTCGGCATAAATCAAGTCGTAGATGTTCGCACGGTAGAGCAGCGGCGTATTGTAGTGCAGGACCGCTCGCAAATAGTAGTTCGACATCGAGGTGAAGACCGAATCGATCGCCGCATCGGTGGCGTCCCAGTCGGGTGAGACCTCCGGCTTGTCCAGCACGTAGGTTTCGAAGCGCGAATCGATGCGACCAACGGTGCGCCCGGACTGACGCAGCAGCTCGTTCTCGAAGCGATCGTAGGGAATGCGCAGGGCCGAGCTGCGAATGTACTTCTCGGAGAGGCCGGTGTAACGATGCAGCTTGGCCACGACGTCGTTGTAACGAGCCGGCGGTGCCTGCGCACCCGCGGCGAGGACGTCGAGATACTCCGTGAGCCCGAAGTTCTCAACCTCCGAGATCAACGCGGGCAGCGCCGGCTCGTCAGGCAGCGCGTGATGGTACCAAGCCGTCGCGGCCTCCGTCGGCAGATAGAGGATGAATCCCCAATCGCCGCCGCCGATCGGCGCGCCGTCGTTATAGTCGATGTTCGAGTTCAAGAACGACGAGAGCAGCACGACGCCGTTGAGGCCGATGCCCTTATCTTGCAGGTACTTCGCGAGCACCGCGGAGCGCGTCGTGCCGTACGACTCGCCAAAAAGGAAGCGCGGCGAGTTCCAGCGGTTGAACTGCGTGATGTAGCGCTGGATGAACTGTCCGAAGGCGGCAGCATCTTCATCGACGCCCCAAATGTCGCCGGGTTTGCCGGCGCCGATAATCCGGCCGAATCCGCTTCCGGGCATATCGATGAAGACCATATCGGTCTTGTCCAGCAGGGAGTAGCGATTATCGACGATCCGGTACGGGGGAGGGCCCGTCAGCCGTCCGTCGCTCGTCTGCACGCGAACCGGTCCGAAGGACCCCATTCGCAACCACATCGTCGAGCTGCCCGGGCCGCCGTTGTAGATGAACGTCACGGCGCGCTTCGACGGGTCGGCGCCGTCGAGCGTGTACGCGGTGTAAAAGACGCGAACGATCGGCTGGTCGTCGCCGTCGCGCAAGGTGATCGTTCCGGCGCGCGCGGTATACGCCAACGTCCGCCCGTCGAGCGTAAGACGGTGGTGCGTGACGCCGTCGGGCGTCAATGCGGGAATAGCCGGCGGCTTCGCGGCGCCGGCCGGCAAAGCGATAACGAGCGCCGCAAAGGCGATGGGCAGAACGCGCAGTGATTTAAATTGCAATCCGGGCCTCCAGTGAACGCCGATTATCCGCGGTACGGTTCCGGGCTCCTGCCTGTTTCGCCGATCGAACCGCCGTATGCTTGCTCGATTTGGGTCGCATAGCGTTTCTCGACGACGCGCCGCTTGATCTTCATCGACGGCGAAAGCTCGCCGCCCTCGACGCTAAACTCCGTGGGCACCACGACGATCCGGCGCACTTGCTCGTAGCCGGCCAGCGCGCGCGTTTGCTGGTGCACTTCGTGGACCAAGAAGGTGCGTACGTCGTCGCGGGCGGCAAGCTGTTCAGGCGTAGCCCCGGCGGGCAGCTGCGGCAGCTCGAGCGCCAGCAGCTTCCAGTTCGGACAGATCAGCGCGATCGGGTACGGCCGGCCGTTGCCCACGACCAGCGCCTGTGCGACATAGACCGAACGCTTGATGTTGGCCTCGATCCGAGCCGGCGAAATCCACTTCCCGGTATCGGTTTTAAAGATCTCGTTCTTCCGATCGGTGATTCGCAAGTAGCCCGCGCCGTCGAGTTCTCCGACGTCGCCGGTATGCAGCCATCCGTCGCGAACCGCGGCCGCCGTCGCCTCGCGGTCGCGGTAATAACCGAGCATGACGTTGCGGCCGCGCACGAGCACTTCGCCATCCTGCGCAATCACGACGTCAACGCCGGTGATCGGCCGGCCCACCGCACCGTACTCGTTTGCGGACAGGCGGCTCACCGAGACGACCGGCGAGGTCTCGGTAAGGCCATAGCCTTGCATGATCGGGATGCCCATCGCCAGGAACGTCATCGCGGTATCGATATGCAGCGGCGCGCTCCCACTGGTGAGGAACTTCACGCGATCCAGGCCGAGCGCGAGCGGAATTTTGCGAAGCACGACGGCCTTGGCGATGGCGTATTGCAGCGTCGTCCACGGCGTGGGCGCCGGCTCGGAGAGGATCGTCGCGCGCATGTACTCGCGTCCGGCTTCGAGCGCCCAAGGAACCAACCGCCCTTTGAGCCCACCCGCTGCCATCGCCTGCCCCTTCACGCCGGCGAGCACGCGATCGAAAATGCGGGGAACCGACGTCATCTCGACCGGCCGCACGTCCTTGAGATCCTTGAGGAGTTCGCCGGGGTCGTGACAGATGAAGTAACGCACCTTGGCCAGCAGATAGATGTAGATCAGCGTATGCTCGTAGATGTGCGAATACGGCAGCACCGAAAGCACGTCGCGCCCGCCTTCGATGCCTTCGAAGCCGCAATCCAGGGAAACCCGAGCGTTGAAACCGAGGTTGTCGTGCGAGAGCATGACGCCCTTGGGCGGACCAGTCGTTCCGGAGGTATAGATCAGGACCGCGAGGTCGTCGGGCCGCAACACCGACTCGTACGCCACCGGCAGCTCCGGATTCGAGGCGCGCAGCGCCGCGCCGCGCGTTTCGAACGCTTGCAGCCCGTCTGGGGCGCTCGAGTTCAAAACGACGACGCGCGGCAACGCCACGTTCGTCTCACGCAAGCGCTCGAACGTCCCCGGGCCGTCGACGAAGATCAACCGGGCGCCCGAGTGTTCGAGAATGTAGGCCGTGTGATCGAGCGCTTGCGTCGGATAGATCGGGACGACGACGCAGCCCGCGAAGAACGTCGCGAAATCGCAGACGATCCAATCGACGCAGTTATGCGAGACCAGCGCGACGCGATCGCCGGCTTCCAAGCCGGCATCGCGAATCGCGCAGGCCACATTTTCGACGCGTTCGAGCAATCGCGCGCTCGAGGTGGGCGTCCACGCTCCCGCGACGCGCTCGACCAGCGCCTCGTCCCGTTCCTGCGCAAGCGCCGAGCGGATGAGGCTGGGCAACGTCTCCTTGGCGGGGGGCTCCACAGACATGAGGAGATTCCCAATGCGCAACGCGCCTGGAGCAGCCCTTCAGGCCCTTAGATTCGCTTTAAGGCTCGCGTAGATAGGGGCGCGCGCGCTCCAAGCGGCTCTGCGTCATTCCGGCGACGTCCAAAAGCTCGTCGAGCGACGCAAAGCTGCCTTCGCGCTCTCGCAGCTCCACGATGCGCGAGCCGACGGCGCGCCCAATTCCCGGAACCGTGGCAAGAGCCGCGGCATCGGCCGTGTTGACGTCGACGCTGCCATCGGCCGGAGGCGGCGATGCACGATGGCGCCGCGTGCGCGGTTCGTGCAGACGCGTCCGCGACGCTTCACCGGCGGCCGGAACGTAGACCTCTTCGCCGTCGGCGGCGCGCGCAGCGAGATTGACGCCCCCGGCCTGCGCCGATGCCCCGAATCCGCCGGCCAAAGCGACGGCTTGCGCATAGCGGTCGCCGGGATGGAGATGATAGAGACCCGGTTTGACAACGTCGCCGGCCACGTAGACGACCAGGTCGCCGGACGGCGCGGCATGCCGGAAGTGCCGATGGTGTTCCCTGCCCGAAGCGAGCGGATCGGGATCGGCGGTCGGCGTCGCGAGCGAAACCGATTGGACGGCGGCTCTCGGGGCTGGATGCCAGAGCGCGAAGGCAGCAAGGGCGAGCGCCGCCCCGGCAATCAAAGCAATTCTCACGATCATGGTGTTCCATCACGCGGGCAGCCTGCAGCGCAAAGGGTAGCGGCGGCCCCCTCCCAGCGTGTACCATGCTCTTCATGGCCGGGAGCTACGACTTCGCAACGATCGAGCACAAGTGGCGGTCGCGCTGGGAGCGCGAGTCACTCTATCGCGCGCCCAACGAAAGCGAGAAGCGCAAGTACTACGCGCTGGAAATGCTCCCGTATCCTTCGGGCGATCTCCATGTCGGGCACGCAAAAAACTACACCATCGGCGACGCGGTGGCGCGCATGCGGCGGATGCTCGGTTATAACGTGCTGCACCCGATGGGCTGGGACGCCTTCGGCTTACCGGCCGAGAACGCGGCGATCTCGCACGACGCCGACCCTGCCGTCTGGACGACCGAGAACATTCTCAACATGCGCCGCCAGCTGCGCTTGCTGGGCACCAGTTACGACTGGTCGCGAGAGATCGCGACGTGCGAACCCGAGTATTACCGTTGGAACCAGTGGCTCTTTTTACGCTTGTACGAAGCAGGCCTCGCCTATAAACGCGAGGCCCCGGTCAACTGGTGCCCACAAGACCAAACGGTGCTGGCCAACGAGCAGGTCGTCGACGGGCGCTGCTGGCGATGCGAGCACCTCGTGGAGCGGCGCAATCTGTCGCAGTGGTTCTTGCGCATCACCGCTTACGCCGACCGTTTGCTCGACGATCTCGATACGCTGCCCGGCTGGCCCGAGCGCACGCGGGCGATGCAGCGCAACTGGATCGGCCGCAGCGAAGGCGCGACGTTTGCCTTCGGCGTCGACGGCCTCGATGCCGACGTCGACGTCTTTACGACGCGGCTCGACACGCTCTTCGGCGTGACCTTCCTTGCCATCGCTGCGGAGCATCCGGTCGCGGACTCGCTGCGGGCGATCGTTTCCGCCGAACATTCGGCGCAGATTGCCGCATTTGCCGAGAGCCTGCAATCCAAGTCGGAGCTCGAGCGAACCAGCTTGATGGAAAAGCGCGGCATCTTCACCGGCGCATACGCGATCCATCCACTCTCTCGCGAGCGCATTCCGATCTGGGTGACGAGCTACGTGCTCGCGGAGTACGGAACCGGGGCCGTGATGGGCGTTCCCGCACACGACGAGCGCGATTTCGAGTTCGCGCGAAAATATGCGCTTCCGGTCGTTACCGTCGTCGTCCCTCCAAACGCGCCGCCGGACGAGATGCCGCACGAACCCTATGTCGAAGACGGGCGCCTGATCGGCAGTGAAGAGTTTAGCGGGATGTCGAGCGAGCGCGCTCGCGAGGCCATCGCGCAACGCCTGGCCGACCTCGGTCGCGGGAAGACGAGCGTCAACTACAAGCTGCGCGATTGGTTGATCTCGCGCCAGCGGTATTGGGGAACGCCGATTCCAATCGTCTACTGCAGCACGTGCGGCGAGGTGCCCGTGCCCGACGGCGAGCTGCCAGTTCTTTTGCCCCTTGGCCTGCGCCTGCGCGGTGAAGGGTCGCCGCTGGCCGCGTTGGCGGAGTTCGTCGAAACCTCATGCCCGAAGTGCGGCGGCCCCGCGCGCCGCGAGAGCGATACGATGGATACGTTCTTTGAGTCGTCGTGGTACTATCTGCGCTACCTCGATCCGCATAACGATCGCCTGCCATGGTCCGCGGAGCGTGCCGCGCAGTGGATGAACGTCGACCAGTATATCGGCGGCGCCGAGCACACGGTGCTTCATCTGCTGTACTCTCGTTTCTTCTACAAGTTCTTCCACGACCGCGGCTGGGTGCGCGGCGCCGACGAGCCCTTCAAGAACCTCTTCCACCAGGGGCTCGTGCTGCGCGACGGTGAGAAGATGTCCAAGTCGCGCGGCAACGTCGTCGGCATCGACGAGACCGCCGAGAAGATCGGCGTCGACGCGATGCGGCTCTTCTCGCTCTACGTCACGCCTCCCGAAGAGACGAGCGACTGGACCGACGAAGGCATCAGCGGACGCGTGCGTCTTTTGAACCGCATCTGGCGCGCCTGCGAGCCCTTCTTTGAGGCGCCGCCCGACAGCGGCGCGCGCGGCCTGCCGGCGGTTCAAAACGCCGCGGACAAGGCGCTGCTTCGGGCGGTGCACGTCGTCGCCAAATCGGCGGTCGACGAGACGCTGTCGCACCGCTTTCATTACAATACGACGATCGCCAAGCTCGACGAGCTGGTAAATCTCATAACGGTATCGCCCGCGCCCGACTCGCCGGTAACGACCTATGCCGTGCGGGCGTTGCCGATCCTCGTTGCGCCCTTCGCCCCGCACATCGCAGAGGAACTTTGGGAACGATTTGGTCACACGACCTCGGTGCACCTCGAGCCGTACCTGCAGCCCGATGAACGCGCGCTGGCGGTCGACGAGGTTACGTTGGTCGTGCAAGTCAACGGCAAGGTTCGAGCGCGCCTCGTCGTTGCGCCGGGCATCGGGGAGGAGCAAGCCTTCGCGCTGGCACTCGCGGAAGCCAACGTTCGCACCCACCTCGACGGCAAGGAGGTGCGTAAGCGGGTCTACGTTCCGGGTAAGCTGCTCAACATCGTCGTATGAGCCCTTCGTCCTTCGACTCCGCTCAGGATGACATTACTGCGCTCAGGAGAAGCTCCGCAGTGTGCATCGTGGGCGGAGGCCCGTGCGGGATCATGCTCGGCGTGCTGTTGGCGCGGGCCGGCGTCGACGTCGTCGTACTCGAAAAGTATAAGGACTTCTATCGCGACTTTCGCGGCGACACGATCCACCCGTCGACCCTCGATTTGCTTTTCGAGCTGGGCTGGCTCGATGCGTTTCTCGCGCTCCCGCATGACGAGATTCGATCGATCGGCGCCACCATCGGCGGCGAAACCGTGCAGATCGCCGACCTCACCCACCTTCGGACGCACTGTAAGTTCGTCGCGTTGATGCCGCAATGGGATTTTCTCAACTTTCTGGCTGACCGCGGCCGACGCTACCCGACCTTTCATTTGATGATGCAGACCGAGGGCATCGGCTTGGTCGAAAGCGGCGGCATAACGACGGGCGTGCGCGCGAAGACCGCCGACGGTGAAATCGAGATCGACGCCAAGCTTGTGGTCGGAGCCGACGGGCGCCATTCCACCGTTCGCGCGCTTGCCGGTCTGACCGTCGAAGATCTCGGCGCGCCGATGGACGTGCTTTGGATGCGTATCTCAAAGCGCCCGGGAGAAGCCGAGCAGCGGTTGGGCACGATCGCCACCGGACATATGCTCGTGATGATCGACCGCGGCGACTACTGGCAGTGCGCCTACATCATCCGCAAGGGCTCCTTCGACGAACTGCGGGCGCAAGGCATCGAGGCGCTGCAGCGAGGCCTCGTGGAGCTGGTTCCCGCGCTGCGCGACCGCGTCGCGGCGCTTGACGACTGGTCGAAGGTTTCGATGCTCGAGGTTCGCGTCGACCGGCTCGAGCGCTGGTACCGGCCGGGCCTGCTCTGCATCGGCGACGCCGCCCATGCGATGTCACCGATCGGCGGCATCGGAATCAATCTTGCAATCCAAGATGCGGTCGCGGCTGCGAACATTCTGGCAGATCCGCTGGCATCGGGAGCAACGCCGAGCGACGCGGAACTCCATCGTGTCCAAGAACGGCGAGCCTTTCCCACCAAGGTAACGCAAGCTTTTCAAATTTTCGTGCAAGACCGGGCGATCGATCCGGTCTTGAGCGGAAAAGAGATCGACCGGGCGCCGCTGCCGATGCGCCTGCTCGACGAGTTTCCGCTGCTTCGCCGTCTCCCCGCGCGCTTGATCGGCGTCGGCGTGCGGCCCGAACACGTCCGCACGCGCGACGCCTTTTATGCGTCCGAGGCGAAGAGCGCGCTGTAGAGCTTGCCTCCGATGGCGCCGCCGACGATCGGCGCTACCCAGAAGAGCCAGAGTTGGGCAACCGCCCATCCGCCGACGTAGACAGCGACGGCCGTCGAGCGCGCGGGATTCACCGACGTGTTCGTAACCGGAATGCTGATCAGGTGGATTAGCGTGAGCGCGAGGCCGATCGGAATCGGTGCGAAGCCCGCCACGACGCGCTTGTCGGTAGAGGCCGCGATGATAAAGATGAACATCAGCGTCATCACGACTTCGCAGACCGCGCAGGCGAGCAATGAAAAGTGTCCCGGAGAGTGTTCGGCATAGCCGTTGCTCGCAAAACCGTTGGCCGTCGTGAAGCCGGCTTGGCCGCTCGCAATGATGTAGAGAACGCCGCCGGCGATGATACCGCCGACGACCTGCGCGACGATGTATGGAATGACGTCGCGGCCGTTGAAGCGGCGCGCCGCCCAAAGCCCTACCGTCACGGCCGGATTGATGTGACAACCTGAAATGCCGCCGATCGCGAAGGCCATCGTCAGCAGCGTAAGGCCGAAGGCCAGCGCCACGCCGGCAAATCCGATGCCGAGATTGGGAAAGGCGGCCGCGAGGACGGCGCTGCCGCACCCGCCGAGGACCAGCCAAAACGTACCGATGAGTTCGGCCGCGAGTCGCTTCGAAAGAGGCATATTCGAGCTCCTTATCTTCGCCTGACAAAAAAACCAAGGCGTGCGTCCGCTCGACCTTCCTAGGCCGGTCCTTTCGCCCCTTCCCGTAATAGCATTTCGTCGTGGATTTCCGCTACTCGGCCGATGGTATCGATCTCGTCTGGCGGTTTGTCGTCGCGGATTCGGACGATGCGTGGAAAGCGCAAGGAAAAGCCGCTCTCGTGCAGATCGCTCTGCGCGATCACGTCGAACGCAACTTCGAGCACGATCCTCGGCTCGACCGGTATCTCATGGGAACGCGCCTTCGCGCGCCGATGCTCGACCGGCAGGCGGTGTGCGAGAAACCACGGCGTCAGCGCGGCGATCTCCGCATCGGTAAGGCCGGAGTAGGCCTTGCCGATCGTCAGCAGTTCGCCGCGCTTTCCGCGAACCGCGAACGTGTAGTCGGAGAGCACGCCGGATCGCTTCCCGTGCCCCCACTCGACCGCGACCACCACGACGTCGAGGGTCGAAAGCTCGCGCTTGAGCTTTAGCCACCACTTCCCGCGCCGTCCGGGCAGATACGGCGCATCGGCCCGCTTGAGCATAAGTCCCTCGTTACCGCGCGCACGCGCCGCTTCGAAGCGCTCGTTCACCCGTTCGGGCGCCGGCTCTTCGAGCCGTTCGAGAGGCGATAGCTTCACGTGCGGACCCGCGACGAAGAGATTTGCGAGTTGCTCGCGGCGAGCGGTCAGCGGCTCGTCGATCAGCAAATCGCCGTCGAGCGCCAACAGGTCGAAGACGATATACGCAACCGGCACCTCGGCGCGAAGCGACTCGTCGACGACTTTGCGTTGAAGACGCGCTTGAAGCGTGCGAAACGGTTGCACCCGTTCCTCACGCATCGCGACGATCTCGCCGTCGAAGATTGCATCGCGCGAGAGCGCGGCGAGCTCCGCGGTAACTTCGGGATAGGCAACGCTCACGTCGTTGAGCCGCCGCGAGAATAGCGTGACGCTGCCGGCGCGCAAGTGCGCTTGAACGCGGATGCCGTCGTATTTGTCCTCGAGCAGCCACGCCTCGCCGGCGAGCTCGGCGTACGTTTGCCCATACGGAATTGGCGTGGCCAGCATGAAGCCGATCGGCGTGCCGTACTCGACGCGCAGCTCGTCCAGCGTGCCGTGCTTGGCCGCCAGCGCAACCACCCCAACGTCGCCGCAGGCCATCAGCCCGCGTCGAACCGCAGCGGCATCGGCATCGAAGGCCGCCGCGATCGCATCGAGCACGAGCCCTTCGCGTAATCCGACGCGCAAATCTCCGGTGATGATCTTGATGACGTACGTCGCAACCAACGAATCGTCGCAGGCGCGCAGGATGCGCTCGAGTACGGCCTCGCGCCGCCGGTTCGCCCGCTTTCCCGACGCCTCCGCGATTTCGCCAAACAAAACGTCGAGCGTAGCGGGAGTGAGGCGATCGCGGAAGAGCATCGAGTCGACCGGTGGACGCACCAGCGGTCCGAGCGCGGCACCGAGATCGCCGGTCGCGCGATAACTCAAGCCCACCGCGGTATCGTCGAAGCCCCACACGCGTTGGGCGACCTCGACGATCGCCCGTCCCCCGACCGATAGCGTTCGCCGGTCGCGAGCCGCAAAGGGATTTCCGGTGAAAAAGCGCGCCGCTGCGACCAAGTCGGCGTCGTCAAGCGAGCGAAAATACGACGCCAGCGCCGCGACCTTTTCAAGTTTTCCGGGAGTCGACGCGATCCGCTGCGCGGTTAGTGCAAAGCGCTCCATCGCTCGAAGTATTCGTACGTTGCGCGGATCCCATCGGGCAGAGTCGTCGCAGGCGTCCACCCGAGTTCCAAGCGAGCGCGCGTGGCGTCAAACTGCGCGTCGCGCGCGTCACCGGGCCGCTGCGGCCCGCGTTCCAGCGGCGCTTGGAAACCGGTCAGCTCGACCAGCCGGCGATAGATCTGATTGACGCTCGTGCGGACTCCGGTGCCGATCACGTAACAGCCGCCGGAACCGCGATCGAGCGCGGCAAGGTTCACGCGTGCCACGTCCTCAACGAAGACGTAGTCGCGGGTCTGTTCGCCGTCCCAGTCGATGCGAACCGGCTCGCGAGCGAGAAACTTTCCGATGAAGATGGAGATCACGCCGGCCTCGCCGTTGGGATCCTGTCGCGGCCCGTATACGTTTCCGTACCGCAAGGCCGTGAAGTCCAAGCCTCGAGAGGCCTTGTAAAATCGCAGATAGTCTTCGGCAACCATCTTGGTGATGCCGTACGGCGACGTGGGGTGCTGGGGCGTGTCGTCGGTGATCGGCAGCTTCTCAGGCGTGCCGAAGGTCGCACCACTCGACGCGAAGATAACCTTTCGGACGCCGGATTTTTGCGCGAACTCGAGCACGTTGAGCAGCCCGATAACGTTGATTTGCGCGTCGTAGACCGGATCGCGCGCCGAGATCGCGACGGAGTGCTGGGCCGCATGATGGCTGACGATCTCCGGCGCGAAATCGGCAAAGATCCGGCCGATCGCCTCATCGCGAATGTCCATATGGACGAGTGAAACGTTCTCCGGAAGGTTGGCGCGCCGGCCGCCTCCGTGCTCCCAGAGCGAATCGATCACCAACACCTCGTGGCCCGCAGCGCAATAGGCGTCGGCGACGTGCGACCCGATGAAGCCGGCGCCCCCGGTAACGACGATGCGCACCGCGTTGCCTTCTTAGATTACGCCGGCTAGCCGGCGCGGCGAGTCGTCGCAGGGGAAGGGCGATGCCATCGTGGGGACTCCTTTGCTGTGCGAGCGTTTGCGTGTTGGGAACGCTGGCCGTTATGCCATTGGGGCCGGACCTTCGTCCCTTAGAGATTCTTGGTTTCGTCGTGCTTGCGATTTACGTTTGTTTCGGGCGCGAATCGCCGCGCTTTCGCGCCGCGTTGCTCGTTGCCCTGGTCGCTGCGGCAGCTAACGCCGCACTCCATCAACGCGATCGACCGGATCTCGCGGAGCACCGCACGGCGCGTTATGCAGCAACGTTGTTGGAGCGCGAGAACGAAGGCGACGGCTCCGCTTTGCTTACGCTCGAGCTCGACGGTGGCGCTGCGGTACAGGCGCGCGTGCGCGGCGAAGTTCCTGCTCCCGGCGCGCGATTGATCGTACGCGGACGGCTCGAGCCGTTTGACGATGCGCGAAACCCGGGCGAGCCGAGCGAACGCGAAATGGAGCGCGAACGCGGGCTGGCGGGCCGGCTCGATGCCGCCGCCATCGAATCGGTGCTGGGATCGCGGTGGAGCCCTCGGATTGCGCTCGCACGCGCGCACGAGTGGGCGCACGAACAACTGCGTGAACGTCTCGGCGAACCGGCCGCATCGGTGCTCGCAGGCGAGTTGTGGGGAGAACGATCGTCGCTGCCGCCGGCCTTGCGCACCGAGTTCCAAGAAACCGGCACGGTGCACATCTTAGTCACGGCCGGTTTACACATGGGTGCGGTGACCACGCTCTGCCTTCTCGTACTGCTTTTTTTCGGATTACCGCGGTGGTCCACGTGTTTGATCGCGATCGCGCTTGTTTGGGGCTTCGTTTGGTGGAGTGGTGCACAACTGCCCGCCGAGCGTGCCGCGACGATGGCGACGGCGGCACTCGCCGCGCGCGCTTGTGGCCGCGCGACGCTTTCGTGGAACGCACTGGGAACCGCCGCGATCGTCATTGCATTGCTACGCCCTCAGAGCGTCGCAACGGCTTCGTTTGCCTTATCGTTTTCCTGCGTCGGCGCGATCTTCGCGTGTGCCGGTCCGGTGGAGCGCTGGATCGAAGAGCGTGTCGCGCTGCCGCAACGCGTGCGCGAGGCACTCACGCTAACGCTCGCAACCCAACTTGGAACCTGGCCGCTGGGAGCGGCGGTCTTCTTGCAGTTTGCGCCCTACGCCGTGGCGGCGAACTTCGCCATCGTTCCGTGCGTGGCCCTAACGATGGCGCTGGGCGCGGCGACGCTTGCGTCGACGTGGTGCGCTCCGCTGGCGCAGGCCTTTGCGAATCTCAACTCGTGGTTGCTGGCGTGGATGCTCGGCGTCGTGCAAACCGTGAGCGGGCTCCCCGACGCAGTGCTGCCGATGACGCCGGCCCCGGCCTGGTGCATCGCCGCGTACGACGCAGCGCTTCTCGCGGCGCCGGCATTATGGCGACGGAACGCGCGCACCGTTGCAGTCGCGGCACTGATTCTGGCAACTTCGTACGTGCTGTGGCCTCCGCGAGCGATTGACGGGCGGCTGCGCGTTACCGTGCTCGACGTCGGGCAGGCCGATGCGATCGTCATTCAAACGCCGCGCGGTCACGCGTTGATGGTGGATGCCGGCGGGCGACTCGAGCGCGGCGGCATGCCGGGCAACGACTCCGTCGCCGAGCGCGTGGGCGAGCGTACCGTCGTGCCGTTTCTGCTCCGTAACGGAATCCATGAGGTCGACGCACTGATCCTGTCGCATCCGCACGGCGATCACGCCGGCGGCGTCGCGCCCGTTCTGCGGCGGCTTCGCGTCGCGCAGTTCGACGACGGCGGTCAGCGCTATGCCGGCCACGCCTACCAAGACGCGCTCGCCACCGCTCGCGGCAAAGACGTACCGATCGTCTATCCCCGAGCCGGAATGGAGTGGCGCACCGACGACGGCGTAGCGCTACGATTTATCGGGCCTTCGCTTCCGTTCATCGAAGGCGGCAACGCGATCAACAGCAACTCCGTCGCGTTCGTCCTGCAATACGGCGCGTTTCGCATGCTCTTCACTGGCGATGCCGGCAGCGAATCCGAGGAACGGTTTCTGCAAGAGGGCGTCGACCTTCACGCCGACGTGCTCAAGGTGGGGCATCACGGCTCGGCCTATGGCTCGTCGCCGAACTTCATCGCTGCCGTCGCGCCACGCTATGCGATCATTTCGGTGGGCCGGCACAACCTCTTCGGGCATCCCGCGCCGTCAACTTTAGCAACGCTGCGGCGCTTCGGCGCGCGCATCTATCGCACCGACGAAGATGGCGCGGTCACAATCGCTACCGACGGCTCGAGCGTCGTGGTTTCGAGCCTGGTGCCGGACTCGGCGGAACGACCGCCGGCGCCGGAGTAGAGGCTCGAACGTTTTGGTACGGCGGCCGCGCTACGATGGGGCCCTACAAACTAAAGAAGCTTTCATCAAGGAGAAGACCATGTCCATTTCCACGATCTGCCGGCGCTTCGTGCCGGCTCTCGGGGTGCTCTCGGTTGCCGGCATGCTCGCCGCCTGCAGCGGAGCGTCACAAAACGCCGGCGTGGGAGTGCCCCAGGCCGCCGGAAACGCATTCCCCGGACCGGCCCTCAGATCGGGCGTCTATGCCCGTTTTGCGGGACCGGCGAAGGCGCAGGCGGGCTTCAAGGCATCGCCGCTTACGAAAATCGAAAGAGACCTCTTCGTCTCAAGCGGCGGCAACGACGTGCTCGCCCTCAAGGACGGAAGTTATAAGACCGCAGGCGAGATTACGTCCGGCATCAACGGATCCGACGGCATCTGGGTAGATAATCACGGCAATCTGTACGTTTCAAACTTCAACAGCTCTAACGTTACGGAGTACGCCCCCGGCGGTTCCTCGCCGATTTGTACCTATAACTCCGGAATTCTCGACCCGACCAACGTGACCACCGACAACGCCGGCAATGTCTACATCGTCGACTTCTACGTTGACCAGAATCCCGGATATATCGACAAGTTCCCACAGTGCAGCAACACGATGTCCGCCCAATACCCCATCAGCAGCGGGCCGCAGGGCGTTGCCGTCGACCGTCACGGCAATATCTTCGTCTCCTACTATTCCCACGGCGGAGCCTTCGTAGAGTTTAAGAACGGCTCGAGCCAGCCGACGCCCCTAAGCGTGACCACCGTGCTGCCGGGCGGCCTGGTCCTCGATAAGAACGACAACCTCATCGCCGATGATGACAACTCGATCGACGTCATTGCCCCGCCGTACACCGCCGCGACGCCGATCGTAACCAGTGTCAGCGGGCCATTTCGCGACTCGCTCAACCGCAAAGAAGATCTGCTCTTCAGTGCCAACACCGGTTCGAACACGGTGACGGTCTACCGGTACCCATCGGGCGAGCTGTTGGACACGCTTGGCGCCAGCAACGGCATCACGTCGCCGCTAGGGGTTGCGGAGTCGCCGAACGCTACGTTCTGAGACTTACCTCAAGGAGTCAACGAATCGCGGCGTCCGGCTCGGCGTCGCGATTCTGCTTTTACTAGGCACGCTCGAGCGACGCTCGGTCCCATTGAGCGAGGTTTGCGGCCGCCTCATAGGTCGAGTTGAAGAAGTCGAGCACGGTACGATCGGGGTTCGCCGACGTGCGCACGCTCTCGTAGGGGAGCAGAAACTCTCGCAGCTGATCGGTCCAGAATCCCGGCGGCGCGACCTGCGCGTGCGCGAAGCCCGGCGGCTCGGGATAGGCGTAGGCGTAGAATGCCGCCTCGGCACCGGCGCCGCCGGGCCAAAAACCTACGCTCTGCTCTTCGCGATTATAGGCTTCGCGCGTAACCCAGTCGGGCATATTCGGAATGCCGCCTGGATGCGGCGGCGCAGGGCGCCCGGAGAAGCGCGTGACCGCCAAATCGAAGCTGCCCCAAAAAAAGTGCACCGGACTCGCCTTGCCGAGAAACGGCGCGCGAAACTCCTTGCAGAGGCGATCCGCCTGCAGCAGCGCGCGGAAGAACCGCTCGACGTACGCCTTGTCGTACGACGCGTGTACCGTATCCTCGTCGAAGCGCACCGCATTAGCGATTTCGTTCGGCATCATGTTGATTCGAACGTCGAAGTCGAGCGCTTTCATTTTTTCCATGATGCGGCGATAGAACTCCGCGACCGACATCGGCTCGAGCGCGAAGCCGTCCCGTTCGTCATCGCAGCCCGCGATCTCGAGGCGATGCCCGAGAAAATCGAAGTCGATCGCGAGCCACCGGCCACCGCCATACGGCATCGCCGAGGTGGTCAAACCGCGCGGCGTGACGTAGAGCGTGACGTTCCACCAATGGTTGAGCATCGGCTCGAGCCGCAGGCGGATCTTCCCGACGATCTGCGTCCAGAGATGCAGCGTTGCCAGCGTATCCTTCCAGTCGTCGTATTTGAGCGGGGGCCAGCGATCCATTGGAACTACCTTTGCTCGGCGGGTGCGATCGGCAGCTCGATCTGGTTAGGATCCGTTTCGCCGTCGAGCGACGGCGCGCGGTGCTGCTGCGGGGCGAAGCGCAGGTACATGATCGGGATTAGGATCAACGTAAGAATCAACGAACTCGACAGACCGCCGATCACCACGATTCCCAGCGGTCGCTCGGCCTGCGAGCCGGGATCGAGCGCCAGCGCGAGCGGCAGCATGCCGGCAATCATCGCGACGGTCGTCATCACGATTGGGCGGAATCTTGCGTGCGCGCTCTCTTCGATCGCTTCCAACTTGCTCATTCCTCGTTCTCGCAACTGATTCGCGAAATCCACGAGCAGGATTCCGTTTTTCGCCACCAGTCCGACGAGCAAAATTGCTCCGATCATTGAGAACAGGTTCAGCGTCTGGTGCGTCAGCGCCAGCGCGCCCAAGGCGCCCACGACGGCGACGGGCACCGTGAACATGATGATGAACGGCGTCACGTAGCCGTTGTAAAGCGCCACCATCAACAGGTAGACGAGCAGGATTGAGAGCGCCAGCGAGATCCCCATCTCGGTGATGGTATCGGTAACGTTCTGCTGATTGCCCCCCGCAACCGGCGCGACGGTGATGTTCTTGGGTATATCGAGTGCGCGCAGGCGCCGCTCGAAACTTCGCTGCACGTTCGACAAAATCGCTCCGGGTGCGACGTTTGCTCCGATCAGCACGACGTTGCGCCGGTTGATGCGAATGATCATCGGCGGCGCAGGCGACATGACGAGCTTCGTAATGTCGCCGACGCGGACGATCGACCCGTTGTTCGCGCGAATCGGAATCGCGGCAATCTGACCTAGGGAGACCAGATCGCTCTCCGGATAGATCACCTGCACGTCTTTGAGGCCCTCCGGCCCCGTGAACTGCGTGGCCGTATCGCCGCCGAACGCGGCGCGCACGGCCGTCGACGCCGTGCCGATGCTTGCGTCGAGTGCGCGCGCATTCCCGCGCTCGAACTCCACTTCGACCTGGGGCGCGTTGTCGGTCAGCGATGTCGTTGCGTCGACTGCGCCGGGCGTTGCGGCGAGGGCGGCGTACGCGCGAGCGGCGCTGGGCCCCGGATCGGCCGTCAAGCTGGAGACGACGTACGAGATAGGTTGCGCGATGCCGCCGGACGGATCGGTTGCCGGCACCGCGACCACGTTCGCGCCGGGCAAGAGCCGGCCGATCCTCGACCGCAAGTTCTCAACCCAATAGGAGGTCGAGTGCGACCGGCGATCCTTCAAAAACAGATGGATCTGACCGATGGCGCCGTTGTTGATATAGCCGCTCACCTCGCCCTGGTAGGCGCCGGCAATCGACGTCTCTGATTGCAGGTCGGCGACGCGGCCGACGAGCCCCTCCGCGCGAAGGACGGCTTGCTGCGTAGTCGTCAGCGGCGTTCCCGTCGGGAAGCCGATGTTCACGAAGATCTCACCGCGGTCAACCGGCGGCATGTACTCGAAGCCGACGATTCCGAGTGGAATGAGCAGCAGCGCTAGTACGAGGCTGCCGAACGCGATCCACACAACCAACGCGCGATGTTCGAGACCCCATGGCAGCGCGCGCTGCGTGTACCAACCGCGCACTCGATCGAATCCATGGCCGAACCGGTCGACGATCCGCCACGGTTTCCACCTTGAGTAGAGCGCCCAGCGTCCGGCCAGCGACGGCGTGACGGCAAACGAAACGAAGAGTGAAGTGAGCGTCGCGACCGTGACGACCAGGCCGAACTCGCGCAAGAAAAGACCGACCGAACCGGGCAAAAACGAGATCGGTGCAAAGACGACGACGATGACCAGGGTGATCACGATCGTCGCCACACCGATTTGGGTCAAACCATTGATCGCGGCAATCCGTGGCTCTTCGCCTTCGGCATGGTGGCGTTCGATGTTTTCGAGCACGACGATCGAGTCGTCGACGAGGATGCCGATCATTAGCGTCATCGCCAGCAGCGAAACGGTGTCGAGCGTAAATCCGGCCACTCGCATGGCGGCAAGCGTCACCAGGAATGAGGCCGGCACCGAAATCATGACGACGACGGCATTGCGCCACGAGCGAAGGAAAAAGAGCATCACGATCGCCGTGAAGATGATGCCTTCGATCAGCGTTCGCGTCACGCCCGAGAGCAGCTCTTTGGTATAGGTCGACTGCACGCTGAGCACCGAGAAGTTGATGTCCGGATACTGCGCGCGCAGCGCCGGGAGCGCCGCGAGAACCGCATTCGAGGCGGTAACCTCGCTCGCGCCGGCCGCTTTCTGCACGTCGAGCTCGACGGTCGGCTTTCCACCAGTGTACGCGTAGACGCGCTGCGTCTCGTACGCGTCCTGCACGTTGGCCACGTCGCCGACGCGGTAAAGGCGCGGCGAGGCACTCCAAGGGTAGAGCGAGCCGGTCGAGGACGAGCCCGAAGCGGTGGTGGAGTTGCCGAGCAGGAGATTTGCGACGGAGGGCACGTCGGTGATGTCGCCGCGAATGTCGAGGTTCGTTTCGCGATTGCGCTGATAGACGATGCCGCCGGGAGCGCGAACGTTATTATTCGCGACGGCGTTGATCACGTCGGTCAGCGTGAAGCCGGAGGATTGCAGCGCCTGCGGATTGACGTTGACTTGGATCGACGCGGTCACGCTGCCGTTCTCCTGAACGTACGAGACCCCGGGGACTTGTTCGATGGCCGGAACGACCGTATTGGTAACGATCGCCGAGAGGTCGCCAAGCGAGAGCGTGGCCGACGAAGCGGCCAGCGAAACGACGACGGCCTCGCTGGGATTGTAAATCGAGATCTGCGGCGTCGGCAGATCGCTGGGAAGCTGATGGAGCGAGTTCTGAACGCGCCCCTGAACTTGCACCAGATCGGTGTTCTGATCGGACGTCAACGAAAAGACTGCGACGATCGAGGCTTGGCCCGGCTCGATCGACGTTTCGATGTAGCTCAAGTCCGGCGCGCCCGCGATCTGATCCTCGAGCGGACGCACGATCGCGTCGCGCATCTCCGTCGTGGATGCGCCCGAATAGGTGAGCAGCACCTGAATGGAGGGAACGTCGTAGTTGGGCAGCTGCTGCTTGACGAGGTTGACGCCTGCAATCGAGCCGGCGAGCAAGACGAGCGAAAGAAAGACCGTCACCAGCGTCGGCCTCTGCACGAAGAGCCGCGTCAGCCACATGGCTAAACGCCCGCCGCCGCGGGATACGTCATCGCCGCCGAGGCCGGCTCGGTACTTCCGCGCGGCTTAGGCCCCAGCCACATGAACATGACCGGCACGAGCAGCAGCGTCAGCAAAAGCGAACTGATCAAACCGCCGATCACGACGATGCCCAGGGCTTGTCGCTGGGCGGCGCCGGGATCGAGAGCCAGCGCGACCGGCGTCATACCGGCGATCATCGCGCACGTCGTCATGACGATCGGGCGGAATCGTTCTCGCGCCGCTTCCACCATCGCATCGGCGCGACTCATTCCGCGCTCGACCATGTGATTGGCAAAATCGACCAGCAGGATGCCGTTCTTCGAAGCCAGACCAACGAGCAGCACGGTGCCGATCAGCGAGTAAAGGTTGAGCGCCTGATGCGTGATTGCCAGCGACGTCAAGGCGCCGACGGCAGCGACGGGCACGGCGAACATGATGATGAACGGTAAGCGATAGCTATCGTACAGGGCAACCATCAGCAGATAAACGAGCAGAAAGGAGAGCATCAACGCGGTGCCCATGCCGCGCACGGTATCCGAGAGATTCTGCTGCTGGCCGCCGACATTCGCTTTCACCGCAACGTTCGACGGCAAATTGAGTGCCGCCAATCGCCGCAAGAAGTTTCGTTGAACGATCGACTGAGTCGCTCCCGGCGCGAGGTTCGACTGCACGTGGACCACGGTCTCACGGTTGGTGCGCGTCATCAGCGGTTCGGACGGATCCTCGACGTAACGCGCGACGTCGCCGACGTGTGCAAGTGTGCCACCAAGCGTGCGGATGGGTATGCGGCTTACGGTCCCGATGCTGGTCTGGAAGTCGCGCGGATAGAGCACTTGCACGTATTTCGTACCGCGCGAAGTGTTGAACTGCGTCGCGAGCGTCCCGCCGAATGCCGCGCGAATCGCGGCGGCCGCCTGCCCGATATTTATTCCCAGCACGCGGGCGCGGTCGCGATCGAAGTCGATGTCGATCTGGGGCGCCAACTGCTCGGCGGAGCTGTTGACGTTGAGCGTTCCTCGGCTGTGCGTTACCGCCGCCGGTGCCCGTCGCCGGAATCGAGACGATTCGCGCGGTCGGTGCAACCTGCTGCGCGATGCGTCCGAGTTCCGGCGCCCAAAAATCCGTCGAACGGCGCCGGTTGGGCTTCAAGAAAACGTGAACCTGCCCGACCGATCCCTGCGCGAGCAGTCCGCCGAAGTTCGACTGCGTCCCGCCCGCGAGCGCCGTTTGCGAGTCAACGTCGGGAAGTTTTGCGAAGCGTGCGGCCATCGCCGCAATCGCCGTATTGACGGTCGTCAGCGGCGTACCCGTCGGATACGTCGCTTGCACGAAGACTTCGCCGCGATCGACCGGCGGCATGAACTCGAAGCCGACCGCGCCCAGTGGGACGAGGAGCAGCGCGAAG
This sequence comes from Candidatus Cybelea sp., assembly GCA_050008615.1. Classification (GTDB taxonomy): domain Bacteria; phylum Vulcanimicrobiota; class Vulcanimicrobiia; order Vulcanimicrobiales; family Vulcanimicrobiaceae; genus Cybelea. The sequence continues at coordinate 78,347 of JBEKMH010000001.1, forward strand.
ACCACCGCCGCGCCGGAGACCGCGGCGACCGCCACGGGGCGGCGCAGCGCCCACGGAAGCGCGCGCCGCGAATACCATTGGCGCAAGTTCTCGAAGCCCTCTGCGAATCGTTCGATCGGCTTTGGCGCCTTCCAGCGCGAAAGCAGCGACCAGTTCCCCGCAAGCGACGGCGTAATGGTGAACGAGATGCAGAGTGAGGTCAAGGTCGCGACCACCACGACGAGCGCGAACTCCGACAAAAACTTCCCCACGGTTCCGGGAAGGAACGCGATCGGGAGAAAGACCACGACGTCGACCAGCGTGATGACGACGGCCGCCGGGCCGATCTGCGTGCGGCCCTTGATGGCCGCCTCTTTCGGTGCCTCGCCGTTTTCGTAGTGCCGTTCAACGTTTTCGAGCACGACGATCGAATCGTCGACGAGAATTCCGATAATCAGCGTCATCGCCAGCAGCGACACGGTATCGATCGTGAAGTTCACGACCTTCATCGCGGCCAGCGTCACGCACAACGAAGCCGGAATCGATATGAGTACGACAATTGCGTTCCGCCACGACCGCAGGAAGAACAGCATGACGACCGCCGTGATCACGATCGCTTGGATCAGCGTCCGAAAGACTCCCCAGATCTGCACTTTCGTATAAGCAGCTTGATTGTTGAGGATGCGAAAGTCGATCGCGGGATACGTCCGCTCGATGGCCGGAAGAGCGCGCAACACATTCTGCGCCGCCGTCACTTCGCTTGCGCCGGTCGCTTTCTGTATGCTGAGCGAAATGGTCGGCACCGTGCCGACATAGCTGTACTGCCTCTGCGGCTCGAAGGAATCGCTCACGCCCGCGACGTCGGCGATACGAATGATCCGAGCCGAGGCGCTCCACGGATTCAGATTCGAGAGCGCCGGCCCCGCATAGCCCGAACCGGTTGAGGAACCGTTGCTCGTACTCTCCGCCGGCGCGGCGCTCGGCGCGGCAGTTGCGCTGGTGCGCGCGATGACGCTCGCGGCGAGATTCGGCATCGCTGCCGGCGTCGGTGACGGCGCTGGGGACGCCGGCGACGACGGCATCGGCGTGATCGAGGCGACCGGCCCCGGAGTTACGGCGGTGGCTGCTGCCGGCGCGACCGTCGCCGATGCCGCCGCCGCTGCGGCGGATTGAGTCGCCGGCGACGGCAATGCGATCGTGCCCGCAGCCGCCGACGACGAGCTGCTCACCGAGCTAATGGGCGCCCCCGGAGAACCCGGCAGCGCCGGCTCGTTATACGACGCGTTTCCGAAGGTCGAGGTAAACGGCGAAGAGGCGAAGACCGGCAGATCAGCGACCGTCGCCGCATTGCTAACGTCGCCGCGCACGTCGATGGTCGTTTCGTGATTCGGGAGATAGGCGATGCCACCCGGCTCTCGCAGATTGTTCTGCGAGATCGTGCTGACGATATCGTTGAGCGTCAGTCCCGAGGAGGCGAGTAGGTTGGGATTGACCGCGACCTCGATCGCCGGCGTCACCGATCCACCCACGTTGACGTTCGAGACGCCGTCGACTTGCTCGAGATCGGGAACGATGTTGTTCGTCACGATTGCCGAAAGATTGCCGGGCGCCAACGAACCGGAGCTTACCCCGATCGTCAAGATCGTCGCCTCCGCCGGATCGAACGTGCCGACGGTAGGCGCGGGCATGTCGCTGGGAAGTTGCGATTGCGCCACCAGAATCCGGCGTTGCACTTGCACCAGATCGGTCGTCTTGTTCGAGCTGAGCGAGAAGACGGCAGAGATCGTCGCTTGGCCTTGTTGAACGGTCGTGTTGATGTGGTCGAGGTCCGGAGCGCCGGCGATTGCATCTTCGATCGGCCGCACCACCGCGTCGCGTATTTCCGTCGTCGAGCCGCCCGGATAACTCGCGCGCACGGTAATGGTCGGAAAATCGATGTTGGGAAACTGTTGCTGCACGATCGTCATCAGTGCGACGCCGCCGGCGACTCCGATCAGCGCAAGGCTTACAAAGACCAGCGCCGGCCGCAGAACGAAGAGACGGGTCGGCCACATACGATCGTTACAGCTTAAGGCGCGGGGCTTTGCGGCGCGGGGCTTTTGCCGCCGATCTGTTGGCCCGCGGTAATCCCGAGCTGTCCGTTGGAGATCACCTTCGTTCCCGGCGCGATACCGGTGACGACCGAAGTCTTTCCGTCGCTCCCGCGCTCTTGGACCTTCGCTACCTTCGCAGTCCCGTCGGCGTTTACGGCCATGACGCTGTCGTGGGAATCGTCCAAGAAGGCCGTCGTGGGGACTCCGATGCCGCTGACGACTGGAAGGTTGATCGTTCCGGTCACCGCCATTCCCGACTTCAAACGATATCCGGGATTCGCAAGGATCGCTTCAACGGTGAAGTTCGTCGAGCCGGGTTGAACTTGGCCCAAAACGGCGTTGATTCGTCCGCGATAGGCGCCAGTGTTGACGCCGGCGACGGCAACCGAAACGGCGGCGCCGCGTTGGATTCGGAAAACGTCTTCAGATGACGCGTTGAGCTCGGCATAGACCGGGTTGAGTTGTTGCACCGTGAAGATCGTTCGCGAGCCCGGATACTCACCGGGATTGAGATTGCGATTTACCACGACACCGCCGACCGGCGAGGTAATGAGCGCCTTGTCGATCTGCGCTTGGATCTGGTCGGCCTGCGCGTGCGCCGAGGCGGCATCGGCCTGCGCCGACGCAACGTTGGCGGCTTGGAGCCCTTCCTGATAGTTGCCGTTGACGTTCGAGTTCAGCACCGCCGACTGAAGGCTGGCCTGCGCCGAAAGCACCTGCTGCTGATCGTTGTGGACGGTCGTGCGTTGCTGGTCGACTTGCTGCTGCGAGACGTAACCGCTGTCCAACAGCGTTTGGTACCGTTGGAGGTTCACCTGATCGAGCTTGAGCGTCTGCTGCGCCTGGAGAAGCGTTGCCCGCGCGTTGCGAACTTGATCGCTGCCCTGCCCGATATTGAGCTGCGCTTGATATTGGGTCTGCGAAACGCGGGCATCGTCGGATGCGGCGCTGCGCTGCGCCGCCTCGAGACTCGCCCGCAAGTCGGTCGTATCGAGAACCGCCAGCACCTGGCCGTTCCGAACGATGTCCCCTTCGATAACGGATACCGAATCGGTCGGCTCCGAGAGCGAACTCGAAATCGAAACGTTCTGATACGGCGCGACGATGCCCGCGATCTGCACCGTCGGGCGGACGGTCACCGGCGCCGCCGCCGAAGTTGGCACCGCGGCCGGAGCCGGTGATCCGGGTCGGTGGCCCCGGTGCTGGCGACCGCCAGCGCAGCCCGACGAAAGAAGCGCGATCAACGCGAGCGATGCGACCAGCCTCATATTAAACAAGAATCCTACCTCGACGATGCACAACTTCGGCTGAGAGTTCCCGCCCAGCGGAACAGGGCACCGGCCACCAAGACAAATGCGGCGGCGCCGAGCAGCGTCGAGGCGTTCGCGAAAGCGTCGCCGACCAACGCAAGCGGTTCGGCGCGGCCGGTCGATACGATAAGCGCCGCCAACAGCACACCGAACAGGCTTTCCCCAACGATCAGGCCCGAAGCGATCAGCACGCCGATTTGCTTGGCGCGATCGCCGCCCGCGCGCGCGGCCCAACGGTTGTACAACCACCCGATCACGGCGCCGGCGACCACCGGCGCGGTCGTCGATGCCGGTAAGTAAATTCCCAGCCCGACCGCCAGGGGCGGAAGCGCTGCGCCCTTGGTTTTGCGCAAGAGTTCGTCGACCCCGACGACAAGCGCTCCGACCAGGGCGCCCGTTGCCATGAGATGCCAATCGAGTTGGCCGCCGATCACGCCTTTTGCAAGCGCCGAGATCAGCGTCGCTTGCGGCGCCGGAAGCGGCTGCGCGATCGCATTGTGAAGATTGGGTGCACCCGCGAAGCCATACCCTCGATTGAGCAAGTTGAGGATCGGCGGAATCACCAAGGCCCCGACGGCGACGCCGAAAACGAGCGCGACCTGCTGTCGCCACGGCGTCGCATCCACGAGCTGTCCGGTTTTTAGATCTTGCAAGTTGTCGTTTGAGATCGTGGCAACGCAGAGCAGCACCGCCGTAACGAAAAGCGCATACGCGATCAGTTCCGAGGGCGCCGAAACGCCGGCAAACTTCGCGATAAGCAGCAGCATCAGCGACGCGCCGATCACGACCAGAATCGCCAAGCCCGACACCGGGCTGTTCGAAGAACCAATCAGGCCCGCCATGTAGCCGCAGGCGGCCGCCACGAAGAACCCGACGATGACGACGTAGATCACGGCCGCCAGCGTAAGCCAGCCGGCGATCGGCGTCAGCCGGCCGCCGGCAAGAAAGTTAGCGAGCAGCACTGCCAGCGGAATCAAGCAACAAAGACTGATGAGCCCGACGATTCCGATCGGCAAGTCGCGCTCCGTTCTCGGCTCGTCCTGGATATCTCCGGACCGCCGGCGCCGAGAGGCCGCCAGCGCCGATGCGACGCCGCCCACCACCGGGCGTGCGAGCCGCCCCAGCGACCACAACGCCGCGATGCCGATTGCACCGGCACCGATGAAGCGAACTTGATGCGACCAGACCGTCGTCGCAACGCCGGCTGCCGGACCGGCCGCGGGATGCAGCGCGGTTAACACCGGAGTTGCGACGCCCCACGCAATGAAGAGCCCGGTTAGCATCGCGAGGCCAACCGAGATGCCGATCAGCTGCCCTGCGCCGACGAGCGCGAGCGAGAGCGAAAAGCCCAGGCCGGTGGTCGCACTCCCGATGCGAAAGTAGGCGGCAACCTGACCGGCAAAAATGCGTGTCGCGACGATGGCGGCAAAGCCGGCGGAGGCAAGCGTCCCTCCAACGAGCGCCAGCAGGCCGGCACGATTCGATTCGCCGGCCGTGCCCGCCGCGGTGCCGACCTTGAGTACTTCGGCGGCGGCGACGCCTTCCGGATAGGGCAGAGTCGATTGAGCGACCAGCGCTCGCCGCAGCGGCACGCTGTACATCACGCCGAGGATACCGCCGATCGCACAAACGCCAAAGCACTGCGCGAACGGAAAGCCGCTCCACCATCCGACCATGATCAGGCCGGGAAGCACGAAGATGACGGCCGAGAGCGTACCTGCAGCGGACGCGACGGTCTGCACGATATTGTTTTCGTAGATGGACGAGTTCTTGAATGCGCGCAGCACGGCCATCGAAATGACGGCGGCGGGGATCGTGGACGCAAACGTGAGGCCCACTTTCAAGCCGAGGTACACGTTTGCAGCGGTGAAGACGAGCGTCACCACGGCGCCCAGGACCAGGCTGCGCGCGGTGAGCTCCACTCGATCCTTCACGGCTCTTACTGTTGCCCGGCCGCGTGCGTACGGCCTTTTCGAAAAATAGAGCAAAGCCCGTAACAGATGCTACGGGCTTTGCATATCGCCGGTCATTCTCGCCTGTTTGAAGCCGTCTCCGGCTTCCCACCGACGTTTCGATCCGGTTTTCGATCGGTCTCACTCGGATTTGTCGCGTAGTTGCGACGCTTCGTCTACGTGCGTCCAATCGCGGCTCGATTCGGTCCGCGCTTCGTCATTGGGCGAAGTGTTTGCATGCTAGCAAAAGCACGACGACCGTTGCAATACCTTCGGCGCATAGTCCACAGGAGGTCCACAACAAAATGCGGTTACCCACAGTTTATCGACACGCGCGGACCTCTTTAGGGGTGCATTGTCGACATCGGTGTCGCCGACGCCATCGGCGACGCCGAAGGCACCGGTTGGGCAGTTGCGGCGAGTGTCGTGGCGCTTGCCACAAACGTTCCGACGAGAATGAGGCCGACGAACCAGCGGTTCATGGACGGGTTCCCTCCTTTATGCCTGGTAGAAATCGCGTGCTCTCCTCCTACCCAGAGACTCCCGGCCTCTAACGCCAGGCCCGGTCAGGGAGGGCGTGCAAACCAGCCTCCGGCCAGTGGGTATTAAGAAAGGATGGGCGTCATTGATCTAGCCCTGCAAGGAAGCGTCCGGGCCGAAACGGATCCGATTTTCGAACGCGTGGAGCGCATAATTCCACGAGTCGAATGGCCGTTGCACGCTCCCTACGTGGCGGCGATCAATCGCCTCAAGCGCGAACGCAATGCCGTCATCCTGGCCCACAACTACCAGGTGCCCGAGATCTTCTATACGGTCGCCGACATCGTCGGCGACTCGCTTGCCCTCGCGATGAAGGCCTCCGAGACCGACGCCGACGTCATCGTCCTGTGCGGCGTCCACTTCATGGCCGAGACCGCGAAGCTGGTCAATCCCAGCAAGACCGTCTTGGTTCCCGATCTGCGAGCCGGATGCTCGCTGGCCGAATCGATCACGGCAGCCGACGTGCGCCTCCTTCGTTCGGCCTACCCCGGCATCCCGATCGTCACTTACGTAAATACCTCGGCGGAGGTCAAAGCCGAATCGGACGTTTGCGTGACCAGCGGCAATGCCGTGCAAATCGTTGAAGCGCTCCAGGCGCCCCGCGTCATCTTTCTTCCGGACGAGTACCTTGCAAAGTACGTCGCCTCGCAGACCAACGTTGAGATCATCGCCTGGAAGGGCCACTGCGAGGTACACGAGCGTTTCAGTGGGGCCGACGTTGCGCGGTTTCGGGAAGGGGATCCGTCGCTGACAGTACTGGCTCACCCGGAGTGCCCTCCCGACGTGCTGGCGGAGGCCGACTACGTGGGTTCGACGCAGGGAATGACCGAGTACGTCGGCCGCCTCAGCGAGACCGGCGGCGCGCGCGTGCTCCTGATGACCGAGTGCTCGATGGCGGATAACGTTGCCGCGCGCTATTCAAACGTCGAGTTCGTGCGGCCGTGCAACCTCTGTCCGCACATGAAACGCAACACCCTGCCCAAGGTGCTGCACTCTCTCGAAGCGATGGAGTATGAGGTGACCATCGCTCCCGACGTTGCGCAAAGCGCCCGCCGCGCGGTTGAACGAATGCTCGACTTCAGCCGCCAGCCGCGAGACTAGGCCTCTCTACTATGGAAAGAGTGCGCCGCGATGCGCTCGTCGTCGGCGCCGGCATTGCCGGCCTGATTGCGGCGCTCAAGCTTCAACCAGCCAAGGTGATGGTTCTATGCAAGACTCGGCTCGGCAAAGGCTCTGCGACGGATTGGGCACAAGGCGGGATCGCCGCGGCGATGGGTGCCGACGATTCACCGCGCCTTCACGCCATCGACACCCAGCGAGCCGGCGCCGGCATCAGCGACTCGAAGATCGTCGAGATCCTCACGCAAGACGCACCTGCTCGCGTCGAGGAACTCCTCGAGCTGGGAGCCGCGTTCGATCGCACCGACGCAGGTGAGCTTGCCCTGGGGCGCGAGGCCGCGCATCAGCGCCGCCGCATCGTCAAGGCCGGCGGAGACGCGACCGGCCACGAGATTCTCAAGACGCTGATCGAAGCGGTACGCGCTCGCCCCTCAATCGAGATCGTCGAAAACGTTACCGCCGAGGATCTGATCGTCGACGGTAACCGCGCCGGTGGCGTCGTGGCGCGCGACAATGCAACCGGCGAGCGGATCGAGTTCCACGCTCGTGCCACGATCTTAGCAACCGGTGGAATGGGACGCCTCTATCGCTTCACGACAAATCCGGTCGAGGCGACCGCCGACGGCATCGCCATGGCGGCGCGCGCCGGGGCGCTACTAGCCGACATGGAGTTCGTCCAGTTTCATCCGACGGCGCTCGCGATCGGACGCGATCCAATGCCGCTGGTGACCGAAGCGGTTCGCGGAGAGGGTGCGATGCTGGTCAACGACCTCGGCGAGCGCTTCATGACGGCAATCCATCCAGATGCCGAGCTGGCGCCGCGCGATGTCGTCGCGCGCGCCATCTTCGAACAGCAGCAACGCGGCCGAACCGTCGGACTCGATGCGCGGTCGGCAATCGGGGCGCGCTTTCCGCAAGCCTTTCCGACCGTTTTTCGCTTTTGCTTCGACGCCGGCATCGACCCGCGCGTACAGAACATTCCGGTCGCGCCGGCGGCACACTATCATATGGGCGGAGTCGCCGTCGACGAATGGGGACGCACGACGCTGGAAAACCTTTGGGCGTGTGGCGAGACGAGCGCTACGGGCGTTCACGGCGCAAATCGGCTTGCGAGCAACTCGTTGCTCGAAGCGCTGGTCTACGGCTCGCGCGTTGCAACCGATGTTGCCGGCGCTGCGCCCTGGAAGCCCTCCGGTTACGTTCCACCGGTTCGACCTCGATCGGTCGTGGCGGCGCACACCGGCGCCGCGCAAGCTCAAGCAATTACAGATCTGCGCAACGTCATGTACGCCAACGTCGGTTTGGTGCGCAACGCCATCGGTCTGCGCGAAGCGCTCGCGCGCATCGCAGAGCTCGAAGCCGTCGCCGGAGAGGAAGGCCCGTTACGCAACCTGCTCGTCGCCGGGCGACTGATCGCCGAGGCCGCGCTGGCACGGCAGGAAAGCCGCGGCAGCCATTATCGAAGTGACTATCCGGAGGCCGATGAAGCCCTTGCAAAGCGTTCCTTCAGCCGGCTGCGCAGCGTCGCTTGAGCTCGTCGCCGCCCCGCTGGTGCGGGCGGCGCTGCTCGAAGATATCGGCCGCGGCGGAGATCTGACGACCGATGCTATCGTCGAGCCCGAGCGTCTCGCCCGCGCGCGAATCGTCTCGCGGCGCGGCGGCATTCTGGCTGGTCTCGACTCTGCGGCGATTGCCTTTCGACTGCTCGACGAGCGGGTCGAGATCGTGCGGTGTGTCGAGGAGGGCGACCGCTTCGAAGCCGGGGCGGTCGTCGCCGAGATCGAAGGCCGCGCGCGCGCGCTGCTCACCGGCGAACGAACCGCACTCAACCTGCTCTCGCGTCTGTGCGGGATCGCCACCGCGACGCGGACGCTCGTCGATCTGGTCGCCGGAACGTCGGCCCGCATCGCCGACACGCGGAAAACGACGCCGGGGCTGCGCGCGCTGGAACGTTACGCGGTGTGGCGGGGCGGAGGCGCCAATCACCGTTTCGGGCTCGACGACGGGGTGCTGATCAAAGACAATCATCTGGCGCTGGCGAGCTCGATTCGCGCGGCGGTGGCCGCGGCGCGCGCTCGCGTGGGCCACATGGTGAAGATTGAGGTCGAGGTCGACACGCTCGAGCAACTGCGCGAGGCGATGGCCGAGCCGATCGATGCCGTGCTGCTCGACAACATGACGCCGGCGCAGCTTGCCGAAGCCGTCGCGATCGTCGCCGGGCGCGTCGTCACCGAGGCGAGCGGGGGCGTCACGAAAGAGAACGTCGTCGAGATCGCGGCGAACGGCGTCGATATCATCAGCGTCGGGTGGCTCACTCACAGCGCACCCGCGCTCGACCTCTCTCTGGAAATCGACCCGCGCTAGTCGACTGAAAGAAGGGCGAAGGCCACGATCGCGCCCACGACGGCCACGAAAAGCGAGACGACGTATCCCGTCACGCTCGAGAGTAAAACGACTCGGCCTTCGCGCAGGCCACGATCGGTTGCCGAATAGCGCCGGGCGCCCAGCAAAGCAACGAAGATGCCGAAGAGCGCCATCGCGGTTCCGAAGCCCGCTGAAAGTCCCGGCCCCTCGACCTTTTCGTGGATCAGTGCGGCGAACTCGCGCGCGAAGAGCGAGAACCGCGCAATGACGAAGCCGAAGGCGATAAAGGCGAGGGCCGTTCTCACGTAGGCCAAGTAGGTGCGCTCGTTGGCCAAGACGTCGGTAGCGCGCAAGGCCGCCATCGTAGGGTTCTCTCGCTCGTGCTCCGGCATGACCCATTCGGCGTTAGGCGAAAGCTGCTCGAACCATGTCTGCCGAACAAAACACCCCGCTGCCGGCCGAAGCGGTCGGGCCGAATCAAGCCTTCGTACCTCCCGCGTCCTTGGTCGAGTTCATGGGAACCGGCTGGATCGACCGGCCATCCGCGGCGCAGCCGCACCCGCAGGCGCAACGCTTCGCGCAGCGGCGCGCGGCGCTGTCGCAAGCGTACCGCGGGACTTATATGGTCGTTCCGGCCGGGCCCGAGCGCGTCCGCGCAAACGACACCTTCTTTAGATTTCGGACGTCTAGCGACTTCGCGTACCTCGTCGGCAACGGCGAACCAGGCGCCGTTCTGGTGCTTGAGCCCGATGGCGCGAGCCATCGCAGCCTGCTCTTCGTCCTCGATCATAATCGCGGAACGCCCGAGTTCTTTACCGACCGGCAGGCGGGGGAGTTGTGGGTCGGGCGCCATCGCGGGGTCGCGGAGAGCCAGACCTATTACGGGGTTGACGATTGCCGTTCGCTAAAACAGCTCGGCGGCTACCTCGAGGAGCTGCGCGACGCGAACTATCCGCTGCGCGTCATGCGCGGCCACGACGAAGCGATCGATCGAGTCTTCGAGCGGAGCGACGGAGATGCCGAGCTGGCCGAACGTCTCTCGGAGACGCGACTGATCAAGGACGAGTACGAGCTGGCCGAGCTTCGCAAGGCTTGCGCCATTACCAAGCTCGCGTTCGAGGATGCGGCGCGAGCGATGCGGTCGGCTCAAAGTGAACGCGCGGTCGAAGCGGCGTTTGGGGGCCGGGCTCGCATCGAAGCAAACGACGTCGGCTACTTGACCATCGCCGCCGCCGGCGATCATGCGTGCACGCTCCATTGGACTCGGAACGACGGCCGGCTCTCGCCGGGCGAGTTACTCCTGCTCGATGCCGGCGTCGAATGCGACTCGCTCTACACTGCCGACGTCACGCGAACGCTTCCGATCTCAGGACGGTTCTCGCCCGAACAGGGGACGATTTACGATCTTGTGTGGGAAGCCCAGCGTGCGGGCATCGAAGCCGTCGCGCCGGGAGTCGATTTCCTCGAACCCGGCCGGCGCGCGGTGCGCGTGCTCGCGCAAGGTCTGATCGACCTGGGGATTCTCAAGGTTTCGCTCGACGAAGCGCTCGATCCGGACCGGTTGCTGCACCGGCGCTACACGCTTCACGGCGTCAGCCATATGCTGGGCCTCGACGTTCACGACTGTGCGAACGCGCGAGAAGAAGAGTACCGCTACGGGAGGCTGCGTGAGGGCATGGTGCTCACCGTCGAGCCCGGACTCTACTTTCAGCCCGATGATGCGACCGTTCCCGAGCGCTTCCGCGGCATCGGTGTGCGCATCGAAGACGACATCGCCGTCACGAGCGGCGGTGCGGAAAATCTCTCCGCCGCGTTGCCGTCAAAGGCCGCCGAGGTCGAGCGCTGGTTAGCGAACCTCTAAAGAAGTCGCCTAGGAGGTAGGCATGACCGACGTGCCCGGCGGCATACCGCCCGGCACTGGTGCTGCGCGCAACGCCGCCAGCTCGTCTTCGATCGGCCAACGGCCGAACGCTAAGATCACCATAACGACCAGCGGACCTACCCCGGGAACTAAGTTGAGCAGAGCCAGGGCACCGTTGTAACCTGCTTTCACGAAGATCCGCCAGTAGATCCAGACCGTGAACGCCATGATCACAATGAAGACGATGCTGTACCCGATAATCATCCCGCCGATCAAGCTGGCAGCAGTAGCTGCCGACGCCGAGTTATCGTTCATGTTTGAAAATCTCCGTTCGTAGCAACGTTCGAGGAGCTAATCGTGCCGACCGGCACGTCAATGTACCGTTCAACCTCGCGGCGGCGAGCCCCACCCGGATTGCAAATACGCTCCGTCGACGACGATGACGGGCACGGTGGGATCGCCGGCACTATAGGCCAACATTCGCTCGCGCGCTTTGCGGTCGTTTTGAGCGTCGTAGCGCTCGTATGAGGTTCCCTGCGAATCGTAGTAGGCCATGGCGCTCTTGCAATACGGGCAACTCGGAGAAATATAAAGCTCCACCCTCGCGCCCGGAGGAAGGTGCTCTGCGTCGAACTGCACTACCATGCCGCTGATCTTCGTACCGACACCGCTGGGTAACCTGCGAGACGTCACGCTGCGCGCGATCGACGTGTTGCGCCAGGCAGAGATCGTCGTCGCCGAAGATACGCGCGTCGCGCGAAGATTGCTGCGGGCTTTGGAGATCGAAGTCCGGGAGATTTGGAGCTATCGCGAGCAGAATGCCGCACGCGTGACGCCGGGAATTCTCGAACGCGCGCGTGCCGCAATCGTCGCCGTGACCACCGATGCCGGAATGCCGGGAATTTCGGACCCTGGAAGCGATCTCGTCGCGGCGGCGCGGCTCGCCGGCGTAGCGATCGACGTTCTGCCCGGCCCCAGCGCGGCCAGCAGCGTCGCGCTCTTGTCCGGTTTCTCGCTGCGCCGCTTTGCGTTCGAGGGATTTCCGCCGCGCACCGCCGCGGCGCGGCGAGCGCGCTTTGCGGCCGCATTGCAGCCGGATGCCACCTCAATCTGGTACGAATCGCCGCAGCGGATTCGCGCTACGCTGGCCGATCTCGCCGCAGTGGCCCCCGACGCGCGGGTATTCGTCGTCCGGGAATACACCAAGCTTCACGAGCAACACTATTGGGGAACGCCGGAAAGCGTGGCGGCGCAAATCGCCGATCCACCGCGCGGTGAGGTGGCATTTGCGATCGCCCCATATCGCGTTGCGACCGCGCAGCGCGACCCGCGTGAAGATATAAGCGGCGCCATCGACGCCCTGCTCGAACGCGGTCAACGTGTCGGCGACGTGGCCAAGGAGCTGGCGGCACACGGCTTTGGCGACCGGCGCGGACTCTACGCAGCGGCCGCGGCGCGGAAGGCCGGCCGCAAAACGCCGTTAAAACAGCAGTGAAACCTATGGAACGCCCATATTACGTCACGACGCCGATCTACTACATCAGCGGAAACCCGCACATCGGCCACGCTTATACGACGGTCGTCGCGGACGTATTGGCGCGCACGGCGCGCACGTTTCGCCCGACGTTCTTTTTGACGGGGACCGACGAGCACGGCCAAAAAGTCGCCAACGCGGCCGCCGCTGCCGGCAAGACGCCGCAGGAGTGGTGCGACGAACTGGTGCCGCGCTGGAAAGAGCTGTTTGCCGCCTATCACGTGAGCTACGACGATTTCATTCGAACCACGGAGCCCCGCCACGTCGAAAAGGTTCGGCGCGTCTTCGAGCGGCTGCGGCGCAGCGGCGACGTCTATCTTGGCAAGTACGAAGGCTGGTATTGCATCAACGACGAGACGTTCTGGCTCGAATCGAAGCTGGTCGAAGGACGCTGCCCCACGTGTGGCCGCGAGGTGCAGTGGATTTCCGAAGATGACTGGTTCTTTCGGCTCTCCGCGTATCGCGACCGGTTGCTGGAGCATTTCGTGGCGAACCCGCAGTGGGTTGGGCCGCGCAGCGTTTATAACGAAATGATGTCGATCCTCAACGAAGGCCTCGACGATCTGTCGATCTCGCGAACGAGTTTCGATTGGGGCGTTCCGATCGACGGCGGCGGCGTGATCTACGTCTGGCTGGACGCGTTGCTCAACTACATCACGGCGATCGGCTGGAGCGAGGACGACGCGCGTTTCAATACCTGGTGGCCCGCGCAGACCCAGTTGGTCGGCAAAGAGATCGCTCGCTTTCACACGATCATCTGGCCCGCGATCTTGTGGGCCCTTGGGGAAAGCGCTCCCAATCTCGTCTTCGCGCACGGTTGGATCACAGTCGACGGACAGAAGATGGGCAAAAGTCTCGGAAACGCCGTCGATCCGTTTGACCTGGCGCAGCGTTTCGGCGCCGACTCGCTCCGCTATTTCCTCTTGCGCGAGGCGCCTTTCGGCAGCGACTTTTCGTATTCGGAAGAGAAGATCGCGCAGCGGTACAACAGCGACCTCGCCAACGATTTCGGCAACCTTTTGCAGCGCACGCTCTCGATGTTGCAACGCTACCGCTACGGCATCGTGCCGGAGCCGGCCGGTGGCTCGGACGCGCAGCTCGCCGGCCGCTTCGCGCCGTTGCCGATGGCCGTTCGGGAACGCATTCTCGACCTGCGCTTTCGCGAGGCGCTCGAGGGCGTTTGGGAGCTGGTTACGGCGCTCAACCGCACGATCGACGAGCGTAAACCTTGGGTGCTGCATAAAGAGGGGCGTGCCGGCGAGCTCGATGGCGTGCTCTACGATCTCTGTGAAGGGCTGCGCTGGATTGCAATTCTGCTCCATCCCTTCATGCCGGAGCGCACGAGCGAGATGTGGCAGCAGCTCGGCAAACCCGGCCGCCTCGATGAGGATTGGTCGTCGTCGCTGCAGTCGTGGGGCGGCCTCGCGCCGCGTACGCCGACGGCATTGGCCGCGCCGCTCTTTCCGCGCATCGAACTGCTCGCACAAACGTGATCGACACGCACTGCCACCTGCAGGATCGCGCCTTCGGCGACGATCGTGGGGAGGTCGTCGAACGCGCGCGGGAGGCCGGGGTTGGGACTATGGTGACCGTGGGCGTGGATTTGGCCGACAGCCGCGCTGCCGTCGAAACCGCGCGGCGCTATGGCCTTTTCGCGGCCGTAGGCCTTCATCCGCACGAAGCTGCGAGCGCGCCACCCGATCTCGCAACTGAACTCACGCCGCTCTTGCTGGAAGACGGCGTCGTCGCGGTGGGCGAGATCGGCCTGGACTACTACTACGAGCGCAGCCCTCGCGACGTTCAGATCGGCGTAATGCGCGAACAGCTGCGCATTGCACGTGAGCGCTCGATTCCCGTGGTCTTTCATCAGCGCGACGCGTTCGACGATTTCACGCGAATCCTCCGCGAAGAGTGGACGCCGGCGATGCGCGGAGTCGTGCACTGCTTTACGGGCACGCCCTCTCAAGCACGCGTCTACTGTGAGGAGTTCGGCTTGTATCTGGGCATTGGCGGCGTCTTGACGTTTCCCAAGGCGGAGTCCGTGCGCGACGCGGTACGCGACGTTGGCATTGGAGCGCTCGTTCTAGAGACCGACTGCCCGTACTTGGCACCGGTCCCCAAGCGCGGCAAACGCAACGAGCCGGCGTATGTTACGCATAGCGCCGCCAAGCTGGCGGAGCTGCTCGTGCTTTCGCTCGATGAAGTTGCCTCCGCCACCGATGCCAACGCCCTCACGTTGTTCGGTATCTAAAAGCCCGCGCGTTCTGCCATTGCGTCTCGAGGCGCGAGCGGACTGCGGCGACGATCTGGGCGTCGTGCGTATCGAGCCCCCAATCGGTGCTGTCCGAACCAGGCGCCGCAATCGTCGCGTTGGCCGAGCCGAGCCAGGCGGAATCGCCGGCGACCGCGAGTTTCTCCGAGTCGTCACAGACGCGCACCGTAACGCCGTCTCGCACCAACGCCTCGATGACCTCACGCTCGCGCACGTTTCCGGAGAGGTCGCGCGACGACACGAGCAGCCGCGGAGCGACTCCGGCGAGGGCGGCTTGGCGAAGCTCGCTGTAAACCTTGTTGAAGCAGCCGAACGACTCGCTTTCGACGATCACGCGGTCGGCGCTCCTCGCGCTGCCGACTAGTTGACCTTCGATCGCCAGCGCTGCGTGCTTGATCATCGGAATCGTCGCGGCCTCGGCCGGGTCGTCGACCCGCAGCACGAGATCGCGGGGATGCCAGTTCTTCTCGTCTAGATAGAGCGTTCCGTCCACGGTAAGCGCCTTGGCGTGAAGCGGATGCCCCAGCGTTACCGCGGCGCCGGCGGCGCGAAGCTGGGCGGCGACGTTCCGGTTTTCCTTCGCCAAATGCGGGTTGTGGAATGGCTGGCCCTCGAGGTGAACGGTTACCTCGGCCCCGCGGCGCGCCGCAGCTTTAACGGCCCACAGAGCCGGCCCCCAAACCGTGTATGCCTGGAGATCGATCTGGCGGGCTCCGCTGAGCGCCCGGCAAACTTCCCCCATCGAACTCAATTCCGCCACGGCGCAGGCCATCACGACGGCGGCGGTCGATGGCTAGTGGCCCGTAACGCTCCGCAGGGGGAGAGCGGCGCGACACTTGGAAGCAGCCGTATCTGCAATGAACTCCACCGCAAAGGGCGCCTTCGTTCGCGAAATGTTCGCTCGCATCGCGCCGCGCTACGATCTAGCAAATCGAATGATGACCGGGGGTCTCGACGAGCGCTGGCGCCGCCGGGCCATCAAACTTCTTGCACCGCCCCCTGGCGCGCGAATTCTCGATCTCTGCTGTGGAACGGGCGATTTGGTTTTCGGGCTGCTGCGGAGCGACCCGACATTAGAGGTCACCGGCATCGACTTCTGCCGTCCAATGCTCGACCGGGCGGAGGCGCGTGCCTCAAGGGAGGCCCGCGGCAACGCGCGATTCGTCGAAGGCGACGTCATGGCAATGTCCTTCCCCGACGAAACGTTCGACGGCGCGACCATGGGCTTTTCGCTCCGCAACGTCGTGGACGTCGATGCGACGCTCCGAGAGATCCTTCGGGTTCTTCGGCCTGGCGCGCGCTTCGTCAACCTCGATGTCAGCAAAGCACCGAACAAACGCTTCAAGCAGCTTTTCGACCTGTACTTCTACCGCGTCGTCCCGGTTCTGGGCGGAATCGTGGGAGGCTCACGTGAGGCATACCGTTATCTGCCGAACTCGCTGATTCACCATCCCAACGCTCCGGAGCTGCGGGACCGGTTTCTTCGCGCCGGGTTTGTCGACGCCGGCTACCTGCCGCTCGTGGGGGGCACGATCGCCATTCATTACGGTCGGCGGCCATGAGTCTCGTCCGTTCGTCTTCCAGCACCGACGAGGATTTGGAAGCGCTCGTCGAGCTTTTCTTTCGCGAACGCTTCTCGACCGACAACCCGATCATCACCGAAGCGGTGAAACGAATGCTCCGCGCCGGTGGAAAGCGATTGCGTCCGCGCATCACGCTGCTTGCGGCGGCGGTAGGCGGCGGAAACCCGGTGGACCATCTTCACCTGGCGGCGTACATGGAGCTCATTCACGTCGCGACGCTGATTCACGACGACGTCGTCGACAACGCGCAGACTAGGCGCGGGGTCAACGCCACGGCGGTAGATTACGGCAATCGGGTGAGCGTGTTGGCCGGGGATTATCTCTTTGCGTGGATCTTCAAGAACGTGACGCTCAACTACCCTCATCCCGTCCCGCATGTGCTCTCGGCAACGCTGGCCGAAATCTGCGACGGAGAAGTGTTGCAGTTGCAGGCCCTGGGCAATCTCGACCTTACGCTGGAGACGTACGTTGAGATCGCGCGCAAGAAGACCGCGTCGCTCTTTGCCGCTTCCGCCCAGTGCGGCGCGATCATGGGCGGCGCCGGTGCGGCCGACATCAGCGCGCTGCGCGCATTCGGCGAAGCGTTCGGAATCGCGTTTCAGATGAAGGACGACCTCTTAGACGTGACGGCGGACGAACGATCGCTCGGCAAGCCGGCCGCAAACGATTTGGTCGAGCGCAAAACGACCATTCCGCTCATCGCCGCGTTGGCATCGGGGGACGGCGATTTTCGCGCGGAAGTACGCCGCTTCTACGAGGAAGGCCGCAACGACGCTATTCCCGCGGTCGTGCTCGGGATCGAGCGCGAAGGCGGGCTGCGCGCGACCCGCGCGCAGATCGCTCTGTACGTCGAGCTCGCCAAGCAAGCGCTGGAGCCGATTGCCCCGAGCGCGGCGAAAAAAGACCTGGCACAGCTTACCGACGCCCTTCTATACTAAAGGGTGAAAAGGAATCGACATGACGTTACATCCGCTTCTCGCCATCATCGACGCACCGATCATCATCGGCATCCTCGTCGTTGGAGCGCTGCTCTTTGGAGCCGATAAGCTGCCGAAGCTCGCGCGAAGCGCGGGGCAGGCAAAGAAAGAGTTTCTGATGGGCCAAGTCGAGGCCGACGAGGCGGCCGCAAAGGCGCGCGAGGAGGCGCGCATTCGCGCGGCTACGGCGCAGGCCGACGTCATGGATAACGTCGAGGCCGGCTCGTTCTCCGGCGGAGCCATTCCACCGCCGACGCCCGGTAAAGGGACGCCCAGTTCGTAGCCAAGGCGAAATGCCCAGCCCTTCGACTGCGCTCAGGACGAGCTCCGTGGAGGAGGCGATGTGGGATCAAAAGGAGATGCCGATTACGGAGCACCTGAGGGAGCTCCGTAATCGTCTCTTGATCTCGATGGCAACCGTCGGGGTCATCGCCGTAGTGCTCTTCTGGCCCTCGCAGTTCGTCATTCGGTCGATGATGCGCCACTATTTCGGCGGATTGCAGCTCCACGCGTTCGGGCCGGCCGACGTCATTCTCACGGAGCTCAAGTTCTCGGTCGTCGGCGGAATCGTCATCGGCCTGCCGGTGCTGTTGACGCAGCTCTGGCTCTTCGTCGTGCCGGCGGTCCATCCGCGTACGCGGCGGATGGTCTATTCATTCGTGGTTCCGTCGGTGCTGCTGGCCGCGCTGGGTCTGGCGTTCGCGCACTTCGTCGTGATTCCGCGCGTGATTGCGGCGCTGTTGCGAATCACCGACGCCGTGGCGACGCCGACCTTCGGCGTTGCATCGACGCTGAACTTCGTCATCGTGCTGCTGGCGCTCTTCGCCATCATCTTTCAAACCCCGATCGTTTTGATTGGGATGGCGCGCCTCGGCATCGTGAGCGCTTCCACGCTGATGCATTACCGCCGGCATGCGATCTTCGGATTCTTCGTCGCCGGCGGGCTCGCAGCGCCCGACGGCAATCCGGTTACGATGGCGCTGTTGGCCGTACCGATGTACGCGCTCTACGAGATCTCGATCTGGATCATCGTGCCGCTGGAACGGCGCTGGAGACGGTCGTGACGGCTGCGGTGCGAGGGCTCTATGCCGATTTTGTGCGCACCTTCGGCAGCGTACTCTTCGCCGTCTGTCTCTTTCTGGTTTGGGGCGTGCTCACGCTGCTCGGCGTCGTCATCGATCAGGGGCGGGATCCGAGCGACTATTTTGCGTCGTACGCCGCTCCCACCGCCCGCGCAATCTTGCGCCTCAACCTCGACAACGTCTACCACTCGCCGTGGTACGTCGGCATCATCGGGTTGATCCTTACGTCGCTGGCGGTCTGCACGTTTAAGCGAGTCATTCCCGCGCGGCTGCCCGCATTGCGCCCGGTCAAGATCGACGCCATTCCGCTCCACGCGCGCTTCGAAACCGTGGCCGATGCCGATACCGTGCGAAGCCGCCTCGCCGCCTTCTTTACATCGCGCGGCTGGCGCGTTCGGGAGAGAATCTTCGGCGGCACCGAGTGGAGCTTTGCCGATAAACACAACTGGGCGCGGCGCGGCGTGCTGGTCGCGCATGCCGGCTTCGTGATTCTCGCGGCGGGCACGACGCTCTATTGGGCCCGCGGCTTCTCGGGCGAACTCGCGCTGCTCGACGGGCAAACCTCGCAGGTCCCAAAGACGGGTGCCGTCATTCGGCTCGACGATTTTGCCTATCGTATCGCGCCCACGCAAACCAAGAGCGGAATGGTCTACCAACCCATCGATTACGTTTCGCACGTTACGGTCAGCGGCAAGGACGGAGTTCGCAAGAACATGACCGTGCGAGTCAACCATCCGATCGACATCGACGACACGCTCTATTACCAGGCCAGCTACGGCTTTGGGATGCGCTTTGCGATAACGCATGACGGACGGCGCGACGCCGCGCTCTCCGGCCGCACGCTGCTGGAAGGCGATTCGTTCGACATTCCCGGAACGCAGCGCAGCGTTCTCTACGAGCGCTTCGCGCCTACCGTCGACAAGCAAAGCGGCATGCCCACCGCCGATCCTCGGGTCAACAATCCCGCGGTCGTGTTGGGAGTTTCGCAGGGCGGCGCGCCGGTCGGGGAGGCGCTCGTGCCGCTGCGGACTTGGATCGACCTCGGTGACGGCTGGCGGTTGGTGCCCCAGAAATACGTAATGTACAGCGGATTTCAGTATCGCCACGATCCTGGCGTGCCGCTCGTCGGCATCGGCGCATTCGTGCTGCTGGCGGGCTTGATCATCTCTTTTTACTTCGTCCCAGCCCGTTTGTACGTCCGGGTCGACGACGCCGGGGAGCGCGGCTCGAGCGTCGGTCTGGCGGCGACCACCGTGAAAGGCTACGACGTTTTCGAGAGCGAGTTTGCGCGATTGGTGGTAGCATTGAAGGCAAACGGTTTATGAATCTTCCCTGGGACGAAATCCTCATCGGTGTTGCCCTGGGCGCCTACACGCTGGGCGCGCTCTCGCTGGTAATCTATTTCTTTTCGCAAGACGACTCGTTCCGCAAGGCCGGCGTTCCGCTGGCAATTCTCGGATGTGCCGCACAGTTCGCCCAGCTCGCGGTGCGCTTTGAAACGTCCCACGTCTGGCCGCTGCTCAACTTGTACGGGTCGCTCTCGCTCTTCTCCGCGATGTCGGTCGCGATCTACATCGGCTTTGCGTTTCGCTACCGGCTTTGGTTCGCGGGCGGTTTCGTGCTCGCACTGGCGGCGATCTTTCTGGCCTACGGGGTCACCTGGTACGAAGGCACGATGCCGCCGGTGCCGTCGCTACAGTCCTACTGGGCCAAGATTCACGTGCCGATCGTCGTTTCGTCGTACGCCGCGTTTTTGGTCGCCTTCGTCTTCTCGTGCATCTATTTGTTGAAGTACTACGCGGGGCGCTCCAGCCAGAGCTCGATCGCGCGCTGGCTGACCTCCCTTCCGAGTCTCCCGCAGCTCGACGCGATCGTCTATCGGGCCGTCGCGATCGGTCTGCCGCTGATCTCCATCGGAATCATCACCGGCGCGATGTGGGCGCATGAAGCGTGGGGCGCCTATTGGCAGTGGGATCCCAAGGAGACGGCAGCCTTGTTCTCCTGGATCGTCTATCTCGCATACATGCATCTGCATACTCGCCACGCGTGGCGGGGGCTGCGCACGAACTGGGTCAGCGTCATCGGCTTCGCGTCGATCATCTTCTGCTATCTCGGGGTAAACATCTGGATCTCGGGATTGCACAGCTACAAGATGTGATTGAAGTCCTGGCGGGCCGCTGCAGGCGGAGCTTACAATGTGGCCAAATGAGCCTGCCACCCGTACCTACGCCCTTGGGGAGAAGCTACTTTGTCTGACTCGAATGCCGGCGCGGCCGGCGACGCTACGGCGCAAAGCGCCGACGAAGTCAGCCGCCGCACCTTTATGGCCAACGCCACGGTGACCATCGGCGGGATCGTCGGGCTCGTGCTGGCCGTACCGATCGTGGGGTCGCTGCTGCCGCCCAAGAACGCCTCGAGCGGCAGTTGGTCACCGCTGAGCTCCGACGAGCTCGCGGCCTTACAGAAGGCGACCAACAAGCCAGTCAAGCTGACCTTCACCCTCAAGTATAAAGACGCGTATCTGCCCGAACAGAGCGCCCCCGAGTCGGTTTGGGGCATCAAGATCGATCCGGCAAAGTTTAAGGCCGCGCGCCCCGACATCTTCAACGGCTCGGGCGGAGCGGCTGACGTCCCGTTCGACGTCGTCACCATGGGCTTTGTGATCTTCAGCCCGATCTGCCCGCATTTGGGCTGCTACTACAACTGGAACGACGCGCAGAACCGGTTCATGTGCCCCTGCCACGGATCGCAATACACCTTCGACGGAACGCACGTTGCCGGCCCGGCGCCACGCGGGTTGGACCCGTTGCCGCTCCGCGAACAAAGCGGCGCGGCCGAGGTAACGTGGATCGTTTATCAGTCCAATACGCCCCAACGTATCGTCGTCTCGTATCAGGCATAGGGAATCGCTGATGCTGAACTGGATCGAAAAACGAACCGGCTTCGTCTCGATGGCGAAAGAGTTTCTCACCGAGGACGTGCCCGGCGGCGCGAGCTACTGGTACGTCTTCGGGAGCGCGACGCTCTTTACGATGATCATCCAGATCACCACCGGGATCTTCTTGACGTTCTTCTATGCGCCGTCGGCGGCAACCGCGTGGGAATCGACGCGCGCGATCTATCTCAACCCGTACACGCACTTTCTTCTGTCGCTCCACTATTGGGGCTCCTCGGCGATGATCGCGCTGGTCTTCTTGCACTTGCTGCAAGTGCTTATTTGGGGCGCGTATAAGTCGCCGCGCGAACTCCAATGGGTCGTCGGCGTGCTCTTACTACTCGTCACGTTGGTGCTCGGCCTCACGGGCTATCTGCTCCCGTGGGACATGGACGCCTACTTCGCTTCGCAGGTCTCGCTTAACATCACCGGCCTCGCCCCGGGTCTCGGTCCCGTCATCCAGCATATCGCGCAGGGCGGCGGTGGAATGGGCACGGCCACGATCAACCGCTTCTTCGGGCTGCACGTCTGGCTCATGCCGGCCGTACTCGTCTTGCTCGTCGGCGCGCATCTGGCAATCTTCCGCCATAACGGCGCGGCCGGACCCGTCGTCGACGATCCGCGCAAGCTCAAAACCGGCCGGTTCTGGCCGGATCAGATGTTCATGGACGGCGCCTTCTCGTTCATCATCTTCGTCATCATCTGCTTTCTAGCGTTCGCGTTCCCGCCGTATTTGGACGCCAAAGCCGATCCGACCAAGTTCTTCGTCCCTTATCCCGCCTGGTATTTCTTGTCGCTCTTCGGTCTACTGGGACTAGTGCCGCCGGAGATTCACCTCGGCCCGCTAACGATCGGCACGGAGCTGATCGCAACGATCGTCGTTCCGACCCTCTTCCTGGTAGTGGTTCTGCTGCTTCCTTGGCTGGATCGCAGCCGGACGCGCAGTTTTGCGGCACGTTCGGGCGTTTTATGGACGACCACGCTCGTCGTCTGCACGATCGTCGGCTTGTCGATCTTCGCGCAAGTCACGACGATGGCCAAACAAGCCGCAGCGCCCGCGTCCCCGCCGGAGTCGGTGGTGTTGAGCTCAGAAGAGGCTTCGACCACATCGAGTGCCGCCGCGCCCGCCACAACCAACGCCAACGGCGTCAAAGTCTTCGCTGCCAACTGCGCGAGCTGCCATGGCGCGCAGGGTCAGGGCATGCCGGGAGCGTTCCCCCCGCTTGCCAACAACCCGGTCGTTACCGGCGATCCGAATAAGGTCGTTGGAATCGTGGCCGCCGGCCTCCACGGACAGATATCCGTCGGAGGAATGAGTTACAACGGACAGATGCCGGCGTGGAAGAGTCAGCTTTCGAATAAAGACATCGCCGACGTCGTAACGTACATTCGCGGCGGACTGGGAAGCAATCACGCATCCGCCGTTACCGAAGCGCAAGTGACGGGCTACAAACCTTAGGGTAACGTGACTGGGGGGCCTAACGGCAACGGGGTCCCTCGTACAGCAATAGCGCTGCTTTGCGGTCGACGGTAACGAGACGCCGCACGCGACCGTACGCGGGATCCGTGGTCACGCTCGAAGCCGGGACGATCACCCAAGCGCGCGATGCCGCGCAGAGAATCGTTCGTGGGTCGACGTCGTCGCCTTGCGGATCGCCGTCGCTAGGCGAAGCCAGCACGCGAACGACGGGCTGCGTATAAAAAAGCAACGCGTTGCCGCCCGAAACGTTCTGAATGGCGACGACGTCACCCGGCCGCTGCTCTCGCTCGATGACCGCGGCCAACCGCGGCACTGGCTTGAACGCCTCGGTGTGCGGTAAGACCGTCACGGCGAGCACGTCGGTCGCGACGACTGCGGCGAAAGCCAGCGCGTAGGGAGCCGCGCCCACGTTGCTGCGCCGCGCGACGAGCAGCGCGGTCAACAACGAACCGGCGAAGATCGCCGCGCCCATTGCCAGCAAGGGTGGAACCGCGATCGCTATTTCGGCCGTCAGGCGATTGTTGCGCGTGAAGAGCGCGATCGCAATCGCCAATGCCCCGATCGTCACCGGAACCGTCGCCGCGGAGAAGACCGCCGACCGCGTGCCGCCGCGGCGCACGACCGCTTCGAAGTACAGCGCCGTGATCAACGCGAGGGCGGGAAACTCCAGCGCGATATAGTTTGGAAGCTTCGTGCGAGCGAAGCTGAAAAAGATCAGCGGCATGACGATCCAGGCAAATGCGAGCCGCACGAGACGCGACGATCCCGGATCCACTGACGCCGCGGCGCGCAGCCGTCGAATGCCATAGGCTACGGCCATCGGGAGAAACGCAATCCAGGGGAAAAATCCCAGGATAACGACCGGCACATAATACCAGAACGGCCCGGCTTGGTTCTCAACGACGGCGGTGTAACGGCCGATCGTGTACTCTCCGATGAGTTTTTGAAGCGGAAAGAAGTGATAGTGCAGCACTAAGGCGATCGGCCATGGCGCAGCGATCGCGGAGAAAGCCAGAAGCCCCACGATCCAAGCTCGCGGCGACGGCGCCTGCGTCGCTTCGAAACGCCGGTTCCAAAAGAAGAACGGCACGACGACCAATAACGCCACGACCGGCGCAACGAGCCCCTTGGCCAAGAATCCGAAGCCCGCGGCAATCCACCCGAAAATCGTGTACCGGTCGCGCCCGCTCTCGAGACCACGAAACCACCAGAAGATCGTCATTGCGACCGCCAGGTCGAGCAGCGCGTCCATGATCGCCAGCCGGCCGATCACGGCCTGCATCAAGCACGTCGAGAGAATGACGGCGGCGTAAATGCCGACGCGGGCTCCCGCTTGCCGCGCAACCGCGTAGCCGGTGAAGGCGGATAGGGCGATGGTCGCAAGCGCCGAGGGCAGTCGCAGCGCGAGCGACGTTGGGCCCGCCAGCAGCGAAAAGAAAGCGCCCAACCAAAAATATAACGGCGGCTGAACGAAATACGGCACGTTATTGAGGTGCATGACCACCCAGTCATGGGTGAGGAGAATTTCTTTAGCAACCTCGCCGTACGCCGTTTCGCTGTTGTCCCAGAGCGTCCCGACACCCAAACCCGGAAGGGTTATGAGCGCTGCAACGACCGCACCCACGGCGGCGGCACGAACGGCTCCGTCCGCGGTTCTCTTCATGACGAAAGGCGGCTTTTGGCTGCCGGGCGCTGAAGTCTTTTATGTTTCCATGTTGACCATCTCATTGCGGCCCAACGGCCACCGAGCGCTCATAGTCGGCGGAGGAATCGTCGCGGCTCGAAAGGCGGAATCGCTTGCCGAGGCCGGTTTTGCAGTTTCGGTCGTCGCGGATCGGATCGGCGATCGTTTGCGCGATTTTTTGCGCGCAAATGCGGGAACGTGCACGCAACGTCGTTACGAACCGGGAGACCTCGCCGGGGTGGCGCTCGTGGTCGCTGCGACCGACGACGATGCCGTCAACACTCGCGTCGTTTCCGATGCCCGCGCGGCGCAAATACTCGCTTGCGATGCGTCCCATCCGGATCGAGGAGACTTTACGATGCCGGCGACGTATCGCGTCGGCGATCTGACGATCAGCGCCGACTCCGCAGGAAGCTCGCCGGCCTTTTCAAAACGCATCGTGCGCGAGCTCTCCGAACAGTTCGGACCGGAGTACGCAGACGCGCTGCTGGCGCTGCGGCGCATGCGCACGCATATCAAAGACGCCTTCCCGCGAGAGGAAGGCACCGCCATCTTACGCGCGCTCGCGGAGCGACCGGTCTCCGAGCTTGCGGCGATGCAGGACGCGACCGTCGTCTGCGCTTCGCGGCGTAGCCCGCTCGCGATGATTCAAAGCCGCGCGATTGCGGCGCGCTTGGCCGAGCGCGGCATTGCGACGACGATACTTGGCATCACAACGAGCGGCGATCGCGATGAGGAGCGCGCGATCGATCGGCTCGGCTCCGTCAACGTCTTCATCACGGAGCTGGAGAATGCGCTGCGCGAGCGGCGCGCCGATTACGCCGTTCACTCCTGTAAGGATCTCCCCAGTACGCTGCCCGGCGATCTGCAGCTCGCAGCGATCTCACCTCGGCAAGATGCGCGCGACGCTTTCTGCAGCGAGCGATATCCCGATTTCGAAAGCCTCCCGGCAGGCTCGGTCGTGGGAACGTCCAGCCCGAGACGGCGCGCGCAGCTCGCGGCCATTCGTCCCGACCTACGATACGAAACGCTGCGGGGTAACGTCGGCACGCGGCTTGCGAAGTTACGCGACGGCCGCTACGATGCAATCGTGCTGGCGATGGCGGGCTTGAATCGATTGGGCGTGCGCGCAACGCATCTCGTGCCCTTTGAAGTCGAACGCATCGTTCCCGCGGTCGGTCAAGGTGCGCTCGCCGTCGA
Source organism: Candidatus Cybelea sp. (assembly GCA_050008615.1). Taxonomy (GTDB): domain Bacteria; phylum Vulcanimicrobiota; class Vulcanimicrobiia; order Vulcanimicrobiales; family Vulcanimicrobiaceae; genus Cybelea. The sequence continues at coordinate 104,312 of JBEKMH010000001.1, forward strand.
GACGCGTGCCGGAGACGAATGGCTGACCGGCGTACTGCGATCGGCCGCCAACGATGGCGACAGTGAGCTCTGCGTGGTCTGCGAGCGCGCCGCGCTTGCGGCGATGCACGCGGGCTGCAGCGCGCCGATCGGAATCCACGCCCGTCTCGGCGCGGCGGGCATGGTGGTCGACGCCGCAGTGGAGACGCAGCCCGACGTTCTACTCCGTCATCGCCTCCAACGGGCCGTTTCGACGGTAGAAGAAGCGGAGGCGCTGGGAACTGCGCTCGCCTCCGAGTTGAGCGCGGCATGATCGTCTTGCGTCCGCGACGCCTGCGCCGCAGCCAGGTCATGCGCGAACTGGTCGCGGAGCATCGCATCGGCGTCGAGCATCTCGTGCAACCGCTCTTCGTTGCGGAACGCGAGGAAGACACGGGCCCGATCGAGTCGATGCCCGGAATCTCGCGGCACTCGCTCGATGCGGCGGTCGCCGAGGCACGCGAACTCTTCGCGCTCGGCATCAAGAGCGTGCTCCTCTTCGGCATTCCCGCATCCAAAGATGCCGCCGCGTCGAGCAGTTACGACGCCAACGGCATCGTCCAGCGCGCGATTGCCGCCATCAAGGCGGCCCTGCCGGAAATGCTGGTGATCGCCGACCTGTGCGCGTGTGAGTACACCGACCACGGCCACTGCGGAGTTCTCGATTCGGAGGGCGAGGTCGACAACGATGCGACGTTGGAACTGCTCTGCCGCATCGCCCTAACGTACGCGGACGTTGGAGCCGACGTCGTCGCTCCATCCGATATGATGGACGGCCGCGTCAAAGCGATTCGTAGCGCGCTTGACGCGCACGGCCGCACGAGCATCGCCATCATGGCCTATAGCGCAAAGTATGCGTCGGCCTTCTACGGACCGTTTCGCGATGCGGCCGGTTCGACGCCGCAGCAAGGAGATCGCCGCGGCTATCAGATGGACGCGCCAAACGCGCGTGAAGCGATGCGTGAGATCGCGCTGGACATTGCCGAGGGCGCCGACATCGTGATGGTCAAGCCGGGGCTGCCCTATCTCGACGTGGTGCGCGCCGCGCGCGACCGGTTCGACGTGCCGATCGCCGTGTACAACGTCAGCGGTGAGTATGCGATGCTTCAAGCCGCAATTCGCAACGGCTGGCTCGACGGCGACCGCGCCGTCGACGAGATCTTGACGTCGTTCGTACGAGCCGGCGCCGACATCGTCATCTCCTATTTCGCCAAGGCTTACGCGCAGCGCCATGGCTGAGGCGATCCTGCTTCTGGCCGGCGGCTACGCGACCCGCTTTCCAGGAAAACTCGAGCATGATATCGAGGGTCAGCCAATGATCGTGAGCGTCTTTGAGAAATTGGCCCGGGGCCGGTGGCCGGTCTTTATAGCCGGGAAGGGGAGCTTCGCTCCGGAAGTGGAGGCAGCATTAGGCGCGCCGCTGCTGGTCGACCGCTGGTCGCCGCGCGGTCCACTCCACGCACTGCTCTCCGCTTGTCCCTTTATCGCGGCCGATCGCATCTTTGCCGTCGCGGCGGATCAGCCCCAGCTCGAGCCCGAGGTACTCGAACGTTTGGCCGCGGCGTGGCGGCCGGGCGACGAAGCCGTCGTGCCCGAACATGCAGGCGGCATCGAACCCCTTGCCGCGCTCTACGATCGCTTCGCGGTTCTCCGGGAGGGTCCGCGCCTGCGCAGGGCGGGCCGCGCGGCGATGCGCGATCTGATCGCCGCGATTGCGACGCGCTTCGTGCAGGTGGAGAGCCGTTACTTTCACAACGTCAACACGCGCTCCGACCTCGAACGTGGATTGGAACCAACGTGAAGCTGGAACGCTCGATCGCCGCATTTGCACGCGCGCGCAACGTCATCGCCGGCGGCGTGAACTCGCCGGTCCGTGCGCTAGGTTCGGTCGGCCTCTCGCCGATCTTCATGAAAAGCGGCGCCGGCGCCATGCTCTACGACCTGGACGGTCACGAGTATCTCGATTACCTCATGTCGTGGGGCGCGCTGCTCTTGGGTCACGCGCATCCGGCGGTAACGCGCGCGATTGCCAACGCCGCGGCGAGCGGAACTTCGTTTGGAGCGCCGACCGAGTTGGAGAGCCAGCTCGCAGAGCTCATCGTTTCGATGATGCCGTCAATCGAACGCCTTCGCTTCGTTTCGAGCGGCACCGAAGCGACGATGAGCGCCGTCCGGCTGGCGCGCGGTTACACTGGGCGTTCGAAAATCGTCAAGTTTGCGGGTTGCTATCACGGTCACGGCGACTCGTTTCTGATTGAAGCCGGATCGGGGGCGCTGACCGCGGGCGTGCCGAACTCGCCCGGCGTCACCGACGGTGTCGCTGCGGACACGATCGTCTTGCCGTTCAACGACGTCGCGGCCGTCGAAACGGCGTTCGACGCAAATCCCGGAGCGATCGCCGCGCTGATCGTCGAGCCGTATCCGGGAAACATGGGGCTGGTTTTGCCGCGACCGGGATATCTCGCCACGCTTCGCGAGCTGTGCACTCAGCACGGCACGGTGTTGATCTTCGACGAAGTGATGACCGGCTTTCGCGTGGCTCGCGGCGGTGCGCAAGCACGCGAAGGCATTCGGCCCGACCTAACGACCCTGGGCAAAGTGATCGGCGGCGGTCTGCCGGCCGCGGCGTTCGGCGGCAGAGTCGAGATCATGGCGGCTCTTGCCCCGGACGGGCCGGTCTACCAGGCGGGGACGCTTTCGGGCAACCCAATCGCGATGGCCGCAGGCATCGCCACGCTGGGAGTGGTCGCGCAAGACGAGACGCTCTACGAACGCCTCGAAACGCTCGGGCTTCGGCTCACTCAAGGTCTCAAGGCCGGCCTAGACCGGAATGGCGTCCCAGGCTTCGTCCACTGCGTGGGGGCGATGTTTTCCATCTTCTTCACGCCCGACGAGGTGCGCGACTTGCGTGGAGCCCAGGCCAGCGACCGCCGCCTCTTTGCCAGATACTTCGGCGCCATGCTCGAGCGCGGCGTCTACTTCGCACCGTCGCCCTTCGAGTCGAACTTTCTGTGCTCGGCCCACACTCCGGCAGAGATCGACCGCACGGTTGCGGCCTCGGACTCGGCGCTGGCAGACCTGCGGGCGACGCCTTGAGCGCCCGATGCGAGCGATGCACTTGTCGGGCGCCTCGTTTGGGCCGTAGAATTGCATCATGCCCCTGACCTGCATCGGCCTTTCGCACCACACGGCGCCGGTAGAAGTCCGGGAGCGGCACGCCTTTCCGGCAGCGCGGATGGCCGAGGCCTTGGTCGCGCTGCGCGACTACGAAGCCGTCACCGAAGCCGTCATGCTCCAGACCTGCGGTCGCTTGGAGATCTATGCAGAGCTGTCCGACTACGAAAGCGGCGTCGCGCAGATCAAATCGTTCTTGACCAACTTCCGCCACGGCACGACGGGCTACGATATCGAGTCCTATCTCTATACCCGGCTCGGTCACCAGGCCGTCGAACATCTTTTCCGGGTTTGCACGGGCCTAGACTCGATGTTGATCGGCGAAGCCGAAATTCTCGGGCAAGTCAAAGAGGCCTACGTCGCGGCGACGCAAGCCGGTTCGCTTGGCAGAACGCTGCACCGTCTCTTCCGCGAAGCGATCGCCGCCGGCAAAATCGCTCGGGCAAAGACGCACATCGGAAGCGAGTCGGTCTCAATCGCCACGGCGGCGGTCGAAGCGGCGCGCGTTCGTCTGGGCACGTTGGAGGGGAGGTCCGTTCTCGTCGTCGGCGCGGGTAAAATGGGGCGCGCAGCGGTCAAGCGGCTGCGCCAAGAAGGCGCGGCCCGAGTCATCGTCACGAACCGGACGATGGCGCGCTCTCGCGAGCTTATCGAGGAGGCCGGCTTCGGTGAAGCGCTTGAGATGCCCGAACTTTCCGACGCGCTCGCCGTTGCCGACGTCGTCGTCGCTTCGACCGGTGCATCCGATTTCGTCCTCGACGAAAAACGCGTAGCCGAGGCGATGGCGCTACGCCCGCAACGCCCGCTCTTTATCGTAGATATCGCGGTTCCGCGCGACGTAGATCCGGCGGTCGCGCAAGTCGACAACGTCGCCCTCGTCGACGTCGACGGCCTCAAATCGGTTGTGAACGAGCGGCTCGAGTCGCGGCGTGAGGCGATCCCGGCCGTCGAGAAGATCGTCGGCGAACACGTCGAGCGCTTCGAAAGCTGGTACCGTTCGCGCGCGACGTTGCCGGTCATTGCGCGGTTGACGCAAAAGGCGGAGGCGGTTCGCGCGAGAGAGGTCGAACGACTTTTGGCACGCTGCCCCGACTTGAGCGAACGGGAACGCACGCTGGTCGTGGGCATGAGCATGACGATCGTATCGAAGCTGCTGCATTCGGTGATTCTGAAGATTCGCAACAAGGCGATCGTCGATCGCGCTGGGGCTCTCTCGCACGCGCGCGTGCTCGACGAACTTTTCGAGCTGAATATCGCCGGCGACATCGCCGACTCCCTGGTTGCAATGACCCCCGATGGGCACTAGCGCCGGAGGACGCGTGTTCTTAGTCGGCGCAGGCCCGGGTGATCCGGGCCTGCTGACTTTACGGGCCGCCGAGGTTCTCGAGTCGGCGGAGGTATTGCTCTACGATGCGCTTGCGAGCGATGCGATCGTCGCCCTCGCACCCGCGACCTGCGAGCGAATCTACGTCGGAAAGCGCGCGGGAGATCATGCGATGCCTCAAGGCGAGATCGAGCGGCTCGCAATCGAGCGGGCGCGAGCGGGATCTCGCGTCGTCCGCCTCAAGGGCGGCGATCCATTTATCTTTGGACGAGGCGGGGAAGAGGCGCAGGCGTTTGCGGCAGCCGGCGTCGCCTTCGAAATCGTTCCAGGAGTAAGCTCGGCATACGCGGCGCCGGCTTACGCGGGAATCCCGGTAACACATCGCGACTTTGCCGCGTCGTTCACGGTCGCCACCGGACACGAAGATCCGACCAAAGCCGTCTCGAGCCTGGATTGGGCAAAGCTTGCCGATCCGGAGCGCACGCTCGTGCTCTTGATGGCCACCGCAAACTTGCGGGAAATTGCAAACGAGTTGATCGCGCATGGCTTGGCGCCGCAGACGCCCGTCGCGGTCGTGCAGGATGGGACGCGTCCCAGTCAGCGAACCGTGCTGGGCCGGCTCGACTCGATTGCCGACGACGTCGTGGCTGCAAAGATCGGCGCCCCTGCCGTCGTCGTCGTTGGAGGCGTCGCGGGGCTGCGCTCCCAGCTGCGTTGGTTCGACACCGGCGCGCTCTTCGGCAAGCGCGTCTTGATCACGCGCGCCGGCGAACAGTCGAGCGAGTTTGCAGGCGCTCTGCTCGCGCGGGGTGCGCAACCGGTCGTTGCGCCGACGATTGCCATCGTGCCGGTCGACGACACGAGCGATGCCGATCGCGCGATCGAGGATCTCGCATCGTATCGGTGGCTGATCTTCACCTCACAAAACGGCGTCGACGCATTCTTTGCCCGGCTGGCCGCGAAAAAGGCCGACGCCCGAGCGATCGGGGCTGCGAAAGTCGCCGCAATCGGCGAACGCACGGCGGGACGCTTACGCGCGCACGGCATTATCGCCGATCTCGTGCCAGCAGAGTTCATCAGCGAGGAGATCGCGCCGGAGCTTATCGCCCGAAGTTCTCCCTGTGACCGCGTGCTGCTCTACCGCGCGCAAGGCGCGCGTGACGTGCTGCCGCAAACCTTGCAAGATGCGGGACTGATCGTCACCATCGTCCCGGCGTATTCGACGGTCATTCCGCCGGATGCGCAGTTCGCGCGAAAGGTCTCTGAGGTCGACGTCCTCACGTTCACGAGCGCTAGCACGGTTCGCGGCTTCGTCGCGCTGCTCGGCGATGTCCCGGCGTCGCAGGCCGCGAGCGGCAAGTGCGTCGCCTGCATCGGACCGATCACTGCGAACGCCGCAGTGCAAGCCGGATTAAACGTCGACGTGGTCGCGCCCGTTCACACGACGGCCGGACTGCTCGACGCGCTCGAGATCTACTACGCGACCCTGACGTGATCCGGCTCGCCATCGGTGCGGCACTCGCCGCGGCCGTCGCGCTGGCGGCGTATCGTGCGCGCGCGCTCTCGCTCGACGGCGCGATCGCGGCGTTCGTCGTCGGCACGATCGTCGTCGACGCGGGGGGATGGAGCAGCGCGGCGGTTCTGCTGGCGTTCTTCATCCCTTCGGCGCTGCTGACGCGATTGGGGCGCGAGCGAAAGCGTTCGCTGCGCGGCACGCACGAGCCGGCGCCTCGCAACGCATGGCAGGTGCTCGCAAACGGCGGCGTCGCTGCGCTCTGCGCGATCGCGGCCGTGAGTGCGAGCGTTCCGTTCAGCGCGGCCTTCGCGGGCGCGTTTGCGGCCGCGTCGGCGGATACGTGGGGCACGGAGATCGGTACGCTCGCGCGGCGCCGGCCGATTTCGATTCTGACCTTTCGCCCGATCGAACCGGGGCTCTCCGGCGGCGTGTCGCTGCTCGGAACCATCGCGACGATCGGCGGCGCGCTCTGCGTCGCCGTCGTCGCATCGTTGCTGCGCGTTGCGCCGTTCTGGCCGGTTGCGGTCGCCGGCGTCGCGGGCGCACTGCTCGACTCGATTGTCGGTGCAGGCCTTCAGGCCCGTCAATGGTGTCCGGCTTGCTCGTGCGAATGCGAAACGCCGCAGCATTACTGCGGAACACCGACGACGCTCCGGCGAGGCGTGCGATGGATTCAAAATGACGCCGTTAACCTGATGGCGACGCTCGGCGGAGCGATTGTGGCAGCAGCATTGCTCCTGCGATGATTCACGAGGCGTCCTCCCCGTAGGAATAGTATATAATCCTTCGGAGATGCCAAACTTGTCACCGGTAATCAAACAACTTTTGGCGCCAGGGAAGCGCTCTGCTAAAACATGATCGCACGAGAACCTTCAGCTAAGAATGCCGCGCAGTTACGGCGCCTCGCACAGCGGTCGGTCGCCATGCCGCACGCAGTTCTTCCTCCGCTTCCAAATTCGCGATACGACATCGTGTATTTGGATCCGCCTTGGTACTACTACGGCAGCGCCATTAAGGATGCCGCCGCAGGAAAACACTATCCACTGATGACGGTGGATCAACTCGCAAACATAGACGTCCGGAAAATCCTTAGCAAGGACGCTGCCGTGTTTATGTGGGCGACGTGCCCGCGGCTCGACTTCGCGCTGAAGTTGATCGAAGCGTGGGGCCTTACCTATCGAGGCGTGGCCTACGTGTGGGTAAAGACCAACCGCCGAGGTGAAATAATCTCGGGCCAAGGCGTGCCACCGACATTCACTAAGCCGACGACTGAGCTCGTGCTTGCCGCCACGACCAAGCCGACCGGGCGTCCCTTCCCGATCCTAGATCTCGCGCAGCCGCAGGTCGTTCTTCATTCAAGAGGTGCGCACAGCGAGAAGCCGGAGATCTTCCGCCGGCGAATCGAGCAGCTGTGCGGCGATCGCCCCAGGATCGAACTTTTCGCGCGATCCAGCGCTGCGGGCTGGGACAGTTGGGGCGCCGAGGTAGGGAAGCTCGACAGAGCAAGGGGTCACGAAAGCGGGCCACGGGACGTTGGAGGCAAGGGACGATAACGAAATGACTGCGGCAATCGGCGCTCGGATACGCATGGAGCGGGCGACGCTCGGCTCGCTCGCAATTCATGTGCTTGCCGCGATCTCAATCCCGGCATTGGCCTGGACCGCATCTGGGGCGCCGGTAGAGACGGTCAGCTTCACCCATATTCTTCGGGTCCAGATCGTTCGGCCAAAAGCAGTACTCCCGCGCCCGCGCGCCGTCGCCCCGCATTATAACGTCTCGCCTTCGATGAACTTCGCGCATCGAGTCGTGCTCGTGAAGCTGCCGCAGCGGCGCCAAGCCACACGAGCCCCGCTCGCAACCAACGCTCCTGCAGCACCGGCAGTCGCGGCCGTCGCCCAAGCGGGCGATTCAAACGCGAACGGTGATGCCGCGCCGGCATCGAGCCCAACGCCTACGATCCGCGCGGTTGCGAGCGTTGACAATAATCATGCCGGCGGATATCTACCGTTTGGCGCCGAGCAACCGGTTCCGGTTCTCGATCCGGCCGTTCGCAAGGCACTCGACGGCCTCGGCGTTCACGTGACCTTGATCGTTACCGTCGGCGACGACGGCCGCACGACGAACGTCGTCTTTCAGCCGCCGCTCGATTCGCAGAACGAAAGCCGCATCCGCTCGCTGCTCGCCGATGCGAGCTGGGATCCCGCCGTTTGCGGGGGCGGCGTTTCTTGCGAAGCGCAAGCCACAATCAAGCTCTGATTTACAAAATCGACTTTCCGAGCGCCGAGCAAATCAAACCGACCGCCAGTGACGCGGTTTGATTGCGGTCGTCGAAGATCGGATTGATCTCCACCATCTCGATCGAGCCAAGCTGGCCGCTATCGTAGAGCATCTCCATGATGAGATGGGCTTCGCGGTAGCTCAAGCCGCCTTTGACCGGCGTTCCGGTTCCGGGTGCTTCACTCGGGTCGATTGCATCCATGTCGAACGAGACGTGAATCGGCCGCCCTTGCGTGCCCGCGATGTTTCGCGCTTCGTTCATGACGTGCACCATGCCGAGCTTGTCGACGTCGGTCATCGTGAACGCCTTGACGCCGAACTCGCGGAGCAGTCGCTTCTCATCGGGGTCGACGTCGCGCAGGCCGATCTGAACCGAGCGTTCCGGTGCCGCAAGCCCCTTTCGGAGAGCAAAGTAGAGCGGCATGCCGTGCACGTTGCCCGATGCGGAGCTGTCGGGGCTGTTGATGTCGGCGTGCGCGTCGATCCAGACCAGCCCGGGCGGCTCGCCGTAGGCGCGCGTCAGCCCGTCGAGCGTGCCCATTGCGATCGAATGATCTCCGCCCAGAACGATCGGCAACCCGCCGGCATCGATCGCCTCTTTGACTAGTACGGCGAGGTCGTCGCAGACCTCGGTGATGACGTCGAAGAACTTCGCGGCGGAATCTTGGGAGTCGGCCGATTCGCGAATGGGGACCTGCAGGTTTCCGTGATCCACGATTTCAGCGATGCCAAGCGTTCTCAACTTCTCGTGGAGTTTGGCATAGCGGATTGCTGAAGGACCCATGTCGACGCCGCGACGGCTCGCGCCGAGGTCCATCGGGACCCCCACGATGTCCACGCGCCGCGCGGGAGAAAGAATCGGGCTCACGACCTTGCCTTTCACCGTGCCCTCGACCCAGCCCCGTAGCAAGCCCCGGGGAGGAATGCCGTCGCACGGCATGCGAAACGTCGGCCATGCTCAGCCGTGCGGCATTGCTTTGCGCTCTTGTGCTTGCTGCCGCGTGCGCCTCGGCCGCCCCAGCGCTGGCATATCTTCCGCCGCCGCTCGCTGGCCTCAATCACGACGCTCGCTTCTTGGCGCGTCACGTGGGCGGCGCGATCGCGCTGGACGTCCTCGACCTCGATACCGGGTTCGATGCAGGCTTCAATGCGCGCAAGAGCATGCCGGCGGCCTCGACGATCAAGCTTCCGGTGATGGTTGCGGTCTTCGAGCAGCTTGCAACGGGTCGCTTCGATTTGAACCATCGCGTGACGCTGGAGGCACAAGATAAGGATGCGGGATCGGGAGATCTCTGCGATGCGCCCGACGGCAGCGCCTATCCGGTCTCCGAACTGCTCGACAAGATGATCGACGTCAGCGACAACACCGCCACAAACATGCTGATCCGGCTCGTAGGGCGGCGCCAAATCAACCTGGAGATGGAACGGCTCGGATTGGCGACGACGCATCTCTTGGGCGACGTGCGCACCGACGCGTGGTCGATTCGCGCGACGCTGCGGACCTCGCCGGCCGATCTCGTGCACCTTCTCTCGTTGATGGCTAGAGGTGAGCTGGTCGATCAGTGGTCGTCAAACGAAATGATCACGATCTTGGAAGCCGATCAGTACAACACGCTGTTGCCGGAGCCGCTTCCCGCGGACATTCAGATCGCGCATAAGACCGGCTCGTTCTTCGACACGCTCAACGATGCCGGAATCGTTTATGCAAGCGATTCGCCCTACGTGATCGCCGTCATGACGACGGCCCTGCAATCCCAAAACCTCGGCCGGCAGTTCATCCACCGCATCTCTCGACTCGCCTATTCAGATGAGTTGCGGCTCGCGCGCTGGCGCGAAGCACACCCCGGTTACGGCAGCTCGCCGGATTTGATGTACTGGACTGGCGACTCGGAGCCGGTCGCGCCCGGTTCGCCTATACCTTGATCCGCTCCGAGGCGTAAGCCGGCGTCAGCCACTCCAGATAGCGCGGCTCCCGCCCCATCACGATTCTTGTGTAGAGGCTGCTCAGCAGCTTGGTAATCGGTCCCATTTCACCGTCACCGACGAGGCGGCGATCGACCGACGCCACGGACGCAATGCCGACGGCCGTCCCCGTTAAGAATACTTCCTGCGCGCAGTATAGCTCGCCGCGATCGATCGCGCGCTCCACGACCTCTAGCCCGAGCTCGTGGTGCGCGATCGCCATGATTGCCCTGCGCGTGACGCCCTCGAGCACGTTTTGCGACGGATCGGGCGTGTAGAGCACGCCCCGACGCACGATAAAAATGTTTTCCGCGGAACCCTCGGAGACGTGGCCGTCGTGCGATAGCAGAATCGCCTCGTCGAAGCCGTTCTGCACGGCTTCGCTCTTGGCCAACGCCGAGTTGACGTAAAGCCCGGTTATCTTCGCGCGCGGGGGAGCCATCGTGTCGTCCGTCCGCCGCCACGAGCTAACGCAGACGTGCAGCCCGCGGGTCGGGTCGAGATAGTGCGTGAAAGGAATCGGAACGATTGCAAACGCGTCGGGAACGTTATGCAGCCGCACGCCTACGTCTTCGGCCGCCTTGTAGACAAACGGCCGAATGTAGATGTCGGTCTTATAGCCATTGCGCAAAGCGAGCTCGACGGTGATGTCGATCAACTCGTCGACGCTCTTGGGCAGGGTCATCGTGAGAATCTTTGCCGACTGTTCGAGCCGCTCGTAATGGTCGCGGAGGAGCACCAGAAAGAGCTCGCCTTCTTCGGGCACCCAATAGCCGCGGATTCCCTCAAAGCAACCGGTGCCGTACTGCAGGCCGTGCGTCAGCAGCCCGACTTTGGCATCCCCGTAGCGCGCGAAGCCGTCCTTCGCATAGACCGTGACCTCAGACAGCTCCATTCCAATCGGCTCCTTTCGGTCCACCGAAGTTGACCTCGGCGCTCGCCGGCTCCTTTGGCCATCGGTCGTACGGCGGCGTCACGGTGGGGACTCGCCCACCGCCCGCGAATTCAGCGGGCGTGAGCATAAACTACGTTCGATTGACGCACCCGCTCGTACGTGAAGGCCGCGATCTTCGGCGGGCCACCTGGGACGAGGCGCTCGACCGGGCCGCATCGGCCTTGCGGGACGCCCGCGATCGAGGGCCGACCCGCACGTACGGGATGTTCAGCTGCTCGAAGGCCACCAACGAGATGAACTACATCGCGCAGAAGTTCGCTCGTTGCGTCATCGGCAGCAACAACATCGACAGCTGCAATCGAACTTGACACGCCCCTAGCGTCGTCGGTCTGACGGCGGTCTTCGGGGCAGGCGGCGGTACCAGCTCGTACGAGGAGATCGAGCATACCGACGCGATCGTCTTGTGGGGATCGAATGCGCGCGAGACGCACCCGATCTTTTTTCATCACGTCCTGCGCGGCATCCACAACGGCGCGAAGCTTTATGTCGTCGATCCGCGGCAAACGTCGAGCGCACGTTGGGCCGACGGTTGGCTCGGGCTCGACGTCGGTTCCGATATCGCTCTGGCCAACGCCGTGGGCCGCGAGATCCTCGCAGCCGGATTGGAGAACCGCGAGTTCGTGGCTCGAGCGACCGACGGCTTCGAGGAGTATCGAGCTTCCGTCGAGCCGTACACGCTCGAATATGCCGAAAAGACGACGCGGGTCCCGGCGCACCTGATTCGCGAACTCGCGCACGCCTATGCGAGCGCGCCGAGGGCCGAGATCTGCTGGACGCTGGGAATAACCGAGCATCATAACGCCGTCGACAACGTCCGGGCGCTGATCAATCTCGCGCTGCTTTGCGGCCATGTCGGACGATATGGCTCTGGCGTCAATCCGTTGCGAGGGCAGAACAACGTGCAAGGCGGCGGCGACATGGGAGCGATTCCCAACAAGCTTCCCGGCGGACAAGACGTCGAAGATCCCGCCTCGATTGCCAAGTTTGAGTCGGCTTGGAACGTGACGCTTCCGCACGAGCGCGGCTGGCATCTCAGCGACATGTTTGCCGCGATGGAGCGCAGCGAACTCGACACCTTGTACATTATCGGAGAGAACCCGGCACAGTCGGAGGCCGATCAGAAGCATGCCAACGAACTCCTGCGCGGCCTGCGCCATTTGATCGTGCAAGACATCTTTCTCACGAAGACCGGCGAGCTGGCAGAGGTCGTCTTCCCGGCATCGGCCGGCTGGTGCGAGTCGGAGGGAACCGTTACCAGCAGCGAACGCCGCGTACAGCGATGCCGCAAAGCGTTGGAGCCGCCCGGAGAGGCACGCGACGATATCGCCATCATGTGCGAGCTGGCGCGGCGTCTGGGTTCGCCGTGGCCGAACTACTCGGCTGAACAGGTATGGAACGAGTGCCGCTCCCTTTCACCCTGGCACGCCGGCATGAGTTACGCACGGCTTGACGAGCTCGACGGCATTCCCTGGCCGTGTTATGACGAGCAGCACCCGGGCGAACGCTTTTTGCACGCGCGTCTGTGGGAGAATCCGGTGGGCGGCCCGCGGGCGCCGTTCGCGGCGGTCGCACACGATCCGCCGGTTGAAGCGCTCGACGACGAGTATCCGCTGCGCCTCACGACCGGCCGCCGACTCGATTCCTTCAACACCGGCGTGCAAAGCGGCGGCTATCGTTCGCCGATGCGGCGGGGAGAGCGGCTCGACATGTCGCCGCAGGACGCGGGCAGCTACGGCTTGCGCGAAGGCGATCGCGCGCGGGTCAGCTCGCGCCGCGGCTCGGTCGTGGTGCCGATTCATATCGACGCCGGACTGCGCCCGGGCCTGGTCTTTACAACGTTCCATTTCAACGACGAGGTCGCGACCAATCTCTTGACGATCGACGCAACCGATCCGCAATCGGGAACCGCCGAGTTCAAAGCCTGCGCGGTGAGAGTGGAGTCCTTCGACGGCGCTCAGGATGACGAGGCGTAGTGGATCTGCATTTTAACTCGGCTGCGCCGAGTGACGCCGAACGCGGTGCCGTTGATGCATTGCTCGGCGCTCGATCCGAGCAGCGCGGCGCCGACGCGCGGGGTCGCCGGCACCTGCTATTGCCGGCGCTGCACGCGGTGCAGGAGCGAGTGGGTTGGATTAGCGCCGGCGCCGTGAACTATATCGGCGAACGCCTCATGGTTGCGCCGGCGGACATCTACGGCGTTGCGACGTTTTACGCACTCTTTTCCACGAAGCCGCGCGACCCCACGGTCGTTCACGTCTGCGACGATATTGCGTGCGTCGGCGCCGGCGCAGAACAAATCTGCGCGCAGCTCGAGGCCAGTGGCATAACGTGGGAACGCAGTCCGTGCCTTGGGCTATGCGATCGAGCGCCGGCGGCGCTGGTGATTGCCGCGGGCGAGTCGCCGTCCGCGACGGCGTTGGCCCCGGTGAATGCAGCGCTGGAACCAAACTCTGCAACGACGCACGTCGGAGGGTCGGAGCAACGGCTGCTGCGCCGAGTGGGTCGTGTCGATCCGGAAAGCCTGGACGCTTACCGCGCGCACGGCGGCTATGCGGCGCTGGCGCGCGCGCACGAGCTGGGCCCCGAGAAGACGATTGCCGAGATCGCGGAAGCAAAACTGCTCGGGCGCGGCGGTGCGGCCTTTCCAGCGGCTCAAAAGATGCAGGCGGTCGCGGCGGCGCCGGCCCGGCCGCACTATCTGGTTTGCAATGCGGATGAATCGGAACCCGGAACGTTCAAAGACAGGGTGCTGATGGAAGGCGATCCGTTCGCCCTGATCGAGGCCATGACGATTGCGGCCTACGCCGCCGGTTGCGAGCATGCCTACGTGTACGTGCGTGGCGAGTATCCGCTAGCCGCGCGCCGTCTCGAAGGCGCGATCGCGCAGGCGCGAGCGGCCGGACTGCTCGGGAATCTCGAGATCGACCTTCGTCGCGGTGCCGGCGCCTATATCTGCGGCGAGGAGACCGCGCTCTTCAACTCGATCGAAGGCAAACGCGGCGAACCGCGCAACAAGCCGCCTTTTCCCGCGCAAGCCGGCCTCTTTAGCAAGCCGACGTTGATCAACAACGTCGAGACGCTCGCGAATTTGCTGCCGATTCTGATCGAAGGCGGCGCAGCCTACGCTCGAACCGGAACGGCACAGTCGACCGGCACGCGGCTCTTCTCGCTATCCGGTGCAATCGCTCGAACGGGCGTCTATGAGGTCGCGCACGGAACGACGCTGCGCGCGCTGATCGAATTTGCGGGCGGCGTGCGCTCGGGGTCAAAACTGACGGCGATTTTACTTGGCGGCGCGGCGGGGGTGCTGCTCGGTCCGCAAACGCTGGATTTGCCGTTGAGTTTTGAAGACGCGCGCGCCGCCGGTGCTACGCTCGGCTCCGGGGTCGTCATGCTTTTCGACGAGAGCGCCGATCTCGAGGCAATCGTCCTGCGCATCGCGCGATTCTTTCGCGAGGAGTCGTGCGGGCAATGCGTACCGTGCCGCGTCGGTACGGTCCGCCAGGAGGAAACCCTGGCGCGTCGCGACGTTTCGCTGCTTGGCGAAATCGCCGGCGTGATGCGCGATGCGTCGATCTGCGGACTGGGACAGACGGCCTCGAGCGTCGTCGAGTCCGCGCGGGCCAACCTCGGGCTGTTCGCGGAGCGGCCTGCATGAGCGCGGAGAAGCTCGCGCTGACCATCGACGGCGTCGAAATCACGGTCGCGCAGGGCGCGACGATTCTCGATGCGGTGACGCAAGCCGGCATCGAAACCCCGACGCTCTGTTTCTTACAATCGCTCACACCGGTCAACGCGTGCCGCGTCTGCGTCGTCGAGCTCGAGGGCGCGCGGGTGCTCGTTCCGGCCTGTGCGCGCCGCGCCGATGCCGGCATGAAGGTCAAAACGAACACGGAGCGGGTGCGCCACAGCCGAAAGATGGTGCTCGAGTTTCTCGCATCGACCGTCGACATCTCAACCGCGCCGGCGATGCAGGAGTACTGCGCCCAGTACGGCGCGCAACCGCAACGCTACGGCGCGCAGCCGGCGACGGTCGCCCAGCCCATCAAAATCGACAATGCCCTCTACGTTCGCGATTATGCGAAGTGCATTCTCTGCTATAAGTGCGTCGAAGCCTGCGGTACGGACGCGCAAAACACCTTTGCCATCGCCGTCGCCGGGCGCGGGTTCGACGCCCGCATCTCGACCGAGTACGACGTCCCGCTTCCCGATTCGGCTTGCGTTTATTGCGGCAACTGCATCGGTGTTTGTCCCACCGGCGCGCTGATGTTCTCCTCCGAATACGAGCTGCGCGAGCTTGACCAATGGAACGAGGCGGAGCAAAAGGCAACCGACACGATCTGCTCGTATTGCGGCGTGGGATGCACGCTCACGCTGCACGTCCAGGAGAACGAGATCGTCAAAGTTACGTCGCCGATCGAAAACGCGGTTACCAGCGGCCACCTCTGCATCAAAGGGCGCTTCGGCTTCACCTACGTGCAGAATCGCCCGGAGGAGGACGACGATGTATCATCCTGAGCGCAGTAATGTCATCCTGAGCGCGGTCGAAGGACGCCCGGGGCGCAGCGTCGAGGCCGAGGTCGTCGCACTCGAAGGCGAGCGCCAAACGCGCAAGCGCGACGAGATCGTGACCGAGGAGCCGCTGGAGCTTCGGCTGAGCGACGGCGGCGCGGCGAGCACGCTGGCGATCACGATGCGCACGCCCGGCAACGACTTCGAGCTGGCCGCCGGCTTTCTCTTCGACGAAGCCGTCGTGCGCTCGCGCGACGACATCATCGGCATGAGTTATTGCCTCGATTCGGCCATCGAGCCACCGCAGCGCTACAACATCGTCACCGTGGAGTGCCGCGCGGGCGCAGCCGCCGCCGATCGCGCACGCTTCGAACGCCACTTCACGATCGGAAGCGCCTGCGGCGTCTGCGGCCGGACGCAACTCGATTCTTTGCGCGATTTGGGAGTGACGCCGATCGCCGACGCAGTGCACGTAACCGCGAGCCTGCTCTACCAGTTGCCGGCGCGAATGCAGGAAGCGCAGCGCGTCTTCGCGTCAACCGGCGGCCTGCACGCGGCCGCGCTCTTCGACGAGCGTGGCGAAGCGCTCGTCGTCCGCGAAGACGTCGGGCGCCACAACGCCGTCGACAAGATCGTCGGCTGGGGCTTGCTCAATGGGCGCTTACCGTTTGCAGGATGCGTGCTCGTCGTCAGCGGCCGCGCGAGCTACGAAGTCTTGCAAAAGAGCGTGATGGCCGGGATTCCAATCGTCGCTTCAGTCTCGGCGCCGAGCAGTCTCGCGGTCGATCTGGCGCGCGAATTCAACGTAACGCTGGTGGGATTCTTACGCGGCACCCGCGCGAATGTCTACACCGCGCCGGAGAGAGTTCTATGAACGACCGAGCCTTTCGCTTAGACTTCTTCATGGCGATCGCCGCCGTGGTGATCAGCGCCGTCACCGCGGCAGCGCTGATCTATCAAACGCGCGTCATTGGGGACGAGTTTGCCGCAGCGATCTGGCCGTATTTGAGCGTGGGGACGACCTACAGTGCGAGTGGCGAAACGATCGAAGTCTCTAATGACGGGGTCGGTCCCGCATTGGTCCGGTCGGCTCAACTCTCCGTCGACGGCCGGAAGGTCCGCGCTTGGAACGACTACCTCGATGCGATCGAGCGCGATCCGGACTTACGAGGACTCTTTTTTCGCGCGAAGGCCGCCGTCGAGGCCGGATCGGCCGCCAACGCGACGATTACGATGAGCTCGATAGCGCCCTCGTCGACGCTTCGTCCTGGCGAATCGCGGACGCTGCTGAAGATCTCATTGCCCTTTACCGTGCCCTTAGGAGCAATGGCCAAGCATGCCATCGCGCTCGACTTCTGCTATTGTTCGCTCAACGGCAGCTGCTGGGCGCTCCATGCCATCCCCGGACAAATAAGCCCCGACCCTGCGCCCGTTTCGCACTGCGCAGACAGGGCCGCGATCCAATCGAATGCGGTTACGGCTACCCTTCCCACTGCGCTGCCTACGCGATAACGAGTTATAGCGGTCCTCCAACGAACGCCGACAACAGCGCAGCTTGCGCCTGGCGCAGTTGCGGGGAGCCACCAGGACGATCGTCCCCGAGCCAATCGTTGATGAGCAACGAAAACGTTACCGGGCCGTGATCGCCCGTCTGGAGGAAACCGGAGAGCGTGCGCGCATGCCGGTGCGTTCCGGTCTTAGCGAAAACTTTTCCGTCGAGGGAAGTTCCCGGGAAGGCGTTCTTCAAGGTGCCGCGGACGCCGGCTTCGGGCAGCGCATCAATTATTGTCGAACGGTGCGCGCCGTTCCAATCGCTCTGCAGAATCGTAACGAGATCGCGCGGCGTGATGCGATCGTAAGCCGAATGTCCGGAGCCATCCACGATCGATAGCGTGGCCGGGTCGATACCGATCGACTGCAGGTACTCGCGCTCGACGGCGATGCCGCTTGCGAAGCTACCCGGCTCGCCCGAACGAGCGGCGCCGAGTTCTTTTAGGAAGAGCTCGCCCATCAGATTATCGCTGGGCAGCCAAAACTCCGAGAGCAGCTGCGGCATCGCCGCGGACTCGAGTCTCCAAAGAAGTCGAGCGCTGCGCGGGGCGACGCCATCGCGGACCCCGCCTGCAACGGTTATTCCCACATCGCCCAACGCGCGCAGCAGCACGTCGCCCGCATACAGCTCGGGGTCCGGGACGCTCGGTTCGAGATCGTCCGATTCCGGCGCCCCGGCCGGATAGCTTCCGACGATTTCGATCCTTTGCGAGCCGAGCGACCGGACAACATCGGTCGTGTCCTCGGAGCGCGCGACTCCCGTGACCGCGCGGTCCTCGACCGTGAAAGCGCCGCTCGCAGGCTCGACGCGCAGTTTCACCGGTGCCCCCACAACGGCGCCTGGAGAGACGTACACGTGCACCACACCGTCTTCCAGCTCGAGCGCGCTTACGAGTGCGCCATATTCATAAGGAAGGTCGTCCACCGTCCACCCCGGTGCAAAATGTTGGGTATCGTAGTGCGAGTCGTCCACGATGATCGCGCCGTCCACGCGCCGGATGCCGGTCTGGTAAGCGGCGAGCGCCGCCGCGCGCAGGCCGGCGACCCTCAAATGCGCATCGCCGCCGCCGTGCAGGTACAGATTGCCAGAGACGACGCCGTCCTTCGGCGGCACGTCGCTCGAGAGCGTCGTTACGAATCGAAAATCCGGACCGAGATCCTGCAACGCCGCCGATCCCACGAGCAGCTTGAAGGTCGAACCCGGCGTAAACTCGTCATCCGCGTTGCGCGAATACAGCAGTGTACCGCGAAGGGTGTCGATTGCAAGCAGCCCGACGTAGGCGCCCCGTAACGCCGGCGCTTCGAGTGCCGCATCAACCTTTTCGCGCAAGCGTGCGATCTTCGCGTCGGTCCAGGGCGCGCCGCCGGGTTGCGGTTCGGAGGCGGCGCCGAGAGTAACGAGCAGGGCGATCGCCCAGAGATAACGCGCTCGCCTCATCAAATGAAATCGAGCCGAGTCAGAAAATCCCTGAGAATCTCGTCGAAGGCCGCCGGATTGTCGGCATTGGCGACGTGGCCGGCATTTTCGACGGCCGCCAACTGCGCGCTGGGGATTCCCGCGGCCAGCTCCTCGGAGAGCGGGAGCGGCACCACCGGGTCGCGGTCGCCGTATGCGACCAGCGCCGGGACGACAATGGACGAAAGCATCCCGGTGTAATCGCCCGTCCACGTCGCCTTCGTCGATGCAATGTACGACGGTACCGACTTGCAGGCCATTTGTTCGATAGTTTCTTCCATTCGCTGCGGCGGCAAACCGAGTTGCGCGGCGCGCCGCTGCGCGAAGACCGGCATGCTGCCGGCGTCGCTGACCGCCGCAATGATGCCCTCGGCCACCCGCTCGCCGTCGGGATACCGTGCAAAACTCCCGAGTGTAACCATGGCGTCGAAGCGTGTCCCCACGCGCGTATACAGCTCGAGCGCAACGACGCCGCCGAGGCTGCAGCCAACCAGCGTGAAGTGCTCGATCTGCAGCGCGTCGAGCACCGTGATAACGTCCTGCGCAAAGCCGGCGCGGGTAATCACCGACGGTTCGGGATCCGGTTTGACGGCGCCGTTGCCGCGCAGTTCGATCGCGACGCACGCCAACTCGCATCCAAATGCTTCGAGCTGCCGGTCCCAGATCGCAGCAGTCGAACCGACACCGTGCACAAAAACCAGTGCAGTCGAGGTCGAGAGCGCGCGCGCCCCAGCGACGCGGGCGCCGGCGATCGCTCCGTCGGGAGTGGTGAAGCGAAGGCTTTCGATCACCCGGCCAGGCGCTTTCGAGCGACGAACGCGCGCACGTCGTCTAACGGTTGCGCATTGAGAACGTCCGCGGCAACCAGGCCTGCGCGGCGCGCCTGCCCGACGGCGAACTGCGTTGCCGCAAGGTCGCCCGTGCGATGCGCGTCGCTATCGAGCGAGAACGTTACGCCGAAGCTTTTGGCCCTTCGTGCCAGCGCCGCCGGAAGATCGAGCCGAGCTGCCTGCCCGTCGATTTCCATCGCCGTGCCCGTGCGCGCCGCGGCTGCGAAGACGGCATCGTAATCGAACTCGTAACCGGGAAAACCATCGAACCGCCGCCCGGTCGGATGGCCGATGATATTCACATACGGGTTTTCGCAGGCGCGAATGAGGCGTGCCGTCATCTCCTCGCGACCCTGTCGAACGGCGCTATGCACCGAACCGATCACGATGTCGAGCTCCGCGAGCACGGCATCGTCGTAGTCGAGCGAACCGTCGGGCAGAATGTCGACCTCACTGCCGCAGAGCGTCTGGATGCCATAGCGCTCGCTCAAAGCGCGGATCTCTTTACGTTGAGCACGCACGGCTTCAGGATCCATGCCGAAGCGGCCGCGTCCGCCGGAATGGTCGCTGATCGCGTGATATTCGTACCCGCGCGCGGCGGCAGCCGCAATCATCGCTGCGAGCGTGTCATCGCCGTCGCTGTACGTCGTGTGCATGTGAAAGTCGCCTCGCAGATCGCCGCTCTCGACCAGCACCGGAATCGCGTTGTCGAGCGCCATGTCGATTTCGTCGAGCCCGCTGCGCAGCTCGGGCGGAATGTACTGCATGCCCAGCGTCGCGTAGACGCACGGTTCGTCGCCACAGGCCGTCACGTCGCCGGTCTCGAGATTCAGGATGCCGTTCTCGCTCACGCGCAGACTCTTGCGGACCGCGTATTCGCGCAGCTTGATGTTGTGCTCGCGAGATCCGGTGAAATGTTGCAAGAGGTTTCCATAAAGGTGGTCGGGCAGCACGCGCAGATCGATTTGCAGGCCGCCGCTCAACCAAATGCTGGCCTTGGTCGGGCCCTCGGCAAGAACCGCTTCGGCCCGCGCCCAGCGGGCGAAATGCGCAACGACGTCGCCGGCATGATGCGACGTGCAGACGATATCGACATCGCCGACGGTCACCTCGCAGCGGCGCAGACTCCCGGCGAAGGAGAGACGCTCGAGCGGCGGTCCCTTTTGCAGGTAGGCAACGGCCTCGTTGGCGATGGTCAAGGCCTGCGGAAGCGGCGTGCGGCGCTGGCGGCCGCGGTAGGCGAGGATGCCGCGCTTCCATTTCTCGATCGTCTTACTTCCTAAGCGCGGCACCCCAAGCAGCGTTCCGGCCGCGATCGCCGCCTCCAGGTCGGCCAGGGAAGCAATTCCATAATCTGAAAAGAGCAGGCCGGCCGTTTTGGTACCGATCCCGCTAACGCCGAGCACTTCGAGCAGCGTCGGGGGAAAGCGAGCGAAGAGCTCCTCTAACTGATCGGCCGTTCCGGTTTGGACCAGTTGCTCGATGACTCCCCCGATCGTCTTACCGACTCCGGGCAGCTTGAGGTGTTCGTCCGCGGCGACCAAGTCGGAAAGCGGCGCAGCGTTCTCGACCGAAGCGGCCGCCCTTTCGTAGGCGGTGTACTTATAGAAAGACTCTCCCGCCAGCTCCATGAGCGTGCGAATTTCGAGAAGCTTTTGCGCGACGGCAGTGTTGGAAAGCACGACGGAGTAGTGGTGTTGGCGCAAAGCGTGGAATGCTCTTGCCGCGATGCCGCTCTTACGCATGAGGGATGCGTCCTTCGCCAATGCCACGGCGCGCGCCGGGCCGCTGACGCTCGATCTCGAGGCAGGCGGGCGGGTCGCGTTGGCCTTCTCAACTTCGCAAGAGGCGACAATCGTCGCACTGATGGCCGCCGGCATCGCAAAGGCGACGACCGGAAGCGTGCTCATCGGCGATTACGATCCCCGGGTGCAATCGGTCCACTGCAAGCGGCTCGCCGGCTTCGTGCCGCACGAACCACTCCAGCTCGACGAGGGAGAGTTTCCCCGCTACATCGCCTATCGAGCGGCACTGTGGAATATCGACGCGACCGCGGCGCAGGCCGACGCGCGCCTCCTCTGCGAGCGTCTCGAAGGCATGCACGAAGCCTTTTCTTATCCCTTGATCGGCGCGCTGGTCGCATCGCCGCAGCTGATCGTCCTTGATCGGCCGCAACCGGCCTACGCCGTGCAGATTCTGCGCGCCGTCGAAGGGCGCGCGCTGTTTTCGACGCACGCGCAGCCTTCAAACGCCGCGGCCTTTACATGACGGGACGCGCATTTGCCGGCATGTTGGAGGCGCGGCTCTACGTTTCGCGCCGTCTCGTTGCGTACTCGTGCGGTTGTGCGGTGCTGGTCGCGCTCGCTGCGCCCGCCGGCCTGACCGCGCCGCTCTTCCTCTGCTCGCTGGTGGGAATTGTCATTGCGTTGGATCAGACTCCTGGGCGCCATCGGCATCTCGATCGCTGCGAGCAGAGCGCGCCGCTGTTTGGGCGCGAACTCGCACGCGCAAAGGCGCTGGTTCCCTGCATCGCCGCCACGCTCGCAACGCTGCTCTTCGCGGCCACGCAGTTCGCGCGCGGCGCGCCGGACGTCGCGGCCACCCTGCTCGTGGTGCCTCCCGCGGCTATCGCCTGTGCGCTAACGGCCCTTTCCGCGACGACTCGCCGCGGCGCGACGCGAGCGTTGTACGTGCTGCTGGCGTTTGCAACCAGCGGCGGCGCGTACGCTCTCGCGGTCGTCGCGCACAGCTACGCGGCAGAACTAGCGTTTTGCGTTATCGTCGCCTTCCTCGCACTTCGCCAGTACGGCGAAACGCTCGCGAGATTCGACCCGATTTAGGGAATCTAGACGACGGGTTGCGCGGGGACTGCCGTCGCGAGCTTTTCGAGCATCGCACGATTGAACTGCGGCAGATCCTCGGCGCCGCGCGTCGAGACCCAGTTGGAGTCCGTGACGGTCGGCTGATCGCGGTAGAGACCGCCGGCGTTGCGGATGTCGTCGGCGATCGAGTGGACGCCGGTGACCTGCCGGCCACGAACCAGCTGCGACGAAATGAGCACTTGCGCCCCGTGGCCGATCGAGAACGTCGGTTTCTTGAGTACGTCGAACTCTCGCACGAAGCGCTGCACTTCGCGGTCCATGCGTATACGGTCGGGCGACGTCCCGCCCGGGATGAGCAGCGCGTCGAAATCCTCGCCGGTGCAATCCCCGATCAGCTCCTCGGCCTTTAGGCTCGCACCGTCGTCGAGCCCCCGCTTACCGCGGATGCGCTGCCGCGCCCGCTCGTCGATGCCGACGATCGTTACGATGGCGCCTGCCTCCTCGAGCGCGCGCCGCGGTTCCGCCAGCTCGACCTCTTCAAACCCGTCGCCGATCAGTGCGGCTACCCGCTTTCCATCCACTCCCTGCATATCGGCCGGTTGATTCGCGCCGTCCCGAAGCCTACCTTTGGTCGAGGTTACCCGAAGAGGCCGCGGGTGAGGCCGCCATCGACCGAGATGGTTTGCCCCGTCACGTAGCTTGCCGGGGCACAGCATAGGAAGACGGCCATTGGCGCGAACTCCTCCGGTGAAGCGATACGGCCCATCGGCACCTCGCTCGCCGCCGCGAGCAACTTCGCCTCGTCATTGCCGTAAAGCGCCCGGAGGCGCGCCGTTTCGATGCGTCCGGTCGCGATGGAGTTGACCGTCACGCCATCGCGCGCAACCTCGACGGCAAGCGTTCGCAACGCCGAGACTAGCGCGCTGCGAAAGGCATTGGAGAGTGCGAGCGAATCGATCGGCTGCTTCACGGAAGTGGACGTCAGCGCCACGATGCGGCCCCAGCCGCGGGCACGCATCGGCGGCACGATCGCATCGAGCAGCTGCAACATTCCGCGCAGCAACAGACCGTAGGCGGCGTCCCAGTCGCCCAAGGGAAGCTCCGTCAACCGTCCCGCTTTGGGGCCCCCTCCGTTGAGAATTGCGATGTCGGCATCGCCGAAGGCGTCGCGGAAAGCCGCGTGCATCGCGGAGATCGACCCGGCGTCATGCAGGTCGAGCGCAAATCCACGCGCTTCGGGGGCGCCCAGCTCCTTCGCTCGTGCCGCGACCTCGTCGAGCCGATCGAGCCGGCGCGCCGCCAGACCAAGCCTTACCCCCTCGCGCGCGAGCGACAGGGCGATTGCCTCGCCGAGCCCAGAGCTAGCGCCCAATACGAGCGCGCAGCGTCCTTTAATCCCTAAATCCATGCAGTAGCGGCTTTTCCGCCCGCGGCTTCTCACCTTGCGCTGCCCTCGAGCCTTTGCTATCCTAAGCCGGTCGCCGGGACGGTTACCACTCTGTACCCGAGCGAGACTATCCTGTAAAAGGAGTTTCATTCGTGCCTCTCAGCAAGGAACGCAAGGCGGAGATAGCCGCCAAGTACGGCCGCGGGTCCAACGACACCGGATCGGCCGAGGTGCAGATCGCAGTCCTGACCGCATCGATCAACTCGCTCACCGAGCATCTCAAGATTCACAAAAAGGATCATCACAGCCGGCGCGGCCTCCTCTTACAGGTCGGGCAACGTCGCCGCTTATTGAACTATCTGCACACGACGGACCTCGAGCGCTATCGCTCGCTTATCGCAGACCTAGGACTCCGCCGCTAGCAGCGTTCGGACTACTTCTTGCGCGAGTGAGCGCGACGGGCGGCTTCGGCGATCGAGTCCGCCCCCATCCCGTAATACTCGACCAGCTCGAAGGGATCGCCGGATTGTCCGAAACGGTCGTCGACGCCGATGAACTCGATCGGCACCGGATGGTGCTGCGCGAGAATCTCGGCGACGCGCGATCCCATGCCGGCCTGGCGCTGGTGCTCTTCGACGGTGACGATCGTGCCGCAGCTGCGCGCAGCGTCGACGATTGCGCCCTCGTCCATCGGCTTGACGGTGTGGTTGTTGACGACGCGGCATTCGATGCCATGCTGCGCGGAAAGCCGATCGGCGGCAATCAACGCATTGTATACCAGAATGCCGCAGGCAACGATGGCGACGTCGCCGCCTTCGCGGAAGATCTGCGCCTTGCCGATTTCAAACGGCGTTTCGCCGGTCGTGATGACGGCCGACTTCTCGCGGCCGAAGCGCAAATACACCGGCCCCCACATCTCGGATAGCGCGATCGTCGCTTTTTTCGTTTGAACTGAATCGCACGGCACGACGACGGTCATGTGCGGGATGACGCGCATGATGGCGATGTCTTCGATCGCTTGATGCGTCGCGCCGTCGGGACCCACGGAAACGCCGGCATGCGCGCCTGCGATCTTGACGTTGGTTTCGTTGAGCGCCATGATCGTGCGCACTTGCTCCCACGAGCGTCCCGGATTGAACATTGCGTAGCTCGCGATCCACGGAGTTTTTCCGACCGCCGCAAGCCCGCCCGCCATCGCGACGAGCATCTGCTCGGAGACGCCGATCTCGATATACTGCTCGGGATGCGCCTTCTTGAAGCCTTCGAATCGCGTCGATTCGGAGAGGTCGGCGCAGATGCCGAGCACCTCGCGACTGCGCGAGCCGGCCTCGATCAACCCTTCGCCGAAGCCGTTGCGCGTCGGGACCATCTTGAGATCGCTGGCGCGATAGTCGGCCAAGTGCATGCGTTGCGCGGCCGCGTCGAGAACCGGCGCTCCGCTACTCATGGGCGAGAATCCGTTCGCGCTCGGCCGCCAGCTCACGCAAAGCCTCGTCGGCCTGCGCCGCGTTGGGCGGCTTGCCGTGCCAGAGATAGTCGCCCTCCATGTAGGACACGCCCTTTCCCGGAATCGTGTTGGCGATGATGACTTGTGGCTTGCCTTTGTAGCTCCGCGCGCGCTGCGCCGTCGCGATGAACTCCGCGATATCGTTGCCGTCGCATTCGAAGACTTCCCAGTTGAATGCGCGATATTTTTGCGCAAAGGGCTCGAGCGGCATGACGTCCTCCGTGCTGCCGTCGATTTGAATGAAGTTGCGATCGACGATTGCGGTCAGGTTGTCCAGTTTGAACTTCGCGCCGGTCAGCACGGCTTCCCAATGCAGGCCACACTGGTGCTCGGCATCCGACGTAACGACCCAGACGTGAAAGTCCTTGCCGTCCATCTTCGCTCCGAGCGCCATTCCGACGCCCTGTGCGAGGCCTTCACCCAGCGGACCGGACGTCGTCTCGACCGACGGAAGCGTTACGCGTTCCGGGTGCCCCTGCAGGCGCGAACCGAACTTACGCAGCGTCAGCAGTTCCTCAACCGGAAAATACCCGAAGTTCGCCATCGCCGAGTAACGGACGGGCGCAATATGTCCGCACGAGAGGAGCAGCCGATCGCGGTCGGGCCACTCCGGATTGGACGGATCGTGCCGCATCAAATGCCCGTAGAGCGCTGTAAAGACGTCCGACATGTCCAGCGGGCCGGCCGAATGCCCCGAACCGGCCGCCAGCAGCGAGCGAATGATGCCCTGGCGGACGTCGTTGGCCTTGAGCTTTAAATCGGTCAAGTTCTCGGCGGTAAGGCTATGCATGGGAGCCGTTATACCAGCCGTAGCGTGCCGGACCCTACGGCCCGCAGAGCCTGCCCGGGCAGGGCGCCCCAGGGCAAAAACCGAATCCGGCGCGGTTAATCAAAAACAATTAAGATAGAAAATTAGGAGAAACTGTGCCCGAATCCGTTACTTTGACGGTCGGCGGGCGCACGATGGTCATAGAAACCGGCGAACTTGCGAAGCAAGCAAACGGCTCCGCGCTGATTCGTTATGGTGACCAAAACGTCGTGCTCTGTGCCGTGACCGCTTCCGAAAAGCCCCGCGAAGGGATCGATTTCTTCCCCCTCACCTGTGACTTCGAAGAGAAAATGTACGCCGCCGGAAAGATTCCGGGGGGCTACATCAAGCGCGAAGGGCGTCCCTCAGAGCATGCGGTGATCAGCTCGCGACAGATCGATCGCCCAATCCGCCCTCTCTTTCCCGACGGCTTCCGAAACGACATCCAAATCGTCGCCACCGTGCTCTCGGTCGATCCGGAGCTCGATGCGGACGTGCTGGGCGTATGCGCCGCGGGCGCGGCGCTCGCGCTAAGCGATATTCCCTTCGATAAGACCGTTGCGGCGGTTCGCGTCGGACGCGACGAGAGCGGCAACTACGTCTGCAATCCAACGCTTCCCGAGTACGAAACCGGCGGCATGGACATCGTGATCGCCGGGACGGCCGACGCCGTCATGATGGTCGAGGGCGAGGGCAAGGAGATCGCTGAGGAAGACTTCCTGGGCGCCGTTGAGTTCGCGCATGCCGAGATTCGCAAGATCGTCAAGGCGATCGACCAACTCGCGAAAAAAGCCGGGAAGGCCAAGCGCGAGTTTCCCGTGGCAAAACTCGATCCGGCGCTCGACAAGTGGGTGCGCAAGGCGTTTGCCAAAGACGTTGCCTCCGCGATGCGCGTCGTCGACAAGCAGAAGCGTGAAACGGCCTTCGCGGCGATTACGGTTAACGAAGCGCTGGAGCGTTGCGGCAAGAAAGACGAAGCCGTTAAGGCGCTGCTCGAGCTGCCGACGGCCGGCAAAGAGTTTGCGAAGATCGTCAAGACGATGGAAGAAGAGGAGCTTCGCACCATGGTCGTTGACGAGCACATCCGTCCCGACGGACGCAAGCCCGACGAGATTCGTCCCATCTGGTGCAAAGTTCACTACGTGCCGCGCGTCCACGGCTCGGGCATTTTCACCCGAGGTCAGACGCAGGTCTTTACCGCGGCAACGCTCGGGTCGACTAGCGACGCGCAACGTCTCGACGGCATCATGGCGTTGGAAAACAAGCGCTACATGCACTTCTACAACTTTCCGCCGTATTCGGTCGGCGAGACACGGCCGATGCGCGGTCCCGGCCGGCGCGAGATCGGTCACGGCTACCTTGCCGAACGCGCGCTTGCAGCCGTTCTTCCGGCCAAGGAAGACTTTCCGTACACGTTACGCCTGATGAGCGAAGTGCTCGAGTCCAACGGTTCCTCGTCGATGGCCTCAGTCTGCGGCTCGACGCTCGCGCTGATGGATGCAGGCGTGCCGATTCGCGAGCACGTCGCCGGCGTGGCGATGGGGTTGATCCTCAAAGGCGACAAGTACGCCGTGCTCACGGATATCCAGGGGCTCGAAGATGCCCTCGGCGAGATGGACTTCAAAGTCGCGGGGACCAAGAAGGGCATCACCGCGATTCAAATGGACATCAAAGTGCAGGGCATCACGATTGCGATCATGCGCGAGGCCATGGAGCAGGCGCGAAAGTCCCGCCACTTCATCATCGACAAACTCGCCGAAACGATCGCCGGTCCGCGCGAGGAACTCTCGCAGTACGCGCCGCGCATGATCGTGGTTAAGATCGACCCTGCCAAGATCAAAGACGTCATCGGACCCGGCGGCAAGATCATCAACAAGATCATCGCCGACACGGGCGTCGAGAAGATCGATATCGAGGACGACGGCAGCGTCTTCATCACCTCGCTCGACGGCGCTTCCGGCGACAAAGCCAGGCAGATCGTCGAAAATCTCACGAAAGAGATCGTGGTCGGCGAAACCTATCTCGGCACGGTCGTGCGCATCATCCCGATCGGCGCGTTCGTGCAGATCCTGCCCGGTAAGGACGGGCTCGTGCACATCAGTCAGCTCGCTCACAATCGCGTCGATAAAGTCGAAGACGTCGTCAAGCTCGGCGACGAGATCATGGTGAAGGTCATGGAGATCGACGGCCAAGGCCGCGTCAACCTGTCGCGAAAGGCGCTTCTGGGAGGCGGTTCGGGCAACGGTGAGTTCACGCCGCGCGCGCCTCGCGCTCCGCGCGATGCTCCGACCCCGCGCGATGCTCCCACCCCGGTTGCGGCTCCCGCAGGGCCTCCTGCCGCCGATGCACCAGGCGCTCCGCCGATGCGCCGGCGCCGCCGCCCCCATGGACGGCACGACGAGGAGTAAAACGCAATGACGGCAGGCGGCGACAACGCCGCCTAGCCGTCACTGACCGCCGAAGCGCAGACCCACGTCGAGGAAGGTTCGCCGCATCCGGTCCTCAACGCCGGAATACCAGCGAAGCGAATTCACGATCGGCCCTGAGAGATCGCCATCCACGTGATAGAACGGCGCCCCATCGAGCAAGTCTCGCCGGTAAATCGTATCGAGCCGGATCCCGCCGTTGAGGTTGTAGGTTAACCAAAACGCGTTGACGGTGGGAGCCATGTTTCCGTCGTACGCCGTCGTCTCTGCGTAGGCCGGGACGGTGTCGGTCACGTGCATCGTCCAGGCGCGAAGCACGATTGCCGGCGCCACCTGCCAGATCGCGGAAAGACCCGCGGAGCTAATCGTGCCCGACGATGCGCCGCCCACGCGCTGTGTCGCCTGCTCGAGCGATACTCGTAAGCGCGATTGGTCGGTATACGTGACCGCCTCCGCGAGCAGCGCGTTGCGGTCGTACTCGACCCCGTTCACCGCTCCGGAGTACGCATATTCATCGACGAAGGTCGGGAGCGTGAAAGAACCGCTGTCCTGGAGATCGACGCTCCACCTTTGATTCGGAAAGAGCTGCACCTGGATTGAAGGGAGCGCGAGCGTGGCTTTTGCAGGCTCCGAAACTCCGGTCGTGCCGCCGGCATAATCGATCCAAAACGTTCCGACGCCGGCAGTCACGTCGTAATCTCGACCGCTGGCATTCACTCCGGCGTCGGCTCGCGTCTGCGTCAGGTCCGCGCCGACGTACAGCGGGTAGTACAACCCCGGCTGGGAATAGAATCCGGTCGAGGAGCGAATGCCGAGATCCGCAAACGCCGAGACCGCGCCGGCAGAGCGAACGCCGATATTGAACCCCGAGTCCGACCAAGCCGCCGTCGACGCATTTACGCCCGTGCCGACCGCGTAGTTGCCGCGATCGAGTACCGCCGAAACGTACAAGTTCGCGAGTTGCGGATCGGCGAACGTCGCGTCGGCAAAGGAAAAACTGCCGGCATATTGCGATGTCCCCGATGTAAACGTTCGCCCTTGTTCGCTGCCGGCCGCGATTGCCAGCGATTGACCGGCACTCGGGGAGAAGCTCGCCGAAAGATCTGCGCGTTGGCGCGACTCCTCGTCGTTGCTAAACGATCCGAGGACGGCCCCGAGATCATCCGACCCGGCCTGCGCGCGCGCGATCGCATCGCTTCCAAGCGTCGCCACCTGCCAGTTCGCGTCGCTTCCGAAAGGATTTGCAGTCACCGTGCCGCCGCCGGCCTGGTCCCCATAGAGATACGCATTGCTGGCGTCGCTCAGCGTTGCGGTTCGTTCGTACTGCGCCGGCACGAGTTCGTACGGCGAACTCCCATTGACGATATCGTAGTTGGCGGCCCCGTCGTCGAGCAGCAGCGAGCCGCTTGGCGAAAGTCCTCGATCGCTCAAGCGGGAACCGGGGTAAGGGTCGACGCTCTGTTGGAGCAGGGTAAACGGGCGGAGCGCCAATGCCGACTCGATGTGGGCGTACGGCAGGTTTTCGAGATCGCTCGGGGAGGGCGAGTCCGCGGCCAGCGCGTCGTAACGCTGGACGATCACGACGACCGGCTCTCCGGAGCGTACGGCGACGGCCACCGGGCTGCAGTAGCGGCACGTAACGAGGACCGAACCGACCCCCGAGGCCGCGAGCACGAAGGTACCCTGCGCGTCCGTCGTCGTGCGGAGAGGCGCTTGGTTACCTCGATTCCCGAGGACCGCGGCTCCGGCTACGGCAACCCCGCGCTGATCCCTCACGGCGCCGACGACCAACGGCATTTGAGCTAGCGCCGGTCGCGCAACCAACGTGGTCATCAGGAGCGCCGTCGCGCACATCAGCCGGCGATTCACGGATTCTTTAGACTTTCGGCTATGATAGGAGTAGTGTCAAGAAGCCTCGTCCGCCCAGTCCTCGTCGCAGCGCTGCTCGCCCTTCTCTTGATTTGCGGGCGCTTCGCCGTGGCCGGCGCCGCCTCGCTGGAAGATGCGCTCACCGGAGCGCTCGTGCCTTCAGTGGCCCCCTCGTTGCTCGGGCCAATTACTTCGGCGGGCCGCGTCGGCTGGGAATGCAAGCCGGAGCGGTCGGCCGCATCCGCCGGCTGGCATGAAGCCGGGTTACCTCGCGGCTCCGGTAGTCCGTGACCGATGCGTGCGCTGTTGGCCGTCACCATCATCTGGGGACTCATGGCGGCTGCAGCAGCGGCACAGACCTATTCGCCGCAACGGCCGCTTCCGAGAACCACCTCCATGCCTTCGCTGCGCGCTTTGGCCACGCAACGCGAGGTCGAGGAGCGCTTTAGACTCGGAATCGATGCCGAAGCTCGCGGCGACTGGACCTCTGCCGTTTCCGAATTCAAACGCATCGTCGCCCTAAGTCCACCCGAACCAAAAGGTTCGACCGCGCGCTACGATCTTGCAATCGCCTACGCTAACCTCGCCCAGTATGACGACGCCGCAGTGGAACTGCGCGCCGCTATCGCGCTCGATCCCGCCTTCCTGGCGGCGATGGCGAATCTTGTCTCCGTCGAGATCGCTCGCGGCGATCTTGCGCAAGCGCGCCAGGTCGCCGATCGCTACGTAGCGCTGGACCCGGACTCGGCGCGCGCGCTCTACTCACGCGGCATCGTCGCGCTGCGCAGCGGCGATGCCGTCACCGCTCGCGAAGACTTCGGAAAGCTTCTTCGCAACAACCCGTCCTATGCGGTTGCGCATTACGATCTCGCTTTGGCGGAAGAACGTCTCGGGCGCTACGACTCCGCGGAACGCGAGCTGCGTACGGCGCTTTCGCTCGCGCCGGCCTACGCCCGCGCGAGATTCGCGCTCGGCGTCGTTCTGCTGCGGGAAGGAGAGCACGGCGCGGCAAGAAACGAGTTCCAGCAAGCGACGGTCGATGCAGCGGGCGACCCCGCCCTGCAAAATATTGCTGCGGCCGCCCGCGATTCGATCCCGGCTCCCTAGGAGCGAGCGACGGCCTTTAGACTTTCTTCATCAGGCCCCGTTAGGATACCAGCACAAAGCAAGCTTTTTGGAGGTTCCATGTCAAAACGAATTGCCGCTCTCTCATTGGCGGTTGCCGCCGCCGCACTCGCCGCCTGCGCCGGACGCGACGCGAGCCAGGCCGGCGGAAACTCTTTCGCGCTTCCTTCCTTCAGCAAAAGCATAGCGATCACCGCAACGCTGCCGAAGGACACCATCGGCGAAGAACTGCCGGGCGAAGGCGTCGGAACGGTCGACGATACCTATTGGACAGCTACGCTGGGCGGATTCACGCAATCGAACTATGCCCAAGCCCTCGGCTTCCCGCCCGGTACCAAAATTACGCTGATGAACCTTTCGAATTCCGTCTCGCACACGCTCGACTACGTTGAAAAAATTAAGAAGCCACCGGCAAACTTCCCGCAGAATCCAAACCTCCCGGTCGCTGCTTCAGGCGGCAAATTCGGAAAAGGTTATGCCAGCGGCGCCATTTCACCGGGCAAATCGGTGACCGTAAAGTTGGGGAAAGCCGGCATCTATTTGATTGGCTGCGCTTTCCACTACAGTTCAGGTATGCACACCGTGCTAGTCGTCAAGACGAACGCAACGCCGGGCCCAGAAGGCACGGCGCCGCCTCGGTGAAGTCGCCAAAACTCTCGATCGCTCTCGCGTTCGTCGCGCTCGCCGCAGCTGCGGCGTGTACCAACGGCGGAGGGCTCGAAAGCATGAGCGGTGGAGGCGGGAAGCCTTCACCGTTCCCTTCAGGCGGAATCGGGGTCGGCATCCCAACCGGGAAGATCGGCGTTGAAAACGATCCCGTCTGGGGAAGCGTCAGCGGATACACGCAAGAGCAGACGTCGCAAATCATGGCGTTTCCGCCCGGTGCAACGGTGACGATTACCAATCTGTCGACGACGAGTCCGCATACGCTCAACGTTATCGGAGTAGGCGGTACGCCGCCGCCGAACTGGCCGCAAAATCCCAGCCTTTCGTTCTCCCCAAGCGGAAACGGAGTCCTCGGCGCGGACTATGCGAGCGGCTCGCTCAATCCCGGCAGCAGCGTTAAAGTCAAGCTGAGCAATCCGGGCATCTATCTCATCGGCTGCGCATACCACTACATTGAGTTCAGTATGCGCGACATCATCCAGGTCGTGGCCGGCGCAACGCCAGGGCCGACGGCATCTCCGGGCCCCGGCGGATACACGCCCCCCGTAAGAAAGGCGCGCCCCGCTCTGACGCAACGCGAGCCGCAGCTGATCGACCAACGCGGGCATCGCTTTACGCTCTCGTCGCTGCGTGGAGAACCGTTGATAGTGACGTTCGTCTCGGCGCACTGCACCGACGCCTGCCCGTTGATCAACGCGCAGTTCGCGGAGGCCGCGCAGGGCATCGAGCACGACCGTCTTGCGGCAAGACTGCTGACGATTACTTTGGATCCGGAGCACGATTCGCCGCAAACGATGCGCCAGCTGGCGCGAAGATTCAATGCGGACCCACGCCATTGGATCATCGCGGGAGGTTCGCGCTCGGACGTACACGCTGTGATGCGCGTGTTCGGCGTCATCTCGATTGAAGGAAAGCACGATTCCGACGATCGTCACACGACGTTCATCTACGCCCTCAGTCCCGAAGGCAATCTCGCGCAAACGCTCTTGGCCTCGAGCGCAACGCAGGACGACATCCTGGACGGACTTCGTACGGGACGTTGGAGGACGCACGCATGAAACGACGGGCCTGGACGACGCTTGCCCTGATGCTGCTCGCCGCCTGCACCGCGGGAGGCATTCCGACATCCTCCGGCGGCTCCGGCGGAGTAACGATCGACATCAACCTGACGCTGAGTCAGCCCGTGCAGACGCCGTATGGTTTAAGCGGCGGCTTTACGCCGGCGATCACGACCGTGCCCGTCGGCTCGCAGTTTCACTTCACGAACACCGATAGCTTCGCGCACACGGGGACCGAGATCACGCCCCCCGGAGTTCCCACGCAGTTCCCCCCCGGCTCCCCGTTCGGGCAGAGCGCGACAACGCAGAGCGGCAGTACCCTCTCGGGCGGATTCACCAGCGGGGCCCTCCAGGCGGGCACGTCGTCGCAGACGATTACGGCCGACCGGGCTGGAACCTATTTGTTCGGCTGCTACTTCCACTACGGCGCGCCGATGCGGGGGGCGATCATTGCGCAGTAGCGTCGCGGCCGCTGGGCTTGCGGCGCTCTTCCTCGTGTTGGCCTGTGCGCCGGCGCGAGCGATTCCGATTTTCGCGCAGCGTTACCACTTCAAGTGCGGCCAATGCCACAGCGTGCTGCCCGAACTCAATGCGTTCGGGCGTTATTTTCGCTCGCACGGCTACCGGCTGCCGTTGCCAGAGCACGGAACGACGATCTTTGCACTGCGCTATCAGATGGAATACGACAAGGAGCCGGCGGCGGGGTCGCGCGAGTTCACACCTGGCGGCATCATTTTGGGCAGCGCGAACGTCGGACCGATCACCGCGTATCTCCACTATGGCTTGGGGGCCGGCGGCGGACCGGGCGGCGTATTCTTGCTCTTTGCGGCCGGCTACGATGCGCACACGCAGACCCTCGTTCGCGGCGGGCTGATCGAGCTTCCGCTCGCGCAATCGCCGGGTGAACGCCTCGACGATCTGCAGCAATACGGCTATTACGGCGCGCACGTGGGACTTAACAACTTGCCGCTCTCCTCAAACCGGTGGGGCTTGCAAATCGAGCGCACCTTCGGGCACCTGACGGTGGACGGCGTCGCGGCCGTAGGGGCCTATCAGGGCGCGGCGTACGGCGGGAAACCCGTCGCGACCGGCGAGACGACCTGGATGCGCACGCCGGAACTGAGTGCGTGGCTAAAGGACACGCTCGTCCAAGGCCGCAACGGCGAATTCGACATCGGAGGAACCGCCATGGGCGGAACGCTCGGCGTCTTGCCGACGGGGCGTCTGCCGTTCGCCGACCTTTACGAACGCTACGGCCTGCTCGCGCACGGCACCTACGACAATTTCGATCTTCAGGCCGAGCAATGGTACGGTGACGACCACGACGCCGACGGGCTGCTGACCAATCAGTCTTCCAAAGGCGGCTACGTGCGGTTAAAATACTATCCGATCCCGCACGCATATTTCGGCCTCCGCTACGATGCGTATGCCAATCCATATATCACTCGCGATTTCGTCTACTACGCGGCCGTGCAGATCGCGCCGTGCCGCGTCCTGATGCAAGAGGTTCAGTCGCCGGGCCAGCACCCGTACCTCAGCGGCGCGTTCACGATCGCGATTCCGCCACCGTTGAAGAACTAAGGAGGCTCTGAAGATGCGAGTGCTCGTCGTCGAAGATAACCCCGCCGTGGGAGACTCAATTGCGCGGATGCTGGAAGCGCGACGCTATGCGGCCAACGTCGTCACCGATGGTGAAACGGGTCTCGATCACTTGGTCAGCCGCAGCTACGACGTGGCGGTCGTCGACGTGGGGCTGCCCGGCATCGACGGCTTCACGCTTGCACGAAACGCTCGAGCGGCCGGAGTTCAGACGCCGATTCTCATGCTCACTGCGCGCGACGCAGTCGAGGACCGAGTGGCCGGGCTCGAGTGCGGCGCCGACGATTATTTGGCCAAGCCGTTCGTCGAAGAGGAGCTTATCGCTCGCGTCGGCGCGATACTTCGCCGCGCCGACCGCCCGCTGGTCGGAGTGCTCGAAGTCGGGGGGCTGCACGTGGATCTCGCCGCCCGCAGCGTAACCTACGAGGGCAAGCCGGTGGCGTTGGGAGCGACGGAGTTTCGGCTCTTGGAGTTCCTGGCCCGCAACGCGGGCATTGCGCTCTCCCGCGCGCATATCGTCGAGCGTATCTGGGATTACGATTTCGACGGCTCGAGCAACATCGTCGACGTCTACGTCAGCCAGTTACGGCGAAAGTTGGGAAAACTCGGCGCACGCGGTATCATCGAGACTGTATGGGGAATCGGTTACCGCGTAAAAGCTTGATCGCCCGCACGGCTGCCCTCTACCTCTGCGTTTTCATCTGCGTCTTGGCCGCCCTTAGTATCGGCGCCTATGAATTTGTAGCGCGCGAGTACGCGTCGTTGCTCGCACCTGCGCTCGGTACGCCCGAAGGAACCGGCGCTCTGAGGGCGGCGATGCATCGCGTCGCCCTCACGATCGCCGAAATCGACGCGCCGCTCGTCGTCATCGTCGCAATCGCATCGTACTTTTTGGCCCGCGCCGCCATCGCACCGCTCGAAGCTGCGCGCGAACGAGAGCGTCGCTTCTCAGCCGATGCCGCGCACGAGCTGCGGTCTCCGTTGACGGCAATTGCGGCCGTCGCGCAGGCCGCACGTGCGGACGCTACGGATCGGAGTCGCGCTTCGTTCGAAGCGATTGCACGCAGCGCGCTGGAAGCGTCGGCCGTCGTTACCGACCTGCTGACGCTGGCCCGCGATCCGGCACCGCGCGCGCTGCAATGCGAACCGGTCGATTTGGCGGCGATCGTCACGCTCGCGTCGCGCGATACGCAGCCGGTCGCCGATGCGCGCAACGTGCGCCTCGACGTCGCGCCGGCCAGTGCGATCGTCGACGGCGACGAACGGCGTCTGCGCGAGCTCTGCGTGAACTTGCTCGACAACGCGATTCGTCACGCCCATCACGGCGTGCGCATCAGTTCTCGCCGCGCCGGCCGCCTCTGCGAGATCGTCGTGGAAGACGATGGCGACGGCATCCCTCCCAGCGAGCGCGAACGGGTCTTCGAGCGCTTTTATCGCCGTGCGAATGACGGCTCGGGCACGGGCCTCGGCCTCCCGATCGTGCGCTGGATCGCATACGCCCACGGCGGCGCCGTCGAGGTCGACCGCTCTTCTAACGGCGGGGCGCGTTTTGTCGCAGCCTTTCCCGCGCGCTAGTCCTAGGCGGATACCGCCCACCGTGCGCATAAGGACGGCGCTATGCCATTCCGATCGCTTCGCGCGTTCGTCGACGCGTTGCGCAAAGCCGGTGAGCTCCACGTCATTTCGGCCAGCGTCGACCCCCGGCTAGAAGTTAGCGAAATCACCAACCGCGTCGTCAAGGCCGGCGGACCGGCCTTGCTCTTTACCGACGTCCAAGGTTCGGAGTTCCCCGTGCTAACCAACCAGTTCGGCACGCATCGGCGGATGGCGATGGCTTTAGGGGCCCAGAGCCTCGACGAAGTGGCGGACCGCCTGCGCGCCCTCCTCGACTTCAAACCACCGTCTGGATCCGCGTTGGAAAAACTCACCGGCGCGCTGCACTTCGCCCCGCTGGCGAGCGCGATTCCGAAAATCGTTCGCGACGGCAGCGTTCATGAAGTCGTAATCGAGCAACCGGATCTCACGAAGTTGCCGGTCTTGACGACGTGGCCGTTGGATGCCGGACCGTTCATCACGCTGCCGCTAGTGATTACCAAAGATCCGCGAAGCGGGCGTACCAACGTCGGGATGTACCGGATGCAGGTCTATAACGCGACGCAGACCGGGATGCACTGGCAACGTCACAAACACGGGCGCGCGCATGCCGACGCGTGGGGCAGATCGGTTCCGGTTGCCGTCGCGATCGGCAGCGATCCGGCGCTCACGTACGCCGCGACCGCACCGCTTCCGCCCGTGCTCGACGAGTTCGCATTCGCGGGTTTCTTGCGCGGAAAGCCGGTCGAGCTAACGCCGGCAAAAACCGTCGAACTGATGGTTCCGGCCGACGCCGAGTTCGTGCTCGAGGGATTCGTCGACAACGAGGACCTTCGGATGGAAGGACCGTTCGGCGACCATACCGGCGTCTATAGTTTGGCGGACCGTTATCCAACCTTTCACGTAACCTGCATCACGCATCGCCGCAATCCAATTTATCCCGCGACCGTCGTCGGAAGGCCGCCGATGGAGGACGCGTGGCTTGGCAAAGCGACGGAGCGTATCTTCTTGCCGTTGCTGCAAGCGATGCTTCCCGAGGTTGTCGACATGAATCTGCCGGTCGAGGGCGGGTTTCACAATCTTGCGATCGTCTCGATTCGCAAATCCTATCCGGGCCAAGCAAAAAAGGTCATGAACGCGCTCTGGGGACTCGGTCACATGATGATGCTGACGCGAACTCTCGTCATCGTCGATGCCGATATCGACGTTGCGGATCCGCGCGAGGTCGCCTGGTACGTTCTCAACAATCTCGCGCCGGAACGCGATATCGTAATGATGCCCGGTCCGGTCGACGACCTCGATCATGGCTCCTACAGCATCGCGTACGGCACGAAGATCGGCGTCGACGCCACCCGCAAGGACGCGTCGGAAGGTTATACGCGCGAGTGGCCGCCCGACATGATCATGGACGCCCAGACGCGTCGCCTCGTGAGCGAACGTTGGCGCGACTACGGGCTCGATACCATCGCACGCGCGCTCTCGCCAAACGATTGGTCGGGACAGGGGCCGGCAGCCTACGCACGGCTGATGAAATGAGAGCCGTCGGCCTTTTCTTTCGCGAGATTCGCATCGAGCACACCCTCTTTGCGCTGCCCTTTGCCTACGTCGGCGCCATTCTGGCGGCGCGCGGCCTCCCAACGCCCGCGCAACTCGGATGGATTACGCTGGCTGTGCTTGGCGCTCGAACGGCGGCGATGGCGGCCAACCGCTTCCTCGATCGCAAAATCGACGCCCGCAATCCGCGCACCGCCCGGCGCGCGCTGGCGAGCGGTACGCTGCCTGCCTCGGCAATGCTTTGGGCGACCGTCGCCGGGCTCAGCATTCTTTTATGGGCGGCATGGATGCTGAATCCATTATGTCTGAAGCTGTTGCCGATTGCCGTCGTCCTGTTGCTGATCTACCCGCTGTGCAAGCGCTTCACGTGGCTCACGCATTTCGTGCTGGGCGCGGTCGATGGTTTGGCGCCGCTGGGTGCCTACGTCGCAATCGCCGGGAAGATCACGCTGCCCGCCCTCGCGCTCTTCGCAGCGGTTACGATCTGGGTTGCGGGATTCGACATCATCTATGCGCTCATGGACTTGACCGTCGACCGCGACCAAGGCATTTCGTCGCTGCCGGCACGCTTTGGGGAGCGCAGCGGGCGCTTCGTGCCGATCCTGCTGCATCTTGCGATGCTCGCCCTGCTCACCGGAGCGGGAATCCTCGACAGCGCCGGCCGTCCATACTATCTCGGCATCGCGGCGTTGGCGATTCTCATCCTGTATGAAGAGTATCTCTTCCGCAGCGGCGCCAATCTGTTCGTGATCAACGAACGAGTCTTTCTGTCTAACATGGCTTTTTCAGTCGTATTCTTGCTGACGACATTCGGAGCGTACCGATGAAGCGTCGCGCCTTCATCGTCGCCGGAGCCGCGGCAGCCGCCGGCACGGCGCGCGCGTCGGCGCAGACGATCCCCGGACAGCCGTTCAATCCCCTCAACCAACAGTTCTTGCCGCAGCTTACCATCGCGGTCAACGTCACGCTCAGCGGCGCCTTGGGCAAGTACGGGCAGGAGGTCGTCAAAGGCGTTCAGGCGGCCGTCGACGAGCAGAATCGCTTTAATGCGCAGATTTCTCACGTCTGGGGATGGCGCGGCCTCGACGACCGCAACGACCCGGGCCTTGCCGGCTCCAACGCCAACGTCGCGGCCGCCGACTCGACGGTGATCGGGCTCGTCGGCAATCTCACGGCACCGATGACGCTCGCGGCGCTTTCGCACTACGCGAATACCGGTTTCGCGGTCATCGTGCCGACGGTTACCGCCGATGCGGTTACCAACCGCGGTTACCACAACGTGTACCGTCTTCCGGCGAAAGACAGTCAGTCGGGCCGGCTCTTTGCAGATGCGGCGCTCGAGGGTAAGCGCGGCGTTCCGGTGATCGCCGTCGCGTTCGACGGCGATTACGGGTATGACGTCGCGCGCGGCTTCGTCACGGCCGCGCAGTCGAGCCACCATGCTGCGGACGTTTTGCTCTTTCCGGCCGACAAAACCGATCCGGCGCAAGCGGCCCGAACCGTGCTGGACCGCAGTCCGGGCTACGTTTTTCTAGCCGGAAAGACGACCGAGATGGGACCGGTCGCCGAAGCGCTACGTCTCGCCGGGTACACGGGCGAGTTCGGCGCAGCCGACGGATTCTATAACACCGATACAATTACAAGATACGCAAGAACGCTCGACGGTGCATACGTTGCATCGCCTATGCCGCCGCTGGATCGCATTCCCAGCGCGGCGCAGCTCGTTACCGATTTCCAGCGCGAGGTCACCCAAATCACGACCTTCTCCGCTTACGGTTATGCGGCCGCGCAGCTCATCATTTCCGCTTCGCAGCGCGGCTCGGCAGCGACGCGTTCGGCGCTCTTGATCGAACTGCAGCGCGGCGGAACGTTCACGGCGCTGATCGGGCAGTTCGCCTTCAACATCAGCGGCGATCCGCTGATTCCCAACATCTACTTGTATACCATCGGCGCTGACGGATTCAAATACGTTCGGCCGGCGGTGCGAACCGGTTTCGTTCTGTAACGAGCTCCGGGGCGAAGACGCGTACCGCCGCGGGAAGTATCTCGAAGCGAGCCGGTGTCGTTCCGGCGGGCTCTCCATCGGCGGTGATCCGGTGCCGGCGCCGGGTGCTTACCGAAAACGCGGTCGAACGAAAGGTGCTCACGCCCTGGGCAGATCGTCCCTGGTGCGCAACTACCGCGGCGAAAGCCTGAATCACCGGCCAGAGGCCTACGCCGTCGAGGGCGTAGAGGTCGAGCCAGCCGTCATCGATCGCCGCATCCTCTACCGTGATGAAGCCGCCGAAACTTTGGGCGTTCGCGACAGTTAGCTGGATGGTTTTCAAGCTCGCGCGTTCGCCGTCGTAAGCAATTTCGGCGTGAAATGGGCGCGCGACCCGAATCGCTCGCAGCACGCTCAATACGATGGCGCCTAATCCAAAACGCTGCTTGTCCGCCGGTTTCTGCAGTCTCGCAATCCGGCTCGAGATGCCGACGCTCGCCTCGGTTGCATAGTAGGCGCCGTTGACGCGAGCCACGTCAATCCGTCGAGTCTTGCCGGATGCGATCAGTGCGCACGCCGCGCCGAGATCGAATGGAATCGCGAGCGTTCGCGCAAGGTCGTTGAAGGTGCCCAGCGGCACGATGCCGATCGGGACGTCGAGCTCGATGGCGCGGGAGATGTGGCGTGCAACCGTGCCATCACCCCCGGCGACGACGACGGCGTCGATAGGCCCGCCCGCAGCGCTTTCGGCGACTGGCTCGATTCCGTTGCGCGTGAGTTGCACGCGGACGGCCGCGCCGAGCCGGCGCCCGCGCCGCGAGCGCGAATTGAT
Source organism: Candidatus Cybelea sp. (assembly GCA_050008615.1). Taxonomy (GTDB): domain Bacteria; phylum Vulcanimicrobiota; class Vulcanimicrobiia; order Vulcanimicrobiales; family Vulcanimicrobiaceae; genus Cybelea. The sequence goes on from JBEKMH010000001.1 coordinate 145,117, forward strand.
GAAGAGCAAAACGCGCATCTCTATCGGGGGGGCGCGATCAGAAGGCGGAGCAACTGGATTGCCGACCACGCTGCAATGGCCGCCAAAATTACCGTGCCGCCGATCATCACGAAGTACCCCAGGGTAATGCCCGTTTGCGTCATCGGATCGACATAACCGATCGCCTTTTCAGATATGCTCAAGTTTTCGTAGACGCCGTGGAAGACAAACCAGACGATCGCCGCACCCGGCGCCGACAGTGCGAGCATCGTCAGATAACGTTGCAGCAGCTCCTTCCGACGATTCACGAAACAGAGCTTCGCCGCGGTGCGCCGAAGAGACCCTCTTCGAGATGCATGCCCTCAAGCGCCGGCCCAGACCGCACAACCCGATGCCCGAGTCTCGTTACGAGGTGCTCGGGCTCTTCACGGGCGCGATGATCGGTGCATCGCTTTGTATCATGTCGACGGGCGCGCTCATGCCGTTTTTTAAATCGGCCCTCCATCTCGACCAGGGACAACTTGGATGGCTGCTCTCCGTTCAGTTTATCGGATCGGTCGCGATGACGTCGGCAGCCGGCCTGCTTACCGACCGCTTCGGCGACAAGGCAATGGTGCGTTGGACCGGGATACTCATGGCCCTGTCGCTGCTCGCAGCCTCCCTGGTTACGAACTTTTCGTGGCTGCTGGCGTGGCTGCTCCTTTATGGAATCGGCTACGCGGCCGTAACGCCCGCCGGCAGCCACGCCATCATTTACTTTTTTAAAAAGGCCGATCGCGGTCTCGCCATGGGCATTCGCCAGTGCGGGGTGCCGATCGCGGGCGTTATCGGTTCGCTGCTGCTCCCCGCGATAGCGCTGCGCTCCGGCTATCGCGAGGCCCTCGCCACAGCCGGCATCCTCACGCTCCTCGCGAGCGTTATCGCTTCGCAGTTCTATCGCGAGCCGCGCGAGTTGGAGGGCGAACGCGTTTCGCTGCGCACCATGCTGGCCGACATGCTCCAGATCGCTCGGGAGTCTCGTCTCATCCTGCTGACGCTTACGTCGATGATCTTGGTCGCCGGCCAACTCGCCCTAATCGGCTTTCTCACGCTGACGCTGGTGCACCGCGCCGGTTATCCGTTGAGCTTAGCACTGGGGCTTTTCACGCTTTCGCAATTGGCGGCGATCTTCGGCAGGCTCTCGTGGGGATGGTTGAGCGATCATCTGTTTGCGGGAAGCCGGGCGCTGCCGCTCGCGACGGTCTGCGTGCTCGTCGCGGCGATCGCGTTCGCATTCGCTTCGGTAACTGCGGGAACGCCTCTGTGGTGGGCCGCGGTTTTGGCTGCCGCTTTGGGCTTCACTGCGGAAGGCTGGCTCGGCGTGAGCGTCATCGGATTTGCGGAGATCGGCGGCGAGGAACGCTCGGGCAGCGCGCTCGGCGTCGGCCTGACGTGGACGCTGCTCGCGGCATTTGCGACGCCGGCCCTCTTCGGAGCGCTCGCGCAAGTCCACGGATTCGACGTAGCCTGGCGTTGCTTGGCGCTTCTTCAGGTGCTCGGCGTCGTGCCTGCATTACTCGCTAGCCGAAGCGTAATGCCGCCGGCTTCCGAAGATACCCTCCAATAGTCGACGGCGCCGGACCCGCGCGCTTTGATCCACCCGCCAGCTTCTATTATCGGTCTTAAGAGGCAACTAAGTACTTCCCGGCGCTGGCGTTAAGAAACAAATTATCTACGTTATCAACGTCGTGCTCTTTCGCCCATTACTGGTAGTTTGCCGTTTGTTACCCTGGCAACATACGTGCGCCGCATTAAAATATGGAAGGTGGTACAATGCGCAGTTTAGTGTCGAACGTCATCGTTGTCTTCACGGCAATGTGGGCGTTGGCGGGATGCGGAGGGGCGGGCGGTCCCTTGGCTACCCCGCAGACATCGCAAAATTCAAAGGCCCCAACCGCAGAGGCTGTAGCCCGTCTTAGGATGGCAACCTTGGTCCGGACCAAGGTTAAACACATCTTTGTGATCGTTCAAGAGAACCACACCTTCGACCAACTCTTTGGGCTCTATCCTGCCATGAACGGCAATAGCGTCGAGAACCTAGGCACGACTCTGGCCCAAGAAGTGGACTGCCAGTACGATACTGAAACGGGGAGCTGTCAGCGGCCCTTTTTGATTTCGACAAATAAGAACAGTCCGAATTATGTTGCGGACGCGCCCGATATCAACGGCGGCGACAATAGCCGTTTCGGTCAAGAAGTGGCGATCGACCGCGGCAAGATGGACGATTTTCTAGTAGAGGACGAAGCCGGGCAGCCGGTACTCGGGCCGACGCCAACCCCCCAACAGGTCGAGCAGCATAATGAGGACCTCGCCATCGAGGGCGTCTATGATTGCGATGCCGTCCCGTACCTCTGGGACTACGCGCAGAACTTCGCACTCTTCGATCACTACTTCCAGGCTGGAACCGGACCCTCGTCGCCTTCTAACGTTCAGCTTTTCGCCGGCCAAATCGGACAAACGGAGGCCGCAGCGGGTGAAGGCACGCTCTCTGAGTATTACAACGACGGTTATACCGACGGCGTCCCGCTCTCAAACGACGACAATCCGCCTGCATCGGAGCTGCCGTTTAGCGTTACGTCGTACACCGGAGACAGCGGCACGTTCCAAAGTTACGCAACGATGCCGATATTGCTTAGCCCGAAGGAGAACAGAGTAGCGAAAAGATCAAAAGTCGTCGGCTACGAAGGTCGCGACATCGCTAAGGAATCGGCTGTGAACCGCCCCTCTTACCCATGGGCATGGTATGAAGAGGGGCTTTACAACTCCAACGCGGGCTTCGTCGCACATCATGCCGCCCCGCTCTACTTCGACTATATCAATAATGCAAACTCGGCGTACGCAAGCCAACAGACGCTGCGCGATAACACAGAAAGCAACGGTTTAATCTCAGATATCACTTCAGGAAAGCTCCCGGAAAGGGGAGTTTTCTGGGTGAAAGGCGGGGTTAAGAACACGTACGGATTGGCGCCGGCCGACCCAATCTTCACGGACAACGGAGCGGGCAAGGACTATTACGTCGGCGACGACGATCACCCGGGGAGCGGGGACGCGGATCATCAAGTAGCCCAGGCGTATCTCGCCGAAATGATCAACGCCATTGCGAAGAGCAAATACTGGAAAGACTCGGTCATCCTCGTGACCTGGGACGACAGCGGAGGCTTCTTCGACCACCTCGCTCCGTCGGAAATCGGAAGCACGTGCCCACAGGATCGGAGCGGCCCGGAAGAGGGCTACTCGTGTGGCGAAGGCGTTCGCGTACCAATGTTGGCGATCTCGCCGTTTGCCAAGACCGATGCCGTCGTCAACGACTTCACCGATCACGGCTCGGTTTCAAAGTTCATCGAAGCGGTCTTTGGCTTGCCGACGTTCGCATCGCTACCGGATGAAGCCAAGGGCGTAAAACTAGGCCTGTCGCCGGCCGACGGAGATCAAGCGACCTCGAATTTGTTCGACGCGCTCGATCAAAGTAAGCTGGAAGGCAGCGGTGAGAACCCACCATACCTCGCGGAGATTTCCTCGCCGTCGGTCCCACCAAAGCAGAGTTGCTCGTCGCTGGGGATAACCCCAATCACTTCTCCGGGGTCACTTCCAGTCACCTACAGCGGCTCTACCGAGTACCCTTACGAGACATCTGGGTATTATCTGCACCAGGAGCTCGCGGGCTCGCGTAAGTTCGTTCGGCTTCCTCCGCGTAAGGAAGATAACGACTAGCATTTCCCGGTGACGAAGGTGCGAGCCCGGCGCAATGGCGTCGGGCCCCGCCGGCCCTCGCACGCAAGGACGATGGCGATTAGGATCACTTAAACCGCCCTCACGCAACGAGCCCGAAGCGCATTGCTTCGGGCTCGTTAACTTTCGCAATCAAGCTTTCGAACTGCCCAGAAAGGGACTCGAACCCCCACGATGTTGCCACCACTGATACCTGAAACCAGCGCGTCTACCAATTCCGCCATCTGGGCGCGGTGAAGCTGGGTTCGCGACGGTCGCCGCGTCGCCCCGCTGCATCGAAACCCCAAGGGTAACGGACGGTTTGGAGTGACGGGTATGTCTCTTCCAATTCTCGCAGTCGACGACGCGTCCGCAATCGATCCCTATTCGCAAGCGGTAACGGCGGCGGCCGAACGGGTCAGCCCGGCGGTCGTCTGCATCGAAGTGCGCAACGGCCGGCGTGGCGGCAACGGCAGCGGCTTCGTCTTTACTCCCGACGGCTTCATCGTCACCAACAGCCACGTCGTCCACGACGGAGCGCGTATTACCGTTGCGCTGCTCGACGGACGCGAGTTCCCGGCAACGCTGGTGGGCGACGATCCGCACTCGGATTTGGCGGTGCTTCGCGTCGATGCCCCCGATCTTACGCACGCCTCGCTCGGCGACTCGGCGTCGCTGCGGCCGGGCCAGCTCGTCGTCGCCGTCGGTAATCCGTATGGGCTCGCGTATACCGTGACGGCGGGCGTCGTGAGCGCGCTGGGCCGCACGTTACGCTCGCAGTCCGGACGCCTCATGGACAACATCATTCAAACCGACGCGGCGCTTAATCCGGGAAACTCCGGCGGCCCGCTGGTCGCTGCGAGCGGCAACGTCATCGGCGTGAACACCGCGGTGCTTCCGGGCCAAGGTCTGTGCTTTGCAATCGCCATCAACACCGCCAAGCATATCGCGGGCCTCTTGATGCGTGACGGCCGCGTTCGCCGCGGCTATCTCGGCATCGCCGCACAAGACGTCGTGCTCGCACCGTCGTATGCCCGGCGCCTCGAACTGCCGGACCGCCGCGCGATCGTGATCGACTCCGTCGAGCCCGGCAGCCCGGCCGATACCGCCCAGTTGAAAAACGGCGACGTGCTGCTTTCATTTGAAGGCCAGCCGCTGCGCGGCGTCGACGCGCTGCACAAGGTTCTGACCAGCATCGACCTCAGCCGTCCGTACCGAATCGAGCTATTGCGGCGCAACGAGTGCCTCTCGCGTATCGTCTTGCCGGTAGAGTCCCCGGATTAGCCGTCTAGAACATGATTCGAAAGCTCCTACCAATTCTTGGCGTGACGTTCATCGATATCGTCGGCTTCAGCATGCTGATTCCGATGCTGCCGTATTTTGTAACGCACTTCGGCGCCTCGCCGTACGTCGTCGGACTGCTCGTCGCAACCTTTTCCTTCTGTCAGTTCGTCTCGGCGCCGCTGTGGGGCAGCGTTTCCGACCGGATCGGCCGCAAGCGCGTTCTCATCATCAGTCAGATCGGCGCCACGATCGGCTGGGCGATGCTCGGCCTAGCACCGAATATCGCCGTGGCGCTTTCGCTTGCGCCGATCGCGGTCGTCTTCGTCGCGCGCGCCCTCGAAGGCGTCTCTGGCGGAAATATCAGCATCACGCAAGCCTACGTCGCGGATCTCGTCGAGCCGCGCGAACGGTCGCGCGCCTTCGGATTGATCGGTGCTATGTTCGCCGCCGGTATGGTCTTCGGTCCGGCTGGCGGCGGCCTTCTCTACTCGCGATACGGTTTTGCCGTTCCGTTTCTCGTCGCCGCCGCGCTGCAGTTTGCGACCTTGATCGTTACGATCGTCATGCTCCCGGAATCCCGCGCGCGAACGGACGATCAGGACCGTTTCTCGATCGCGGCGCTCCTCGCGAGCTTCGGCAAACCGCGCCTCGGCCGCATCCTCTGGCAAAAGCTCGCGATCGCGCTGGCGCTCTACGGATGGTTTGCCGTCTTTGCCCTCTACCTGCAGCGCCAACTCGGATTCTCGCTGGCAGAGACCGATTATCTCTTTTCGATCTTCGCAATCTTTAACGTCTTCATGAATGTCGTCATGGTCGGACGCATCTCCGCGCGCCTGGGCGATCGCTGGATGTCCAACCTCGGCTTGACGTCGCTCGTCGCCGGCTTCGCGATCGTACCGTTCATTCACAACATCGTGCTGCTCTCCGCGTTGATGCTGCTCTTTGCGTTCGGAATAGCGCTCACGAACACGGGCATCACCGCGCTGATCAGCAACGCCGCGTCGGATCGCGATCAGGGGATGGTACTCGGCACGAGTTCGTCGCTCGATTCGCTCTCGGGAATTCTGGCGCCGCCCGTCTCCACCGGGCTGCTATCGGGATTCGGATCGCCCTTTGCCGGCGTGGAATCGCTGGTGCTCGCGGGCCTCGCGCTGGTGATGGGTTTGCGCGGCGCACGCGGTGAAGAGGCGGAGCGCTCTCCAGCGGTTTCCTAGGCCGCGGTCTTCTTCCGCCGCTTCGCGGCGGCCGGCTTGCCGTTTCCGGCGGAGGCAGCGGCGCGGCGCTTCTTGCTCTCTTCGAGGCTCTTCGCCAGCACGTCCATGAGATTGACGACCTTCGACCGCGCGGGCGCTTTCTTCGCTTTCGGCAACTCCTTGCCGGCCGCGCGCGCTTCGATCATCGTCAAGAGTTCGTCGCGATACTTGTTGGTAAACTTTTCGGGCTCGAACTCGTCAGCGCTCATCGTGTCGATGAGCATGCGCGCCATCTGCATCTCTTTCTCCGGCAGCGTCTCGCTGTCGGGTAGTTCGAGCGTGTCTGACCCGACGATCTCGCTCGCCCAGTGCATCAACTCCAGCACGAGCGCTCCGCCGATCGGTTTTACCGCGGCGATGTATTCCTTGGTGCGAATGACGACGCGCGCAATGGCCACTCGATTGCTCTCCGCGAGCGCCTCCCGCAGGAGCGCGTATGCGTGGCGACCTTGTTTGGTCGGCTCGAGATAGTACGGTTTGTCGAAGAACATCGGACTGATTTTGTCGAGCTCGACGAACTCGACGATGTCGACCGATTGCGTTGCCTCGGGATTGACCTTGGCGAAATCGTCGTCGGTCAGCAGGACGTACTGACCCTTTTCGTACTCGTATCCCTTGACGATCTCGTCCCAGGGAACGGGTTTTCCGTCAACGCTGCAGACGCGGTCGTACTTAATGCGCCCCTCGTCCTTCTTGTGCAGCAGGTTGAAGGAGAGATCGTCGGTCTTGACCGCCGTAAAGAGCTTGACCGGAATAGTGACGAGCCCGAAGTTGATGGCTCCCGACCAGATTGCATGCGCCATAGCCCGACTATTCTACCCAACGGGCCCGGTTGTTTGCTAGCCCCGTTCCCCCCAAAGCTTGTTGGCCTTGGCGCTCGGCCCCTCGAGCCGCTGCTTCTTCCAGCTTTTCGGCCCCCACAGGTCCCCTTCGCGCGCCACGCGGGCAGGCGTCGTGCGGATCGTGAGCTTGGCAAACTCATCGGCCGGCGCGGTCGCGGAGCGGCGGCGGGCAAAGGCTTCGACCTCGGCCCAATGCAGCGGGGTCGAAACCGGCGCGCCGTCCCGGGCGCGCACCGAGTAGGGCGCGACGATGGTCTTCCCGAGACCCACCTGCACGTAGTCGATGTAGACCGCGGTTTGCGGGCGCTTGGCGATCGTGCGCTGCAGCGTCGCAAGCTCGCCCACCTCGGCCGCTGCATGGCGCGCGACGATCTCGGCAAAGACCTTGGCCGTCTCGTACGAGTAGCCCGCGGCAAGCGGCACGACGACGTGCAATCCAAAACCGCCGGTGGTTTTGACCAACGGCTTCAGCCCGATCTCCGCGAGCAGATCGCGGATCGTCAGCGTTACGGTTGCGAGGGTTTTGAGGGTGCACTTCTCCCCGGGGTCGAGGTCGAAGAGCAACAGTTCGGGCTCGTCGAGCGCCGGAACGTGCGACGTCCACACGTGTAAGACGATCGCCGCGAGGTTTGCGAAATAGACGAGACTCGGCTCGTCGTTGCAGAGCGGAAAGGTAACCTCGCTGCGCGAGCCACCAGGCGTCGGAACCGTCACCCGCTCGACCCACTCCGGCATGCCGCGCGGCATCTGCTTCTCGAAGAAGGTCTCGCCGTCGATTCCATTGGGATAGCGCTGCAGCGTGAGCGGCCGATCCTTCACGTGCGCAACGGCATGCGGGGCAACGCTCCGGTAATAGCCGATCAGATCTCCTTTGGTATAACCGTCACGCGGCCACAAGACTTTTTCCAGATTGGAAAGCGAGAGCGTGCGAGTCCCGATGCTGACGCTCGAACGTTCTTTCGCGCTCATGCCTCCACCGGGGTTTCCGCTACGACGTCGGCGGCCTTTTTGTCGATGCGAAGGCCCAGGTAAGCGGGTTGGCGCAGGTAGCCGTCGCGCGTCCACTCGGCAAAGCGCACTTCAACGACGAGCTGTGGCGAGCACCAGTGCGTGGGCGCGTTTGCATCGACGGCGTTGAGGAACGGCGAAGTCTTGCGCTCGATCTTTTGGAGCCGCCCGTAAAGTTCGGAAAGCTTTTTTGCCGTAAAGCCCGTTCCGACCGAGCCGACGTAACGCAGTCCCTGTTTTTCGTAAACGCCGAGCAGCAGCGCACCGAAGCCTTTGCGGCTGCCTTTGGGTTCGGTCCAGCCGCCAACGACGAACTCTTGCTCGAAACTCGTTTTGATCTTAACCCAGTCGCGGCTGCGTCGTTCTTGATACGTCGAGTCGCGGCGCTTTCCGATGATGCCTTCCAGTTGCTTTTTTCGCGCCACTTCGAACAACTCTTTGCCTTGGCCGACGACGTGTTTTGAATAGAGCACCAGGGTGTCGTCCTTGATCAATCGTTCCAGCAGCGCTTTACGCTCTTCCAGCGGGGTCGAGCGCAGATCCTTGCCGTCGGCATAGAGCAGATCGAAGACCGCATAGGTCAACCCAGCCGGTTTCTTTTGCGATTCTTGCAGGCGCTGAAATGCTGAGCGCCCCTGCGCGTCGAGGCTGACGATCTCGCCGTCGACCACTACCGGTACGCTGGCAAAAGCGCTGGCGAGTTCTTTGAGCGACGGAAAGCGTTGTAGCATGTCGAGCCCGTTGCGCGATACGAGCGTGAGCTCGTCTTTCTCATCGATCGTGCAGAGCGCGCGGTACCCGTCCCACTTGATCTCGAAGAGCCACGCGGGGTCGTCGAATGCTTCGGAGACGAGCGTGGCGAGCATCAGCGCTTTGGGATGGGGAATCGGATCGCGTCTCGCGGTGCGTTTGCGTGCCGGTGCGGCCGTGTAGCGCGCGGCCGGTTTGGATTGCCACGTCTTGGCCCGCGGATCGGCAGCGACGTCGGCCAGCGTCTTGTTGCTCTTGACCGATTCGGGATGATCGGCCGGATCGTATTTTGGGTCGGCGTACTCGTCGCGGTCTTTGAGCAAGAGCCACGGCTCGCCGTGCTCGCCCTCGCGCGCCTTGATCTTGACCAGCGTGAACTCGCCCTTGAGCTTTTTGCCGTGCAGGATGAACTTGATTTTGCCGTTGGCGATCTCCGCGGCCGGGTCGGTGCCTTCGGCCAGGGTGTAGGTGCCGCGATCCCAAACGATCACGCTGCCCGCGCCGTACTGCTTCGCCGGAATGTTGCCCTCGAAATCCCGGTAATCCATCGGGTGGTCTTCAACGTGCATGGCAAGCCGCCGGTCGAGTGGAACGAGGGTCGGCCCCTTGGGCACCGCCCAGGAAGCGAGCACTCCTCCGGCTTCCAGGCGGAAATCGTAATGCAGGCGCGTGGCGCGATGCATCTGTACGACGAATCGCAGCTTCTCGGCGGCCTTTTCCTTGCGGCCGCTCGGCTCCGGCGTCGTTTTGAAGTCGCGCTTTTTCCGGTAGGTCTCGAGGGACCCGGGACGCGTTCCGGCGGCTTTTTTCGGCATCGCGATTTTGCGTTCGACGCGGCGGCACGCTACTCTTAGAAGTGAATGCTCTACAGTGCCGCCGGCTTGGTACTTTCTCTCGGAATCGCTGCCGTGGCGTGGCGGCGCAGCCGGACCCGCGGCGGGTATTACGATCGCGAAGTTTATGGCATGAAGCGCGCGACGCACGTTACCTACGGCGCAATCGGCTTGGCGTTTGCGCTCTTTTTTGCGCTAGCCCTCTGGCTGAGGCTGGTGTCGGCAGGCATCGCCGCGCTTGCGCTGTATGCGGTCATCGCCGTGTTTTATCTTAGCTCGTTCGTGCGCGGAGCATCCGACTTCGATGAGTGACTTTCGTTTCTCGCCCAGACCCAACCGCGCCCACGAAATCGCTTGGCTGCCGTGGGATGCGCAGACGTTCGCCCTCGCCGCCGCGGAAGACCGGCCGATCCTGCTCTCGATCTCGGCCGTGTGGTGCCACTGGTGCCACGTTATGGACGAGACGACCTACTCCGATCCGAGCGTCATCGAAACGATCAACCGCCGTTTCGTTCCCGTTCGCGTCGACAACGACCGGCGCCCCGACATCAACGCGCGCTATAACATGGGCGGCTGGCCGACGACGGCATTTTTGACCCCCGACGGACGGACGCTGACCGGCGCGACCTATCTGCCGCCCGCACAGATGCATCGCGCGCTCGACGAGATCGCTCGTTTCTACAGCGAACGAAAGGACGAGATCGCCGAGCTTCCCGCAATGTCGCGCTCGCATGACGCGCTGCGCGAGTCCGCTGCGGCCGGCGACCTCAGCGACGCACCGATCGCGCGGCTCCTCGCAAATCTCGAAAGCAACTACGACGAGGAGTTCGGCGGTTTCGGCGACGAGCCGAAGTTTCCGCAGCCCGAAGTGCTCGAGTTCTTACTCTCAGAGTGGCGCATTTGCCGTAATCAGCGCTACTATGCGATGGTGGCGCAGACGATGCGCGGCATGTCGCGCGGCGGCATGTACGACCACGTCGAAGGCGGTTTCTTCCGCTACTCGACCACGCGCGACTGGAGCGTCCCGCATTTTGAGAAGATGGCCGAAGATCACGCGGGGCTTCTGCGCATCCTCGCGACGCTTTCGATCTTTGCGCCCACTGAGGACATTCACACGACGCTGGTATCGGCGACGAACTACGTTCGCAACGTTCTGCTCGACCCGCAGACTGGCTTCTTCGGCGGCAGTCAGGATGCCGACGAAGCGTACTTCGCGCTACCGCTCGAAGAACGCCGTCACTTGATTGCTCCGTTCGTCGATCGCACGTCGTACACCAACTGGACCTGCGCGCTCGCGGGCGCGCTCCTCCACGTTGCGCACGCACTCGACGACGATGCGCTGCTCGCGCAAGCCGTAACTACACTCGATAACGTGGCGGAGCGTCTCGTCGATGCAGAAGGCTTGCTCTATCACGTTTTGGCGCCCGGCGGCGAGCCCGAGGTGCGCGGGCTGCTCACCGATCACGTCGCCTACCTTCGCGCGCTGCTCGACGCGCACGAAGTAAGCGGCGAGGAGCGCTTCTTGGACCGCGCGCGAACGCTCGCGCAAACGACGATCGACTCTTTCGAAGCGCCCGGCGGTGGCTTCTACGACCGGCTTGCGGGCAGCGAGTCCTTCGGCAATCTCGCCTTTCCCGATCGTCCGATTGTGGAGAACGGCCTGCTGGCGGACGCACTCTTACGATTAGATGCGCTCACCGGGGAGTCCGCGCACCGCGATCGCGTCGCGCAAACGCTGGCGATTTACGCCGGTACGGTAACAAATGCCGGATCGTTTGCCGCCACCTTTGCGCGCGGCTTACGGAGATATCTCTCCCCAGAGATCGTCGTTCGCATCGTCGGCGATCCCGCGCGAACCGACGATTTTCGTGAAGCGGCGCTCCGGTTGCCGGCGCCGTTTGCTTCGATTCGTACGCTGTCGCCGCACGAAGCGGCAGCGCAGGCGTTGCCGGGGGAGCCGCATCCCGCGGCCTACGTGTGCGTTGGGACCGTTTGCGGAGCGCCGGTGACGCAAGCCTCGGAGCTGCGCGCCGCCTACGACGCGCTCGCGCCGTGAGCGGCACGACGACGGCGCCGCTGGCTTTTGGCTACGTTCGCACGAACGTCTGCCAGTACCAGCAGCCCCATAACCCGACAGCGATCGAATAGGCGACGAGTGCTTTCCCCCATATCGGCATGCGCTGGCGTACTGCAAGCATCATCAGCGCGACGAGGAACGGCTCGAAATCGAGCGCGTGGCGCATGCCGAACTGCGCGAACCCGTTGACGTAATACAAGAAGTTCGGGATAGCAACGAGGACCGCTGCGGCCCAAAGTGCGAGCACCCAACGAGCGGGTGAACGAGCGAAAAACGCGAGCAGCAATGCGGGCGACGTCCACGTCAACGCGACGCCCGAGAACTCGGGCCGCAGCCACGGAAAGCCCGGCAATAACGTCGGCAGCTGCACGAAGAACGACCAGAGCTGGTAGGGCAGATACTCGACTCGAAACGGCGAGCCGGTCGGCATTCCGACTTGGTCTTGATGGTACCAAGCCGTGTAGCCGATGTCGCTCCACGTTCCCCAGCGCGCTTCGTTGTAGAGAATCCATAGGATGGCGATTGGAATGAGAACTGCGATGAAGGATATTGCCCTTGTCGTCCTTCGACTGCGCTCAGGATGACAAGGGTGGGGCTCAGGATGACAAGGGTGGGGCTCAGGATGACAAGGGTCGGGCTCAGCATGACACGGGTTGGGCTTGGGCTCTTCCGCAGGCGCGAGCAAGAGGTAGAGATAGACCGGCAATGCCGCAATCATCGAAAAGCGCGATTCGAAGGCGCACGCGGCAAAGAGTGCAACGAGCCAGCCTCGGCGTTTGCCGGCAAGCTCCACGAGTGCCAACAAGGTAAAGCAGACGGCGGAGACGTGCGCGGTGAACCAAACGTCGCCCAGCATAGCGCACCACAAGAGATCGGTGCCCGCCAAGAGGAAGGCGCAGATCCACGCGATGCTCGAGCGAGCTACGCCAAAACGCTCGCCTAGCTCCCACGCCGCACCAATCGCGACGGCGGCGAGCACTACGGCCAGCGCGGTTTGGTTCGCCTGCGAACCGAAGAGCGTAACCAGCGGCATCAGCAGCAACGCCGGCAACGGCCCTTCGATGACAAAATAGAGGCCGTTGTACGGCAGCGCATCGATATAAGATCCGGGCCAGTAGATCCACGCGTGCCCACCCAACAGCGCCTGCGCCAACAGTACGTAGTTGTTATACGGGGTCGCGCGAAGATGCGAGACGAGCGCCGTTACCACGAAGGCGATGAAGGCGGCGGCGTACGCCGGCCTGATCCGCGCGCTCAAATGGTGGGAAGCGACGCGTGCGGCAGCGGTTTAGGGGCTTGGAAGGTTGAAGGCGGTAGGCTCTCCGGAAACCGATAATCGCTCCAGGCGATCCGCTCGCGCGCCGGTTTGCCGCCGATTTGCGCGCTGGCATCGGCGACCACAGGCATCCAATACTTGCCGAACGGTCCGAACTCGACCTCGCCGTTTCCTTCGACGCCGGCACCCGCGCTGCGAAAGCGCACGTCGCGTGGAAGGAAGTTCGCGCCGTCGATGGTCAAGCGGTCGATCCAGGTGCCTAAAGAACGATTTAACGGCGTCGCTTCATAGACGTAGTCGAAATGACCGCCGTCTTTGACGGTTCCGAGAAAGAGCAGCTCGTACGATCCGGCGCTGGGGGAGAAGCGGGCGATCGCGTAGCGATCCTCGTACCGCGAGATTCGCGCCACCTTGCGAAGCAGCGTTATTCCGTCGACTGAAAGCGTATCGTCCCGAACGTCGAGTCCGCTGCGATAAATTCGATGGTGCTGCTCGATGTTGCTCGGTCCGACTTGGGAGACCGTGTACGAAAAGACGACAACCTTCGGGGCGGAGGCAGCTTTGAGCGCCAAAGCATATTGCGCCAAGACGTATTGCGAGTCGAGGTGGCCGGTACCCGCGCCCAGCGACACCAGCAACGCCAACATCGAGACCGCTCGCAAACGGCTCACGTCAGCACGGCGTCGCGAATCGCATCGAGCGCGGCTTGCGCGGCGTTGATCCGCGTTCCGCCGCCCTGAGCCATCGCTGCCTGGCCACCACCCTTGCCGCCGACCAGCGGCGCGGCGAGCTTCACGAGATTCCCGGAATGCAGGCCTGCCTTTACCAGATCGTCGCTCGTGCTGACCACGAGACTCACTGTGCCGTTGTCGATACCGGCCAGCGCGATGACACCACTGGGCAAACTATGCCGTATCGCACCGCTCAAATGGCGCAGCGCTTCGCCGTTGGCCTCACGCACGACTGCGCCGACAAACGCGCGATCGCCCTTTCGCTGCGCATTGTCGACGTACGAGGCAGCGTCGGCCGCAGCCATCCGGGCCTTGAGCTGGCCGAGCGCCGTTTGCAAATCCTTCACATCGCGCTGCATGCGGTCGACGCGGTCGCGCAGCTCGTCGGGTGCCGCCGACATCGAGGCCGAGAGCGATCCGATGAGATCGCTCTGCTTGTTGACGTGTTCCTCGGCCGCGGCCGAAACGCACGATTCAATTCGGCGAATGCCGCTTCCGATTGACGATTCCGAGAGAATCACGAAGAGCCCCAGTTCGCCGGTCGTGTGCGAATGCGTGCCGCCGCAAAACTCGATCGAAGGCCCCGCCTGCACGACGCGAATCATATCGCCGTACTTTTCACCGGCCATCCAAACCGCTCCGGTCTTTCTCGCCTCCTCGAGCGGCAGCACGCGCGTCACCAAGTGCGAATCGTCACGGATCATTTCGTTGACGCGGTGCGCGACGGCACGGCGCTGTTCGCCCGTCAGCGCGCCCTGCGGCCAGCGGAAGTCGAAGCGCATGCGGTCGATGCCGACCCACGAACCGGCTTGATTGACCTCGTCGCCGAGCACGTCTTTGAGCGCTCGCTGCAAAAGGTGCGCGGACGTATGGTGCCGGCGAATCTCGCGCCGCCACGCTACGAAGACCCCGGCGCGGACTCGATCTCCGGCTGCAAACTCTCCCTCGACGACGCTGCCGTAATGCGCGATCGCTTCGCCCATGTACTGCGTGTCCCGCACGTCGAACAGCGCACCTTCACTGCGGATTCGCCCGCGGTCGCCGATCTGTCCGCCGCGTTCGGCATAAAACGGCGTGCGATCCAAAATCAGCACGCCTTCCTCTCCCGGCGATAGCGAGGCAACCGGCTTTCCGTCTTTGAGCAACGCGACGACCTCGCCGTCGGCTTCGAGCCCTTCGTCGTAACCGGTGAAGCTGCTACGAATCGCCGGTAGATCGGTTAAGGCCACCACATCGCGCTTTGCGGCCGCATCACGGCGCGCGCGCGCGCGCTGCTCTTCCATCAGGCCGTCGAACGCGACGGTATCTACGACCGCACCGCGCTCGCTCGCGATCTCACGCGTAAGCTCGAGAGGAAACCCGAACGTATCGTGAAGTTGGAACGCTATTTCTCCGCCGATGATCCCACCAGGCCGCTCGATCGCCTCGTCGATGACTCGCTCGAGCATCGTCATGCCGCGTTCCAACGTCCGGTCGAAGGTCTGTTCCTCTTGACGTAGCGCCGTCGTTATCCGCACCGCGCTTCCGCTTAGCTCCGGATAGCCGGGTTCGAGCGATTTCACCGCCGCGGGAACGAGCTCGGAGAAAAATCCGTCTGGATAGCCGAGAAGCCGTCCGTTGCGAATCGCGCGGCGGATCAGGAAGCGCAGCACGAAACCTCGGTCCGTATTCGATGGATAGACGCCGTCGTTGACCAAGAAGGTCGCCGAGCGAAGGTGATCGGCAATGATATTCTGGCGCGCCCGTTGCTCGCTCCGCTCGAGCGTCGTGTGACCGATCGGCGGCTGCGCCGCGACTAAATCGGTGAAGAGATCGGTCTGATACATCGAGGCAAATCCGTTACAGACAGCCAGCATCCGTTCCAAACCGGCACCCGTGTCTATGGACTTACGCGGCAAATCCTCCAGCTTACCATCGGCCGTTCGATTGTACTGTTGGAACACGACGTTCCAGATCTCGACGTACCGATTTCCGAGATTGGGGCCCGTATCGTCCTGGCCGCTCGCATGCTCCGCGCCCGTATCGTAAAAAATTTCCGTACAGGGCCCACACGGACCGGTTGCGCCCATCGTCCAGAAGTTATCTTCGTCAAACCGCGTGATGCGTGCCGGATCGAGGCCGACTTCCTTATTCCAAATCCGCGCCGCTTCATCGTCGTCCGTGTGCACGGTGACGTACAGCCGCTGCGGATCCAGGCGAAGCACTTGGGTCACGAACTCCCACGCCCACGCGATTGCGTCGCGCTTATAATAGTCGCCGAAGCTGAAGTTGCCGAGCATTTCCAGGAATGTGCCGTGACGCCCGGTGCGCCCAACGCTCTCGATATCGCTCTTCGCTCCGGCGACGCGGAGGCACCGCTGCACCGTCACGACGCGCGGCGCCGGAGCCCGCTGCTCGCCGAGAAAGACGGGCACGAACTGCTCCATCCCGGCTATCGTAAAGAGCGTCGTCGACATCTCGTGCGGAACCAGACTCGCCGGCGGCAGCAGCTTATGCTGCTTTGCCACCCAAAAATCGATCCACGCCTGCCTAAGCTCTTGGCTCTTCATCGCGACTACTCTACGCTATCGCCCGGCGAGAAACCCATGACGTGTCGCTCGCCGGTGCGAAATCGCCGGAATTTACTCGCGGTGGAAACTGTAGAGCACCTTCTCCGTACCGCTCGTCGTGATGGTAAAGACCGTTCCACTCCCGTGCTCGCCACCGCGGGCTGTCGTCCCGTAGAGCGTGCCGCCCACGTCGATGAGGCCTGCGGTCGGGTTCTGGCCATCGGTGCCGAAGCTGTGCAGCACTTTCTCCGTCCCGTCCGGCGTGATGCTAAAGACCGTTCCGCAGTCGCCGGAGCAACGAGAGACGGTGCCCCCGTAATAGGTCGTTCCGTAGAGGGTGCCCTTCACCTCGAGTAGGGATGCCAAGGGGTTAAAGCCATCGCCGTTCTTGCCGCCAAAACTGTGGAGCACTTTCTCCGTCCCGTTCGGCGTAATGCTGAAGACGGTGCCATTACAACAGCCGCCGCTGCCGCTATAGGCGCCGCCATTCTCCGTCGTGCCGTAGAGCGTGCCGCCGACGTCGATCAAGGCTGCGCTGGGATTTTTGCCGTCGGTTCCGTTACCGAAGCTGTGCAGCACTTGCTCCGTGCCGTCCGGCGCGATGGTAAAGACCGTGCCACCGTGGTACGCGCCACCGTAACCCGTCGTGCCGTAGAAAGTGCCTTTCACGTCGGTGAGGGGTGCCTCGGGATATGCGCCGTCGGTTCCCACACCGAAGTCGTGCAGTTCCTTCCACGTGCCGTCCGTCGTGATGCTGAAGACCGTGCCTTCGAGCTGCGCGCCGCCGTACCGCGTCGTGCCGTAGAGGGTACCGCCCGCGTCAATGAGGCTTGCGGCGGGCTTACCGCCATTGGTTTTGTGCCCGAAGAGGTACAGCAATTGCTCCGTTCCGCCAGTCGTGATGCTAAAGACCGTCCCACCATGTCGGGGCTCGTCGGAGTTGCGTGTCGTGCCGTAGAGCGTGCCGTCCAGATCGACGAGGGCTGCAGAAGGATGCACACCATCGGATCCGCTGGGGAAGCTGTGCAACACTTGCTCCTTCCCGTCTAGCGTGACGCTAAAGACCGTTCCACACCCGCCGCGGCAACCACCGGTGCCGCCGGCATAGGTCGTGCCATACAGCGTCCCCTCCACGTCGAGCAAGCTTGCGAGCGGATAGCTTCCGTCGCCCCCGGCGGCGGGGCTCGGCCACCTTCCAGCGCGATCGGGAGCGACATAAATCCCCGGCGCATACTGCAAGCGCGAGAGACCCGTCGTTTGCGAGCACGCCGCAACGCTGACGCAGGCGGCGAGTAGTCCGTAAAGGCCCAAAGCCGAAAGCTTCATAGGGAGTGCTCCTTTTGCCGGCGCAATGCGGACTCGCTCAGGTTGCGCGCGCTTCGATGATAGCACCACAGCTTCGTTCCTGGAACCTTCTTCGAGACGGGTGCGAAGTCGTGCCGCAGCGTCAGGTCGCGCGCGATAAACCTAGTCGGCTAGGACCGCACGCAGCTTTTCGAGCGCCTTGGCTTGCAGGCGCGAGACGTGCATCTGCGAGACGTTGAGGCGCTTGGCGATCTCCGTCTGCGAGACCGACTCGTAAAAGCGAAGGTAGATGATTACGCGCTCGCGCCCGGAGAGGACCCCGAAGGCTTGCTCGAGATTCGCGCGGTCTTCGAGGAGCTCGAGGCCGGCGTCGGCGACGCCGACGGTGTCCGCGAGCGTCTGCGATTTTTTGTCCGCCTCGCCGGAGACTTCGCTATCGAGCGAGAGCAGGTTGTAAGCCTGACCCAGCTCCTGCGCCTCCAAGATTTCGTCTTCGCCGGCCTGAAGGTGCTGGGCCAACTCCGTCACGGTCGGGCTGCGCCCGAGGGATATGGCGAGCTTGTCACTGGCGCGGTTGACCGCGAGGTTGAGCTCCTGCAGGCGGCGAGGGACCTTCACCGCCCAGCCTTTATCACGAAAGTATCGCTTGATCTCGCCGACGATCGTCGGCGTCGCGTAGGTTGTGAACTCGACGCCGCGGTCGAGATCGAAACGGTCGATCGCTTTGAGCAGCCCGACGGTGCCGACTTGCACCAAGTCGTCGAGGGGCTCCCCGCGATTGGCGAATCGCACGGCGAGAAAACGAACGAGATTCAAATGAACGACGACCAACTCTTCGCGCAGCCCCTCGTACTCGGGCTCCGGCGTTTGGTCGGATTGCGCGTACCGCTTGCGCCGCTCGATGAAGCGCTCGAACAGGGCGCGGGTCCGCTTGCGGTCGCGTCGCGCTTGCTCCCGTTCTTGCACTAGTGGCCTGGAACGCCCAGCCTCTTGGCCATCAACAAGTCGGTCCCCGTCTGCGGACTGACGTCATAGCTGACCTCATCCATCAACGTCCGAATGAGAAAAACGCCAAGGCCCGCGATCCGAGCTTCATCGAAGTTCATGTTCGGCGCTTCGGAGCGTTGGAGGCCGTGACGTCCGCTATCGCGCACGCGAATGCGCAAAAGATCGGAGAGCGCTTCGCAGGTCAAGTCGATAAATTCGCCATGTCCTTCATGCTGAATCACGGCCGTGCAGGCTTCCGCGACGGCCAGCTTCACATCTTCGATCTCTTCGATCGAAAAGTGCAGGCGGTTGGCAACGGTGGCGGCGGCAAGGCGGGCGAGTGCGACCCATTCGGGCCGAGACGGAATGCGCAGTTCGACGAGCTCCTTATCGGAAGGCTCGACGGCTGCGTTCATACAAGCGCTTTCATCGCCGCATCTTCGCTTTCGAAGATGCCGAAGATTTTGACCAATCCGGTTATGTCGAAGATCTTCTTGATTTGAGGGTTGGTGCACACGAGGTTGACCGACCCGCCGTGCTCGCGCACGCGCTTGAGTCCGCCGATCAAGACGCCCAGACCGGTAGAGTCGATATATCGAACCTTTTCCAAATTGATGACGAGGAAGTAGACGCCGCGGTCGATCAGCTCCCCGATTGCGTCCTTCACCTTCGGTGACGTGTAGACGTCGATTTCGCCGCTGAGGTCGATCACGTAACAGTCGCCGGGTGCCTCCCGCACGTTCACCTTGATGTCCAACTTGCTATCCCTCGGCGTGGCGTTGAAGTTCGTCGCGAGTTGCTTGCGCCGTCGTCTGCCCCTCGGCAACGGCGGCGTCGAGATTGGAACGAGCGCTCTCGACGACTTGCCGGCCCCGTTCGTAAAGCTCCGATACGCTCGACTGCCATTGGGAGGTAACGCCGCCAACCTTCTCGCGGAGGTCGCCGGTCGCGTCCATTGCGAAGTTTCCGGCCTCGCGGGCCTTGCCGGCGAGACGATCGCGTGTCTCTTCTTGCGTCAAAAATGTCGCCGCGGCCACACCAGCAACCGCGCCGATGAGAAAACCGGCGAGGAATCGACCCCCGCCATTGCCTTTGCCCATAGTTGAATTACTCCCTACTTATTGACTCTTTCCCGTAACCAACCGCCGTAAACCGGCGGTGATGCCGCCAAGCGCAGCGCCGACGTTGATGATGGCGGGCGTAACCGCGCTTTTGGTAAGGTCGACTGTACGCGAAAGCGTGCCTGCAGTTTCTTCGAGAGATTTCGTCACTTCGTCAACGTGCGCCAGTGTGTTGCTGACCGGGGTGCCGATGTTTTCGAGCTGCTTGTCCACTTCGTCCAGCGTGATCCGTGCTCGGCCGAGCGTTTTTGCAAGCGCCAGCGCCGCGACAAAAACCCCAATGCCGACCAACAGGATGCCCACACCCGCAAGTACGTCGAGGATCAGTGGACCATACTCCGTTCCGTTCAAGCTCCTGCCTCCAGCCGCGCGCGGTTCGTTTCGAGTCTACCCAATCCCCCCGCATGCGCGACCGGGCTTCCCAAAGCTCTTAGATCCCCGACTATGGCGGGGAGGATGTGCACAACTCGGTCGACCTCCGCCGGCGTCGTCGCCGAGCCGAGGGAGAACCGCACTCCGCTCGCCAGGCCGTCCCCCTGCCCGGCCATGGCCGTCAGAACGTGGCTGGGCTGGAGGGTACCCGAAGTGCAAGCGCTCCCCGCCGAGGCGGAGACTCCCGCAAGGTCGAGCGCGATGATGAGCGCCGCCGGGTCGACCCCTGCGAAGCTCAGGTTGCATGAGTTGGCCAGCCTCGAGGCACCGCCGGCGTTGACGCTGACGGCGGCTATCTGGGAGCGGATCCCCGCTTCCAAACGGTCTCGCAGGGTCGCGACGTCTGTGGCGGCTTTCGCGCGTTCCGCGACGGCCAGTTCGAGCGCTCGAGCCATGCCGACGATCCCCGCCAGGTTCTCCGTCCCGGATCGCCGCCCCGACTCTTGCCCCCCGCCGACAGCGAGCGGAACCAGCGGCACCCCACGGCGCACGTAGAGCAGCCCGACGCCTTTTGGCCCGTAAAACTTGTGTGCCGAGATCGAGAGCAGATCGACGCCAAGCGCTCGCACGTCGATTGGCAGCCAGCATGGAGTCGCGACCGCATCGGTGTGAAAGAGAGCGCCTCGGCGCCGGGCGATCTCCGAAAGCTCGGCGATGGGCTGGATGGCTCCCACTTCGTTGTTCGCATACATGATCGACGCCAGGACGGTGTCCGGCCGCAGCGAGCGCTCGAACTCCACCGGATCGACTCGTCCCTCGCGATCCACCGGCACGAAGCTCGTGTCGAATCCGTCCTCGCGCAAGCGCTCGAGGGCCGCGAGAACCGCGTGATGTTCGACCGCAGAAGCCGCGACGTGTGCCGGGCGAGGGGTCGCTCGCGTTGTGCCGAGCAGCGCCAGATTGTCCGACTCGGTTCCTCCGGATGTGAACACGATCTCGTCATGGTGCGACCCAATCGCCGCGGCCACGCGGTCGCGCGCAGCGTCCAACGCGGCGCGCGCTCGCCTCCCCTCAAAATGCAGCGAGCTTGGATTAAAATTACATTGGTCCGCAGCATCGCGCATCGCATCGGCGACCTCGCCGCGCACCGGCGTTGTTGCCGCGTGGTCGAAGTAAATTCGAATTGAATTCACAGAATGCTCCAAGTATGCAGCCCTATTATTGGGTTGTGCGAAGCTCCAACGCACAACTCCGAGAAGTAGCAACGGGAAACTGGCGGTTCGAGTATCACTCGGACCGCCTTCTTTTTTCGGCCTCGCGCTCCGCGATAATCCGTTCGGCCCCCTGCTTCCGCGCAACGTAATACCGCCGATCGGCCAAACCCGGCGGCAGGTTGAGCTGGGCGACGTCGTAGTCGTCGTGCGGGTAATGGTAAGCCTCGCCGTAGCCGAGCCGGCGCATCAAGTGGGTCGGCGCGTTTCGCAAGTGCAGGGGAACGGGATCGTTGCGCGTTTCCAAAACGTCGGCCATGGCGGCGCCGTAGCTCGCGCCGACGCTGTTGCTCTTCGGCGCCGTGGCAAGATAGAGCGTCGCGTGAGCGAGCGGAAAGAAGCCTTCGGGCATGCCCACGAAGTGCACCGCCTGCTGCGCCGCGACGGTCACTTGCAAAGCGTTTGAATCCGCAAGCCCGACGTCTTCCGACGCCAGGATCACCAGTCTTCGCGCGATAAACAACGGGTCTTCGCCGCCCTCGATCAGGCGCGCGAGCCAGTATAACGATGCGTCGGCATCGCTTGCGCGTACGGACTTGATCAGCGCGCTGATCGTATCGTAGTGCATTTCGCCGCTCTTATCGTAACGGGCGTTGCGGCGCTGCATCGCTTCGCGCACGACCGCTAAGTCGACGTGCGGTGGCTCCCCGCGTGCCGACGCGGCCGCAAGCTCAAGCGAACTCAGAGCGGCGCGCGCGTCACCATTTGCAAACCCGACCAGCAGCGCTCGAGCCTCCTCGTCGATTCGAAGCTCTTTGCTGCCCAGACCGCGCTCGGGGTCGCACAGCGCCCGATCGACGATCGTTCCAACCTCCTCGTCGGACAGAGCGTCGAGCACAAAGACTCGCGCTCGCGAGAGCAACGCCGAGTTCACCTCAAACGATGGATTCTCCGTAGTGGCACC
Organism: Candidatus Cybelea sp.; assembly: GCA_050008615.1. Lineage (GTDB taxonomy): Bacteria > Vulcanimicrobiota > Vulcanimicrobiia > Vulcanimicrobiales > Vulcanimicrobiaceae > Cybelea. Next base: position 167,406 of record JBEKMH010000001.1, read on the forward strand.
GATGAGCGTAACCGTGCCATCCTCAACGAAAGGCAGCACGACGTCTTGTTGAGCTTTATTGAACCGATGGATCTCGTCGATAAAGAGGATCGTCGGTTTACCGGAGCGTCGCCGGACTCGAGCTTCGTTGAGAGCGCGCCGAAGGTCGGATACGCCGGCATTCACGGCCGACATGCGCTCGAAATGGGCGCCGGTTTGGCCGGCAATGATTTCGGCCAGCGTCGTCTTGCCGCTGCCCGGCGGGCCCCACAAGATCATCGACGGAACCGCGTCGCGCTCGATCGCGGCGCGCAACGCGCGTCCAGGCCCCAACAGCTCCCGCTGTCCAACGAACTCGTCGAGTGTGCGAGGCCGCATTCGCGCGGCCAACGGCATTGCTATTGCCGGAAAATCGAAAAGCACGTTGCCGCCGCCACTACGGGGGCCCGGGCACCTTGATCGGCTTGGGCGTCGCCAGCTTCCGGTGGAACTCGCCGGGAAACTGCATGGTGACGTTGCCTTCGGCGTGCGCGGTCCCGGTCGCGGTATTGTAGAGAACGCTGCCGGCGTCCATCTTTCGCGTTCCCGAAACGATATGCACGGCACCTTGCAGGAATAACGTGTGCGCTTGGTCGTCCAACGTGCCGGAATCCGCGGTCACGTTGGTCTCGGCCTGCACGTAGTGGACGTTTCCGGTGGCCCTATAAACCTTCGCCTTCCCGTCGATCTGCGCTTTATCGGCCGTGAGCGTCGAGGGACTCGCCTCATGGGCATCCCCGCCGCCACCGGTCAAACTTCCGGCACCGCCCTGCGAGTCGTGCATCACGACGTGGCCGTTGAGATAGAGCACTTGTTTTTTGTAGTTGCCGTTGGCGCGATCCGCGCTAACGTCGCCACCGACGCGCGTCATGACGACCTTGGCGGGCGTGCTAAAATCGCCCGTCTTGAAGTTTGCGTCCAGCGAGTTTGCGTGAACCGTCCAAACGCCGAGATCGAATGCGGCCGGAGCGGAGCTCGGCGGTGCCTTCGCATTCGGCAGCTTCGAGGAACGCTGCTCCGGCGATGGTGAAGTGCTCGGCTGCGACGATGGTGAGGCGCTCGGCTGCGCCGAGGGCGAGGAAGAAGGCTTGGCCAGCGCGACCAGCGCCAGGGCCCCAACGAGCAGTGCGACAGAGCGAATCATACTATTTGCGTTCGTACCTTTACCGAAGGACGCTCGATCGGTCCAAGGAGCGCTGCGAAGCGGCTTTCCGAAACGGCACCTTCTCGCAGCAGCCGAGGACGGGCGCCCGAAAGATCGATAATGGACGATTCGACGGCATAGGGAACCGGCCCATGCGCGACCAGCAGATCCGCGGGTGGAAGCATCGAGGCATCTTCATCCCCGAGATACGGCGGGCCGCCCGGCTGGATTGCCGTCGTGCCGGCGATTGGTCCGCAGCGTTCGAGCAACGCGCGCGCAAAAGGCTCGTCCGGCACGCGAAAAGCGAGCGTGTGCAAGCCTGCGGCCAACTCGTCGCCGATAAACGCCGGCTTGCGAATCAATACGATCACGGGACCGGGAAGGAGCCGTTTGGCGACGGTGGCGGCCAGCGGATTTTCGAACGCGTATTCGAGAAACTCTTGCGGGGACGCCACGTGCATCGTCAGGGGCCGGCTGTCGGGTCGGCCTTTTGCCGCGTAGATCCGATCGATTGCGGCCGAATCGTAGGGATCGCAGCCGATGAAATAGCTCGTGTCGTTGGGCAAGATGACCGTTCCGCCGGAAAAGACCGTACGCGCGACTTCTTCGGCCACATCCTCAATCCGGGCGGCACTTGCATCGATCACGCGCCCCACGCAGTCCAGAGCCATCCCCCCATCATTCCCTCTCGACCCGAGTCTTCGCTGTGCCACGGGTCCCCACGAGCCTAAACGCGCACTCGCGCGCCCGTCCCGATGGCGACGCACGAAAGGGGATCGTCTGCGACGATTACCGGCACTCCCGTCACGTCGGAGAGCAGCTTGTCCAAGCCGCGCATGAGCGCTCCGCCCCCGGTCAAGATGATGCCGCGGTCGATGATATCGGAGGCAAGCTCCGGCGGCGTCTTCTCCAGCACCGATTTGACCGCTTCGACGATAGCACCAATGGGCTCGGAGAGGGCGTCGCGCACCTCTTCGCTCGTGATCTTTACGGTCTTCGGTAAGCCGTTGATCAAGTCGCGGCCGCGAATCTCCATCGCAAGCTCCTGCTCGAGCTTATAACAAGAGCCGATCTTGATCTTGATCTCTTCGGCGGTCCGTTCCCCGATCATGAGGTTGTAGACGCGCCGGATAAACCGAACGATGGCCTCATCCATCTTATTGCCTGCGACGCGAATCGACTGCGACACGACGATGCCGCCGAGGGAAATCACGGCGACGTCCGTCGTTCCGCCGCCGATATCGAGGACCATGCTGCCGGAAGGCCCATCGATTGGAAGACCCGCGCCAACGGCGGCAGCCATCGGCTCTTCGATGATCTCGACATCGCGCGCGCCGGCCAGCTTCGCCGCGTCCTTGACCGCGCGTTCTTCCACGCTCGTAATCTCGGCGGGCACGCAGATCGTCACGTGCGGTTTGGGCTTGACGATCGACGACCACCACGATCGGCCCTTCATGACTTTCTTGATGAAATACGACAGCATCGCTTCGGTGACTTCGAAATCTGCGATGACGCCGTCGCGCAACGGCCGAATCGCGGCGATATGCGCGGGCGTTCTGCCGAGCATCTGCCGCGCCTCCTCGCCGACGGCCAGCACTCTGCCCGTGTTCATGTCTTTGGCAACGACGGATGGCTCGCGCAAGACGATGCCCTTCCCCTTGACGTAAACCAAAACGTTAGCCGTACCGAGGTCGATGCCGATTTCCAAAGACTGACTCCTACTCCAAAAAAACGCTAGCTAGCCGAAACTCGCGGGTATTCGCTCGTTTCAAAGAATCCCGCCGGCTCGACGAGCGGCGTCACGCCGCTGCTGCGCTGCACTTGCCCGCCTAGCTCCGAAAGCATCTCTTCCAAACGTTCGTATCCGCGATCGATATATTCCAGCCCGATGATTTCGGTTTCGCCCGCGGCTGCCAGTGCTCCGATGACGAGGCCGGCGCCGGCGCGAATGTCCGGTGCTTCCACCGGTGCCCCGGAGAGCTGCTTGGGACCTTTGATGACGGCTGCATTGCTTTCCATCGTAACTTTGACCTCGGCTCCCATGCGAGCAAGCTCGTTGACGTACGAAAAGCGAGCGTTGAAGATCGACTCCTCGACGACGCTGGTCCCCGGACACGTACAGAGAAAACCGACCATCTGCGGTTGGAGATCGGTCGGAAAACCCGGATAGGGCGCGGTAAGGATATCGGTGCCGCCGGTAATGCCATCGGCCTTGACCCTGATCCAGTCGTCGCCCGTGATGGTGACGACTCCGCATTCCACCAGCTTATCGGTGAGGGCGCGCAAGTGCTCGGGCCGGCAGCCGGTGACGGTCACGTCGCCGCGCGTCACCGAGCCGGCGAGCAAGAGCGTTCCCGTGACGATGCGATCCGCGATGATCTCATACTCGACGCCGTGTAGCTCGCGGACGCCCTCAATGACGACCGTGTCGGTGCCTTGGCCTAAAATCCGCGCACCCATTGCGACGAGAAAGTTTGCGAGGTCGACGACTTCGGGTTCCATCGCAACGTTCTTCAACGTCGTCGTTCCGTCGGCCAATACCGCCGCAAGCATTGCGTTCTTAGTGGCACCGACGCTGGGCATGCGGAACTCGATCGCGGCCCCCGTTAACCGTGGACCCTGCGATGTGGCGATGAGATAGCCGTGCGCGTTATGCACGTCGCATCCCAAAGCCACGAAGGCTTGCTCGTGCATGTCCGTCGCGCGCGTGCCCAACACGCAACCGCCGGGCAGCGGAACCTCGGCGCGGCCGAAGCGCCCCAGGAGCGCGCCGACGATGTCGAACGAAGCGGCCAGTTTACGCACGAGCGCGTACGGCGCACGATAGGACGCGACGTTGCTTGCGTCGATCGTCACCGTGTTCTTGTCTTCGTAGCGAATGCGCGCGCCCAAGGCTTCCAACAACGACCACATCACCGACACGTCGGTAATGTGCGGCACGCGATGGAGCGTTACCGTGCCTCGCGCCAGCAGAGCGGCGGCCATAATCGGCAGCGCGGCGTTCTTCGCGCCATGCGTTGCAACCGAGCCTTCCAGACGCGCGCCGCCCCGTACTCGGAGCGTCGTTTCGAGGCGTTCGAGCATATGCGATCTACCGTTCGCGTACGCTTGTAACTCGCCTACCGATGGCCGGTCAACCGCAGTTGCGCGTTCGCAAAATCAATGACGGCCTGCTCGCGCGCATAGGCTTCGCTTCCGGCCGCGGCCTCCTTTTGACGGTCCGTCGCCGCCGCCAACCGCTCGCGTGCCTCTGCGACGACGACGTCGTCGAACGCCAGCGCCTCGTCGACCAATACGGTTACGCGATCGGGCAGCGCCTGCATGAAGCCCTCACTGGTAGCCAGCTCCAGCCGCGAACTCGCACCCTCCGAAGCTTTGTCACCCTGAGCGGAGTCGAAGGGCTGTCGAAGGACGTTTGCCCGTAATATCCCGGGCTTTAGCGCTGCGAGAAACGGCGCGTGCTTTGGAAGAATGCCTTCCTCGCCCTCCGTCGTCACGGCGATAACCAGCGTCGCATTGCCGTCGAAGACGACTCGCGCCGGCGTGACAAGCTTGAACGCGATGCCGTCAGCCATGAGCCATGCGCTGCGCGTTCTCTCTAACTTCGTCGATCGTGCCGGCATAGAAGAACGCGCCTTCCGGCAAATCGTCGACCTTACCCTCGAGAATTTCCTTGAACGACGCGATCGTCTCGGGCAGTTTGACGTATTTGCCCGAGCGGCCGGTAAACTGCTCGGCAACGAAAAACGGCTGCGAGAAGAAACGCTGAATGCGTCGTGCCCGCGCTACCGCGATCTTGTCGTCTTCCGAGAGCTCTTCGACGCCGAGAATCGCAATGATGTCCTGCAGGTCTTTGTAACGTTGAAGAACTTCCTGCACCCCGCGCGCGACTTCGTAGTGCTCGTCGCCGATGATCTGCGGATCCAGGATGCGCGACGTTGAAGCCAGCGGATCCACTGCCGGGTAGATGCCCAGCTCCGAGATCGGACGCGAAAGCGCGGTCGTCGCATCGAGGTGCGCAAAGGTCGTAGCGACCGCCGGATCGGTGTAATCGTCGGCGGGCACGTAGACCGCCTGAACCGACGTAATCGAACCCTTGCGCGTAGAGGTGATTCGCTCTTCGAGGATGCCCATGTCGGTGCCGAGGGTCGGCTGATATCCAACCGCGGAAGGCATGCGCCCCATGAGTGCGGAGACCTCCGAACCCGCCTGCATATAGCGAAAGATGTTGTCGATAAAGAGCAGGACGTCCGCGCCTAGCTCGTCGCGAAAGTATTCCGCCATGGTTACGCCGGTCTGCGCAACGCGGAAGCGCACGCCGGGCGGCTCGTCCATCTGGCCGAAGACCAGCGTGGTTTGCTCGAGGACTCCGGACTCTTTCATCTCGAGCCAAAGGTCGTTGCCCTCGCGCGTACGTTCGCCGACGCCGGTAAAGACCGAGAAACCTTTGTGTACGTAGGCGATATTCCGAATGAGCTCTTGGATGAGCACCGTCTTTCCGACGCCCGCTCCGCCGAAGAGACCCACTTTTCCGCCGCGCGTGTAGGGCGCCATCAAATCCACGACTTTGATGCCCGTTTCGAAGACGCGGGCCGTCGGCTCTTGATATTTGAGTTCGGGCGCGGGCCGGTGGATCGGCCAGTACGCTGCGGCTTTTACCGGGGCGTCGCTGTCGATCGTTTTCCCGAGCACGTTGAAGATCCGCCCCAAGGTGCCTTCGCCGACCGGAACGAGAATCGGGCCGCCGGTACTACGAACTGGCGCTCCCCGAACGAGCCCGTCGGTCGAGCCCAGCGCGAGGCACCGCACCTGGTTGTCGCCAAGCTCGTCCTGCACTTCGAGCGTCAGCTCGCGCGCTGCCGTCGTTCCATTGCCGGCGCTGCGCGAGTCGTCGTTCACCACGACCACGAGGGCATCGCGAATGTTGGGCAGCGTCGCGGCCGTAAACTCGACGTCGACGACGTTGCCGAGCACTTGCGAGATTTTTCCGGTGTCGGTAGCCATGATAATAGTCTGTCTCTTCCTTATTTCGTGTTAGTTGAGCGCTTCAAAACCGGCGAAGAGCGACGCACTCTCCGCGAGCATCGCCAGTGGCACGTAATTGCATACCGCGGCGTAGCGCTGCCACAACTGCGCCACGGCCGGGCTTGGGCCGATAGGCTACGACGGCAAACGATCCCCATCGCTACTCGACACCCAGGGCTTCGGCGCCGCCGACGATTTCGAGCAACTCCTTGGTGATCGCCGCCTGGCGGGCGTTATTCATAGCAATCGTCAGCTCGTCGATGAGTTTGGACGCATTGTCGGTGGCGTTGGTCATTGCGACGAGCTGTGCGGCAAAGAACGCCGCATCGGTTTCGAGCATCGCCGAGTAGAGCGTGAACTCGAGATACTTGGGCAGCAATCGCGAGAGCACGAACTCGGGCGACGGGGAAAACTCGACCGCGCCGCGAGGGGCGCGGCTCTGCTCGGCGGCGCCCTCGGCCTCGGCGAAGCCTTTGAGATCTTCGGCGAGTACCGGCACGAGCTTACGCGTTTCGGGGCGTTGCACCATCATGGATACGAGCTTCTGCGAGACGACGACGACCTCGGAGATGGTGCCGAGCACGAAGTCGCCGGCGACGCGCTCGGCGACCTCGCGGGCCGTAGCGATCTTAGAGCCCGCGCCGAGCGGCCAGGTTGGCCGGTCCGAGAAGCCCATGCGCCGCACGGCATTACGCGCCTTGAGGCCAACGGTATAATAGGCAACGCCGCTGCGGCCGCGGGCAAAGATCTCGGCTGCATGAATGACGTTGGAGTTGAAAGCACCGGCGAGCCCCTTATCGGCGCTCATGAGGACGATACCGGCCGGAGCGTTCTCGTTCCCCGGCTTCATGAACGGGTGATCGACGGTCGAAACGGCCGCCATCAAATCCGCGAGCATCTCGGCGAGTGCGTCCGCGTAGGGGCGAGCGCGCTTGCGCGCCTCTTCAGCGCGTCGAATTTTAGCTGCAGCGACCTGTTTCATCGCTTTGGTAATCTGCTGAGTATTCTTGAGCGACCGGATGCGGTCGCGCAGATCTCGTACCGACGGCATTCCTAGAAGCTCTTGTTGAACTCTGTCAGCGCGGCGTCGAGCTGCTTGCGAGTGTCGTCCGACAGCACGCCGCTCTCTGCGATTGACGTAAGAATTTGCGGGTGCTCGGCGCGCAAAAAGCCGATCACTCCCGAGGCCCAGCCGGCGAGCCGAACGGTCGGTATGTCGCCGGCGAACCCATTGGTCGCGGCATAGATTATTACGACCTGCTCTTCGGTCGCCTGAGGCTGGTACTGCGGCTGTTTGAGTAGTTCGGTGAGCTTCTCCCCGCGTGCCAACTGATTTTGCGTCGCCTTGTCGAGGTCGCTCGAGAGCTTGGCAAACGCCGCGAGGTCGCGATACTGCGCCAGCTCGAGCTTCAACTGCCCTGCGACCGACTTCATCGCCTTGGTTTGCGCCGATCCGCCGACGCGCGAGACGGAGAGACCGATGTCGACCGCCGGCCGGATTCCTTGAAAGAAGAGCTGCGGCGTCAAGTAGATTTGACCGTCGGTGATCGAGATGACGTTGGTGGGAATGTAGGCGGAAAAATCGCCGGCTTGCGTCTCGATGACGGGGAGCGCCGTCATCGAACCGCCTCCCATTTCGTCGGAGAGCTTCGCAGCGCGCTCGAGCAGGCGTGAATGCAGATAAAAGACGTCGCCCGGGTACGCCTCGCGTCCCGGCGGGCGGCGCAGCAGCAACGACATCTCGCGGTACGATTGAGCGTGCTTCGTGAGGTCGTCGTACACGATCAGCACGTCTTTGCCGGCATACATGAACTCTTCGGCCATCGCGCAACCGGCAAACGGCGCCAGCCAGCGAAGCGCCGCCGCCTCCGACGGACTCACCGCAACGATGGTCGTGTAGGCCATCGCGCCCTTTTGCTCCAGAATCTGCGCCAGCGCGGCGACGGTCGAGTTTTTCTGTCCGATCGCGACGTAAACGCAGCAGACGTCGCGCCCCTTCTGATTGAGGATCGCATCGATGGCCATGGCGGTCTTCCCGGTCGAACGATCGCCTATGATGAGCTCGCGCTGTCCCTTTCCAATGGGAATGAGCGCGTCGATCACGCGAATCCCGGTCTGCAACGGCTGCTTCACGGGCTGCCGCTGTACGACCGTCGGCGCCACGTTCTCAATCGTGCGGAATCGCGTCGTGGCGATCTCGCCTTTGCCGTCGATGGGTTGGCCCAATGGATTGACGCACCGGCCGAGCATCGCGTCGCCGACCGGCACGGATGCGATGCGGCCCGTTCGCCGCACGCTGTCGCCCTCTTTGATCTCCGAATCGGAGCCCATGATCACGATGCCGACGTTGTCCTCTTCGAGGTTCAGCGCGACGCCTTGCAGCCCGTTGGCAAACTCCACCAGCTCGGAGGATCGCACCCCGCGCAAACCGTAGACGCGAGCGAGATTTGCACCAACGGAGATGACCGTGCCGATCTCGTCTTCTTGAATCTCGGTCTTGAACTGCTCGATCTGCTGTTTGAGAATACTGGCGATTTCGTCAGCGTTTATCATTCATCAACTTTCTTAGCATCAACTTTCTCAGGCTGTTGTGTGGAGTTGGCGGGCGAGGGCGTCGAGGCGGCCCGCGACGGTCGCGTCGATTCTGCGATCTCCCAGCAGGAGGCGCAGGCCGCCGATGAGTTCGGCGTCGACTCGTTGCGTGACTTCGAACTTCCTGCCGTAGAGGCGCTCGAGCTTTTCGATTAGCGTCCGGTATTCGGCATCGCCGAGCGCTCTTGCGGACTCGATACCCAAGCTCTCCGCGCCGCGAGCGGCTCGCTCCAACGCAAGATACTCCTCAACGATGGCGCCGAGCAAAGCCTCGCGACGCTTGCGCACCAAAAGTAGGAGCGTGTGGAGCGCGACGGGATCGATTCGCTTTTCAAATACTTGCGTGAGGACGCGCTCTTTCTCGCGGCGCTCGATTACCGGCGCCACGAAAAAATCGTGGACCAGTCCGTGCGGGCCAATCGCCTGCGCGACAGCCGCTAAGTCGGCGCCGACGCGCTTGACCACGCCGCGTTCCCCGGCTACGGCAATCGCCGCAATCGCGTAGCGTCGCGCAAGCGTCCGGTTAATCACCGGCGCTCTCCTCCAGCGAACCGACGAAACGCTCGACCAGGCGCGAATCCAGTGCCGGACCGACACGCTGCGCGGCGTCGTGCCGCGCGATTTGTAGCGCGCGCTCCAAGAGTTCGTCGCGAAGGCGCAGGCGGGCGGCCGTGCGCGCGCGCTCTAACTCCCCGCCGGCATCGCGCAGGGCGCGTTCGCCGGATTCGGTTGCATCTTTGAGCACCGCCTCGCGCTCGCGCTGCGCGTGAACCTCGGCTCGCTGCCCGATCAGTTGGGCGTCTCGCCGCGCGGTATCGATCTCCTCGCGCAGAGCGACGAGCGCTTCTTTTGCCTCATCCCGATGGCGCTCCGATTGCGTGATCTGCGCGTTGCTATGCGCCTGGGCTGCAAGCACGACCGGCATGATCCACTTATTCCAAATGAAAACGAGCGCGCCGAGAAACAGAATCGACGAAGCGACCTGGCTCCAGATCGAGATCTCGAGATAGAGGCTTTCCTCGCTCATCTACGTCGCCTCCGGAATAACTCGAGCGAGCATGAAGTCGGCCACGCTCCGCGCCGCCGCCGATTCGCCCGCTCGGGCTTCATCGAGCTCGCGCTGCGCGGCCTGCTGCGCCTCTCCGACGAGGCTTTGCGCCTGTTGCGAGTACCGCGTTGCCAACTCCGCCGCTTCGTTTGAGCACGTAGCTCGCGCGGCGGCGATGCGGTGCTCGGCTTCGAGCCGCGCCGCCGCCCGAACCCCCTCAGCCTGTTCGCGCAGACTCTTGGCCTCCGCTTGGTATTGGTCGTAGTCCGTGACGAGGCTATTGATGTACTCGCGCCGCCGCCGAATGGCCGCCGAGACGGGTCGCAAGAAGATGACGTTCAACACCGCGAAAAAGATCGCGAAGTTAATGAGCTGCACGACCACGTCCTGCCAGTCGATCGACAAGAACGACATGTGACCCTACTTCACCAAAGCGCCGACGATCGCCGGAACCTTTGCGACGACGAGCAAGATGTAAAACGAGAGCGCAATGGCGATGAACGGCACGGCCTCCAGGACGCCGACACCCAAGAACATGAACAGGAATATGTTGGGCCGCGCCTCGGGCTGCCGGGAGATCGATTCGACCGCCTTTGCGGCGACGGTGCCGTCACCCACGGCCGAGCCGAATGCCACGCCGGAGATGATGATGCCGAAACAGATCAGCGCTGCGGCTGCGATTAATGCTTCTGGATTCAAGGACGTTCCTTTCTAATGTTCGTCGGCAAGCGCCAGCGACAGATAGACGATTGCCAGCAGCGTAAAAACGAAAGCTTGGATCGTTCCCACGAAAAAGTTGAAAAACTGGATCAGAAAAGGCACGACGGCCACGCCGAACGAGAGATTGAAGGCCCCGATCTTGATCCGCGCGAGGATGATCGACGTGACGATGATGAAGAGCAACTCGCCGACGAAGATGTTGAAAAACAGCCGTGCCGCCAGCGTTATCGGACGAAGGATCTCGTCGAGAACGTTGATGGGAAAGAGCGCCGCGAACGGCTTGAAGACGTGCCCGAGGTACCCGAAGCCCTTTTTGCGGAACGCCGCGACCTGGATCATGCAAAAGACGAGCAGCGCCAGCGGCACGACGGTGTTGAGATCGGCGGTCGGCGAGCCCCCAAACGGCAAGCCGAACTCCTTGAGGGGGACGATGCCGAACTGATTGAGCAAGAAAATAAAGAGAAAGAGCGCGACGAAAAACGGAACGAACGGCTCGCCGCCCTCACCGAGAACGCTCGTGACCAGATCCGCGATGTAGTTGAAGACGGCCTCCAGCACGGCTTGGCGCTTCGTGACGTAGGGCGAGCGATAGCTGGCGCCGATCCAACCCAGGAATAGCAAAGCCACGATCATGACGAGCCAGGTCGTCACAATGGTGTCGGCATGCACCGGTCCGAGTACCGGAAGCTGCCAAAGGTGGTGTTCGCCGATCTGTTCGTGCACCGATAGTTGATCCGTTAAGGCTTCCGTCGAAAGACTCGCAACGCGCCCCAGGCGTAAGCGGCGAGTGGAATAAAGAAACCGGCAAGAAATGGCCCGAGCGACCACCAGGGTCCGCGGACCGCGAGCGCCGCGGCTACTATACTAAAGGCCGCCAACCGCAGTAAACTACTTAACCCAAAGAAGGCGGTGCTGCGCGTTTCCAGCAGTCGCTCGCTCCCCCGCATTATGGCCAGCATGTTGGCTATCCCGCACGCGGCTCCGATAAAAAGCGCGAGACCAGCGTACCAGGCGAACGGAACCAGCAACAGCGCAACGACCACAGCGACCCCGAGCGATCCGGCGGCCACGCCCCGTTTAAGACGGTAGTAAGCCGCAAGAGCCATATCCTCCCCGCTGCCGGTCGCCGGCATCATTCCATCGATTTCGCCAGCAGTCGCAGCGCGCCGTAGCCCCCGGCGATCAACCCGAGCATCAGACCGGCCGGAGTAAGCAGGGGTGCGCCCAACCGCTCGGCCGCCGCGACTCCAATGAGCAGCCCGAGTATCGCGGCGCCGGCGAAACTCCCGCCGGCGAAGAGCACCGGCAGAAGGGCCTTCACGACGGCTGGGCGGCGACGGTTTGCGCTTCGAAGGGCTCCGGATACTCCCCGCCGCGCAGACGCGCCACCAGCCATCGTGCAATTCGCGAGGCCGCGCGTCCGTCACCATACGGATTGCGCGCCTGAGCCATCGAAGCATAGGCCGCGCGATCCTCGAGCAGCAGGCGCGCGGCGCGGACGATCCGCTCCCGGTCGTGACCGACGAGCGCGAGCGTTCCCGCAGCCAGACCCTCCGGGCGCTCGGTCTCCTCGCGCATCACGAGCACCGGTTTGCCGATGCACGGCGCCTCCTCTTGGAGACCGCCTGAGTCGGTAAGAACGAACGCCGATCCTCGCACGGCGGCGACCATCTCAGCGTAATTGATCGGGTCGACCAACACGACCCCGGGCATCCCGCCAAGGATTTCTTGCGCGATCGGCGCGACGCGCGGCGACGGATGCACCGGCCAATAGAGCTGGGGCTTTGAGGGAAGTTCGGCGATCGCGCGCAGCGCCTCGCAGATCTCCCGCATGTGTTCGTGGTTCTCGCGGCGGTGGGCGGTCACGACGATCGCCGGCCTGTTTTCATCGAGCCGGGCCCAACGCGGAGGGACGGGCAGGTCGTCGCGCGCGGCCGTTTCGAGAAACGCGTCGATCACCGTGTTTCCGGTCACGACGACGTCCCCGGCGCAGACGTTCTCGGCCAGCAGGTGCTCGCGCGCCAAGAGCGTCGGCGCGAAATGGTAGGTCGCAAGGGTCGCCGTCAACCGGCGGTTCATTTCTTCGGGGTACGGCAGCCAGCGATTGCTCGTGCGCAACCCGGCCTCGACGTGCCCCACCGGAGCCCGTTGATAGAAGGCGGCGAGTGCCGCGGCCGTGCTCGTCGCCGTGTCGCCGTGAACCAGCACAACGTCGGGGCGCGCATCGCGCAGCACGGGCTCCATCCCGATCAGAACTCGCGTCGTGATCTCCGTGAGGCTTTGATCCTCGCTCATGATGTTGAGATCGTAGTCGGGTACGATCGCGAAGAACTCAAGCAGATCGTCGAGCATCTGGCGGTGCTGAGCGGTAACGCAAACGCGCGCAGCGATATCGGGATGGGATTGCAGCGCGCGCACGACGGGCGCCATCTTGATCGTGTCGGGGCGCGTCCCGAACACGCTCATCACGCAGAGAGGTTTCATCGGCTACGTTACGTGCCGAAAGACGTGGGTGAACTCGCCGGAGAAGAAAAGCGCGACCGCGCCCAACGCCAAACAGACGGCGTAAAGAACTAGTACGGCCTGGCGCACATTGAGGCCGAAGCGAAAGATCAACTGATGGTGAAAGTGGCCGCGGTCGGCCTCCGTGATGCGTTTGCCGCTCCTTGCTCGGCGCACGATCGCGGCCGCCGTGTCGAGCACCGGCAGCGCCAGCACCAGCAGCGGCACCACCACGCTGATCGCAATCGCGGTCTTACTGGCACCGATGATCGAAACGGTAGCGAACACATAACCGATGAAGAGCGATCCCGCGTCGCCGAGGATGATTCGCGCCGGATTGAAGTTATAGGGAAGAAAGCCAAGCGCCGCGCCGGCCAACGCGATTACGACGAGGGCGACGACGGGGTTTGCGTGCAGCACCGCGATGACAAAGAGGAAGACGCTCGAGATCGCTGCGACCCCCGCGAGCAGGCCGTCGAGCCCGTCTAGAAAGTTGATCGCGTTCATCATGGCCACGTACCAGAACAGCGTAACCGGAACTCCCACCCACAGCGGAAAATCGATCCAGTTGGTGCCGGGATTATGGTCGAACGGATTGGTGATGCCCGGAATGACGAAGCCGTACAACATCGAGATCAACGCCACGACGATCTGAGCGAGGAGCTTGTTCCGAGGACGCATCTGCATCACGTCGTCCCACACGCCGACGCCGACGATCAACAAACTTCCAAAGAGCAGCCCCACGAGCCGGTGGACCGCGTCGAACTGATCGGCAGCCGGCAGCAGCCGCACCGGCGACGTCATCGAGACCCCCAAAACGGCGAAGAGCGCAAACGAGAAGCCGAAGAAGACCGCAATTCCGCCCACGCGCGGCTTCGGCGTGTCGTGCATGCGCCGCTCGTCGGCGTCGCGGTCGACGATTCCCAGGCGACTGGCAAGCCGCAGGACCAGCGGCGTAGCCAGCAAGCTAACCGCGGCCGCAATGATAAAGGCCGCGGCATAAACGACGCCGGCAGTGAATGAGTGGCCGCTCAACCGCGGACGCCTTCGAGCGCGGCAAACGCGACCAGTGCTACGCCGGCTTCAGCCAGCAACGCACTGGCGACCGCGTCGGGATACGGATGATCGTAAACAATTCTCGTTACGCCCGCGCTAATGAGCAGCTTCGAACAGTTCACGCACGGTTGATGCGTGCAGTAGGCCGTGGCCTCGTGCAAGCTCACGCCGTGCAGCGCGCCCTGGACGACTGCGTTGGCTTCGGCGTGCGTCGCCCGAAGGCAATGCTCGCCGATTAGCGTGCAGCCGACTTCGGTACAATGCGCGACGCCGCGCGGCGCCCCGTTGTAGCCCGTGGTCAAGATACGGTGGGCGCGCATCAGAACGCAACCGACCGAGGCTCGCGGGCAGGTCGCACGCGTGCTTACGGTATGCGCGATCTGCATAAAATACTCGTCCCAACCCGGGCGCATGGTTCTACGGCACGTCGTAGCGCGAGGTCAATTCGCGGACCCGTCCCCCAAGCTGCTCGATTTGCCGGCGCTCCTCGATGTCGCCCAAAGCGTCGCAGATAATGCGAGCCACTTCGCGACACTCCGGAACGCCAAAACCCCGCGACGTGATCGCCGGCGTGCCGATGCGAATGCCGCTGGCGACCATGGGTTTTTGCGTGTCGAAAGGAATCGCGTTCTTGTTGACCGTGACGTTGATGTCGTCGAGGTAGGCCTCGACCGCCTTTCCGGTCAGACCCTTGACCGAGACGTCGACCAGCATGAGGTGCGTGTCCGTTCCTCCGCCGACCAAACGCAGCCCGGCACGCGTAAACTCGTCGGCCATTACCCGCGCGTTCTCGACGACGCGTTCCTGATAGGTTTTGAACTCCGGCTGGAGGGCCTCACCAAATGCAACGGCTTTCGAGGCGATCGTATGCATCAGCGGACCGCCTTGAATTCCGGGGAAAACACTTTTATCCAAGGGCGCGGCCCAGTTCTGCGTGCAGAGCACGAAACCGCCGCGCGGACCGCGCAGCGTCTTGTGCGTCGTAGACGACACGAAGTCGGCCAGCGGTACCGGCGAGGGATGGAGCCCAACGGCGACGAGCCCCGCGATATGGGCAAAGTCCACCAGAAGCGCCGCCCCGATCTCGGTCGCGATCTCACGAAATGGTTCGTACTCCATCACGCGGGGATACGCGCTCGCGCCGGCGACGATGAGTTTTGGCCGATGCTCGCGAGCGAGGGCCCGGACTTCGTCGAAGTCGATCAGTTCGGTGTCTTTGCGGACGCCGTAGGCGACAGCATTGTAGAGCTTTCCCGAGAAACTTACTTTGGTTCCGTGCGTAAGATGGCCGCCGTGGGCGAGCGACATTCCGAGAACCGTGTCGCCGGGCTGCAAGAGGGCCATGAAGACCGCCATGTTGGCTTGAGCGCCGGAATGCGGCTGAACGTTGGCGTGGTCCGCGCCGAAGATTCGTTTGAGGCGCTCGAGTGCCAGCGTTTCGGCAACGTCGACCCACTGGCAGCCGCCATAATACCGCTTGCCCGGATAGCCTTCCGCGTACTTGTTGGTCATCACGCAGGCGTTCGCTTCGCGGACCGCGCGGCTCGCGTAGTTCTCCGAAGCAATCAGCTCGAGGTTCTCTTTTTGCCGCCGCTCCTCGCCGGCGATGGCGGCAAAGACTTCGGGGTCGCCCGCCTCGATGCAACTCGGAGTTAAAATGTCCACTACAGAAGGTCTTTGGGGGTTTGCGCCCCGGTGACCTCGCCACGCTCCAAATCTTTGAGGGTGCGCGCCCGCTGGGCGTCGCCGAACTCAAAGAGCTGCTCGACGCGATGCGCGTGGCGCCCGCCGTCAAAGCCCGTCTCGAGATAGACCTGCAGCATCCGTTCGATCATCTCCCAGCCCGTCAACCGCTCGGAAAAAGCGATGACGTTCGCGTCGTTATGGCGACGCGCCAACTCGACGGAATATGGGTCCATTACCGGCGCGCAGCGGATTCCCGGAACCTTGTTGGCCGCCATCGCGATTCCAAGGCTCGATCCGCAGACGAGGATGCCGCGGTCGGCCTCTCCGGTCGCCACGGCCTCCCCGACGGCATAGCCGTATTGCGGATAGTCGACCGGCGTCGCATCGTGCGTTCCGAAATCGAGTATCTCGTGGCCCAGACCGCGGAGCTTCTCCGCGATCCGATCCTTGTATTCGAAGCCGGCGTGATCGGCGCCCATGGCAATTCTCATGTTGTCGGTTTGTATCCAGCGACGAGGGTGAGCAACGGCGAGCGGTCGAAAATCCGAGGCCGATGAAGCTTGCCTGCGCGAGCGGTGCTCTTCACCGCGAGATCGAGAGCGGCGAGCTCACGCAACTCGAGTTCTTGGACCTTTGCGCGCGCGAGTTGGCTTGCGACGGCGTCGTCTTAGACGTGCGGCACTTTCCGCGAACGGACGACGACTACCTCGCGCAGGTCAAGAAGATGGCGACCGACTGGGGCCTCTCGATTGCCGCGGTGAGCGACTCCAGCTTCTTTTGCTCAGAACAAGGGTACGTGACGCGGGTTCTCAGTCACGCGGCCACCCTCGGCGCGCCGCTGGTCGCGGCTCCGCTCGCACTCCAAACCGAATGTTCCTGGAGCGAACAGTTGGAGCGGCTAGCCTTCGCCACGTCGCTGGCAAAGCGCCTCAACGTCACGCTGGCTTTACGAAACGCTCCGCAAACATTTGCGGCAGGCACTGCGGATTGTAAGCGCGTCGTGAAAGAGACCGACTCCGCTTGGCTACGATACGGACCCGATCCGCAGGAGCTCGACGTCGCGAGCGACGCGCAAGCCCTGGCCCCGAATACCGTCTTATTGTGGAGCGGACTGCGGCAACAAACGGAGCAGACGGTCGCCGCCGTAACGCGGGCGTTTACAGATTTTCGCGGATACGTCGCAATCGACGAGGCCTCGGGCGCGGCAACCAGGGACCGGCTTGCGGCGGCGGTCGCCCTGTGGCGCGATGCGTTTTGCGCGCAATACAAAGGACTCAACCACAAATAGCGTCTGGCGCACTCGGTTCGAACCTGCATTCTCGCAGGTGGGTGCGGCCCGGGCGCCGGTTTCGTCAGGCTTTGCGGCCCAGTGGAATCCGTCGTATCCGGAGCTGGTGCTCCCTAGTCAAATAAGTCGGCTCGGGACCTGTGTGCGCTGCGCGCTAAGCGCAGTCGAGCCCCTATACCGTACCACCGCCAGTCAAGTGCCCCGATTCGCGCAAAAGGCAAGCCGGTAGAATCCTGCATGTCCCCGAAATGCCAGGCCGATGCCTGCGCTCTCGATCTCGGTCTCGGCTATGGAGCTGCCGCTCGTCCACCCGTTCAAGATCGCGCGCAGCGAAGAAGAAATTGCGCGCACCGCCGTCGTCCGCATTCGAAGCGCCGATCTCGAGGGCATCGGCGAGGCCACGCCGATCGAACGCTACGGCGAGTCCGTGGAGAGCGTCATCGATTATTTCCAGCGCAATCCACCCGCCGGCGACGATCCGTTCAGGCTCGAGTCGCTGCTGCACGCGGAGATCCCCGCAGCGACGCGCGCGGGGCTCGATCTGGCGCTGCACGATCTGATCGGCAAAGAGCTTGGCAAGCCGCTCTATGCGCTGCTTGGTCTCGATCCGTCGAGGGCCCCGTTGACCTCGTTCACGATCGGGATCGCCGACCCGGAGATGACGCTGCGCAAGGTCGCCGAGGCCGCGCATTATCCGATCCTCAAGATCAAGCTCGGGGCGGGCACGCTCGCCGACCAGGTCGAGATCGTGGCGGCGATCCGTGCGCGCTATAGCGGCGCGCTTCGCATCGATGCCAACGAAGGCTGGAGCGTGGACGACGCAATTATTATTTTGCGCGAGCTTGCGCGCTTTGAGATCGAGTTTTGCGAGCAACCCGTCGCCGCCGGAAATCCACAGTGGCTGCGGGCCATTCGCGACCGCGTTGCCATACCGATCGTTGCCGACGAAGATTGCCTGGTTGCAAGCGATCTTCCGCCGTTGTACGGTTGTGTCGACGGCGTCAACGTCAAGCTAGCCAAAGCCGGAGGCGTTCGCGGCGCGCTAGCGACCATCCACACCGCTCGCGCGATGGGGTTGAAGGTCATGATCGGGTGCATGGTTGAGAGCGCGATTGCCGCCACGGCCGCCGCACACGTTTCGCCCCTAGCAGATTGGGCCGACCTCGACGGACCGCTCTTGATCTCGCGCGACCCGTTTACCGGGGTACGCTACGACGGGGGCAAAGTGCTGATTCCCGATGCGCCGGGGCTGGGCGTCCGAGAAGCGTTCGCATGAAACGGCGCTACGCAATTCTGGCTCCTAACCGCTTCGAACGCGACGCCAAGACCGCGCATGGCGTCATCCGCTACGGAAGTGACGAAGTCGTCGCCGTGATCGACCCGTCGCATGCCGGGCGCCGCGTGCGCGACGTCCTTCCGTATCTCGACAGCGACGTGCCTATCGTCGGCAGCGTCGCGCAGGCACTGGAGCACGCGCCGACGTCGCTGCTGATCGGAACCGCGCCCAAAGGCGGCGGCCTCCCTCCCGATTGGCGCGCAGCCGTCGCCGAAGCCATCGCCGCGAAGCTCGAGATCGTCAGCGGCCTGCACCAGATACTCGAAGCCGATCGCGAGTTTCGAAGTGCGGCGCACGCCGCGGGCGCGGCAATCTGGGACGTTCGAGAGCCGCCCGAAGTCCCGCTGTTCTCCGGCGACGTCTATCACGTAGAGGCGCCGGTTCTTCTCACGGTCGGAAACGATTGCGCGGTCGGTAAGATGACGGTCGCGCTCGAGCTCGTCGCGGCCGCATGCGCATCTGGAAAGAAGGCTCGATTCGTACCGACGGGTCAGACCGGAATCATCATTGCGGGCTGGGGCATTTCGGTCGACCGCGTCATCGCCGATTTCGCGCCGGGAGCCGCCGAACAACTCGTGCTGTACGCAGCGCACCAAGGCGCCGACCTCATCGTCGTCGAGGGGCAGGGCGCGATCAATCACCCCGCCTATGCACCCGTGACTCTCGCCTTGATGACCGGCTGCGCGCCCGATGCGCTGCTGCTCGTCTGCGATCCGACCCGCACTCATATCGAGTCCTACGCAACGCCGGTTTTGGGCTACAACGAACTGATCGCCGTTCACGAGGCGCTTCTCAAAACGGTCAAGGCTGCCCCCGTCGTGGGAGTCGCGCTGAACACGCAGGGTTTGAGCGAGACGCAAGCTCGCGCCGAAATTACGCGCGCTCGCCAGGAAACGCAACTGCCTGCCGGCGACGTCGTGCGCTTCGGCGCCGCGGACTTTTACGCTGAGATCGCCGCGCGCATCGTCAAACGGCCGCCGCGCAGCGCGCGACCCGAATCGTGACGTTGGGCCGCATCGCCGCTGCTGCGCTGGCGCTGCTCCTTGCAATCTGCGGCTGTTCGCGAACGGCCGCGCCGTCGAAGGGTGAACGTAACCCCTGGACGATCCCCGGCGTCGTGCGCATTGGCGAAGACGAAGAGCCCGATAGCCTCAACCTGATGTACGCGCACACCGCCGCGAGCGACGCGATCGTCGGCCTGCTCTTCTCGTTTATTCTTCGTTACGACGCGGAGGGAAACTACATCCCCGATCTGGCGACGCAAGTACCGACGCTGCGCAACGGCGGGATCAGCCGCGATGGTAAGACGATCGTCGTGCATCTGCGCAAAGGCGTCGTGTGGGCTGACGGCGCACCGCTGACGGCAGCCGATTGGCTCTTCACCTATCACGCCGTCCGGAACCCGCTCAACGCCGTTAAGACGACGTACGGATGGGACGACATCGCCTCGGCGCGCGCACCCAACCCGTACACGATCGTGATTCGGCTAAGACAACCAAACGTAGCGGTCTTGGGAATTCTCGCGATGGGCGGTGCCGCCTATCCGCCGATGCCCGCACATCTGCTGGCGAAGGTGAGCGACCTGCGCCGCGCGAGCTTCAACGAAAGCCCGCTCGCCAGCGGGCCTTTCGTCCTCGAACGGTGGAACCACGGGAGCTCGTTGACTTTCGTCCCAAACGTCCGCTATTTTCGCGGGGAGCCACACCTCAAAGAAATCGTTTGGAAGATCGTCCCCGACGTCAACACGCTCTTCAACGAGTTGGTAACGCATGAAGTCGACGTCTACCCGACCGTTAACGTCAACGACATCGCGCGTCTGCAAAGCATCTCCGGCATCACCGTCAAGCGACGCTTGATCGCGAACTGGCGACACCTCGGTCTCAACCTGAGCCGCCCGCAACTCGCCGACGCGCGAGTGCGCCGTGCAATCGCCGAGGCAGTTGATTGGCGGCGCCTCGAGGCGACGGTCTATCACGGGCGCGACGCACTAGCAGTCTCGGACATCTTCCCCGAGCTTTGGGCCGCACCAACGCTGCCGGCCTACCGCTACGATCCGGCCGATGCCAAGCGTCTTCTCGCCGCGGCCGGGTGGAAGCCGGACGACGGAGGCGTTCTCCACAAAGGAGCACTCGCGATGAGTTTGAGCATCTATGCAACGACCGGCCATCAGGAGAACACGGAGTCACAGGTGCTGATTCAATCGATGCTGCGCGCCGTCGGCATCGACGTTACCGTTCGTAACTATCCCGGCAGCTATCTCTTTGCCATGGACGGACCGTTGTACACTGGGAAGTACGACTTGGAATGGTCCGTCGAAACCAACGGACCCGACCCGGATAACTCCGCGAGTTGGGGCGGCAGCTTCATTCCGCCCCACGGCGCCAACACGTCGTGGCTCGACGACCCGATCGTCAACGCAACGAGCGTCGCGGCGGCAAGCACGTTCGACCCGGTGGTGCGCAAACGGCTCTACCAGCGCGAAGAGGAGCGCATCCGGGAGCTGGTGCCGGCCGTCTTTTTTAGCTGGGAGACCGATTACACCGCCGTCAACGACGACCTAAAGAACTACGTTCCTGCGGCGTTCATCGGAGACACGTGGAACGCATGGGAATGGAAGATTTGAGCGCGGCTACCTTCGCGCAGACGAATAACGTGGAAGACGGTGCGAAGCTGTTCTTTGAAGCGACGCGCACCGGCGTCCTGAGCTGGAACACGCACGCGCCCAGCGGCCGGGTCGCGTTTCGTTTGCTGCGCGCGCACCAAGCTGACGGCGATTGGCTCGATCACTCGGAGTGGCAAATCGACGGCGCTACATCGTTGAGCCCGACTCACGACGGCACACAGGTGGACGTTGACGTCATCTCCGCCAGGCAGCCGTTCGACGGCATCGAGGTGCGCGCGCCCGGCGTCCGGTTCGAACTGCTCGCATTCTCCTCGCCAGTGCGTTCGCGGCCATCGCTCCCGTACGCGCGCGACGCGCATATTCTCGACGTTCCCGCGCGCTCGCAATACCCTTCGGCGAAGCCTGTCCTGAGCGAAGCCGAAGGGCTCAGGGCAGGCTCCGGGCGCGGCTGGTGCAGCCCGGCGAGCCTCTCGATGATTCACGCGTACCATGGCATCGATCTCCCGCTCGAGCAGACCGCCCGCGCCGTTTTCGACCGCGCCTACAACGGGACGGGAAACTGGGTCTTCAACGTAGCCTACAGCGGCAAGATTGGCCTTCGCGGCGTCGTCGCGCACCTGCGCAATCTCGACCACGCGCAGCGTTTGGTCGAACGCAACCTCCCGCCGGCAATTTCTTACTCGTGGGCGCCCGGAGAGTTGCCCGGCGCGCCGTTACCTCACTCCGACGGTCATCTCGTCGTCCTCTGCGGATTCACGCGCAACGGCGACTGCGCGATCAACGATCCCGCCGCGCCGAACGTGCGCGTCGTCTATCCTCGAGCGGCGATCGAACGGATTTGGCAACGCAACGACGGCATCGCGTACGTCGTGGCGCCGGCCGGCATCGAGTACGCCGATGTGCTGGCGGATCCGTAGCGGCCCGCATGCGCGACCTCAATGCGATTGCGGCGGCCGTCGTGCGCTGCCGGCGCTGTCCCGAGCTGCGCGCGTACGCCACACAAGTGGCGCGCGAGAAAAAGCGAGCGTATCGCGACTCGGAGTATTGGGGAAAGCCGGTCCCTGGCTTCGGCGACCCGGACGCGCGCCTCGTGCTCGTCGGGCTCGCTCCCGGAGCGCACGGCAGCAATCGCACGGGACGTCCGTTTACCGGCGACGCCTCGGGGGACTTTCTCTACCCGGCGCTCTTCCGCGCCGGCTTCGCATCGGCGCCGCTCGCGCGCGACCGCTTCGACGGATTGGAACTGCGCGACTGTTTTATCACCGCCGCCGCGCGTTGCGCGCCGCCGCAGAACAAACCGACGCCAGGGGAGTTGCGCAACTGCTTTTCGTTTCTCGTCGAGGAGTTCGAGGCGCTCGAACGGCTCCGCCTGGCGATCGGGTTAGGCGCGATCGGCTTTAGCGCGCTCGTCCGCGCGCTCGCGCAGCACGGCTTTGCGTTCGCAGATAAGCCGGTCTTCGCCCACGGCGCCGAATTCGACGCGGTGCGCGACGGCCGGACGGTCACGCTGCTGGGCACGTATCATCCGAGCCGGCAGAACACCAACACCGGCAAGCTGACCGTGCCGATGTTCGACGCGATCTTTATGCGCGCGAAGGAGATTCTGGCGCGCGACGGAGGTGCAGGTCGGTGATTAACTGATCCGGCACTCCGCTCGGCGCGTCCATCATCAAATCCCGAGCCCCTTGATTCTTCGGAAAAGCGATGACCTCGCGAATGTTCTCTTCGCCGCAGGCGATCATGACGATGCGATCGATGCCCAGCGCCATGCCGCCGTGGGGCGGTGCCCCGTACTCGAGCGCGCGCACGAAGAATCCAAACCGCTCCTCGATCTGATCCGCGCTCAGGCCCAGCATTTCAAAGATCTTTCGCTGCTCGTCGGGCTTGTGAATTCGGATCGAGCCGGAGCCGAGTTCCCATCCGTTGAGGACGAGGTCGTAGTGCTGGGCGCGCATCTCCATTGGAGCGCTGTCGATTAACTGCCAGTCCCCGGGCGCGGGCGCCGTGAACGCGTGATGTGCGGGCGCCGGCTTTCCCGTCTCCTCGTCGATCTCCAGATACGGAAAGCCCGTCACCCAACCGAAGGCGTAGGCCTTGGGATCGCGCAAGCCGCACCGCTGCCCGATCTCGTTACGCATCTTCCCGGCAACCGCATGCGCGAGCGGAGTCGTGTCGGCAAAGAGCAGCACGGCGTCGCCGGCTTGCGCCGCGACGGCTGCGGTTACGGCAGCCACGTTCGCTTCGGAGAGAAACTTTGCAGCCGAGGATTTCATTCCATCGGGCGCCAGCGATATCCAGACCATCCCTTTGCCGCCGAACTGTTTGGCGGTTTCGGTCAAGGCGTCGAAGTCGCGGCGCGAGAGCGCGGCGCCCTGTGGGTAGCGCAGAGCCACGATCGAACCGCCGCTTTCGAGCGCCGACCGGAAGACGACGAACTCCGTGCCGGCAAAGACCGCGCCGACGTTGGCCAACTCGAGGCCGAAGCGCAGATCCGGCTTATCGAGCCCGTATTTCGCGATCGCTTCTTGGTGCGTGAGCCGCGCGAACGGCGGCAGCTCGATGCCGAGCACCGTTTGCCAGACGTAGTGCATGCACGACTCCATCGTTTCGAGAACGTCCTCTTGCGTGCAAAACGACATCTCGAGATCGAGCTGCGTGAACTCGGGCTGACGATCGGCGCGCTGGTCCTCGTCGCGCATGCAACGTGCGATCTGCATGTAGCGGCCGAAGCCGGCAACCATCGAGATCTGCTTGAGCATCTGCGGCGATTGCGGCAACGCATAGAAACCGCCGGGGTAGAGACGGCTGGGAACGAGGTAGTCGCGCGCGCCTTCGGGCGTCGACTTGATGAGCATCGGCGTCTCGATTTCAACGAAGCCGCGCTCGTCGCAGAAGTCCCGCATCGCCTTGATGATGCGGTGGCGCAAGCGAATGTTCTCCTGCATGCGCGGACGGCGCAGATCGAGATAGCGATACTCGAGACGCAAGTTCTCGTCAACCGCTTCGTCGGCGTTGACCTGGAACGGCGGAACCAGCGAGCGATTGAGAATTTCGAGCTCGTCGATCGCGACTTCGACGTCACCCGTTGCCAGCCGCGGATTCTCCGTCCCCGGTGGCCGCGCCCGAACCATGCCGCGGATCCGCAAGACGTCCTCGCTGCGCAGATGCTCCGCCTCGCCAAAGCTGCGGTGTTCGGGATTAAAAACGACTTGCGTCACGCCTTCATGGTCGCGAAGATCGACGAAGATCAAACCGCCGTGATCGCGGCGGCGATTGACCCAACCGCAGAGGTTAACGAGCTTGCCCGCGTCGGCGGCGCGCAAGGCGCCGCACGAGAGTCTATCGTCCGTCACGAGCTTCCTTTATCCCGGAGACGTAGTGGTACTGCAGTAAGAGCTCGCGCGCGAGCCGCGAGCGCCGCGCACTGCGGTCGATCGCGCCCAGCAGAAGCGGAAACCGCGTCAGGGCCGAGTGCGCCCAAAGCGAGAGCGGCGTCATTCCGAGATTGAGCATCACCCCGGCGTGCGGGTGCTTGCGATAGAACCGTGCGGTGGAACGCCCTGCCAGTCGCATCTTTTCCTTTTGGTCGCCGTACGCAACGTCTTGGCAATGATAGTTCACGGCCAGCGGCTCGTAAACAATCTCGATCCCGAGCCGCTGCAAGCGGTAGCCGAGCTCCAAGTCCTCGTGACCGTAGCCGGTGAAACTCTCGTCGAAGCAGCCGGCGCGCAGCAGATCCTCGCGCCGCACGGATGCGTTGCCGGTAAGAAAATAAAGCCACGAAAGTTTTCTTCGCGACGGCGGATGCAGATGCCCGCGCGCGTCGGGATGATCGCGCTTGTACTCGTACTCTTCAAAATCCGCAACTTGAACCTCCAACCCGACGACGGCAATGCCGGCTCGTTCTCGATGCCGTCGCAAATGCGTCGAGAGGAGATCGGGCGACGCGAAGATGTCGGCGTCGTTGAAAAGAACGATGCCGGCACTCGCCTGCGCGATGCCGGCGTTCCGAGCCGCGGCCCGGCCGCTATACGGTCCCGCCAAGTGACGGAGATTGCCATGCGCCTGCGCGAGGCCGGCAAGATACTCGGCCGTACCGTCGGTGGAGTTCGAGTCGCAGACGAGCAGCTCGTATTGGGAAGGCTCGAGATCCTGGGCCAGGAGCGTCGGCAAGACACGCGAGAGCGTCTCCAGACGATTGTAGGTCGGAATGACGACGGAGATCTCAGGCATGCATCAAGCGGGCAACGCCGACCGTGATTTCGTCGCGAAAACGCGCGAGCAGTTCGGGATCTTCGCGCGCGGGTTTACGAACCAAGACGTGAGGCACGCCGTAAGGCGACCACTCTTGCGAGTTCAGCCGGAAGTACGCGTGCTCGAAGGCGACCAGCGTTGGGCGATGCACGGCGCTCGCGACGTGCGTCGCACCGGTGTCGACGGTCACGACCACTCGGGCGCGCTCCAGCACCGCCGCCCACTGATGGAAGGGCAGGCCGCGCAAACAATGGGTGATATCGCCGCCGGCTTCGAAAGCCGCGGCCTGCGGTTCGCATTCGCGCGCGCACGTGATAACGACTGGAGCAAGCGAGGCGAGTTCCTTCACCATCGCGAGCGTTCCCGCTAGCGTGCTGCCGCCGGTGAACCACCTCGGAGCCAGGTGAAGGACGATGGGGTTCTCGGGAAGCGTTCGCGCGATCGCTCGATCCTCGTCGACGAGGTCGAGGCGCAGCGCCGTCACGCGCACGTCCGCGCCGGCGAGCGCCACGAGATCGAGCAACTGCATGACCTCGTGGCGGACGGTGCGCAGCGGTTCGAGATCGCACAACTCGGGATCCGCCTCGGAGATCATGATGCGATTGAGGAAGAGACGCGCCGTGAGCCGCGCAAACCAGCGCCGTTCGTACGTATAGCCGATTCGGAGCGGCGCGCGCGTTCCGCCCACGATCTGAAGATCGACGAAGCGCGGCGCTAGCGCAACCGCGACGTCGTATCCCGTCAAGCTCGCGCCGAAGGCGCGTGGCTTGGCGCCGTGCGGCAGCACGATCAGCTCGTCGACGTCGTCGTTACGTTCCACGACGACGCGGTTATAGTCGCTCGTCACGATGGCCACGTGTGCCTCCGGAAACGAGGCCCGGACCGTCGCGATCGCCGGGGTCGAAAGCACCAAATCCCCGATGCGATCCGTGCGCGAGAGCAGGATCCTCACCGCAGCGCACGTTCCATTTCTTCAAAGTAAGCTTCGTTTGCGAGCGAGCGTGCCAGCCGTGCTTCGCGGGGCGTGAGTTCTCTCTCGCCGAGATTCGCGAGCCGGCCACGTATGCGATCGGCCAAACCCAGGCGACGGCGCCACGCCGCAAATCGGCGTTGGGGCGGATTGATTCCCGTCGCAAGATAGGCGCGCCAATGCGGATGAAGCCGGGCGAGCGCGACGGCGGTGCGCGCTTTGGCTCGAGCCTGCGCAACCAAGCCCTCGATGCTGCTCGCTCGAAGCGGCGGCTTAAAATGATACACAAGAGCGCGCGGATTGAAGACGGCTTTAACGCCGCGGGCACGGAGGCGCAAGCCGACGTCGATGTCTTCCCAGCCGTACTCCGAGAACGATTCGTCGAATCCGCCGATCGCGCGAATCGTCGCCAGCGGCGCGGAGACGTTCGTCGTCCAAAAATAGTTGCCGCTGTAGTTCTTGATGCTCCAGACGGGCGGCGGCAGATCGTCGAGCGACTCGACTTCGATGGCGCCGCCTCGCACGATGGCTTCGGGGCTCGCGGCATGACTGCGCAGATGCTCGCCTACGAAGTTCGGCAGCACGAGCACGTCGTCGTCGATAAAGACGATGCGCTCGCCGGTCGCGCGCGCAATTCCGGCGTTGCGAGCGCCTGCAAGCCCGCGATTTTCTTGGCTTACGACGGTAAACGCACACGGTGCGTGCAAACGTGCGCGCTCGATCACCGCCGGCGTTTCATCGCTCGAGCCATCGTCGACGAGAACGACTTCGTACGAGTCGTCGGGGACAGTCTGGTCGAAGCAGGCCTCGAGCACGCGCTCGAGCAGCGCCGCGCGATTGTAGGTGCAGAGCTGAATCGTCGCGGCAATCACGAGATCAACGAGTCGAGTGCGGCGAGGATTCTCGTGCGGTCGAGATTCGCGATGCAGGCGTAGTCGCGACAGCGTTCCTTCGTATCGCCGGGATGGCAAGGAAACGAGGCTCGCACGACGGCGGTCCGTTTGCCCAGCGGCGCCCAGCGTTCGGGGAAATCCGACTGAAAGGGAAAGATGCCCACCGTTGGGCAGCCGACGGCGGCGGCAACGTGCATCGAACCGGTCGTGATTCCCACGAACGCGCGCGCGTGCCGTGCGAGGGCACCGAAGGCGCCGAGGCTGGTGCGACCCGCTATCGAAACGATTCCCCCCCGGCCGTCGAGGAGGCGAACGATGCCTTCGGTCGTGCGAGCGTCCGCCGGCGAGCCGCTCAGGAGCACCCGCGCGTCGTAACGATCGCGAACCTCGCGCGCAAGTTCCGCCCAGCCGGCCAGCGGCCAGCTGCGCCGCGACGCGATCGCGTTGCACGGATTGAGAATGACGAAGCGCTCGCAGCCGGCCAGCAACTCGGCGGCGTCACGCTCGTCCTGCGCGGTCGGAACGAAACGGTAGCGACGGTCCTCGGTGTCGCAGCCGATGGCGCGCGCGAAGTCCAGCAGAACGTCGCACCAGTGAGAGGTGACGTCGCCGCGTTCGCTTCGGACGACGACCCGGTTGGTAAAGCGAAAGGAGTAAAAGCGGCGCGCTTGACCGACTCGAACCGGAATGCCGGCGCGCTGGGGAACGCGGGCGGTTCGAGAGGTCGCCCAGGTAACGACGCAGGCATCGTAACGCGACCGCGCGAGTCGTTCCGCGACGGCTCCGTCCTCGCCCTCATCGACCAACACGTCATCGACGTCCGGCACCCGCTCGAGCAGCTCGCGATGAGATGGCAGCGTGAGTGCGTCGACCGTTGCGAACTTTCGGTGCAGTGCGCGCGCAACGACCGAGGCAACCAGCGAGTCACCGATGCCCCCGCCGGCGCAGTAGAGCAAGGCTCGCTCAGCGCACATCGCCGGCATCGAGCGCGCGGACGAGCTCGCGCGCATAAAGCGCGTCCAAGAGTTGCCCGCGGCTCAAGCGCCGCAGCCACCCGGGCGCGTCACTGCTCGAAAGACCGGCGTAAAACGCAAGAAGAGGGTCGGGCAAGAAGTAACGAGCGCGAAGAAGGTTGAGGGCATGGGCGCCGGTTGCCAAGCGAGCTCGGCGCGAGGGATGCTTACCGAGAAAGCGGCCCGCCATGCGCGCCTTTTCGATGGCCTTTCGGCTTTCGACTTCGAGCGTGTTCTCGGCCGGTGGCTTGATGTGCCACAGAAACGCATCCCAAGCGAACTTCCAGCGACATTTCGCTTCGCGCAGGCGCACGCCTAACTCGGTATCCTCCCAACCGTAGAGATCGAAGGTTTCGTCGAATCCGCCGGCGCGGAAGAAGGCCATCTTGGAGAGCGACGCGTTGCACGTACAGAGAAACGCTCGCGAATAGTTCGCCAACGCCGGCTTGGGCGTTGCATCGTAGGAGGGCACGTTGAGAATCGGCCCGTTTACCACGCAGTCGTCTCCCGTCTGCGTTGCCGCATGCGCGGCAAGCCAGCTCTGCGGCAGCGACACGTCGTCGTCGCAGAAGACGATGTACCGGCCTGCGGCGAGCTCGACGCCGCGATTGCGCGCCTTACCGCGATTGGGCTGGGGTTCGGCAACGTAGCGCACTGCCGGAACGCGCTCCGCGTGCGCTTCGACGACCCCCCTCGTGCCGTCGGTCGAACCGTTGTCGACGACGATCACCTCGAACGGCGGTACTTCGTTCTGTCTCGCCAGCGACTCCAGCGTCCGCCTGAGATATTCTTGGCGGTCTTTCGTCGCGATCACGACGGAGTAGTCCATTTGCGTCCTATGCTGCCAAGCCGAGCAGGGAATCCGCCATCCGATCGGCCGCCCCGATCTGGTCGAGATAGAGTGCCGCTAATGCCGCGCCGGACGCCGCAATCCAGGCATCGTCGTCGTATGAGTCGAGCGCGATACGTGCCATTCGGCCCGGAGTGATCGTTCCGTGTACTTCGCGTATCAACGAAGCACCGGCATCCATGTTCGGCTGCGTGTGAAAGGGAAAGCGGCGGGAGACGGCAACCGCTGCAGCCCGCTTGAGCGGGACTCCGACCAGCGGCACGCGGTTGAGATAGGTGAGCGGGCCGTTGATGGCTACGAGCTCCGGCGCATTGAGCGGCGTAATCGCAATCGCCGGCTTACCGAGCACCGCCAGCTCGATCGTTTTCGTTCCCGGAATCGTCAAAACCAGTCGCGCGCTTCGCGCCGCCGCCAGCGCGTTGCTCAAAAGCGGAATGCGTACGTCGTCCGACTCCGTCGCTAGAAAATCGCGTCCCGCCTCGGTTACCAGCCGGCCGCGCCGGCCGAACATTCGCGGATGGCCGCCGCCCTCGATGGCTGCCGCGACCTGCGCGCGCGCCGTAAACGGCGAAAGCGCGAAGGCAATCTTCAGCTCGGGGCGTTCCCGCAGCATGCGTAAAGCCGCCGCAAAATAAAACGGGACGAGATTTTCGATTTCATAGGATCGCGAGCCGGGCATGATGAGGATGCCGTCGACGGGACTCCCGGGCTCTTGCGTGAGGCCGGCCTCGAAGAGGGCGCCGTCGATCGCGAGGTTTCCTACCCGCTCGATGCGCTGCGGCGGAGTTCCCCACGCGGCCAACTGTTCGACGTTGCGCGCGTCGACCGCGAAGGCGCGATCGAAGAGCGAGCGGTAAGACCGGCGCGAGAATTTATAGGTTGCGGCCCGGCCCTTCAGCCGCGCGTGAACGCGCGCCGCATGCAAGAGGTCGCCACCGATATACTGCACGAGATCCGCGCGCGGCGGTAAATTCTCCAGCCGCGCGCCGAACGCGAACTTCAAATACTCCTTCGGGGTAAAGACGCGTGCCGCGGGAAACGCCTCGCGCACGATCTGCGCTTCGAAGCCGGTCGCATAATCGTCGGGCACGAGAAAAACCAGCGCCTCCAAATCCGGTTGTCGCCGGTAAAGCGCACGCAGGAGCGGCCGTAGCCACCCGGCGACCTCGCCGGGACCGTTAGCCGTGACGGCTATACGCATCGAGGATGCGGGCAATCGTCTCCGTCGTACTCTTCCCGGCCGCGTGCGGCGCGAGCACGATTCGGCCGCCGTAGGCCAGCACTACGCTTCGCTCCGGAAGCTCCTCTTCACGGTATTGGTCGCTCTTGACGTGGATGTCGGGCCGAATGCGATCGAGCAAGATCTCGGGCGTGCGCTCTGAAAACCCGACGACGGCATCGACGCTGCGCAACGCCAGCAGCAGCTCGGCTCGGTCCCGGAACGGAACGATCGGCCGCGCGCGGCCCTTGATTTGCCGCACCGAATCGTCGTCATTCAAACCGACGATGAGCGCATCGCCTTGCACGCGCGCCCACGCGAGATATTCAACGTGACCGGCGTGCAACACATCGAAGCAGCCGTTGGTAAAGACGACGCTTCGGCCCTGGGCTCGTAGTGCTTCGCGCCACTCGACCGCCTCCTGCGCGCGCAGCAGACGGCCAAAGAAAACTTCGGTGGTCATCGAGACGTCGCGGGTTCGACGAGCGCTACGATCTCTTCGGGCGATGCGGTCGCGGTTCCGAGCTTCTCGACGACGACTCCGGCGGCAAAGTTTGCAAGCTGCATCGCCTGTTCGATCGCCGCGCCGGCCGCCAGCGCGAGTGCCAGAACGGCAATAACCGTATCGCCCGCGCCGCTCACGTCGTAGACCGTCCGCGCGACGGACGGAATTTTCAAACGCTCGCCTTTGCGTCCGAAGAGCGCCATGCCGTGCTCGCCGCGGGTGATGACCGCGTACCGGCAATCGAGCATCTCGACGAGGCGCACGCCCGCGCGTTCGAGGCTCGCGTCGTCGACGATGGAAACGCCCGTCATCGTGGATGCTTCGGCCACGTTGGGTGCGACGCACGTGACGCCGCGAAGGAGCCCAACGTTTTGCGGTTTTGGATCCGCCAGTACGACGGGGCAGATCGACGTCGCCTCCACGATTTCCAGGCAGAGTAATCCCTTGGCATAGTCGCTCAAAATCACGGCGTCGCAATCCGCCGCGCGCCGCCGAACGAAGGCCGCAATCCGCCCGCGATCCTCTTCGGACAGTGGCGCGGTGGACTCCCAATCGGCCCGGACGACTTGCTGATTGTGCGCCACGACCCGAGTCTTGCGCGTGGTTGGCCGATCGGTCAGCGTGAAGATTCCCGCATCGTCCACCTGCTGCTCTTGAAGCAGGCTACGCACTTGCACGCCGAACGCGTCATCGCCGATCGTTCCCGCAAAAACGACGCCGGCGCTCAAGGCTCGCAGATTGCTGGCAACGTTTCCGGCCCCGCCGAGCGTAAACGAATGGTCGGCTACGGCGACGACCGGAACCGGTGCTTCGGGCGAGATGCGCGTCACCGTGCCCCAAATCCACTCGTCGATCATCAGATCGCCGATGACGAGAATCCGGCGGCCCTTCGCGCGCTCGAAAAGCGTTCGCGCGTCGGGGGCCATCAATGAGGTCACGGCAAGCCGCCTTCGAAGATCAACCGCTGCTCGACTAAGTCACATACGATGTGGGCCATTACCTGATGGACTTCCTGGACGATCGCTGCGTATCCGTCGGGACCGACCAACGCCAGGTCGGCGTATTCGAGGACCGTACCGCCGCCGTTACCGGTAAACGCCACCGTCACCGCGCCGCGACGCTTCGCAGCCTCCAGCGCAAGCACGACGTTGCGCGAGGTGCCGCTCGTGGTCATGCCGATCACGACGTCGCCCGGCTGCGCGAACGCCTCTACCTGCCGAGAGAAGACGTAGTCGTATCCGTAATCGTTGCCGACGCAGGTCAGCGTCGAGGAGTTAACCGAAAGCGCTTCGCTGTTAAGACCCGGCCGCTCGCGCAAGTAGCGCCCGGAGAGTTCGGCAGCCATGTGTTGCGCTTCGGCCGCGCTGCCGCCGTTGCCGCACCACAAGACTTTCTTTCTGGCTCGAAGTGCGGTAACGACCGCATCGACGATCGCTTCGACCTGCTCGCGATACTTCGGCGGATCGAGAAACCCGCGCCGGTCGGCGAGCAGCTCGTCGAAATCGCGCCGCCCATGGTAGCGCGCCATCGAATCGCTCACGGCTCGATCCAAAAAAGCTCTTCACCCTGCGAGACCAGCTCGCCGTTGCCGGGTACCACGCGCACGATCGTACCCGCGTAGTCGCTCTGAATTTCGTTGAAGAGCTTCATCGCTTCGAGTACGCACAGGATGTCGCCGGTTTCGACGCGGTCGCCCACTTCGACATATGGCGTGGCATCGGGTGACGATGCCAGATAGAAGACGCCGGTCAACGGCGCGAGCACTTTGGTGACGTTTGCGCCGGCTACGGGCGCGCTTTCGCCGGCCGATGTGGGGGAGGAGTTCGCAGCCTGCGGCGCCGGTTCGGAGCCTGCGCGCGACAGCTCGTAGATTGCGTCGCCGAGTCGTACCTTGATCGTGTCGAGGTCGTGCTCGTGCATAAGCGCGAGCAGCTCGTGTAACGTTTGCGTCTCCTGCGCGTAGCGCTCGTCCATCACAATCCCGCTTCTACGAGAAGCTCGACAAGGACTCTTATCGAGCCGAAGGGCGCTCTGCGATCGCTTCGCTCCTGGAGGTCCCGCAGCACCGCTTCACCGGCAGCAAGCTCGTCGCTCCCGAGGATCAGCGCGTAACGCGCTCGGTTCCGGTCGGCGATTTTCAACTGAGCGAGCAGCTTACGTTCGAGGTAATCCGCGTAGATCGGCGCATCGAGGCTGCGGCGCAGCGCGGCGACGATCGGCGCCAGGACGGTGCGCGCCTGCGCTCCCAACGCAATCGCCTGGAGTCCCCGCCGCGGCGCTTCCCCCTGGGGCCCGCGGGCCTCGAGCATCATGAGAAAGCGCTCCATGCCCAAGGCAAAACCAACCGCCGGCACGTCAGGGCCTCCAAGCGATGCTACCAAACCATCGTAACGGCCGCCGCCGCAAACGCTGCTTTGGGCGCCGAGCACGTTCGAGGTAATCTCGAAGACGGTTCTTCCGTAATAATCGAGTCCGCGAACGATGCGTGAATTGATAGTAAACGGAATGCCGGCCAAATCGAGATACGATTTGAGCGCATCGAAGTGCTCGCGGCACGGCGCACAGAGAAACGACTCAAAGGCCGGCGCGCTCGCCACGTACGGAGCATCCGCGGGGTGCTTACTATCGAGCAGACGCAGCGGATTGCGCTCGATTCGCAAACGCGACTCTTCGCTCATCTCAGCCAGATGCGGCCGAAAGTGCGCGACCAGCGCGTCGCGATAGACTGGCCGGCAGCGGTCGTCACCAATCGTGTTCAGGTTCAGCACCGCGTCGCCGATCCCGTATCCGCGCACCAGCTCCCACGCGAGCGAGATCACTTCCAAATCCGCCTCCGGACCCGCAAACCCAAAGCACTCGACGCCGAACTGGTGCGATTGCCGGTAGCGGCCCCTCTGCGGGCGCTCGTAGCGAAAGATCGGTCCGATGTAATAGAGCCGCAGCGGCCCAAGCGCAAACAGACGGTGTTCGAGAGCGGCGCGGACCACCGGCGCGGTCCATTCCGGGCGAAGCGTCAAGCTGCGGCCGGAACGGTCGTCGAACGTGTACATTTCCTTTTCGACGATGTCCGTCTGCGCGCCGACACCACGGACGAAAAGTTCGGTTGACTCGAAAACCGGCGTCCGAATCTCACCGTAGCCGAAACGCTCCGCGAGAAGATGAATTCGTGCTTCCAGTTCGTTCCAGCGCCCCGACTCGGGAGGGACGAAGTCCTGGGTACCGCGGGGGGCGCCAAAGTTCTCGGGCACGGCCGACCGGTTCGCCGGGCCGACTGGCTAGCCATTGCGCCCCGCACGCGTGATGGGAGCCGGTGCGTATCGCGATCTACGCAGCCGCACTTCTGGCCGTAGCAACGCTCCTCTCACCCGAGACCCTGCGCTGCGCGCTGGCGACGTCGGCGAGCGCTCTTTTCGAGGCCGCGCCATTTTTACTGGCCGGCATCGTTGCGGCGCGCTTCTTGCGCCATCCACATGCCGTCGCGTATCTCGGTTGCGGCTGCGCGGCCGGCCCGTCGGCGCGCTCGCTTCCCGCGGCCGCCGCGACGTGGCTGCTCTTCGGGCCATTGGTCGCCGTCGCACGCTTCGCCGCCGCGCTCCTCGTCGCGCGCTTGTTCCGCTGCGAACGTCGCCAGCTCGGCTGCGCGCGCGCGTCGAATTGGCTCGGCCAGTTTGCCACGCTGCTTCCATCGGCACTTCTCGCCGGTGCTGCAACGCAGGTCGCCGCCGCAATCGATCCTGCAAAGCTTTCGCCCCTGCTCGGCGCCGCGGCAGGCGCGTTGCTCGGCTTTACCGCGGCGCCCTGCGGGCTTGGCGCGATTGCGGTGGCCGGGGCACTGCGCGCCCAGGCTCCAGTCGCCGCGATGGCCTTCCTTTGCGTCGCCGGAATCATCGATCTGCGCGCGCTTGTGCCGGGGACGCACTCCCAGAACGGCCACGATGCGTTGGGCTACATACTCCTGATCGCAGCATTTGCCATCGTCGCGTTACGGCGCGGAGATTCGCTCGTCAATCCCGCGATTGCGCCCCTTCTGGCGGCATGCGCCGCCGCTGCGCTCATCTGCGCGATCGCGCATCGGCGCGAGCAGAGCGCGGCGCGGCGTTGGGCGCCGCTCTTGATGCTGATCGGCGCGGTGGCCGCCGCCCCGCCGCCGCAGTATCACGCGACCGAAACGACGCTGACCAATCTTTTTGCCGGCGAGCGTTTGACGTTCACCGGAACGCTTACGCGCAATGGAGCGGAAAGCGCTTTGGTGCGCTATGCGATAACCTGCTGCCGAGCCGATGCCGCGCCGGTGGTCGTTCGCCTCGATCGCGCGCCCCGCTACCCGACGGGCAGTTGGTTGCGCATGGAGGGACGCATCCAGAGCGCCAGCGGCGATCTCCGCCTGGTTGCCGGAAGCACGCAACGCATCGCGCCGCCGGCGGATCCGTTTATCTACCGCTGACGAGGCTCGAGCAGCTCCACCGGAATTCCGTTTGGATCTTCGACGAAGGCGATCGCTCGGGACCCGCCGGGAGATTTATAGACGTCTTTGAGAATCTTCACGCCTTTGGCGCGCAGTACGTCGACGTACCGGCGCAAGTCGCCGTCGGCTTCAAGGGCCAGGTGCTCGTAGCGGTTGCCGAGCGCATATGGAGGATGCTCTTCCAAGTCGTAGACCAGCTCGATGTACGAGTTCCAATCGCTTCCGACGAAGGCCATGTCGGCGTTGCCGGGATAGTGAAACGGTCCGTCGAGCAGGCGCAACCCGAGCTTCTCCGTGTAAAAATCGATCGACTCTTTCATGTCGTTGACGAAGATCGACGTGTGAAGAAACCGCGGCATATCAGACTCCCAGTGGCCGGTAACTAGTGTAAGAAATAGCGATAGCTCGAGAAGACCAGCGCGACGCCGGCGCGATCGGCTGCGGCGATTACTTCACCATCCCGCACCGATCCGCCCGGCGCGATGATCGCCGTGCACCCGCCGGCGACGGCAGCTTCCAAACCGTCGGCAAAAGGAAAGAAGCCGTCGCTCGCGCACGCGGCGTCTCTGGCATGGATAGCGGCGCGCTGCGACGCGATCTGCACGGCGCTGACCCGGTTCGTCTGCCCCGCGCAGATTCCGCGGGTCGTTCCGCCGTTGACGATCACGATGCCATTGCTCTTTACGTGGCGAACGACGTCCCAAGCGAAGGCGAGGTCGTGCCATTGCTGCGGGCTTGGCTGGTGGCGGCTGACGACGCGCCACTCTTCCGCCGGAGCGGCCGGATCGTCGTTTTCAGCCAGAACGCCGCCGAGCGCGCTTCGCAGGCGCAGCTCGTGCGCCAGCTCGTCGGGAAGCGATGGCATAAAGCGCATGATTCGAAGGTTCTTTTTTTTCTTGAGCAGGTCGAGTGCGTCGGGATCGAAGGCCGGCGCCGCGACGATCTCGAGAAAGTGCCGGCCGAGCGCCTGCGCGGCGGCGGCGTCGATCGGGGCGTCGGCTGCAACGATTCCGCCGAATGCCGAGACCGGATCTGCCTCGAGTGCTTCTCGAACCGCCAAACCGACGCGCGAACGCTGCGCGACGCCGCAGGGAACCGTATGCTTTACCACGGCCGCGCGAATGAAACGCTCGCGATCGCTTCCGAACTCCGCGCCTAGCGGCGCGCGAGAGAGCAGCCGCAGCGTGGCATCGAGATCGAGCAAATTATTATACGAGAGCGCCTTTCCGTGCAGCTGCTCCGGCAGACGCTCGGGCCGGTCGAGATAGAATGCCGCACGCTCTTGCGGGTTCGTGCCGTACCGCAGCCGCTTGGCAAGCGGCAACGTCAGTGCCAGCGCGCCGGGAAGCTCACTCGGTAAGACCTCGCCCGCCGCGGCGAGATAGTGCGAAATTGCGACGTCGTACTCCGCGGTTCGTTCGTAGGCGGCGATTGCGAACTTGCGGCGCAGTGCCGGCGGCGCGTCGCCCGACTCCATTGCGGCTCGGTATTCTACGTACTGCGAAGGGTGCGTCAGCACGGCGACGTGGTCGAAGTTTTTTGCCGCCGCTCGCAACAGCGCAACGCCGCCGATATCGATCTGCTCGATCGCTTCTTCTTCCGTCGTCCCCGGGCGCGCGACCGTTGCTTCGAAGGGATAGAGATTCACGACGACCGCGCAGATCTCGGCAATAGCGTATTTCTCCGCTTGCGCGCGGTGCTCGCGGTCGGTGCGATCGAAGAGTATCGCACCGAAAACCTTGGGGTGCAGAGTCTTGACGCGCCCGCCGAACAGCGGCGGAAAGCCGGTGACGTCCTCAACGTCTCTGGCGTGTATGCCCCGGTCCTGGAGAAACGCTCGGGTTCCGCCGGTGGCGTAAATTTCGATGCCGCGCTGCACCAGCGCGCCGGCAAGCTCCGCCGAACCGGTTTTGTCGAAGAGCGAGAAGAGCGCTGCGCGCCGGATTGCCGCCGGGGCATCAGGCAAGCGACATCTCCGCTTCCGCCGCCAGCTCCGCCGATACGATTGCGCTTACTCCGGCTTCTTTGGTCGTTACGCCGTACAGGCGATCCGCACTCTCCATCGTTTTCTTATTGTGCGTGACGATCAGCATCTGAGACTTTGCGGCGAACTCGCGGACCATCTGGCAGAAACGCTCGATGTTCGCGTCGTCGAGTGCGGCGTCAACCTCGTCGAGCAGGTAGAACGGCGCGGGCTTGATCTCGATGAGCGCAAAGATCAAGGCCGCGGCCGTCATCGCGCGCTCGCCGCCCGAGAGCGCGGCCAGCGGCATCTGCTTCTTGCCTGGGGGCTGCACCGCGATCTCGATGCCGGTTTCGGCGAGGTTGGCGGGCTCGGTCTGCCACATTTTCGCCTGACCGCCCGCAAAGAGCCGTCCGTACATGGTCGAGAACGCAACGGCAACCCGCTCGAACGTCGCATTGAACTGCGATTGACTCTCCCGTTCGATCTCCGCGATCGACTCGAGCAGCGTGGTCCGGGCCTTTGCCAGATCCTCGAGCTGCACACTTAGGAACTGCTCGCGTTGCGCGACGTCGTCGCGCTCGGCCTCCGCGTTGAGATTGACGTTGGACTCCAACCGCGCGAGGTCGTCGCGCAGTCGCGGAAGCTCCTCGACGATCGAATCGGACTCGTCGAGATACCGGCTCTCCACGTCGGCACACTCTTCATTCGTGGCCGGGTGCTGCGCGAAATGAGAGACCAGCATCCCCAGCTCGGCTTCGATCTGCGCCAGGCGCGTGCGATGCCGCTCGCCGCCGGCCGCGGCGTCGCGCTCTTCCTGCTCGGCCAGCCGCATCTCCGATTCGACGCGAGCCTGTCCGGTTACGAACTCTTCACGTTCTTTACGCGCGTGTTCGAGTCGCGCATCGAGCGCAAGCACGCCGCGACGCAACCCTTCGAGATGAGCGTGCGCGCCGCGAGTCTCTTCCATCAGCGAAGCGATCTCTGCCAACATGCGCTCTCGTGCCGAACCCGCGCGTGCGCGATCCTGATCGAGCATCCCGAGCCTCGCGTTGGCGGCATCCCGTTCGGCCCCCAGCGCGCCGGCTCGCTCGCGCAGATCGGCGGCATGCGCGCTCGCTGCGGTTTGCGCCGTCTGCGCGGCTGCAATCTCCTCGCGGACGCGTACCAGCTCGTTTTCCAGGCGCAGCCGTTCGTCGTCGCTCTTCTGGGCTTCCGGATCGCTCCGCTCGAATCCGTGCTCCCGCTCGCGCGACCGGACGACCGCTTCGCGAAGGGAGGCGGTTGCGGCGCGCGCCGTCGCGAGGTCGGCCTGCGTGCGCTCGACCTCTTCGTTGAGCGCCGAAGTTTGCGCGCGCAAACCGACGAGCTGCGATTCCGCGCGCGCTTGCCGCTCGCGCGCCGCGTCACGCTCCCCAATGCCGGCATGTGCGCGGGCCTGCGCGGCTCGCAGCGCCTGCTCGGCCTCATCGAGTCGCAGCCGCATACCGGCCAGCGCTTCGCGGAGGCTTGCAGCTAAGAAACGCCGTGAAAGGATCGAGCGTTCACGTGCAAACCGGCCGCCCGTAATCGCACCGCCTCCGGTGATCTGCTCGCCGCTCAGCGTCACGATCGTGTCGCGCATTCCGCGCCCGCGCACGAGCGCGATTCCGGTTTCGAGCCCATCGACGATCAAGACGTTCCCAACCAAGAAGTTGACGATCCCCGCGTAGCGCGGCGCCGTTTCCACCAACGTGTGCGCGTAGCCGAGAACTCCCGGCACCGCGGCCAGCGCGGGATCGAGATTTCGGCCTTGCCGATCGGAGAGCGTATCGAGCGGCAGAAACGTAGCGCGGCCGGCTTCTTTACGATTGAGAAACTCAACGCACCGTTCAGCATCTTCCGAAGTCGTCGTGACGACGTTGGAGAGGCGAGTGCCGAAGGCAACGTCCATCGCGCGAGCATACCGCTCTTTGGTCGTGATAAGATTCGAAACGATATCCTCGATCCCGCGCAGTTCGCCTCGTTGCCGAGCTTCGACGACGGCGCGCGTTCCGGGAACGTGTCCCTCCAGCGAATTTTCCAGTTCTTCGATCGTGTGCAGGCGCGATTGTGCTGCGGCGACGTCGCCCGTTTGATCGCGAGGAGCTCCCAGCGCCGCCGCGACGGCCTCTTGGGCGGCAGACGCCTGGAGCTCAGCGTTCTCCGCACGCCCGCGCGCCTCGAGCAGCTCCTCTTCGAGCGCCGCGATTTGGCGACGGCATTCGCCGTGACGGTGGGATGCCGCACCCGCGGCAATCTCGAGCTGCTCCGCACGCTCGCGGGCGCTTTGCTCTTCTCGTTCGAGTCGTTCGGCTTCGCTGCGAAGCGTCTGCGCTTGGACTCGCCGCTCCGCCTTACGAGTTGCCAGCTCCGTCGCTCCGGCTTCGACTTCGCGCAGCTCGGTGAAGACGCTTTCGAGTTTTGCGCGAGCCTGCGCGAGCGTCCCTTGCGCCTCGAGCTCGCGCTCCCGCGCTTCTTCCAACGCCTGCGAGAGCGGCGCGAGGCGTGACTCTAGCTGGTCGATCGCCGTAACGAGCAACGCGTGCTCGCCAAGCACGCGCGCGGCGTCCTGCGAGGTTTGCGTCGATTGCCGCTCGAGCGCCTCACGCCGCGCGAGCGCGGCGGCGTATTCCGCTTCGACGCGAGCGACGGTGTTGCGCTCGCTCTGCGACTGCGAGCGCAGTTCTTCGAGCTGCAGCTCGCACCGATAGAGCTGCGTTCGCAGCCGGGCGACTTCCGCGCCGAGCGTCGCGGCCTTTGCGGCTGCCGCGGCGCGTTGCTCCTCACCGCGCTCGAGCTCGTCACGTAACGAGGCTCGCTCGGCCCGACGCGACGCGCCGGCTCGCAGGTAGGCGAGGATCTCCAAGTCGCGCAGCCGCGCGCTGACGCGGCGGTAACGCTTCGCTCGGCGAAGTTGGCTCTCAAGCTCCGGAATGTGCCGTTGCAGCTCCGCGATGAGATCGCTGATGCGGATGGCGTTCTGCTCGGTGCGTTCCAATCGGCGCATCGACTCGTGTTTGCGCGCCAGAAATTTTCCGATGCCCGCGGTCTCCTCAAAGAGCGAACGCCGCTCGGCCGGTTTACTGACCAGGATTGCGTCGATCTGTCCTTGCGAAACGATGGCGTAGGAGCCGGGCCCGAGGCCGGTGCCCATGACCAAATCGACAACGTCGCGCAAACGTACCTGGCTGCGGTTGATGAAGTATTCGCTTTCACCAACGCGATAGGCGCGCCGGGTAATTTCGACCTCGTTGAAGTCGATCGGCAGCGCACCATCGGAGTTGTCGAAGAGAATCGACACTTCGGCCAGGCCGAGCGGCTTGCGGCCTTCGTTGCCGGCAAAGATCACGTCTTCGAGCCGTCCCGATCGAATGCTCTTGGTCGACGTCTCCCCAAGCACCCAACGAAACGCGTCCACGAGGTTGGACTTCCCGGAGCCGTTGGGACCGACGATCGCCGTGACACCGTCGCCGAACTCCAGAGCCGTCGGCTCGGCAAACGTTTTGAAGCCGAACGATCGAATGTTCTTAAGTTTCACGTCCCGACCGCGCGGCGCAAGTCTTCGTCGCTTGCCGGAGTAAGCGACAGCAGTGCGGCCTCGGCCGCGGCTTGTTGCGCGGCCTTCTTCGAAGGCCCATTCCCTTTGCCCAG
Organism: Candidatus Cybelea sp.; assembly: GCA_050008615.1. GTDB lineage: Bacteria > Vulcanimicrobiota > Vulcanimicrobiia > Vulcanimicrobiales > Vulcanimicrobiaceae > Cybelea. The sequence goes on from JBEKMH010000001.1 coordinate 208,248, forward strand.
AACCTTGCCTTTGACGCTGACTCGGGAATAGAATGCGGGGCATTGCGGAGTGCCGCGACTTGTCTCCCGGTAGACCGGCGTTGCCGTCAAGTGTTCCTGTGCGTAGTGCTGCAATCGCGTCTTGGCATCGAGCAACGCGCCCGTGCCGTGGTCCAACTTGTCGACATGATGTTTGATGACGAACGCTCGCGCCTTTTCGAGCCCGTAGCAAAGGTAGAGTGCGCCGACGAAGGCTTCGAAGGCGTCGGCCAACACCGACGTGTTGTCGCTGCCGCCGGCCGCCCGCATTCCGGCGCCGAGTAGCGTGAGCTCTGAAAACCCTAACCGGCGCGCGGTTCGAGCAAGCTGCGCATCGTTGACGATCGCGGCTTTGCGCAACGTCAGCAGTCCCTCCGACTCCTGGGCGAATTGCTCGAAGAGCCAGCCGGCCGTGATGCAACCCAAAACGGAGTCGCCGAGAAACTCCATCCGGTCGTTCGAGGCGCCGCCCCGCTCCTTTGCATAGCTCTGATGAACGAATGCCATCTCAAATACGCTTAATTCGTCGCGCTTGCGAATGCCTGCAAGACGAAGCAGGGCGCGCAACCGCCGCCGGTACGATTCGCCGCTCATGCTAGGTGCCTGTAGGGCTATGGCCGTTTTCGGATTCGTCGCCGAGTTTTGTTCGAAGACGAGGCGCGATGAGGGAGCGAAGCCGCACCTTCGTGACCGAAGAGCAACGAAGTATTCGGACAAAAGACGGCACGAAGACGGAAACGGCCATAGCCCTACAGGCACCTAAGGCCCGGGACGAACCTTGCCGAGGACGATGACGCTGTTGTGGCCACCGAAGCCAAACGAGTTGGAGAGCGCAACGCGGATCGGCGCATGGCGCGCGACGTTGGGCACGTAATCGAGTCTGCACTCGGGGTCGGGGAACTCGTAGTTGATCGTCGGAGGCATGATGTCGTGGTACACGGCCAGCGCCGTCGCGACGCCTTCGATGCCGCCGGCCGCGCCGAGCGCGTGCCCGTGCATCGATTTGGTCGAACTGACTCCGATTCGGGCGGCATACTCGCCAAAGGTCTTTTCAATCGCCCTGGACTCTGCGGGATCGCCGACCGGCGTCGAGGTTCCGTGCGCGTTGATATAGTCCACGTCCTCGGGGCCGATGCCGGCGCCCTTGAAGGCGCGCGCGAAGGCCAGTCGGACACCCCGGCCCTCGGGATCCGGCGCCACGAGATCGTAGGCATCGGCCGACTGGCCGTAGCCGAGCAGCTCGCAATAGATCTTCGCGCCGCGAGCCAGGGCGTGCTCGTACTCCTCGAGCACCAGGATCCCCGCGCCCTCTGCAAGGACGAACCCGTCGCGCTCGCGATCGAAAGGGCGGCTCGCTCGAGCGGGATCGTCGTTGCGGGTCGACATCGCTCGCATCGAGCAAAAGCCGCCGATCGCCAGCGGAGACACCGTCGCCTCGCTGCCGCCGGCAATCATGGCGATCGCATCGCCGTGCGTAATGAGGTTAAATGCGGTCGCGATGGCGTCGTTGCCGCTTGCGCACGCGCTCGCCGCCGCGAAGAAGGGCCCTTGAAAACCATAGGCCATTGAAATGTGCGCCGTCGCCGCATTGGCCATCAGCATCGGAATGAAGAAGGGCGTTACCTTCGACCACGTTCCGTTTTCGTTGGCTTTGTCGGAGTTGAGCCAGAATGTGATGATTCCGCCGATGCCCGTCCCGACGATGCCTCCGACTTGCTGCTTGAACTCCGGATCCTCGGGCAGTTTGGCATCCTCGATCGCCTCGCGTGCGGCGACGAACGCGAACTGCGCGAAGCGATCCATACGCCGCGCTTCTTTGCGCCCAATGAGCTGCTCGGGATTCCAGTCTTTCACTTCGCCCGCGAAACGCGTGTCGAAGAGGCTGGCGTCGAAGGCGGTGATTGGAGCGATTCCGGATTCGCCGGCAATCAGGCGACTCCAAAAATCCTCGCGGGTGTTGCCGACCGGAGTAACCGCTCCCAGCCCCGTCACGACGACTCGTCGGCGGGCAGGCGGCTGCATTCTGGAGGGGCTCAAAACTTCAGCAAGTTACGGCGGCGTCGGGGTGGTTCCCCCTGCCTTCCGCCGACCTCCCGCCTTGCGCTGACCCCGCGTGCCGGATATAATCAGGGGCTGTCTGCCACATAGGGGTGTGGGGCACTACTCGATCACCGAAGGGACGTTATGAAGCGGACTTTTCAGCCGCACAACCGCCGCCGCAAGCGCGTGCATGGATTCATGGAGCGAATGAGCACCAAGGCCGGGCGTAAGGTGCTAGCGCGCCGCCGGAAGAAGGGGCGCCATCGTCTCACGGTCTGATGCGCCGGGTGGCAAGCCTGCGCCGGCAAGCGGATTTTGCCCGGCTGCGCCGCCAAGGCCGTCGCGTTTCGACCAAGAGTCTGACCATTTACCGTAGCGATGCGCCGCCGGGGGATGCACCGTCCCTCGTCGGGATCACCGTCAGCAAGTCGATCGGAAAGGCCGTGGTCCGCAACAAACTGCGCCGACGTTTGTCGGCAATCGTTCGGGAAGCGCTCGCATCGCGTGTCGCGATGCGGTTGCTTGTCGTCGCGCGACCCGTGGCCGCCGACGCGCATTTTTCCGATTTACGGACCGAAGTAACTTCGGCTCTGGGACCAGCGTAGGACACCGTATGCGAGCCGCCGCCTTGGGACTCATCCGCGCTTACCAGCTCGTGATCTCCCCCCTGCTTCCTCCGGCCTGCCGCTTCTATCCGAGCTGCTCGAACTACGCCGCAGCCGCGGTCCGGGAGCATGGGGTCGTTCGAGGCAGCTGGCTAGCCCTCTCTCGCCTTGCTCGCTGCCATCCGTGGCACCCCGGCGGCGTCGACTTCGTGCCCGCAGCCGCGCCGCGCGGCGCGCGCCAATTGGAATCGAGGTAGGCGGTGCACTGGCTCGATCCCTTCGTAAGCTTCATTTGGTGGGTCGTCCTGGCGATCGACAAGCCGATCGGAAATCTCGGCTGGAGCATGATCATTCTCGCGGCATTGATCAGGCTGGTCTTTTGGCCGCTCAATACGGCGCAGTTCAAGGCGTTCTTGAAGATGCAGAAAATTGCGCCGATGCTCAAGCGCGTTCAAGAGCGCTACAAGGACGATAAGCAAAAACAGCAACAAGAGACGATGGCGCTCTATAAGGAGCAGGGTGTCAATCCGTTCGCCGGCTGTTGGCCGATGCTCGTCCAATATCCGGTCATCATCAGCGTCTACTATGTGGTGCTTAACCACAAGGCGCAGTTCGCCAATCAAAGCTGGCTTTGGATTGGAAGCGCGTTCTCCAACGCCGTCTCGGCGCCGTCGCTTTTTGGGACGCACGTGTTCGCCGCGAGTCTGGCGCTCCCCGATCTCTTTTTGATTCTGGTCTACGCGCTCTCGATGTACTTGAGCGTTCGCTACGTCAGCATGCCCGCTACCGACCCGCAGCAGGCTCAGATGCAGCGGTCGATGGCGGTTTTCTCGCCGCTCATGCTCGGCTTTCTGGGATGGAAGTATCACTGGCCGTCGGCGATGGTCCTCTACTGGTGCTGCTACAACATTTTTACGATGGGGCAGCAGTTCTATCTGCTGCGCCGCTACCATCAGCCGCTGGCGCTAATCGACGGCGAACACGTGATCACCGAAGGCGCTTCGGGCGGCAACGCGTCCGCCAAGGCGGCCTCCAGCAAGGCTTTGCCGAGCAACAACGGCGCCGCACCGTCGAATCAGCCCCGCGCGGCGCGCTCGTCGCGGTCAAAACGAAGAAATAAAAAAGGCAACTAACATGCTCTACGAAGACGATTTCGAGTTCGAAGAACAGCCCGCCGACCTGCGCGACCGCCCGATTCCCGGCAAGTCCGGAGGCGGAAGAAACGGCGGGGGCACCCGACGCCGGCGTGACCCGCGCCACAGTCCGGCGGCGCCGCGCGAGCGGCAGGCTCTCCCCGATGAGGCGAAACCGGCGCGAGACCTTCTCGCAGAAATTCTCGACCGGATGGGCGCGGGACCAATCGACATCGACTATATCGCGCGCCCCGAGGGCGAGTATCTGGAAGTAAGCGGTCCGCACCTCGGTATGTTGATCGGCCGCCACGGCAATACGCTGGAAGCCCTGAATCTGGTCTTTAACAACGCGCTCAATGCCGGCGTTCGGAACAATCGCCATTACTATACGATTGACGCCGAGGGCTACCGCGCCGCGCGCGCCGAGCAGCTTAAAAACCTCGCGCTGGCAACGCTCGACCGCTGCGTTCGCGAGGGCTCGCCGCAGAAGCTCGAGCCCATGTTGCCGTCCGAGCGAAAGATCGTTCATCTCGCACTTGCCGATTCCGAGGCGGTGCGCACCGAATCGGAGGGAGAAGAGCCCGAACGCCGGGTTGTAATCTTCCCCCGCTAAGGAATGCGATGCTCGACGGGGCTTCCACGACCATCGTCGCGGTCGCGACGCCTGCGGGAAAAGGGGCGATCGCGATCGTCCGCGCCAGTGGTCCGTCGGTCCCCGAACTCGTCCGCCGGCTAGTTCGAACGAAATCCCACTTGCGGCGCCGCGTGGCGACGTACGCAACGATCGTAGATGAGAACGGCGATCTGCTAGATCATGGCCTGGCTATCTTTTTCCAAGCGCCCCACAGCTACACGGGCGAAGATATGCTCGAGCTGCAGATCCATGGCTCCCCGGTCGTCGCCCGCGAAGTAGTTCGCGCCTTGCTCGCGTGCGGCGCTGCGCTGGCCGAGCCGGGCGAGTTCACGCGCCGCGCATTCCTCAACGGGAAAATGGGACTTCACGCGGCGGCGGCGGTCGCCGACATCATCGATGCGCAGACGCGCTCGGCGGCGCGTGCCGCGCTCGCCAACTTTGACAGCGGGCTCGCGCTCGAGGTTCGCGCCGTGCGGAGTGATCTAGCTGCCATCTTGGAAGAGCTCGAGGGTACGATCGACTTTCCGGACGAGGTTCCCGAGCCCGACCGTGACGGGCTCAAGGAAAGGCTGGCGCCGATTCGCATGCGTTTGGAACGCCTTCGCCGTGACGGCGAGCTTGGGAAAATCGTGCGTGAGGGGCTTGGAATCGCAATTGTCGGCCCGCCGAATGCCGGAAAATCGTCGCTGCTCAACGCGCTGCTGGGCACGCAACGCGCTATCGTCTCCGAAATCCCGGGTACGACGCGCGATACGATCGAGGAGAGCATTGTCGTAGACGGCGTACCGGTTCAACTCATCGACACCGCCGGCATCCGAGCCCATGCGGACCGTTTGGAGGCCCAGGGCATCGCGCGCACGGAGCGCGCGCTGGAGGGAGCGGCTATCGCTCTCGTCGTCGTCGACGGCTCACAGCCGCCTGACGCGGGTGCGCGGCGGCTACTAGATCGCACGCAAGGCCGGCCGCGCATTCTTTTTCTCAACAAGGCCGATTTGGGCACCGACCCCGCATTTGCGGCGCAGTGGCCGGACGCAATTGCCGGCAGCGTACGCGACGCCGGCACGCTGGAGAAGCTTCGGCGCGCTATTGCAGGCGCCGGCTGGAACGGCGAACGCTTTGACGCGACCCGGCCTCACCTGGCCTCGTTGTACGAGTTCGAAGCCGCCGACGCCGCACTGCGGGCACTGGCGCGCGCCGGCGAAGCGCTCGACGCACGCGAAGCGATCGATTTCGTGGCCACCGAGCTAGCGCACGCGTTTTACCAACTCGGGCATGTAAGCGAGCAGGCTGCCGCCGAAGAGATCGTTACCGGCATCTTCTCCCGTTTTTGCATCGGAAAATAAACTCCAACTCACAAGGAGATCGAAATGCGACGGATCTTTTTAACCGGCGTGATTGCCGCGGCCCTGCTCGCGCCATGTGCCGCCTCGGCAGAGATCGTGCCCGCCTTCGGCATCACTATTCAAAGCTGCGTCGTCAATTCGAACGGAGGCGGCCTGACCAACGGTGTCAACATGGTCTATTACAACACGCACCCGTCTTCAGCCACGGAAGTGGATTTTCTCGTGCGCTATCACGGACATGCCTACGTGCTGACCGACCGTGGAACGTTCACGCAAAACGCTCAGATCAATCATAATCTCGCCAACTCTCTGGTCGGCCGATCCTGGCAAGGACCCAATGCGAAGCTCTGCACGGTTCAGCGCGTCTATCTTGAAAACGGGAAAGTGTTGCAATAGCGCATGCACTCGCTGGAAATGTCAGGCGCCGTCGCGCGAAATTGGTGGATGTGGCTGATCCGCGGAATCGTTGCAATTCTCTTTGGATTACTGACATTTCGGTGGCCCGGTGACGCGCTCGTCGTCATCGGGCTTCTCTTTGGTGCCTACGCGTTGGTAGATGGCGTCCTTGCGATCCTAGCGACGATACGTGCAGTCGAGACGCATCAGCGCTGGTGGCCACTCATGGTCGAAGGCATCGTTGGATTGCTGATCGCCGCGATAACCTTCTATGACGTCGGAATCACGTTGCTCGCGCTCTATTTCACGATTGCAGCGTGGGCGTTCATTACCGGAGTTCTGGAAATTGTCGCGGCTATTCAGTTGCGATCGCACGTCACCAACGAGTTCTGGCTCATCGCCGGCGGGATTACGTCGATACTCTTCGGCGTTTTGATGGTTTGGTTTCCGCTCGCCGGCGCGCTGGCGCTCGTTTGGCTCATCAGCGCCTATGCAATCGTATTTGGGATCTTGATGATCGCGCTCTCGTTGCGCTTGCGCGGACACTCCGCCGCCTTGACGGCCGCGTCGACGGGCTGACCGTTTCGATGTTCGACGATGCCGGCACGATCGTCGTAGGCGGCGGCCATGCCGGCGTCGAGGCCGCGTTGGCAGCCGCGCGCCTCGGCGTTCCCACGATGCTCGTAACCGGAGATCCCGAGAGAATCTGCACGTTGCCCTGTAACCCGTCGATCGGCGGCAGCGCGAAAGGGCAGCTGGTTCGCGAGATCGACGCCCTCGGCGGGGCCATGGCAAGCATTGCGGACCGCTGCAGCCTCCATTCTCGCTTTCTCAACGAGAGCAAAGGACCGGCGGTGCGGGCGCTGCGTCAGCAAATGGATAAGCCAGGATACGGCAAGCTGGCGACGGCGTTGCTGCACTCACAAAGCAATCTCACGATCGTGCAGGGTCTGGTCGAAGGGCTGATCGTCGAGAGCGGCGCGGTCCGCGGCGTCATCTGTGCCGGCGGGGAACGATATCACGCCAGAAGGATAGTCCTTGCGACCGGCACTTTTCTTGGTGGCAAGTCCTTTTGCGGAAGCGTCGTGCGAGACGAGGGCCGATTCGGCGAGGCCCCTGCGCGCGGGCTCGCCGATACACTGCGCCATCTCGGTTTCCCGACGGCTCGGCTGAAGACCGGAACGCCGCCGCGCATCGACCGGCGAAGCGTGAACTACGATGCGATGACGCTACAGCCGCCCAGCTCGCATCCTCTGCTGTTTTCGTACGCGAGTGAAAAAGAGTTTGCCGGACCGCAACTTCCGTGCTATCTCACGCAAACCAATGCGCGCACGCATTCGTTAGTGCGCGAGAATCTCGCGCATTCGCCGCTCTACGGACTCGATCTGATTCGCGGGATCGGTCCGCGATATTGCCCGTCAATTGAAGACAAGGTCGTAAAGTTCGCGCACAATCCGGCGCATCAAATATTTATCGAACCGGAAGGTTGGGACGAGCCCACGCTCTACGTCGGCGGCTTTTCGACGTCCCTGCCGGCGGAGATCCAGCTCGAGATGCTTCACACACTTCCGGGTTTGGAGGCGTGCAGCGTTCTTCGGGCCGGCTACGCCGTGGAGTACGACATGGTCCCGCCGACGGAGCTGCGGGAGACGCTTGAGACGCGACGGATCGCCGGGCTCTACCATTGCGGGCAGCTCAACGGCACCTCGGGTTACGAGGAGGCCGCGGCGCAAGGGCTCGTCGCGGGAATAAACGCCGCGCGGGCGGCTCGCGGCGAAGAACCCCTGCGGCTAACCCGAGCGCAGGCCTACATCGGCGTTCTCATCGACGATTTGGTTACCCGAGGCGTCGACGAGCCCTATCGCATGCTCACCTCGCGCGCCGAACACCGCGTGATCCTGCGCCACGACAATGCCGACTCGCGCCTGACGCCTGTCGGACGCGAGATGGGGCTCGTTGACGACCGCGCCTGGGACCGCTTCAATCGGCGGCAAGAAGCGCTCCAGCTCGCGCGTAGGCACGCGGAGAAGACTCGCATCTCCGAGGAAAGCATCGGCGAGGACCGCTTTTCGGGGGGAAGCACGATTGCCGACGCCCTGCGACGGCCGCGGCTCACCTTCGCCGACGTTGCCGATCGCTTCGATCCCCGGCTTGATGAAGAGATCGGCGAGCGCATGGCGATCGAGCTGAAATGTGAGGGGTACGTACGCCGTCAGGAGCTTGCCATCGAGAAGGCGTTCAAGACCGAAAATGCGACGATACCGCCGGATTTCAATTACCAATCGATCGCGGCGCTCTCCGCGGAGGCACGCGAAAAATTCACGTCGCGGCGCCCTCGGACGCTCGGAATGGCTGGACGAATTCCTGGGATAACCCCCTCCGACGTCGCCATCGTCGGGCTCTTCGTCCATAAGGGCCGGCGCGAAAGCATTCCCGTCCCCACGGCCTGATCGTTGACGGCCCTAGAAGAGCTTCTGGCCGGCCAAGGGCTGAGCGAGTCCGCGGTCGCCGCCCTATCGCGCTACGGCCGGCTCGTCCTCGAAGCAAATCGCCGCTTCAACGTGACGGGAGCGAACTCGCCTGAAGAGATCGCGCACCATATCAGCGACAGCCTTTCGGTCATCCCGTATCTGCGGGAGCCATACGTGGACGTGGGGTCGGGCGCCGGCTTCCCGGCGATCCCGATAGGGATCGTAACCGGAATCCCAGTCACGCTGATCGAGGCGACGCTCAAGAAGGCTCGGCTTCTGGAGTCGCTCTTGGAGACCCTGGGCCTTCGAGGGGTCGTCGTGGCGGAGCGCGCCGAGGCCGCGGGCCACCGGCCGGACCTGCGCGAGCACTTCGCGAGCGGCACCTGCCGCGCCGTGGCGACTGCCCCCGCGGTTGCGGAGCTGCTCTTGCCGTTGATCGGGATCGGCGGAGCGGCGGCCCTTCAGCGCGGCAGGTCGGACGAAGGCGAACGCCGGGCCCTCGAAGATGCTTCACTGGTGCTAGGGGCTTGCGTTGAAGGCGACGACGCGATCGGCGGAGGTCACCGCATCATTCTCCTTCGGAAGGTCAAGGAGACCCCCACGCGCTTTCCGCGCCGCAGCGGCGCTCCGCAGAAGCGGCCTCTTTGCCAGTAGATTTCCAAAATGTTCCCCGTGAAACAAGTCGGCAAAACAATTAAGCCATCGCTTGGTTCGACGGTCGAATGATTTCCACAATGTTTCCCGTGGAACAAAAATTGAAAGAAGCCCCAGGTAAGGCGGGGGCCTCTTCATCTTTTCCGCTTCCTTTTTCCGCGGACCACTGGAGATAGGTTTTGGCGACCCTGTCGCGTGCGGGGACTTAAGTCCAAACTTGGTTTGATCGGGGCGACTCCACGGTACGGTGTCGCCCCAATCGGATAGAGCTAGACTTAGACCGAACCCGCGACGGTCGTGTAGAGCGACTTGAGGTTGCTGCCGAGAGTCGTCACGCCGACCAGGGCAACCATTGCGACCAGGGCAACGAGCAGACCGTATTCAACCAGAGTAAGTAGTAACGTCAAAATCCGACGCATCTAAGCGGCGGTGACGTGCCCTGACTTCCTGGCTCGCTCGGCATTCCTCCTAGCAAGCCACCCGTAGGATACTTTTTAGATTAAAAAATCCTTGGCGATCCTTCGGGGGCAGCCCGGCCCGGGAGGTTGGAGCGATTGAATCGGACGCGCTACGTATAAGATATCGGTAATGCCGCTACGCTTCTTCACTGATGCCCTACTGACGGCCGCGCTGCCGCAGGGAAGCCTCTATGCCGTCGGCGGGCGGGTGCGCGACGAGCTTCGGGCGCAGTTCGAAGCGGCCCCGGTCTCCACAAAGGACCTGGACTACGTGGTGACCGGTATGCCGCTCGACCAGCTCCTGGCCGCCTTGCAGCCCCTGGGCCGCCTCGACGTCGTGGGCGCCTCCTTCTCCGTCGTGAAACTCTCGGTTGGAGCCGAAACCGTCGACGTTGCCCTGCCGCGACGCGAGCGCTCTCTGGGGGTCGGTCACAGGGAGTTCGAGATCGAAGCGGGTCCAGACGTCAGCCTCGAAGAGGACCTCGCGCGTCGCGATTTCCGGATGAACATGCTCGCCCGTGCACTTCCTTCCGGTCTACTGATCGATCCGTACGGCGGCGAGGCGGACATCCGGGAACGCCGCATCGATATCCTCGCCCCGGCATCTTTTGTCGAGGATCCCCTGCGCGTGCTGCGCGCGGCGCAGTTCGCCGCACGTTTCGAGTACGCGACAACGGCAAATCTTCGCGCAGCAATGACCGAGGCCGCGTCGCTGATAACGAGCGTTTCGGCCGAGCGAATTCACGACGAACTGGCAAAGCTTTTTGTAAGGGCGCACAAGCCGTCGATCGGCTTGGAACTTCTCCGCGACACGGGCGTTTTGGCGTACCTCTGGCCGGAGCTTCTCGAAGGTGTCGGCATCGAGCAGAACGAGTGGCATGCGTATGACGTTTGGACTCACTTGCTCGCCACGCTCGACGCATCTCCGCCCGGCGATCTGACGATTCGTTTAGCAGCGTTGCTGCACGACGTCGGAAAACCGCGGACCAAAGACGGCCCGCACTTCTACCGTCACGAGATCGTCGGGGCGGAGATGACCGCAGCGATGCTCGAGCGTTTTCGATTCTCCAACGACGTCGTGAAGACGACCGAGCATCTGGTGCGCCACCATATGTATAGCGCCGATCCCCAGTTGACCGATGCCGCGCTGCGCCGCTTCATACGGCGAGTCGAGCCGGAAAACATCGAACGCCTGTTCGCATTACGCCATGCGGACGTTCGCGGTAGCGGCCTTCCAAAACGCGACGACAGCAACGAACGATTCGAGGACCGCGTCCGGGCGGAGCTGGCGAGGAAGCCACCCTTCTCCGTCGCCGATTTGGCCGTCGACGGTGACGACGTGATCGGCGCATTGCAGCGCCGGGGCGAGGCGCAGCCGGGATTTACGGGCGACGAACGCGTCGGCGCCGCGCTACGCTGGCTCTTCGAGCAGGTCACTGACGAGCCCGAACGTAACGAGCGGACGTTGCTGCTGCACAACCTCGAGCAGTACCTCGATCGCGTCGGCGCTCCATAGATACTACGGAGAGAAACCCTCTGGGTCGCATCATCGCGCTGGTAAACCAAAAAGGCGGCGTTGGAAAAAGCACGACGGCCGTCAATCTTGGTGCGGCACTCGCGATGCTTGGCCGTCGCGTGCTCGTCGTCGACAGCGATCCGCAGGGAAATACGACGACCGGCTTGGGCATCGACAAAGGGCGCCTGTCGCACGACATCTATCACGCGCTCATGCAAGAGGTTCCCCTCGAGAACGTCCTCGTGCCCACCGAAGTCGAAAACTTGATGCTCGCACCTGCGACAATCAATCTCGCGGGCGCGGACGTCGAGCTGGTGGCCGCGCTCTCGCGAGAGACGCGGCTGCGTCAAGCGCTGGCGCCCGTAGCGAGCGCGTACGATTTCGTGCTGATCGATTCGCCGCCGTCGCTCGGCTTATTGACGATTAACGCGCTGACCGCCGCGGACGACTGCCTGATTCCGGTTCAGGCGGAGTTCTACGCTCTGGAGGGACTCGCACAGCTGACCAGCGTGATCTGGCGCGTACGCGACGCGCTCAACCCGACGCTCCACGTCAGTGGCGTTCTGGTCACGATGTTTGACGGCCGCACGCGATTGGCGCTCGAAGTGATTTGCGAACTCGAGAAGTTCTTTCCGGAGCAAATTTTCAAGACGCAGATTCCGCGTAACGTGCGAATATCCGAGGCACCGTCGTACGGTAAACCCGTGCTTCTCTTCGATCTGAAGAGCCGCGGAGCGCAAGCCTATCTCGCCGTCGCGCGCGAGATGCTCGCACCGGCGCGAGCCTCGGCATGAGCACGCCACGGCGAGGTTTAGGCCGAGGATTGGCCGCGCTGCTCGGCGAGAGTGCCGTGCCGATTTCGAGCTCGCAAGACGTCGTGCGCGAGATCCCGTTGACCGAGATTACGCCCAATCCGTTTCAGCCCCGGAAGACATTCGACGGCCCGGCGCTCGACGAACTCAAGGCCTCGATCACCGAATACGGCGTTCTGGTGCCGGTCATCGTGCGGCGGCGCGGCAATGGATACGAGCTGATCGCGGGCGAACGGCGCTGGCGCGCCAGCGCGGCCTTGGAACGACCCTCGATTCCGGCCATCGTTCGATCCAGCGACGATCGTCAAACGCTCGAGTTTGCGATCGTCGAAAATCTGCAGCGTGAGGATTTAAACGCGCTCGAAGAGGCCGCCGGCTTTCAGTATCTCGTCGACGAGCACGGCCTGACGCAAGAAGAGGTGGCGCGCCGGCTCGGCAAGAGCCGGCCCGCGATCGCCAACACGCTGCGGCTGCTCGCACTCCCCGATTCGATCAAGGCGATGCTCGCCGACGCGAGGCTTTCCGCCGGTCACGCGCGCGCACTTCTCGCCGCGCCCGAATCCGCACGGGGTCCGCTGGCGCAGCGCGCTGCGAACGAGGGTTTGACGGTTCGCGCGCTGGAGCGGTTGGCCGGTGCAGCTGCCGACGCACGCCCCAAGGCCAAGCGGGCGCGCGTGCTCTCGGCCGACGAGCACGATTTTGAAGGACGGCTGCGCGAACGCTTCGGCACTGCGGTCGCGCTCGTCCGTAACCGCCGCGGCGGCCGCGTCGAGTTTCGCTTCCAAAACGAAGACGAACTCTTGCGCCTCGGCGACCTCCTTCTGCCAAGAGAACCGTAGGAGTCCGTCTCGTGTTCGTACCGGTTTCGCGGATCGTCGCAATCGTTATGGCAGGCGTGCTTTGCTTCGGAATCCTCGTGCCGCTGTCGCTGGCGCGCCACAATATCGGGCTCGCCGTTTTTATTGCGGTCGTTTTTATCGCCTACCTCGCCGCCAACGTAATTCTATGGCAGCGCATGCGCCCACGCGCGTGACCCGTGCGGCACGAGCCGAACTCTTGCATGGAATCTACGTAATTCTCGACGAGGGATCGCAAACGATGGCGTTGGCGCGTGCGGTCGTGGACGCGGGAGTACGCATCGTCCAATACCGCGCTAAGAACGGAATCCGTTCGGCCTGCGCGCGCGAACTGCGCGAGCTTACGCGGGAACGCGACTGCCTCTTGATTCTCAACGACGACTGGCGAGCAGCGCTTCATTATGATTGCGACGGCGTACATCTCGGACCCGGCGACGACGGGTTCGCAGCAACGGCATCAGTCCGCGACGCCATGGCGGACCGCGTGATCGGGCTCTCCTGCGGAACCACCGGCGAGATCCGCGACGCCGGCAAGCGCGACGTCGACTACTTGGGAGTCGGGCCGGTCTTCGTAACACCGTCGAAATCGGATGCCGGCAGACCACTCGGCGTCGACGGACTGCGCCGCCTCGCGAGCGCGTCGCCCTTTCCGGTAGCCGCCATCGGCGGGATCTCCCTCGCACGCCTTAGCGACGTGCGGCGGAGCGGTGTCGCGATGGCCGCGGTTATTTCGGCCGTCGCTTCAGCCGAGGACCCCCGCACGACCGCGGCTGCGCTGGTCTTGGGCTGGGACTCGGACGGATAAGGGGCCCGCGCTTGGCTCCCATCGTCCTTTCGGTCGGCACGACTCACCCGTGGAACGTAGCGGGCGTCGGGCGCGATCTCGTCGTCGGATCGGCAAAGAAGTGCCGCGTCTTCACCGCCGTGGCGGCGGTCAGCGCGCAAAGCGCGGCCGGCGTGATCGCACTCGGCCCCGTTGCACCGCAGCTCTTCGAGGCTCAGCTCTCTGTGCTGCCGTGGGAGAGCGCGGGCGCCGTGCGCGTCGGCGCGCTTCCGACGCCGGGTAGCGTTCGCGCGGTGGCCCAGACCCTCGCAGCGCACCCATGGTTGCCCGCCGTGGTCGATCCGGTATTTGCCGCCAGCAGCGGCGGCGAGCTGGCCGATCGAGCAGCGCAAGACGCGCTCGAAGCCGAGCTCGCGACGCTCTCGAGCGTTATTCTGACGCCCAATCTTCGCGAAGCCGCCGTACTGTTGCACGTCGGAACGATCGAGAGAAGCACGCTGGCCGACGCGGCGGCGCGACTGCGCGCGCGCGGCGCCCGCGCCGTGCTTCTCACTGGTGGTCACCTTGACGGTGACCCGACGGATGCTCTCGCCACCAGCGGCGGCGTGGAAGTTTTTAGCGAACCGAGGATCGCCGGAGCGATGCACGGCACGGGCTGCACGTTAGCGATGGCGCTGGCGTGCGAACTGGCCTCGGGCACGCCGCTCCCGGAGGCTGTGCGGTCGGCGCGCGCCTTCGTTCGCGCGGAAATTGCAAGGCATTGACGGCTGCACGTAACATTTGACGCGCGGATGAGCTTGACCAAACGGCGCGTGATGTCGGGGATGCGGCCGACCGGCGACCTTCACCTCGGACATCTCGTCGGTGTGCTAACGCAGTGGGAGACGTACAGCGAGAACGACGACGCGTTCTTCGAGATTGCCGATCTGCACGCGTATACGACCGAGTTTGCCGATCCCTCGATGGTGCGTGGCGCGCGGGAAGCGATGGTGGCGGTCTGGCTGGCGGCCGGAGTCGACCCGCAGCGTTCGACGATCTTTCTGCAGTCGGGGGTCCCGGAGATCGCCGAACTGCAGGCGCTGCTGGCGATGATTACGCCGGTCTCGTGGCTCGAGCGCGTGCCGACCTATAAAGGACAGATCGATGCGCTCGGCGCGAACATCGCGACCTACGGTTTTCTCGGCTATCCGCTGCTGCAGCTCTGCGATATCGCGGTCGTACGCGGGCAATACGTTCCCGTCGGACGCGACCAAGTTGCGCACTTGGAACTGGGACGCGAGATCGTGCGCCGCTTTAACCACCTCTACGGCGAGGGTCAGGAGATCCTCGTCGAGCCGCAACCGACGCTCTCGGAGTTTCCCGAAGTCCCTGGTATCGACGGTCGCAAGATGAGCAAGTCGTACGGCAACGCCATTCTTATCTCCGATGACGAAGATACGACCACGAAAAAGGTGCGGTCAATGATCACCGATCCGCTCAAGGTCCGCCGAGGCGATCCCGGACGCCCGGATGTTTGTCCGGTCTTCGCTCTCTGGCGATTCGTCAATCCGCTGCGGCTCGACGCCATCGCAGCGGAGTGCCGTTCGGGAGCGCTAGGCTGCGTGCAAGATAAGAACGACTTCGCCGAGCAGCTCAACGCCTATCTTCGGCCCGTACGGGAGCGCTACGCGCAGTACTGCCGCGATCCGGAAACGGTGCGGCGGATCATCGCCGAGGGAACGGGCCGTACGCGCGAGATTGCCGCGCAGACGCTGCGCGACGTCAAGCACTCGATGAAGCTTATCCCGTAAACTTCGGCAGCGTTTTGGCGATCGAATCTAACGCCCAGTCGATGTCATCCAGCGACGCGGCATACGAGAAGCGCAGATAGCCTTTGCCGGCAGCCCCGAACGACGATCCGCCGCCGCAGGCCACGCCGCCCTCCTCGAGTAGAAACTTCGCAAGCCCGCGGTCGTCTTGCGTAATTTCGGCGACGTTGGGGAAGGCGTAGAACGCGCCCTCGGGGAGCAGACATGAGATGCCCGGGATCTCGTTGAGCCCTTTGACGAGGCGATCCCGGCGTTGGCGAAAGATTTCGTTCATCCGCAACACCGGTTCGTCGGAACCGGTTAGCGCGGCAATGCCGGCCATCTGCACGAACGTGGCGACGCAGCTAAACGTGTTGTTGTTGAAGAGCGTTACCGCTTTCGCCAAGCGCTCGGGCAGGATCGCGTAGCCCAGGCGCCAGCCGGTCATTGCGTAGGCCTTCGAAAAACCGTCGACGACGATCGTACGCTCCCGCATTCCGGGCAGCGACGCGATCGATAGGTACTCGGACTCGAGGTAGAAGTTCCGGCTGTAGATCTCGTCGGCGAGTACGAGGAAATCGTAGCGCTCGGCCAGTTCGGCGATGGTCTCCAAGTCGCTCCTGGTCAAGACGCCACCCGTGGGATTATGGGGTGAGTTGATAACGACCAGTTTGGTTTTCTTGGAGACGATCCGGGCCAGCTCGTCGAGGTCCATCCGCCAGTTGCGCGACTCCCGCAACGGAATGGCATGGACGTTTGCCTGCAAATACGAGGCGCAGGATGCGTACGCGGGATACGCGGGATCGAAGTAGACGAAATCGTCACCGGGACCGAGCAGTGCGCTCAAGGTATTCCAGATGATCGGCTTTGCGCCCGGTGAAACCACGACGTTTTGCGCGTTCCATACCGGCGTTATGTTGCGAAAGCGGCCGGCGTACTCGGCGATCGTCTCGCGCAACGATGGCAACCCGCTCGAAGGCGTGTAATGCGTGTGGTTGTCGTAGAGCGCATCAACGGCTGCCTTCTTGATTCCATCGGGCGTATCGAAGTCGGGCTCCCCGATCTCCATGTGAACGACGCGACGGCCGGCGGCTTCGAGTTCTCGCGCGCGGGCTAAGATTTCGAAGGCATTCTCCGAGCCCAACCGCGCAACGGCGGCGGCGAGACGGTCTTCGTGAACAGCGAGCATGCCAATCCTCATTCTTTCTTAAAAGGTCAACTTCTGAAAACGTCCGTGCACGCGAGCGCGGGAGCCTCCCTCGCGGCGGCGAAACGTCCCCGCGTCATGCGACCTCTCTCCGAGGTTTTTGCGCCGGGAGCGCCGACCTTGCCGGAGCGGCTCAGGACGCTCGTCGTTTCGCCCGAGCGTGAGTTAGAACCTGGGATGACGGTACGCGCGACGTTCACTTTCCGCAATCACGGCGGCGCGCCGGCAACCGGCGTTCGGATTCGCTTCAACCTTCCCGACGGGCTCGTCTATCTTGTCGGCAGCGGTCTGCTCGACGGCAGCGAGCTCGACGACGAGCTCGGCAACTCGCCCCTGCTCGCGCGCGCCGGCGCTCACGTCGGCGACGTACTTCCGAACGAAGAGCGGCGAATCGAGATCGCGTACAGCGTCGCCGGAGCGATCGAAAACGGGACGACGGTCGAGTTGCAAGCGGCGGTTGCCTCCTTCGAGCTGCCGTGCATCGGCTCGAACGTCGTACGGTTGGTTGCGCGCAGCAAGCCTCAGCTGGCCAATGCTTTGACCGGCATTGCGATGGAGTCCGTACGCGACGCGGTTCCCGGCTCGCAAGCAGCGGTAACGGTTCGGATTCACAACGCCGGTGAGTCGACCGCGCGCGACGTCGTCGTCGTCTCGCCGATTCCCGAGCACACCTCCTACGTTGCAGGGTCGGCTCGGGTCAACGGGCGCGAGATCGAGCGCGAACTCGGCACGTCCTTCGACCGCATGCACGCGCCCGTGGTGGTGCGCTCGCTGCCCGCACGCGCTTCGGCAACCCTAATGTTCCGGGTAGCGATCGACGCGCCGCTGCCCGGTGGAACGCAGCTGCTCGCGAGAGCCGAGGTGGCTTCACAAGAAACGCCCGCATTTTCACTCGAGCCCGCGTCGTTAACCGTCGTATCGGCTTCCGATTTCGGCGACGATCGCACGGGCTTCTCCGCCGACCCGGCCCACGACGTCCAGCCTGGGCAACGCTTACGGTTTACGCTCACGGCCTTCAATGCCGGAACCGCCGCGGCTGAGCGTGTGAGCGTACAGCTCGAACTTTCCGACCATCTGATCTTCGTGCGCGGGGCCGCCACGATCGACGGACGGCCACTGCGCGAGCGTCGGAAAGAGCCGCTGCGATTCCAGGTGGGCACAATCGACGCCGGCCAATGCGTAACGCTTTGTGCCGAAGGCGTTGTCACTTCGCCCCTCCCCGACAAGACCGTGGTGAGCGCAGCGGCAGTGCTGGATTGGGAATCGCCGCCGGCCGCATCGCGGCGCCTGGAGTGCGACCTCCAAGTGCGTTCGGAGCCGGCCTTTCCGCCACGATGCAACGCCCTGGCGCGCGTTGGCACCGCGTTCGCCGTTCCGGGAAGCGGGATCGAAGCGGCCATCGTGCTCGCCAACGACGGCAGCGCCGACGCGCACGATTGCGTGTTCCACGTCCGCATCGAGCCGGCACTCGACGACGTGGCCGTTTTCGAAAGCGGCCGCCGGCTCGCGCTCGAGGGACGGTCCGCCGATTCGCCTCCCGACACGGCCGAGCTGGGAACGATCGAGGCCTATGCGACGCGCCGTCTAACGGTGAAGGCCCGCGTGCCTTCGCCGTTTGCCAACGCGAGCGAACTACGCATTGGCGCTAGCCTACACACGCGCGAGCTTGGGGAAACTCACTTGCCGGAGACGCAGTGGCGCGTCGAGTCTCATCCGGCCTTCGACCCCGAGACATCGCGGCTGGAACTGCGCGGCCAATCGGTACTACGTCCCAATCAGCTGGCCGACGTCGACGTCGTCGTGACCAACATCGGTACAGATACGGCGCACAACGTCACCCTGCGTTGCTACGTCTCGCCGGAGGCACGGCTCGAAAGCGTGGACGGAGCGACGCGCGAGAAATCCTCGCTTCTCTTTGGGGAATTGGCTCCAGCCGCGCATGCGCGAGCGCGGTTGGGATTACGGCTGTTACGCGGCTTGGCCAAGGATTGGCCCGTTACCGTCGACGGGTTGCTTACCGCCGACGGGGTACTGCCGGTGCCGCTGGAGCGCTTGACCATCGCCACGAGCGCCGAGCCGGATTTCTCGACCGGTAACTTGCGCAGCGAACCGGCCGATGCCGTCGATCTGGGCGAAACCGTGGAATGGTTTTTGCACGTTCGTAACGGCGGCGACGGCACGGCTCGTATCGCCCAGATTAGCATCGCCTCGCCCGAATCGCTGATCTATGTTCCCAACTCCACGACGGTCAACGACGTCCCTATCCGCGACTCGGGAGCGCTCCCGCCATTTGCCGGTGCCCGCGGGATCGTTCTCAACGATGTCGACCCAGGCGTAGAAGCAACGATTCGCTGGTGCAGCGTCGTTCACAACGCATCGGCCGCCGGCACCTCGATCGCGCACGTCGCGCATATCCGCTACGACGGCGAACGCGACGATGAGATCGTTTCGGCCGAACTGCGCGTCCGTGCGACGCCGATCTTTGCCAACGCGATCCCGGGACTGCCCTTCGGGCTCGACGGAATGCTCGGGCCGTCTATCGCGAGTCACCAGCGCGCGCTTCCGGAGGAGCGGTTCCTTCAGCTCCCTCCCGCAACGCCGGTCGGGGAGGTAGACGGCGCTCATCCGCTCGCGCAGCTTTCGGCCGGCCGCGATGACGACCTCGAAGATCTGCAAGTCGAGGTTTTCGAAACGACTCGGACGGGCCTGACCGGAACGATCGCCGCTTTTACGCCCGAACGCCTCAACCGCACGTTACGCCTCCTGCGCGAGGCTCGTTTTCGCGGTTTGATCACGCACATTTTTGCCGTGCGCGCCTTTCTTCCGGAGGGAGTCGGTGACGCCCGCTGCGGCGCGCTCGAGCCGGCGCGCGAACTGCTGCGCGAGGAGCTCGATCGCCTCTTCATCAAGTTCCGCCTGCCGCTGTACGTTCTCACGGCGCGCGACATCGAAACGCCCTCGCTGCACTCCACGCTCGAGCGCCTGGTGCGCGAGGCCGGCGCCGCACGCGGCGTGCCGGCGGAGTCTCCAACCGCCGCACTTACTTTGCGAGGCACGTTCGATCCAAGGGAGCTGCGAGATCTCGGGGAGCGCATGGCGCATGCGCAACTCGCAACGGCACTCCCATGGGCTGCGCTCGCACGGCTTTTGCCCGGCGAAACGCCGGCTTGGGCGGATTACCGCGCGCTCTTGATCGAAGCCTTGGACGACTTCGAGGACTCCGACTGCAACGAGTTCATCGACGCGCTGCAACATCGCGGCGACGAGCGTCTCGATGCCGCACTCGACGGAATGGCCGCTTCGCTGCACTCGATGGCCTAGGCCGGTGGTACTCGCCGCTGCACTCGTTATCGCAGTTCTGATTGCAGCGATCGCTGCGCTGGCCTACGCGCGCGCTCGGCGCCGGCCCAAGGGCGATGCCGACGGGTTGATCGACGAGTTCGCCAATCTTTCCGATGCGGAACGTTGCGATTTCATTTTTGCAGTCGGCGCGCTCGACGATCCGTCCTCGCTGCGTTTGCTCGAACGCGCCCTCGACGACCCCTGCGAAGCCGTCGCTTTGGCTGCGGCTCACGCGTTGACGACGGCCGGAAGCACGATGCCGCTGGAACGCTTCTTTGCCGAGCGCCCCGGCGGGCGCAGCGACCGGATCGCGGCGAGCCTGGAGCTGCTCGCATGACGGTGCCGCTTAGCAGGCTGCGGACGGGTCTGTCCGCAGCCTGCTAAGGCTTCTTGTTGAAGTATTTAACCAAGATCTGACGCGCGATCGGTGCGGCGACCGTAGCACCGTAGCCCCCGCTGCGATCGACGAACACGGCCATCGCCAGACGTGGGCGAACCGTTGGCGCCCACGCGACGAACCACGTCGTATTGGGACCGTTCCCGCCCGCCGTTTCGACCGTTCCGGTCTTACCTGAATACGGCAGTCCGTCAATCGCCAAACCGTACGCGGTGCCACCCGGATCGGTTACTTTCGCCATTCCTTCACGGACCGCGGCAAGCGCCGACGCGGCGACGGGAACTTGGCGAATGATTCGCGGGGAAAACCGAACGATGAGTCCGCCGCTCGGATCGCGCACCTCGCGCACGACTTGCGGCCGGTAGAGCGTACCGCCGTTGATCACGGCCGAGGCCACGTTGGCGATCTGCAGCGGCGTGGCTTGCATCGCGCCCTGCCCGATCCCCAAGAAACACGCGTCGCTGGGTTCCATCGGAACGCCGAACGCCCGCAGCTCCCAGGCGTTTGTCGGCCAGTTCCCTTCATTCTCGCCGGGAAGATCGATGCCGCTCTTCGCGTCGAGTCCGAAAGCCAACGCGTACTTGCGCAAGCGCACATTGCCCAGCCACCACGCTAGGCGAAAGAAGTAACCGTCGCTCGACGCCGCGAGCGCCGGAACGAAGGTCGTATCTCCGAGGCCGCCGGCCGCAATATCGCGCGCGTAGTAACCGCCGCAGTTCCAGCCGCCGGTGTCGTCGATGATTTGATCGACTTTTACGACGCCTTCGGTCAATGCGGCCGATCCCGTTACCATTTTGAACGTCGAACCGGTTGGCGTCGCGGCAGCAATGGCGCGGTCGAACAGCGGCTGCGACGAATCGGTCAAATCGAAGGTCACGCGCTTCCAGCGATCGCCGGCGAAGTCGCTGGGATTGTAGTTCGGATAACTCGCAAGGGCTAAGATGCCGCCGGTCCAGGGGTCCTCGGCCACGACCGCGCCCGATAGCCTGTGTCCCCGTCCGGCTACGCGCAACCCGTCCGAAAGCGCCTCTTCGACGATGCGCTGCAGTCTCCAATCGACGTTGGTGACCAGCGTGTCGCCCGGCAGGGCGGGTTTCGATCCGAGCCTGAGGTTTGACACCACGGCACCGGTCGCATCGACGACGACGCGCTCGCCGCCGGGCGTGCCGCGCAGATAGTCGTCGTAGGAAAACTCCAGGCCGTCTTTGCCGATCACGTCGTTTGGTGAGTAGCCCTTGGATTTGAGCCGTTCGAATTCGTCTTGCGTAATCGCTCCGACGTAACCGATGAGATGCGAACCTAGCGCGCCTTGCGGATAGTCGCGAATCGGCTGAACCTCGAGATCGACGCCGGGAAGGTCCGCGAGTACCTCCGAGAGCCGCGCCACCGCCGGCACCGGTAAACCCTTTGCAAGCACGACGGGGCCGTACGGTTCGTTCGCGGCGACTTGCGCAAAACTTGAATAATCGAGGCCCCGATGATGCAGCAGCCGCTGCCAGAGCGACGCCTTACTCAGATCAACGATTCGAGCCAGCGACGTCAGCTCGCCTTCGACGTCGTCAACCTCTGAGGGAATCAGCGCAACGACGAACGAGGGGCGGCTGCGCGCGAGAACTCTGCCGTAACGGTCGGCTATGATTCCGCGCGGCGCCGCCACGGGAATGAGGCGGATCCGGTTCGCGAGCGCCCGCGCGCGATAGGTTGCGCCGTCGACGATCTGTATCTGGACGATTCGAGCTACCAGTGCGATCAGCGAGATCGCGACGATCGCCGCGAAGGCCGCCAGCCGCCACGTTGGAAGACGCCACGACGCCGAGCGCGAATCGCGCCGCTGCATCATCGCGGCGCTTCGAAACGACGCACGGCGAGCATGGCCGCAATGACGATCGCACCGTTGAGGAAAGCTTCGAAGAGCGCTTCATGCAGATGCATCGTTCCAAGGCCGGCCGGATACCCGCCCAACGCCATAGCGGTCCAAAAAATCAGGGCGCGCAGCAGGGTCGCGAGCACCGTGACGCCGCTGACCAGCGGAATGGAATCCGAAAAGAACCCGCGCGACAGCATGCTTGCGAGGACGGCACTGATGCAGGTCGAAATCATCCAAGCCGCTCCGGTCCCGGCGGACAGTGCGTCTTCGCAGAGCCCGGCGATCAGGCCGTAAACGGCGGCACGGCGCGCGTCGACGCGAATCGCGTACCAGACGACCACGACCAAGACGAAGCTCGGAGCCACGGTGCGAATAGCGAGAGCGTGCACGAGCGTGGCTTGAGCGACGATTGCCGCCGCAAGCCACGCGGCCGCCACGTACCACGGCGGTCCGGCAAACGGCGCGACGTGGGGTTTACTGCGGAACGACGACAACGCGGTCGAGGGCGCCGAGATCGACGGAGGTCCGCAACACGACGGTTTGATAGAGCGTCGCGGGGCCGCGCTCGATTTGGGTCACGGTGCCGATCGGAACGCCGGAATGAAACGATCGTCCTTCCCCGGTCACGACGACGTCGCCGACGCGCAACGGCGCATCCTGCTCGATGTAGTCGTCGACGACGCTCGTGAGATTTCCGCGCGCGATTCCCCACCAGCGCCCCCGCCTCACGACGGCTGGTATGCGGCTCGCATAATCCGTGACGAGCACGACCGTGCTCGACAACGGAGCCACAGCAATGACACGGCCGACCACCCCGCCGGCCGCGAGGACGCCCTCATCGGCTCGAACGCCCGCTAACGAGCCCTTGTCGATCGTCACCGCGCGCGATTCGTTTTCGGGCGGAAACCCGATGACTCGAGCCTCGATGCCGTGGTAGAGGTCCACCACGGGACGCACAGCACTTTGCGCCGCGTACGCCGAAGCGAGTTCCGCAAGCCGATCGTTCTCTTCGATCAGCCGCTGGTTGCGGGTGCGCAGCCGTGCCACGTCGCTTTCAAGCTGAGGCAGCGCTACGATCGCCGCACCGAAACTGCGAATGCCGCCGATTGTCGCCGAGATTGCGGTCTCGGCAACGGCAAAGAAGGCGCTTGCGACCGTCGAGATGGGGCTAGCGGTGCCGGCACGCTGCGCACCGATCTGAAGCAGCGCGAGCAGCCCTGCGACGATGATGATGCTGATCAGCGCGAAAAGTTTTCGTTCGTCTCTATACGTGAAGATGACCGCTCCTAGTTCATGGCGACGGCTATTTCGTGGTTGGAAGCGTAAATCCCAACCCCCGCAGCGTTCGCACTACCCTGGCCAGCGGCAAACCCATGACCGTGTAGAAGTCGCCCTCAATCGCCTCTACCAACGACGCTGCGCGCCCTTGAATGCCATAGGCACCGGCTTTATCCAGCGGCTCACCGGTTGCCAGGTAGTCGGCGATCTCGGACGCCTCCAGGCGATAGAAGCGCACGCGCGTCGAAGAACGCTCCGCCACCCACTGCGGGATGCCCGGAACCGCCAGCGCAAACGCCGTATGGACGACGTGCTCTCGTCCCGAGAGCGATTCCAGCATTCGAGCCGCGTCCGGCAGATCGTGCGGTTTGCCTAGCGGTGTGCCGTCGAGATCTACCACCGTATCGGCAGCGAGAACCGGGGTGTCGAGCGGCCGGCGCTGCAGTTCGAGCGCAGCGCGAAGTTTCTCATTCGCGTGATGCGAGGCGAGGCCGGCCGGCGACACGCCCGGCAGCGGCACCTCCGCGTAGCCGCTTGCCGCCACGTCGACGATCAAACCCAGTGAGCGCAGCAGTTCCAACCGGCGAGGGGACTCGCTGGCGAGGACGATCCGCGAGAGGGGCGTTCTGCCATTCACAGAGTTTCAGTAATACATCGTACCGCCAACGTCGACGTATCCGTTTTCATGGCGACCGCGCGGGTCGCGATGCGTCCAGTGGATGACGCCGCCGAGCGGATAGTACTCGTATTCGCCTTTGACCAGGACGCTCTGGCCGGTCGAGAGCGGGATCGCACCGGTAAAATCGGTGTTTGCCTCCACGCGTACGACTAGAGCGCAGCCGGAGTCAAGTCGAAACAGAAAGCCCTCGTGCGGGCTGCTACGACCGGCTTGGACTCCGAAGATCCGCGTGACCCTGCCCGCAGCGACGACCTCGACGCCGGAACGTTGCGCCGAATACGCCGAGCAAAGTGCGGCATCGTCGGGAGTCTGTGCGGTCGCGCACGCACAGAACGACGCGCAGATCAGCGCGACCAACGCTGCGCGACAACTATCCACCGGTATCGAATCCATACAACCGGT
This sequence comes from Candidatus Cybelea sp., assembly GCA_050008615.1. Classification (GTDB taxonomy): domain Bacteria; phylum Vulcanimicrobiota; class Vulcanimicrobiia; order Vulcanimicrobiales; family Vulcanimicrobiaceae; genus Cybelea. Next base: position 232,928 of record JBEKMH010000001.1, read on the forward strand.
GGGCAACGATGTAGTGCCAGACCGGTTCAGGAACGAGATAACGGATGCTGCGGCCCTGGGAAATCAACGTCCGGATCAAAGTCGCCGACTCTGGAATCTCCGGAAGGTTCAGGGTGCTGACTCGCTCGCGCAGCGGCGCGGGGACCGCCGCGATCACGCGCGCCAGCGCGTCGGCTCGAACGCCGGGGCGTGGCGCGATAACGAACCGCTCTAAAGACTGCAGCACTTCGTCGAAGCGCATCCAAGCCGTATTTACCAGTGAATCCGCTCCGATGACGAACGTCAGTTTGGCCCGGGGGTATTTCACGTGCAGTTGCGGCAAGAGATCGGCGGTATAACCCGTTGCACTCTCTCGCAAATCGGCGTCGTCGAGCGCAAAGCCCGCGTTGCTCGCGATCGCGCCCAAAATCATCGCGCAACGGTGCGCCGCATCGGCACGAGGCTCGTCGCGATAGTGGTGATTGTTCGTGGGGACGAACAGCACCCGATCCAGCCGTTCTAAAATGCGCGCCGATTCGGCGACGAAAAGATGCGCGTTGTGAATGGGATCGAACGTTCCGCCAAAGATTCCGATTCTCATGAGTACGTAAACTCGTACGCCCCGATTCGGACGGTATCCCCCGGCTCGGCACCGAGTTCTGCCAGACGCTTCTCGACGCCCATCTTTCCCAAAACGCGTTCGAAACGTGCCATACCCTCATCGGAATCGAAGTCCGTCATCGCCGCGAGGCGTTCGATGCGTTCGCCGGTCACGACGAACTCGCCGGCGGCGCCGCGCTCGATTAAAAACGCGTCGGGATCGCGCAACTCGATTCGAACCGGCTCTTGCGCAACGATCTCCGGCATCGGTGCCGATTCGATGGCGCGCCACACGTCGAGCATAAGCTCTCGCACGCCCGCGTGCGTTGCCGCGCTGATTGCGTGGACTTGCGCGAAGCGCAAACGCAGCTCCGGTAACGACTCGCGCGCATTAGGCAAATCGAGTTTATTGAGCACGACCAGCGTCGGCTTGTCGACCAATCGCGGATTCCACGCCGCCAACTCTGCTTCGATGATTTCTTTGTCGGCGAGAATCTCCGGCAACGGTTTCGAGCCGTCGAGCAGGTGCAGCAAGACGCGCGTGCGCTCGACGTGCTTGAGAAAGAGATCGCCGAGCCCCGTCCCTTGGTGAGCGCCTTCGACCAAACCCGGAACGTCGACCATGACGAACGACTCTTCATCGGAGATTCGGACGACGCCGAGTTGCGGCTCGAGCGTCGTGAAAGGATAATCCGCAATCTTTGGGCGTGCCGATGAGACGACCGAGAGCAGCGTGGACTTGCCGGCATTGGGAACGCCGATGATTCCGCAGTCGGCGAGCAGGCGCAGCTCGAGACGCAAATGCGCGCGCTCGCCGGGTTCGCCGTGTTCGGCAAACCGCGGTGCCTGACGAACGCTGGTGGCGAAGTGTTGGTTGCCCAGGCCGCCGCGGCCGCCTTTGGCTACCACGAGGCGAGCGCCGGGCCGATCCAAATCGGAAAGCAGGGCTTCCGGCGCGTCGCCGAGTCGGCGGTACACCAGCGTTCCAACCGGGACGGCAATCGTCAGATCGGGCCCGCTTCGGCCGGACTTCCTCGAGGTTCCACCGGCCTTGCCGGATTCGGCCGAGAAGCTGCGTCGAAACCGGAACTCGACCAGGGTCGATAGCTCGGGCGTGGCTTCGAGGTAGACGCTACCGCCGTGCCCCCCGTCGCCTCCGGCGGGGCCGCCTTTGGGTACGTACTTCTCGCGACGCCAAGCGACGATGCCGTCGCCACCGTCCCCGGCGGCCACTTCAATCTCGGCCTCGTCGATGAACTGCACGGCGCTTACCTTCGCCGGAAAAAGAAAAGGGGCCTAACGGCCCCGATGCGTGGTGGGCGGACGGCTTTAGCCAGGCGGCAGCACGGAAACGTGCTGACGGTCGCGGCTGACGCTGAAGGTGACAATCCCGTCAGTCAGGGCAAAAAGCGTGTGATCGCGGCCCAGGCCGACGTTGGTGCCCGGATAGAACCGCGTTCCGCGCTGGCGGACTAAGATGTTTCCGGCGATCACCCGCTCGCCGCCGAACCGCTTGACGCCCAGCCGCTGGGAGTTGGAATCGCGGCCGTTCCGGGTCGAGCCGGCGCCCTTCTTAGAGGCGAAAAGCTGAAGATCTAACTCGAACATAGCCGGGCCATTGTACCAAAGGCCGCCCAAAAAGCAAGGCGGGGAGCAGCGCAACCACGGGTGCCTAGCGCTGAAGCTGTAGGGCTGCGCCGCATCCATGGTCGCATGGGCGCTTGTTTGTTTGCGTGGGCTCGCCGACCTCGCGGGGGGCACTCGTCGTCAAAATCAGACGAGACCACGACCCTTCCTCTCCACACCTGTGGACAGGCCTGTGGAGAAGCCCCTTTCCGGCGACCCTCCAATACGGGTGAGAGCCATATGACATCAGGCTTCTACCGCCATCCGGCGCGAGTTGCCGGCCCGGTTCATATTCTGGAAAAATTGCGGAAAAACCATTCCTGGCGATCTGTGGATAAGTGTATAAGATCGTGCATAAAACCCAGAGGAGCGCGGCTTGATTAAGCCAACCCTTTGCGCCCTCACGGGGGTGGCTCAGAACGACGTAAAGAGGGCAGATGATGGCGCTTGCGGTCAATTCGGACATCTCCAATGAGCTCTGGCAGTCCGCACTCGATACCTTAGAACGGACCTTTTCGAAGCCCGTCTTCGAAATGTGGATCAAGCCGATTCGGTTTATCTCCTTCCATGGCAACGAGCTGCACCTCGCGGTGCACAGCAAGTTCGCTCAAGACTGGATAGGGAGCAAGCTACGTCATCAGATGGTCGGGATGCTGAGCGAGCTCTTCGGCACCAATATCGAGCTGCGGCTCTCCGTCGCCGATCCGGCCGAAAGTTCCCGCGGAAGCACGCCTTTTGCATCGCATCCCCTTGAGGAGTTTCGTACAGCCAACCTTAATGCGCGTTATACTTTTGAAGAGTTCGTCGTTGGGAACTCCAACCGGTTTGCCCACGCCGCCGCGCAGGCAGTGGCCGGGGCGCCGGCCCACGCGTATAATCCACTCTTTCTCTACGGCGGCGTCGGCTTAGGGAAGACGCATTTGATGCACGCGATCGGACATCGCGTTATCCAGGATAACTTAGCCTCAAACGTCGTCTACCTCACGTGCGAGAAGTTCACCAACGAGTTCATCATTGCGTTGCAGAACAATCGGACGCCAGAGTTTCGCAATCGCTATCGTCAGGTCGACGTGCTGCTCATCGACGACATCCAGTTCCTTGCCGGCAAGGAGACGACGCAAGAAGAGTTCTTCCACACGTTTAACGCACTGCACGAATCGGGGCGCCAGCTCATTATCTCGTCGGACCGTCCTCCCAAAGAGATTCAGACGCTCGAAGCGCGCTTGCGCTCACGATTCGAATGGGGTTTACTCACCGACATTCAGGCGCCCGATCTCGAAACGCGCGAGGCGATCCTGCGCAAAAAGGCGGAGAGTGAGAACATTCCCGTACCCGTCGAAGTGACGTCCTTTATCGCCAAGGTCATTCCGTCCAACATCCGCGAGCTCGAAGGCGCGCTTATTCGCGTGATCGCCTACGCGTCGCTCACCAAAGCGCCGATCACGACCGATCTCGCGGCCGACGTTCTCAAGAGCGCCGTCGCTCAGGCGCCGTTGCACAGGATAACGATTTCAAAGATTAAGGAGACCGTTTCCAGCGCGCACGGGCTCACCGTTAAGGAGATGGACAACGGCCGGCGCGATCAACGGCTCGCGGCGCCGCGGCAGATCGCCATGTACATCGCGACGGAGCTCACGAACTACTCCTTGCCGCAGATCGCGCGCGATTTTGGCAAGAAGGACCACACCACGGTCATGTACGCGCGCGACAAGATCAAGGACCAGATGCAGCGGGACGAAGCCTACCGGAACAAGATTCGCCAGCTAATCGCGATGTGCCAGAACCCCTGACCTAGGGGCAGGGGACAACCGTGCACAGGTTCGGGCTGCCCACAGGGATAAACCATCCGTAGCTTACGCGTCGTGGAAAAGTGTATGGCTCGCCGCGCCCGGTCCACAGCTTATCCCACGCGGAAAACCCTCGCCGCATAAGGTTAAACCGGAGTTCTCCCCAGATTACACCGCACTACTGCTGCTGCGTCTCTTGTATTATTCTACTAGGAAATCGCCCTCACACGCCCAACGGTGGAACCAATGAGATTCGCCTGTACCACAAAAGACATCGCCGCGGCCGTCGGAGCCGCCAGCAAAGTCGTTAATGCGCACACGACGGTCCCGATCCTATCGAACGTCTTGCTGCAAGCCGAAGGCGAAAAAATAGCGGTACGAGCGACGGATCTCGAGCTGACGTTCGAACATGCTTTTCCGGCTGAGGTAACCGAGGGCGGTGCGGTAACCGTTCCGGCGAAGCTGTTTGCCAGCTATCTTGGGAATCTCGCTCCGGGGACGCTCGAGGTGACCGGCACCCCGACTCGGGCCAGCGTGAAGTGCGACCGCAGCAACTACGACTTCCACGCCTTGCCCGCCGACGAATATCCGCCGTTGCCCGCGGCCACTCGCGGATCGCACTTCACGATCGCCGGCAAGCGGTTACGCGACGGCATCGACGCCACGATCTTTGCCGCGTCGAGCGAAGAGGCTCGGGGCGCGGTGCTAATGGGTACTCTACTGGAAGTGGAGGGTAACGCGCTGACCATGGTCGCAACCGACGGGTATCGGCTTGCGAAGTTCGCCACAACGCTCGACGATGGAATGTCCGGCAACGAAAAGTTTATCGTGCCTTCCCGCGCGTTGGCCGAGGTCGCACGTAATTGCGGCACGGGCGAACGTATCTCGGTAAGCGCGCTCGGCGCGCAAAGCAATCAGCTTCAAATGACCAGCGGTAACGTTTCGATCACGGTGCGCCTCGTCGATGGGCAATATCCCAACTATCAGCAAGTCATTCCCGCGAAGTTCGATCGGACGGTCACGGTAAACACCGCGTCTTTCATCGGCAGCCTGCGACGAGCCGAGTTGGTTGCCGGGGATCGCGCCAGCATGGTAAAGCTCTCGATCGCCAATCAGACGCTGATCGTCACGGCAAGCTCCGACATTTCAGGCAACGCTTACGAAGAGCTCGAAGTCGAGCAGAGCGGCGAGGATCTGGCAATCGCGTTCAACGCACGCTATCTGGTCGAGATCCTCAACCACATCAAGAGCGACAAGGTCGTGATGGAGTTCCTCGGGCCGCTCTCTCCGGCGGCGATCCGCCCGCTCGAACCGCTTGAAAGCGGCCAGCAGCTGTACGTGCTTATGCCGCTGCGGCAGTAATGTGCTTCTGCGGCATCTAGCGTTATCGAACTTTCGCAACTACCCACAGCTCGATCTCCAGCCGGCCACCGGATTGAACGTGTATGTCGGGGCCAACGCGCAGGGCAAGAGCAACCTGCTCGAGGGTATAGCGATGCTCGGCACCGGCAAGTCCTTTCGCACGTCGCGCGACGGAGATGCGGTACGTAACGGCGTAGAGTTAGCAGTCGTGCGGGGTGAAGCAACGTTGCGTACCGGTCAAGTGGAGCTCGTCTGCGCGATCGAAAAGAGCGGGCGCGGAACCCGCAAGAGTTATACGGTCAACGGCGGCGCCGTGCGCTATGCGGCCTATCTCGGAAAGATTCGCGTCGTCACCTTCGTACCGGCGGATTTACAGTTGGCCGCCGGCACTCCAGGGGTTCGGCGTGCGTTTCTAAACGTCGCGCTCTCGCAAAGCGAGCCGCGCTACTATCACGAGTTGGCGCGCTATCGCAAAGCGCTGCAGCAAAAGAACGCGCTTTTACGTGGAACCATCGCCGGCGATGCCGACCTGCTCGAGATTTATGAGCGCACCCTGATCGATGCCGGAACCGAAATCATGTTGGCCCGCGATCAGCTCGTCAGAGCGCTCGCACAAGAGGCGAGCCGGGCGCACGCGCGTTTCGGAGGTAACGAACGGTTGCAGCTCACCTACGAGCCGAACGTGCCCTTCGATGTTCCCACCCGCGATGCGGCCGCTGCGGCCTTCGAGGCTCGGTTGCGGCAGACGCGCGACGCGGAGCGGGCGCGAAAGACGGCACTGGCGGGGCCGCATCGCGACGATGTCGGCCTTTCGCTCGACGACGTTTCACTGGCCGCGTACGGCTCGCAAGGCCAGCAACGCACGGCGGTTCTCGCGCTGAAGATCGCCGAGTACGCGGTAATGAAAGAACGTTCCAATGAGGCCCCCTTGCTGCTCTTGGACGACGTGCTCTCAGAGCTTGACGAAGCGCGCGCAACGGCCTTCCTTGCCGAGATCGGCGACTACGAACAGTCTTTCGTGACCGCGACGCATCTGCCGGCCCCATTGCAGTCGAGCGCACACGTAGCGTGTGTTCGTCACGGAGAGGTCGAGGCGCTAGCGGCATGTTGAAGCTTTCGCAAGCCATCGTCGCGTGGACGGCGCCGGAGAAGGTTGCGCTACGCGATCCTTTGACGCTGCTGCAGGCCGGTTGGACCGATATCGTCGGCGACGAAGTCGCAGCGAACTCCGCGCCCGTCCGCGTGGCGGACGGCACGCTGGTCATTGTTACGCGGTCGAGCGCATGGAGTCACCAGTTGAGTTTCCTCGCGGACCGAGTTCTCGGCGCGGTGGCAGCGCGGCTGCCTGGCGCCGGAGTCGAGCGCCTGCGCTTCCGCGTGGGAGTACTCCCAAAGCGCAACGCACCACGGGCCGCCCGCTCTATGGCCGATCCGGTGCGCCTACCCGGCGAACCCGTTCCCTCGGCCAACGCCCAAGAGGCGCTGGCACAGTTTGCGCGGCATGTGGAAGACGCTACCCGGACAAAGCGCTCCGCGGGATGGATAGCCTGCGATAGCTGCGGTGCGCTGATCGGCCAATGCCAGAAGGCAAGCTGCGCAGCTTGCGATGCCGCTGCGAGCGAGTCGAGAACCCTCGCAACCGCGCGGTTGCTTTTTGAAGCCCCCTGGCTTGGCTTTACCGGAACGGCCCAGCTCGTAGATGGGTTAAACAAGGAGGAGTACGAACGCATTCGCAGCCGGCTGCTTAAACGCTGGTGGGGGATGCTCGAGCGGGCGCGAGTCGCCGGACGCCTTTCGCGCGGGGGCCGCGAACGGCTGGTTGCAAGCTCGTACGTGCTGCTGCACAGCAAGCTTCGGCCGGAAGAGATCATGCCGGCCACGGTGCGCAATCTCTTGGGCGACGAACTTCACGAACTGCTCTACGCCGGCTCCCCGTTAGCGACGGCGAGTGGCGCAGGAAAACAAAATGAACGAAAAGGTTGATGTCGACGAACTATACTGGTGAGCAAATCGAGGTCCTACGCGGGCTAGAAGCGGTGCGTAAGCGCCCGGGAATGTATATTGGCAACACGGCGGAGCGAGGGTTGCATCAACTCGTCTACGAGGCGGTAGATAACGCCGTCGACGAGGCGATGGCGGGATACGCGCACACGGTACAGGTCGTGTTGCTTGCGGACGGCTCGTGCTCGGTGGAAGATGACGGACGGGGCATCCCAATCGACCTTCACGCCGAGGAACGGCTGCCTGCCGTGGAAGTCGTCATGACGATTCTCCACGCCGGCGCGAAGTTCGGAAAGGGCGGCTATAAAGTCTCGGGCGGCCTGCACGGCGTCGGTATCTCAGTCGTCAATGGGTTGTCGGAATGGATGGTTACCGAGGTTAAGCGCGACGGATTTCTCTGGCAGATGAAGTTCGAGCGCGGGATCACCATGCAGAAACTCAAGAAGATTGGGAAAGCCACCGGCGCGGGAACGCGGCAATGGTTCAAGCCGGACACGGAAATCTTCGAGGTGACCGAGTTTCACTGGGACATCCTGCAAAAACGCTTGCGGGAGCTGGCCTTCCTAAACCGGGGGCTCGCGATTACGCTACGCGACGAGCGGCCGGTCCGGTCTGCCGAGCCGGTGCGCGAGCGCACCTACGAGTTCGACGGCGGGATCGTCTCATTCGTTGAATGGCTCAACGCCAAAAAGGATCCGCTTCACCCGATTATTTCGACGCATGCCGAGCGTGATGGGGTGGACGTCGAAGTTGCGATGCAGTATACGGATGCCTACGCCGACCAGATCTTCTCGTACGCAAACAACATCGCGACGATCGAAGGCGGGATGCACCTCCAAGGCTTTCGCCAAGCCGTTACCAATGCGGTGAACGGCTATGCCCGCAAGCGCGGCATGCTCAAAGAAGCGGACAACTCGCTTTCGACCGACGACATCGTGGAGGGCCTGACGGCGGTCGTCTCCGTAAAGCTCCAGGATCCCCAGTTCGAAGGCCAGACCAAGACGAAGCTCGGCAACGCGAGAGTTCGCAGCATCGTCGCCGGTCTCGTCTCCGAGCGGCTCGACTTCTTTCTCGAGGAGAACCCGAAGTACGCCCGCGCGATCGTCGACAAGTGCATGCAGGCCCAACGCGCGCGCGACGCGGCGAAGAAAGCCCGCGATCTCTCCCGGCGCAAGAACGCCCTGGAAGGCTCCGGGCTGCCCGGGAAACTCGTCGACTGCAAGAACGGAAACGCCGCCGAATGCGAGCTCTTCCTCGTCGAGGGCGACTCGGCAGGCGGCACCGCGAAGGGTGGCCGGGATCCGAACAATCAGGCCATTCTGCCGTTACGCGGAAAGATCATCAACGTAGAAAAGGCGCGCCTGGACAAAGTGCTGGCCAACGAGGAAATCCGCACGATGATCACGGCGCTCGGCACCGGCTTCGGAGACGAGTTCAACGTGCAGAAGCTACGTTACCACAAGATCATTATCATGACCGATGCCGACGTGGACGGATCTCATATCCGGACCTTGCTCCTAACGTTTTTCTACCGCCAAATGAAACCGCTGGTGGAAGAGGGGCACGTCTTCATCGCGCAGCCGCCGCTCTACGGCATTCGCAAGGGCAAGAAGCAGTGGTGGGCCTTCACCGAGGCCGAGCTCAAGTCGGTCGTCGGCGAAGACGGTAAAGATTTCACCATTCAACAGTACAAGGGACTTGGGGAAATGGACGCCGAGCAGCTCGCCCTGACGACGATGGAAGTCGGCAATCGCCGCCTCAAGCAGATTACCGTCGAAGACGCCGTCGAGGCCGAGCAGATCTTCACCGACCTCATGGGCGACAAGGTCGAGCCTCGCAAACAATATATTTTCGAGTACGCAAAAAGCGTCAAGAATCTCGATCTATAGGAGCGTGTAGGGCTATGGCGCATTTCCGTCTTCGTGCCGTCTTTTGGCGACGAATCCGAAAACGGCCATAACCCTACACGCTCCTGGAGGCCCAGAGCCTCCCTTTTTAGTTAAAGGCTTGTGAGGCAGGCGGGGTCCTCCATAGTACAAAGGGTATAGAAGCACGAGGACTCACGTGCGCAAGCGTTTTGCAATCGGCCTGCTGGCCGCCGCCGTCGTCGTCGGGCTCGTGGCGGCTTCGCGCCACGAGTTGCTGCGTTTTGCCATACGGGCGGCTGCTGCATTCGCGGGCTACGACGTTCGCATCGCCCAGCTTCACGTCGGCACCGGCCGCGCCACGTTTGCCGAGCTTCGCATCGAACGTGGCTCGGAGCCGCTCCTGCAGGCCGACCGCGTCACGATTTGGTACTCGCTGCGCGATCTTCTTCCCGGCAGCCGCCACCGCTTCGGCCTGACCGGCATCGACATAAGCGGTTTCAAGCTGACGCTCTCCCGTTCGCGCAACGGCGCCTTCAACATCGCGTTGCCCGGCACGGCCGCGCCGTCCATGCCGGCGCCGCAGCGAATCGACCCCGTGCCGATTGCCTTTACGCTCAAAGTTCGCGACGGCCGGATCGAAATGCGCGAACCGTCGGCTTTTGACGAGAGCGCTCGCGACCTGCAAATAGATCGGATCGGCGTCGACGCACATATCGACACGTCGACGATCACACAATATCGCGTCGTCGGCGCTTTTGAAGAGCGACGCGAAGAACCGTTTACCGTTGTGGGCAAGGTCGACGCGATCGCGGGCTTCGCGATGCATCATGCCAAGGCGCCGCATTTCCCCGTCCGCGCGCTGGCCAACTACTTCGCGCAAACTCCCGACGTGCGCATTCTCCACGGAGGAGCGCGCAACTTTGACGCGGTTCTCTATGCGCTGGACGTCCAACCCAATGTCACGCCCTCATATCACGTGAGCCTCCGTGTCGATATCGACGGCGGACGCCTCGGGCTAAGTGTGCTCTCGCTGCCGATCGAGAATATCGGTGGAACGCTTCACGTAGTCGACAACGCGTTTTTCATCAGCGATGCGCGCGCCACGCTCGCCGGCATTCCGCTGCATATCCAAGGCGGCGTTTATGACTTAGACGGCGCCGTGACCGGCGGCCCGCAGCTGCGTCTGGGGGTCTCGGGTGCCGGCGATCTCGCCGACCTCCGAGCGGCCTTCGGTTTCACACGCGACCAACCGATTTCGGGAAAGGTGACGCTCGGGGTCCTGGTAGGGGGACCGATCGGCGATCCCGTGATCGTTGCGCGCGCGAATGCAGCCCGTGCGCTCTACCGTAATCTGCCATTCGACGCAATTGCTGCAGGCGTCGTCTATCACGCAAACGTTATCGCACTCGCTCCGCTACGCGCGTCGTACGGCGGCATTTCGCTCGGCGTGCGCGGCACGCTGCACACCGGCGCGCACCTGCGCTCGGAGTTCGCCGTGCACGTCGCTGGACCGGCCAATCGGCTGCCGTATCTCGACGAGATGCTGGGAGACGAACCGATCGTGATCGACGCCGGCGCGACCGGCGATGATTTGCTATTTCACGTCATCGGAAGCGTGGCGTCGGAGCGAGGCGTCGATCGAGTTGCGGCGATCCTCCGGATGGATGAGAATGGGACGGCGCTCGTCGATCCGTTTTGGCTCCATACGCCTCGCGGCGACCTCGACGGATCGTATCTCCTGGACCGGCCGCGAAACACGAGCGCCTTTTGGCTGCTCTCGAACAATTTGCGCATGCGCGCGCCGGCATATCCGGCGTTTCCCAATTTGAACTTGCCGCAAATGCCGAAGATCGACGGGGGACCCGTTGGCGCAGCGATCGCAGGCGGCGGCTCCGGCAACCACATCCTCTTGGCCGGCTTGGTGCGCGGCGCAGATACGAAAATTGCCGGCGTTCGCTTCACCAGCCTTGAGGCATCGCTGGCCGGGACTTTGCAGCACGCACCGATCAATCTGCTCCGCGCCTCCGGCCCGTGGGGAAGCTTTCGCGGACGCGGTGAGTTTTCGACCCGGGGATTCGTCGCCTACGGAGATTATCGTGGAAGCTTCGAGGGTCTCGCGCCTTTTCTCGGCAGCGCCATTACCGGGCATGGTAGATTGGGCGGCACCGTTGCAATTGCGGTTGAACCGAAACGCGTCGTAGTCGTAGGCTCGAATCTGTCGATGCCCGGAGCGACGCTGCGCGGGGTTCCGGTCGACCGCGCGAGCGTTACGCTTGCAGTGGAAGGGGATCGCTTGCGCATTTACTCGGCACACGCGAGCGCGGCCGGCGGTGACGTCGTTGCGGCGGGCACGCTTTCGTTGGCGCCGCAGCGCGCGGGCACTGCGAGCTCGAATGCGCTTGCGCTCGTCGCCGATCGGCTCAATACGTCGCAACTGCGTGGAATCGGGTTACCGCTCGAGGGCGGAACGATCTATGCCAGCGGCGAGCTGCGCGCCGGAGCGCCGCTGCCCGCGTTTGCGGGCGGCGTTACCATCAACAACGCGCGCATAGCGCAGTTTCCGATCGCAGGCGAGGCTGACGTCAACCTGTCCGGAGATGCAGTGGCGCTGAGGCGAATGGTCGGGCAGATAGGGGGTGCGTACGCTCGAGCCGACGGCACCATTGGAGCGCTTTTGTCGGGCTCGCCAACTTACGCCATTCGCGCAAACGTGCCGGCCGCGCAGGTCGCGCATACCTTGCGCGCTTTCGCTCTTCCGAACTACATGACCGACGGCTCCTTTAACGCGCAGCTGCTCGTTGGTGGACGCAGCGTCTCGCCGACGATCGCCGGGACGATCGGCGTTCCGGCAGGAGACGTCAACGGTCTGCCCTTCGTCGACGGACGTGCCGCGATCGACGCCGATCGCAGCGGCGTCAGCATGTCCCAAGGATCGGTGCTGGTCGGTACGACGGCCATGCGCTTCGGTGCCGTGGTCCGGCCTAGCGATGTCGCAGTGCACGTCAGCGCACCGAGGGCCGATCTTTCGGATTTCAATAACTTCTTCGATACGGGCGATACGCTGGCTGGAAGGGGCGGCGTTCGCATTGCGAGCGCCTCCCGCGGCACGGGCATCACGTCGAGCGGCAACATTAATATCCGAGGTTTTAGATACCGGAATCTTCCGATCGGCGACACGCGAGCCGTCTGGTCGAGCGCGCGAAATGTTGTCGTCGGAGCACTAGCCGTTGGAGGAAGCGAAGGCGAGCTTCACGCGCGCGGTTCGATCGGTCTGGCGCCCCCTGGGCCATGGCTTTCCACGCTGGAGCGCTCTCGCTTCGATTTAGGCGCCGATGTCGCCAACCTGGACCTTTCGCTTTGGCTGCCCGCACTCGGAATGCAGGCACTCCCGATTACCGGGCGAGCCGCAGGTCAGGCGACCGTGAGGGGCAGCTTTCCGCAAATCGACGTGCGAGGCAACGCTCGAATTACCGCCGGCACGCTGGGGCCCCTCACGCTCGATAGCGCCGATCTCGCGGTGCACGCGGCCCGCAGCCGAATTGTGATCGATCGCGCCGAGATGACGACGCCCGAGCTCTCCGCTTCGGCAACCGGCTCGCTGGGGCTTGCCGCGACGCAACCACTCGATTTGCAGGTGCATGCGGAAACGAGCGCTCTCGCTGCGCTCATCTACGATGCGTCGCGGCGCCGCGTGCCAATTACCGGATCGTTCGAGACTACATTGTCGGTCGGAGGAACGTACCGGGCTCCCACGTTGCTCGCGGGCTTCGATGCAACCAGCGTGCTGGCGTACGGCATTCCGATCTCCTCGCTCTTTGGAGAGGTTCGCTTGCGGGGACACGAGTTGGTGCTTTCCGATGCCGGCGTGACGTTCCAACACGGCGAGGCGACGCTCGCCGGCTCGCTGCCCCTGTCAACGGCACCGCTCCGCATTGCCGCGCCCGATTCGGCCCTGAGCTTTGACCTCGATGTGGTCGGTTTGGACCCCTCGATTTTTGACGAAGCACTCGGCAGCAAGACGAAGCTCCAAGGGCTTCTCGACGGTCACATCGGGCTTTCGGGCACCGTTGCGCAACCGATCGTCGTGGGGCGCGTCTCGCTGGCGCACGGATCGTACATAAGCGATCTCGAGCGGACTCCGCTGACCCAAATCGTGGCGGACCTTTCCTTCAATCACGCTTCAGCCTCGATCGATCGAGCCTCGGCCAAGGCTGGAAACGGCACCCTTAACGGGTCCGGGAGCGTGGAGTTTCCCAACGGGCTCTACCGAGGCGGCCTCTCGCTCTCGATTCACGGGACGGCTCGCCGGGCGCAGCTCGACCTGCCGGCCTATGGGAGTGGGACGGTCGATGCCCAGCTCGCCCTGCTCAAACGGCCGGACGCGGCGGCGCTTCTGTCGGGAACCGCCACGCTGAGCGACGCCGTGCTGCCCTTCGCATCCTTCATCAAAGCCGCGACGCAGTCGGGCTCCGCGGCATGGGCCGCGCAGGTCCCGCTGGCCTTCGACGTTTCGGCTACGGTAGGAAAGAACGTCCGAGTACGCGGCAGCGGGTATGGAGCGGGCCTCGATATCGGGGCCCGCGGTTCGGTCCGGCTGGGTGGAACGCTTGCGGCGCCTACGCTGGCGGGGGCGTTCAATTCGACCGGGGGAACGCTCACCTACTTCGATCGGGCGTTCCGCGTACAGCAAGGAAACGTTCGCTTTAGCGCTGCTGACGGGGTCTTGCCGACGCTGCATGCCGTCGCCACGACGAGCGTCGTCAACCCGGACCCAGACCGGGCTCGCAATCCTTACGGCAACGCCGACGTGACGATCACCGTGGATGGACCCATCTCGGGGCTGAAAATCGACCTGCAGTCGAACCCGGCCGGATACAGCCGTGATGAAATTTTGGGCCTGATAGCGCCTTTTGGCGGCTTCTTCAGCGGCATCTCGTTCAGCCGGCAGTCGATGCTTGCACGACAACAGCCCGGCGGCATAACCCCGCTGGGAACGCTCTCGCCGATTCCAAGCGTAGCATTGCCCCAAAGCAGCAACATTACGGTAGGTCAAGAAGCCTTCAACATTCTCAACGCGCAATTTACCGCGGGCCTGCTGGCACCAGTCGAAAGTACGCTCGGACAAGGCCTCGGACTCTCCAGCGTTAACCTAACGCTCGGATATTATGGAAACGTCGGACTTACCGCCACGCGGCTGCTCGGCAAAGCGGTCAGCGCCGTCTACGCCGTCACGTTCGGCATTCCTCAGATTCAGTCGTTCGGATTGGTCGTGCAGCCGGGCCCCGCGACCGCGGCGTCGCTGAACTTCTTCTATCAAAGCGGCCCCACGAAGCTCTTGCAGTTGCCCGGCGGTCCTTTCGGGTACAGCGGAGGTTATATAGCCGGCCAGCCTTTGATAGGAAACACCGGCTTCAGCCTTACCGTGCAGCACTATTTCTGGTGATGGCATTTTGATTAGAACGAGCGTTGGGGCCGCCGGCGCGAGCAAGGACACCGGCGAAGCCGGGCGGAACAGGGCGAGCCGAGCCGCGCGCACTTCGCTTGCTCGTGGCGGCATTTCATGAACCGCCGTTAAGTCTGAAAGCATATTGAAACGACTTTTTCACATGACCTTTGATCCGGGGCGGCGCTTGAGCGCAGGCAAGGTCCTGCTCGGCATCCTTCTGTTAATCGTGGCCGCTCGGTTGAATCTTGCTCCCGCGTCGTCCGCGCCGACGCCGAAGATCGTGTCGGTCGACGTCACGGGAAATCTGCGCGTTCCAACGCAGACGATCATGTCGGTCGTTGCGGCGCGCCCCGGGCAGCCGTACAACCCGAAGGTGGTTCAGGATGACCTGGCTCGGATCAACGCGCTGGGATACTTCGCCGATATCGCACCGCCGCTGGTGCGCGAGCGGCCGAACGGCGTAGCGATTACGTACCGTGTCGTGGAAAACCCGGTGATCTCCAGAATCGTTTTCACCGGGAACCAGAAAGTCCCCGGCGACACGCTGCTGGCGCTGATGGACCTTTCGGTCGGCCAAGTATTCAACACGAACACGTTCCGCCAGGACGTCCTCAAGGTCAACAACTATTACGAGCGCATCGGATACGGCGGACAGGTGCCGACCCACGTCAAGGACATCAACCTCGACCCTAAAAGCGGAGTCCTAACGCTCACGATCCAGGAAGGGCTGATCGTAAAGAAGATCGAGATCGGCGGCGATCCGCTGCTTCCACCGCCGCTGATCCTTCCGTCGCTCACTTTGAAAGTCGGCAGCGTATACTCCGATGCGGTGCGCGATGCGGACTATAAGGCGCTTCAAAAGTTATACGAGGACCATTTCCACTTCGAGCTGGGCAACTTTGAAGGCGGCATCGTTCCCTCGTCGATCAATCTAGCAGCCGGAACGGCCGACGTAAAATACAACATCTACGTCGCGCGAATCGCGGTCGTCGAGATCACCGGCAACACCCGCACCAAAGACCACGTGATCCGCCGCGAGTTGCGCGAGCGTCCCGGCATGGTGCTCAACACCGATGCAATCAAACGCGATTACCAGCGTCTCAACGCGCTCAACTTTTTTTCGAAGGTCGAGCCCGACGTGCGGCCGGGCCCCGATCCGAAGAAGCCCCAGGACGTCACGGTCGTCTGGCACGTTACCGAACAGCGCACCGCCTCGGCTTCGGTCGGGTTTGGGTATTCGGGCGGCTTGACGGGCCTGGGCCTCTACGCGACGCTCGGTCTCACCGATAATAACCTGCAAGGCACCGGGGACTCTGCCGGCATTCAGTTCGAGGAAGGCGCGCGCACGGGAGTCGCCCAGATTAGCGGATCGATTCCGTATCTCGGCGATACGCCGCAGGCGGAACGCTATACGGCCGGCGGCTCGATCTTTTCGAACCATTCGACGTACTACTATCCGGTGTACAGCATCACGGGCAGTGGAAGCTCGGTCGCGAGCGGCTCCAGTATCCCGATTCCCGTCACCCTCTATCCAAGCTCGACGTCACAGCAACTCTCGAACATCGTGGCGACTAGTACCTCCACCTCGAACGGAGCCACGGGGAACATCGGGCGCCGCCTGAGCGATTATACGATCTTGTCGCTGGCGATAACCGGGGAGAAAATCAAATACGATACGACGGTGCCGTCGCCGTACTACTTCCAAGGTAATCAACCCAACATCTTCATCGGACCGACCCCAAGCCCGATCAGCTCGCAGCAATACAACTACGGCGGCTCTTTCGGCATCGCAGCTTCGTCGATCGCCAACGTGAACACCGGCGCTCCCTACAACTTGGTCACGAGCGGTCTGAGCCTGCAGTCGATTACCCTCGACGACCCGTTCAACCCGCGCGAGGGGCTCAAGGCCGTGCTCAGCACGACGTTTTCGGCGCCGGCGCTCGGTTCGAACTTCTCGTTCACGCAGAGCACGGTTGATCTGGCGAGGTTTTTCCCGGTGCTCCGAGGCGCCACGATTGGCTTTCACGGCGTCGGCTATTTCTCGACCGGCGTAATTCCGCCCAGCTCGCTCTTCACGTTCTCCGACCAACAGATGCGCGGTTATAACCAGGTCTTTTACGCGACCAATGCGTACTTGGGGCAGGTCGAACTCCGCCAGCCGGTGGCCCTCGACCGCCGGATAACGCTGGCGGTCTTCGTCGATGAGCTCGATTATCGAATTCGAGGAGCCTACCCGCTGCTCGATCCGTACACCAATCGAATCACGGGATATCCATCCGATTGGGCGCTCTACGGCGACGCCGGCTTCGGAATACGATTCGACGTGCCGCAGCTGGGGCTGCGGACCGTTCGCATCGACTTTGCTAAAGGACATAATGGAACGCACACGAGCTTTGGAATTGGTCAAAGCTTCTAAATGCGAAACTCGAGATGACTAAAATAAAAATTCGATCGGCGATGCTTTGTGCGGCCGTAGCGCTGCTGGCGACGTGTCTCGCGCCGGGCGCGATTGCGGCCGATATCAGCGATGTCGGGTTCGTCGATCCAGCGGATATTGCCAATCTGCCGATCTTCGTGAACGCCGACCGGCAGCTCGCCGCCTATAAGTCGCAGATCGTCACGCAGTACAACGCCCAAGTCAAGCGGGCCGCGACGGACGCGGACAAGCAGCGAATCACGATGCAGTTTCAGACGCAGCTCACCGATAAGCAGCACGAGATGGCGGGGCCGCTCCTTCAGCGGGAGCAGCTGGCGATCGCGGCCGTGAGCGCGACCCGGAATCTATCCGTCGTGGTGGACAAGCGGATCGTCATCTATGGGGGCCAGGATATCACCAAAGACGTTGAAGCGGTTTTCTCGGGGCCGCAGGCAATCGCGGCGCCGGCCGGCACCCCACCGCCGTCCGAAATCGGGTTCGTCGATCAGAACGCGCTCGACGGCGTTCCAAAGGTTCAATCTGCCAACTCGGAGATGAGTCAGTACGAAACCACCCAGCGACAGATCTATGCGGCGAGATTGGCGCAAGCGAAGAGTGCCGCCGACAAACAGCAGATTCTGACGGAGTACAACAAGCTGATCTCCGACAAGCAGGACCAACTGCTCAAGCCGCTGGTGGACCAGACGAAGTCGGCGACCGCGGACGTCGCTCGCCGAAAGAGTTTGCTCTTGGTTGTCGATCGCGCAGATATCGTTTACGGAGGCACGGACATCACTACAGATGTCCAGAACGAGCTCGCCAAATAGTGCCGGAGCTTTCCTAGGGATGGCAATCGGACTGTGCCTGGCCACCGCTTCGCTCTCGGCGTGCGGCGTGAACGTGCATTCGGCCGCCGTCCGCGGAGCCGGATACGTTCGCATCGACGAAGCCATCAAGCGGGATCCGCTCTATCCTCAGGTCTCGCAGCTCGACGACGCCATCGCCGCAATTACGCTCAAATCGTCGGCTCCGGCGGTGCCGCTTGGAGCGCGACAGATCGCGGCGCAGACCCAGGAGCTCAATCGAGAGCTGCGCGCCGCGCAAGATCGCGCAAACAAGATCTTGGCCGAAAAACAACGCGCGTATACGGCGCGCGAACAACAGGCGGTCGCCGCCGCGCTGACGGCTGCCGGCATCCCGGGCGCCGGCTCCCTTGCGGCCGCACAGATGAGCGGTGCATCCGCCGCTTCGGAGCAGCAGGCCGCCACAGCCGCCAATGCCGACTTACAGGCATACCAGCAAAGCGTCGTTGCCCAAGACAATGCGGCTACGAACTCCATCGCTAATCAGTTGCAGGCGCAGGCGGCTCAGAAATTCCGAGCCAAGGCCGAGCAGCTGCAGCAGAACGAAACCGACCTGACGTTGCGATTGACGCAGCAAGATGCGGGGGCTCGTTTAGCGATTAAGATGCGCCTCTCGAATCTTGCCATGGATCCGGCTGCCCGCCAGAAGGCCGAATCCGACATAGCAAGCATCAACGCCAAGGAAAGCGCGCAGGTCGGCGCGCAGCGCAGCGCCGACGCGGCGACGCTGAAGGCCTACCGAGCGCAGCTGGACCGCGAGACGAGCGACGCGATCAGATCGCAAGTGGGCGCGATTTCGGCGCAGACGAGGGCGAAGCTCGAGGAGCATCGCGACGCGGTGGGGTCTCAGTTACAGCGCCTCGCGCCGGTCGCGCCGTCCACCCATCTCTCGCCTAAAATTCAAGCGCAGATTGCTCAAATTCAACGACAGTACGCCGGTGCGTTTGCGGCCGACACGGGTAAGACCATTGCCGAGTACAACGCGACTAAGAGCGATCTGGATCGGCAATTCGCCGCTTTGCACGGGGCAGACGTGGGAGCCACCGGCGCGACGGCCAAAGAGCTCGGCTCGCTGCAGAAGCGGCGCGACGATCTCTACCAACAGATCGTCGCGCAGGTCGAACGCGACGCGACGCGCATCGCGAAGGACCGCGGCCTGAGCATCGTCTTCGTAAATATTTGGGCCGCAGCGGGGGGTTACGATATGACAAACCAAGTCATCAGCGACATCGAAAGCCAACACGAGTGAAAAACAACCACAAGCACGCCATTCTAATTTGTATAGCCGCAACTCTTGCAGGCTGTGCGGGGCACGGGTCGATCGGACTCGTCGACGTCCAGCGAATCGTCAGCAACTGGCCGGAGTACCAAGGCTATCAAAACCAGCTTATGACCGAAGAACGCTCGATTTCGTCGCGGCGGGAGAGCGCGGCGCGCAGGGTAAGCGATGCCGGCGCGCTGGAGCGCAAATACGCTAAGGTCACGGACCAGCTCTCCGCTCAGATTCGCGACGCCGCGGGCAAGATCGCCTCGCAGAACCAGCTAAAACTGGTGCTGACGCGGGAGGGTATCGGCTACGGAGGCGTGGACATCACCAGCGACGTGGAAAAGGCGCTCAACATTACGGAAAAGGCCACTCCGACGCCGGGCATCTAGTGGCATGCTGGGCACGCTGAACGAGCTGGCCAATCGCGTGGGCGGGCGCGTGGTTGGCGACGGCAGCGTCCCAATCTGTCGGATCGCGAGCGTGGAAGAGGCAGGTGACGACGCCTTGACGTTTGCGACCAGCGAAGCGTATTTCGTCGCAGCGTGTTCGAGCGAGGCCGCGGCGGTGCTCGTCGATGAATCGCTAGGGGCTCGGCCTTCGCCCAAGCCGTTGTTGGTCGTCGGCAACGCGCGCGTCGCTCTCGCGCAGCTGCTTGAAGCGTCGCGTCCCACGAGGCGCCGCGGCCCCTTTCGTCACCCTAGCGCGGCGATCGCGCCGGATGCGCGTCTCGCCGGCGACGTGTACGTCGAGGCGCACGCGTATATCGGCAGCCGCGCCTCGATCGGCGCCGGAACCGTCATCGGCGCCGGCGCGTTTATCGCTGAGGACTGCGTCGTCGGCGACCGCGTCGTCTTGCATCCGGGCTGCGTTATCGGCAGCGACGGGTTCGGTTGGGCCTTCGAGGACGGACGGGCGCAACGAATTCCACAGGTTGGAAACGTCGTGCTCGAAGACGACGTCGAAATCGGCGCGAACACCTGCATCGACCGCGCCCAAACGGGGAGCACCATCGTCGGCGCCGGCACGAAGATCGATAATTTGGTCCAGATCGGACACAACTGCCGCATCGGAAAGCATTGCGTGATTGCCTCGCAGACGGGACTGGCCGGCTCGACCGTCATCGGAGACTACGTACGCGTGGGCGGCCAGGCCGGTTTCAACGGACATATAAAGATCGGCTCGCGCGTGACGATCGCCGGCGGATCCGGTGTTTGGGGTAATGTGGAAGACGGCGCCACGATTTCGGGCAATCCGGCGCAGGACCACCGCGACGAGCTTCGCCGACAGGTCATGATTCGTAAGCTGCCAAAGTTGTTCGATCGTGTCGAGGCTTTGGAGCGCTCGTCTTCGCGCCCGACAGGCTCTTAACGCCCGATGATGCAAACGACGTTGCGCCAGAGCCTTCGTTTTGAGGGCGTCGGGCTTCACACCGGAGCGCATTGTAGCGTCGAAGTACGCCCTGCGCCGGCCGACGCCGGCTTCACGTTTCTGCTTGGGAGCATTCGCGTTCCGGCGACGGTAGAATACGTCGTCGACACGACGCGAGCGACCGTTCTCGGTCGCGACGGCGCCACCGTATCGACGACGGAACACCTGCTTTCCGCGCTCTTTGCCATGGGCGTAACGAATGCCGAGATCGTGGTTGACGGCCCCGAGATTCCGGTGCGGGACGGAAGTGCGTCGCAGTTTGCTTCGGCGATCGCGCAGTGCGGCTTACAGGAGCAGTTCGCCCCGCGCAAGATACTCGAGCTCGAAGAGCCCGCGATCGTCCGCGACGGCGACAAGCTGGTCGCAGCCTTTCCCGCCCCGAGCTTTCGAGTTCGCTTCGTCGGTGACTTTCCGCCGCCGATCGGAACGCAATACTTTTTCGGCGAAATCGATCCCAAACGGTATATGGAGGAGATCGCCGGCGCGCGCACGTTCGGGTACATGCATGAGGTGCAGGCCTTGTTCGCACGCGGTTTGGCCCAGGGCGGCAGTTTAGAGAATGCCCTGATCTTTACCGACGACGGCCCATTGCAGCCCCTGCGCTGGCCCAACGAGGCCGTGCGCCACAAGGTGCTCGATTTAATCGGCGACCTCGCGTTACTCGGAGCGTGGCCCCGGTGCGAGCTGATCGCCTTCAAGAGTGGGCACGAGCTCCATTGTTCGCTAACGACCGCCTTACGCTCGCGATTACGCGTCCCTTCTGCATAGGAGAGCAGCCTTGGCCGAACTCGACATACGTCAGATCTTTGAAATATTGCCGCATCGGTACCCGATGCTGCTCGTCGACCGCATCCTCGAGTTCGAGCACATGGTACGGGCGCGCGGCTATAAGAACATTACGTACAACGAGCAGATCTTCGCCGGCCATTTTCCGGGCAACCCCGTTCTGCCGGGCGTCTACATGATCGAGGCACTAGCGCAGCTGGGCGGCGCGATGATTTTGGAGCCCGGTGAGTTCTCGCGCAAGACGCCCTATTTGGCGGGGATCGACAAAGCGAAGTTCCGCCGTCCGGTCGTTCCCGGCGATCGGCTAGACATGGTCGTAACGATGCTGCGGCACAAGCGCAACATCGGGTGGGTGAGCGGCGAGGCGACCGTCGACGGCCAGTTCGCCTGCTCCGCCGAGATCATGTTCTCGATCGTTTCAAACCCGCGCATGTTCGGCGCGGACTCCACCGTGCTCCACGTGTAGTCACGGGCCGCTGATGCTTCATCCCACGGCGATCGTTCATCCCAGCGCGGAGATCGGGAAAAACTCGGAGATCGGGCCGTACTGCATCGTCGGAGAGCACGTATCGATCGGCGCGCGTTCGATCTTGCAAGCGCACGTCGTCGTCAACGGGTGGACGCAAATCGGGGACGACTGTCAGCTCTACCCTTTTTCCACCGTCGGTGCGGCCTCGCAAGATCGCAAGTACGCGGGAGAGCGAGCCTTCACGCGCATTGGAAACCGCACGATCTTGCGCGAATACGTCAGCATCCAACGCGCGACGGGCCGGGACGAACTCACGGCCGTCGGTGACGACTGCCTCCTCCTCGCCTACGTTCACGTCGCGCACAACTGCATTCTCGGCAATGGCGTCACGATGAGCAACCTCGCGCAGCTAGCGGGCCATGTGAACGTCGGAAACTACGTGACGATCGGCGGTCAGACCGGCATTCATCAGTTTACGCGCGTCGGCCGTCACGCGATGGTCGGCGGGATGAGCAAACTGACGAAAGACGTGCCGCCATTCTTCCTCGTAGAGGGTAATCCGTGCCAGCCCTACGGTCTCAATAGCGTCGGCCTTCGCCGCGCTGCCTTTCCGGTCGAGCAGCGCTCCGAGATCAAACGCTTCTATAAGCTGCTGTACGATCCAAAGCTCAACGTCTCTCAAGCAATCGAAGCGATGAAGGCCGAAGTTAAAACCGATGCCGGGCGCGAGATCATCGTCTTTCTCGAAGCGCCTTCGGAGCGTGGCGTGCTGAAGTGAAGGCCTAATCCTCTTGCTCGCGCGATGAAGTACTTCGTCTCGACCGGGGAACCGTCGGGGGAGGCGAGTGCGATCGCGTTGGCGCAAGCGATTCGCTCGAACGATCCGGAGGCGGAGTTTGAGGGCATCGGGAGCGCGGCGATGCGTACGGACGGCTTTACGTTATGGCGCGATCATACCGGTTGGGCCAGCATGGGCCCGGCCGCCGCGATTCCGCGGATTCCCAAGCTGCTCGACGCCATGCTCCGAACGGCCGCTCATATCGTCGCCTCGAAACCCGACTTGGTCGTGCTGGTGGACTTCGGCGTTTTCAATTTGCGGCTGGCAAATCAGTTGCGGCGGTTACGGTACGAAGGGCCAATTCTCGACCTGTTTCCGCCCGGCGCGTGGCTCGACGACGAAAAGAAGGCGCGTCGAGTGAGCGCCGTTTGCGTTCCGGTTACGGCGTTTTCGCATCAGTACGATTTCTACCGGAGTCTGGGCTGTCGTATCGAGTTCTTCGGACATCCGCTGACGAGCCGTTACGCCATGCGGCCGCCGCGCCCCGCTCCTCCCGCAGATGCCGGCGTCGTCGCGATGCTGCCCGGAAGTCGCGGCGGCGAGTTGCGCCGGCATTTGCCGGCGCTTGCCGCGGCCTATCGTACCCTGCAAAAGCGGCGGCCCGGTCTTCGCGGAGTTTTCGGAGCGGCAGACTCGCGCGCAATGCAGACGATCGAAGCGGCGATCGCGCGCGAGCGTTTGAGTAACGTGGAAATCGCACCGGGCGTGACGGCCGCCCTAGAGAATGCGGACGGCGCTTGGGTCGCCTCGGGAACCGCGGTGCTCGAAACGGCGCTGATCGGGGTGCCGGCCGTAGCAATCTACGTGATTCCGCCGGCGCTGATTTGGTACGGTCGCCGCATGGTCAAACACCGTTTCATTACGCTGCCGAACCTCGTACTGGGACGTGAGGTGGTTCCCGAACTGCTCCAAGAGCGGGCGAACCCCGAAGGGCTGGCGGCGGCGCTCGAGAGGTTGATCGACGACCCGTCGCAGCAGTACGCGGATTTCCTGGAGTTCCGAAAGGCGCTCGGGCCTCCCGACGCGCTCGAGCGATGCGCGCGCTACGCCGTCGAGCTGACGCGCCCCTCGGATTCGCACCGCCGATGATCCGCATCTATCACACCTCCGATTTGCACGACCGCCGCGGATTCGTCGAACGCTTGCGAGCGCTGCGCGAGCAGCGGCCGGGCTGGCTCTTCGACTGCGGCGACTCGCTGCGCGGCAGCCAAACGCTCTACTATCGCAGCGAGCCGATCGTTGCGGAGCTCGACGAGGCCGGCTACGACGCGCAGGGCATCGGAAACCGCGAGTTCCACTATCTCTTCGCAGCGCTGCGCGCCCGAGCTACGCAAATGCAACACCCGTTGGTCTGCACCAATTTGCGAGATACGAAAGGGCGCCCGTTGCCTTTCGCGCAGTCGTTGCGCTTGTGCGGGACCGATTCCCAGGGCAACGCAAGCTACGTGAACGTCCTCGGTTTACTCATCATGCAGTATCCCGAGCAAAGCTTCTGGGAGCGGGTCTTCGGCTGGCGCTTCCTCAATCCGTGGGAGGCCATCGCGCCCTTCGCCGCCGCGGTGCCGGAGAACGAGCCGCTCGTCGTGCTTTCGCACTTGGGACTCTCTCTCGACTGCGAGCTAGCCGCTCGGGTTCCGCGCATCGATCTGCTGCTCGGCGGTCACAGCCACGATACGCTGCCGGCCCCACGCTACGTTGGAAACGTCCCGATCGTTCATGCGGGGCCGTACGGAAAGTTCGTGTCGCGCAGTGAGCTGGTCTATGACGCGAACCGTCGCCGTTTCGCGGTCGACGATTTCGCACTGCTTCCCCTGCTGGACGCTTCGTGAAGCGTGTGCTCTTCGTTTCGAACGGACACGGGGAGGCGGCCATCGCGGATCGCATCGCCGAGGAACTGCACGCGATTGCGCCGGAAGCAACCCTCGACCATTTAGCGTTGGTGGGAGAACCGATCTCGGATTCGTTGCAAGAAGTCGGTCCGCGCCGCACGATGCCGAGCGGTGGTTTGATCGCAATGGGAAACGTCAGGAACCTGATGCAAGATCTGCGAGCCGGTCTGCTGCCGCTGGTTGCGGCGCAAAGAACGTTCTTGCGCTCCGTGCGGGGATCGTACGACGTCGCCGTCGCTGTCGGCGACGTTTACGCCCTGGCGATGACGCTGCGCGCGCGAGCACGGACCGTCTTCGTCGGCACGGCAAAGAGCGTTAGCGTTGCCCGCTACGGCGCGCTTGAAGAACGAGTTCTCCGGCGCGCACAGGCCTGCTTCGTGCGCGACGAAGCGACGGCGCAGGCGCTGCGCGAGCACGGCTTGTCCGTCGAGCCCAGCGCCAACGTGATCGTCGATCTCTTCGCGCCCGCCGACGACCCGGCCGTCGAAGCCGCGGTCGCCGGCTTCGCGACGACGCTCGCGCTCTTTCCCGGAAGCCGTGCCGGCGCGTACGACGACGCCGGCTTCCTGCTCGAGGTGCTGCGTGAGATCGCCGGCGCGAGGCTCGGCGTCGGGGCCGTGCTTTCGATCGCCCGGGGGCTCGACGTGCAACGCTTTGCGGCCGGCGCGCAAGGAGCCGGCTGGCAAATCAGGCGCGAATCTCACGATTGCATTCCATTCGTTCTAAGTTTAAATGGGCGCACCGTCGTACGCGCCTGGACCGGAAGCCCGGCCTCATTGCTCAGAGATGCGACGCTGGTTCTCGGGCAAGCCGGAACCGCAAATGAAGGTGCCGCTGCGGCCGGCGTTCCCGTTGTGGCGTTCGCCCGCGATCGCGCGACGAACGAACGTTGGTACCGGCGGCGACAACGAGGTCTGCTGGGCGATGCACTCGCCGTCCTGGCGGGTAATGCGGTCGATGCCGCACGCGGCGTATGCGATATTTTGGACGATTCGGCGCGCCTGAGACAGATGAGCGAAACCGGTCGTGCCCGCATGGGTGCCGGCGGCGGCGCGCGCCGCATCGCGATGCGCATCGCATCGCTGACGAGGGAGAACTAATGCGTCGTTACATGCCCGCGGCGCTTGGATTGATCTTCATGGCCGTGCCGCTCTTTCCCAGTTTCATCACGTTTACCGGCGTGGCATTTCCGGGAGTCTCTCTCTTGCCGGTATGGGCGATTTTAGCCGTCTTCGCGGGCTGCTGCATTCTTGCAGTCTATGCCCTCGCGATGCTTGCGCGTTATCCCGCCGCCGGTTCGCAACCGTTGCTCGCGCCGCTCCTGACGGTCTTTGGCGCGGGCCTGCTCGCGGGCTGCTTAGGCTTCGACCCGCGTTCCGGCTTGGTCTTTACATTCATCGGCGGACTCGGCATCGTATGGTCCTCTTCGATCTTACGCTTTTACAGCGATCGATTTGCGGCGACGCTCATTTTCGGATCCTTTCTGCTCTCGGGCGGGATTGCCGCGGCGATCGCGATCGCGATGGTGGCGCTGCGCTCTCCCGTGTATCTTTACGCGCTTCAACACGGGCGGGCAACGGGCACGTTCATCTTGCCGGGGGAGCTCGCCGGCTACCTGATCGTTCTCTTACCGATCGCGTACGCCGTTGGGTGCGTCGCGCGCTCGCGCGCCTTACGCGCCATCGCCTGGAGCGCGCTCGCCGTCGGCTTGGTTGCGCTGGCTCTTACGTTTTCGCGCGCGGGCTGGATGGGATGCGCGGCGGCCGCTGCGTTCTTGGTTGCGGTGCGCACGCGGCGGCCAGTGGTCTCCGCCGCGGTTATCGCCGTAGGTGTTTGCATCGTCGTGCTCCTCTTTAACGCCCACCACGATCCGAGCGAGGACTACACGCGCCTTTCGATCTGGCAGGCCGCGATCCAGATCGTCGACCGGTTTCCTCTACTCGGCGTTGGGCCGTTCAACTTTTCCCGTCTCTATCCGCTCGTGCGCTCTCCCGACGGCGATCCGACGGCCTTCCACGCTCACAGCCTCTACCTAACGTTTTTCGCGGAGTTCGGCATCGTCGGCGTCTGCGCGATAGCTTGGACGATTTGGCGATTCGTGGTCGAGTTGCGGTCGCGTTTGGCGAGTGCCTCCGCCTCTGCATCGCTGCTTGCTTGCGGGGCAGCGGCGGGACTGGCCGGCGTCGCCGTGCAAGGCCTCATCGATACGGTGAGCGTGGTAATTTTCGGGCTGTGGATGCCCACGATGGCCCTGGCGCTCGCGGCGGCACGGGGCACCGCCGACCAGGCGCTCGAATGATGCGACGGGCTGCACCGGTAGTGCTGGCGGCACTTTGGGCGCTTGGCGGGTGTAACCCGCAGCCGGCAAGGACCGTGGCCACGCCGTCACCGAGCGCGCGTCCCCGTGCCGGCGCAACGCCCGTTATGCTCGTCGTCACGGGAAAGGGGACCGCCGAACGGCCGATTCACGTCTTTCAGCAAGTCCACAACCGCATCGACTACGATCTGCTGGCAAGCTCCTACGAGAGTAGGGGCCCACAGAACGATATGCGTTCCATCTTCCGCAATGCACGGGTGACATTTAGCGACCCGCGCGGATCGAAGATTACCGCGAGCGCGCCGCAAGCCGAAGTCGACCAGACGACGGATGCCGTCACGCTGCGCGGAGGCGTGGTCGCCCACACGGCCGCGGGGATGACGCTGCACTGCGATCGGCTCGTCTATCGGCAGGCCGACGCGACTTTGCACGGAGACGGTAACGTGATTATTACGGATCCTAGGGGCTTCTGGGCGACGGGTTCGAGCTTCGATTCGGATACGTCCCTCACCCATATGCGAATGCGATGACTCAAAGACCAGCCATCAAGATCCGCGGGCTCGTCAAGCGCTACGGCGAGCGGACCGTGGTCAATGGCGTTACGGCTGACGTAAAAACCGGCGAGGTCGTTGGATTGCTCGGCCCCAATGGAGCCGGAAAGACCACGACGTTCTACATGGTGGTTGGACTTATCAAGCCAGACGGAGGGACCGTCTTGCTGGCCAACGGGGCGCGCGAGACGGACCTGACCGGCGCGCCGATGTATACGCGGGCTCGCAACGGGATTGGATACCTTTCGCAAGAGAACTCGATCTTTCGTAAGCTTTCCGTGGGCGACAACATCCGCTTGATCTGGGAACAGAACGGCATCCCGCACGATGAGCGCGAACGGCGTCTTCCGGCATTGCTCGAAGAGTTTGGCTTGCGCGCCTTCGTCGACGCTCGGGGCGACAGCCTCTCGGGCGGCGAGCGCCGGCGGGTCGAGATCGCCCGCGCGCTGGCCATCGAGCCGGCCTTCTTACTGCTCGACGAACCGTTTACGGGAATCGATCCGATAGCGGTGGCCGATATCCAGGCGATGATTCGTCAACTACGCGATCGCGGGCTGGGCATCCTCATCACCGATCACCAGGTCCGCGAGACGCTTGCGATCGTGGACCGAGCGTACATTATGAACAACGGCCGCATCGAAGTGTCGGGTTCGGCCCAAGAGGTACTGGAGTCGCCGATCGCCCGCCAATTCTATTTGGGCGAAGGCTTTAGGCTCTGAAGTTTACCATCCTCGATCGCTACATGCTGACCGAGCTTGCGGGCCCGTCCGGTTTTGGTTTGTTTGCCTTTTCGCTCATCTTTGCCGCTACCGAGCTGCTCAACATCGGCAAGCTGGTCAGCAACGAACACGCGCCGCTCTGGGCAGCCGTCCTGGTTTTCGCCTGGTCGCTGCCGGCCGACATCGTGCTGGTCATCCCCATGGCGCTCTTGCTTGGGACGCTGCTGGCCATGCAGCGGCTTTCGGGCGAAAGCGAGATTACCGCGCTCAAGGCGGCGGGGATCACTTTCGCGCGGATCGTTACCCCGCTGCTGATGGTCGGGATCGTCATGTCGGTCGTCACGTACTACTTGCAAGAGGGCCTCGTTCCGTACGCCGACGATCAGCTCACCGGGATCGAAAATAGCGTCATCAACCACGTCAGTGCCTTCAACCGCGACCTGACCGTTTCGGCGCCCCTTCCCGGCGGCGGCCGCCAAGTGACGATCGCTACGGCCTACGAGCCCCACTCGCGCGCACTGCTGCACGTGACGCTCATTCAGTACGACAACCACAACGATCCCAGGCAGATCGTGTTCGCCGACCGTGCCGAGTTTAGCGCGGACAAGTGGACGCTCGAGAACTCCAGCCTCTACCGGTTCAATGCCGACGGCACGACCACCGCGGAACCGCACATTCCGCAGCAGGAGGTTCAAATAGGTGAAAGGCCAACCGACCTAGTCAAGCGCATGAGGAACGACGACCCGGAGAGCATGAGCCGGCCCGAAATCGCCGAGATCGTGCGCTCCGGTCAGCTCACCCAGAACGCGCTGCGCAAATACGTAACGACGTATCAGGAAAAGCTCGCACGGCCCTTTGCGTGCTTCGTCTTTATTTTGATTGCAATTCCCTTTGGACTGCGCCAGATTCGGTCGAGCGGGAGTACCAGTATAGGATTCGGGCTTTCGCTGGCAATCGTCTTTGCTTATTACGTCGTCATGACGGTCTGTTCGTTCGCGAGCGAAGCTTTTCTGGGGTTTGCCGCGTTCTGGGCTTGGATGCCGAACATATTGTTCACCGCGATTGGATTGGTGCGCTTGCGCCGCGCCGCGTTCGTATGAACTTCGTCGAAATCGTTCGCGGCATTGGAAACCTCGCGTTCGTCATGGTGGTCGCCGGCACCGTCGCGTACGTCGGGGACCGCGTCGGTCATCAAGTCGGGCGCCGCCGGCTCAGCCTCTTTGGAATTCGTCCGCGTTACACGTCGACGATCGTGGCCATCGCGACCGGGATGCTCATCGCGCTGGTCGTGACGTTGGGCGCGATCTTCGCGTCGCAACAGGTAAAAACGGCCTTCTTCAAGATGAACTCGATCAACGAGCAGATCGCCGAACTGCAGGCGCGGCAGCGCGACCTCGAAGCGAAAGTCAATAATGGCCGGCTCGTGTTTCCGGTCGATACGCTGATGGTGCCGTTCTACCGCATAATCGATCAGTCGGCTACGGCGTCGCAGCGAGCGGCGACCATTCGAAACTATTACTTCTTCGCGGTTAAATACGTCAACGCGACGTATCCTCGGCTGGGCTTGCGCCCGTACACGGTTCCGGCCGATGCGGACAAAAAATTAGATGGAGTGGCCAACGATTTAACGACCGCCGCGAAGCTCTCGCAATCCAACGTCATGCTGACCGTGACCTCCGATGTAAACTTGTTCGAAAACGATTCGATTCACTTTCAGATGAACGTCACGTCGGACATCCGGTATTTCCAGAAGGGGCAAGTCATCGCTCAAATCGTCATCCCCGGTAAGAGCGGTGCCAGCATCAACATTGCCCTCATTCAACTGGAGAACTACGTCGCCATCGCGGCTCGCCGTCTCCAGCTTCCGCCGTTTCTTACCGATATTCTGCAACCGATGCAGCTGATTCCCGACGCATCGCAGATGCAGCAGCGGATCTCCAAACCCGGTACCTACCTGCTTACGGCCTTTGCCGCCCAGGATTTCTATCCGCACATCGGCGGCATACCGATCGTAATCGTACTGACGCAGCAGCCGTGACCCCAGCCCGGCTCGTCCTGGGAGTGGATCCCGGCCGAAGCAAGGCGGGCTTTGCAGTCATCGGTCCCGACGGAGGCGTCGTCGCCCGCGGGATCGAGACCATCGAGGACTTACCGGCGCGTCTCACCCGGGTTCTCGCCGCCCGCAAAATCGACGCCATCGCCCTCGGGCGCGGAACCAACGGTCGAGCCGTACGACGCCTGCTCGAGGGCTTTGGGCTCCCAATTCACTGGGTCGACGAGTTTGAGACCAGCCGCGCGGCTCGATGTCTGTATTTCGTGGATCATCCCCCCCGAGGCTGGCGGCGTCTGATTCCGACTGGCCTTCAGCTGCCCGACGGGCCCGTGGACGATTACGCGGCAATCGTCATTGCTCGCCGCTATCTCGCAAGGGGAGTGACCCCTCCACCTCCAAATTAAGGAGTCCCGTGAGGAGCGCTCAGATCCGTGGCGCTGCTCGGGGCAGACGAACGTCAGAAACGGAGGGCAAGTGCGTCGGATCGTCGGCGGCTTAGCGAGCGCAGTTTTAGCGCTGGCGCTCTCTTGCGCCCCCGCGGCAGCTGGCGGGCTTTCTTTCGGTCAGCCCCGCGCCGATCTGGCGTCGCAGCTCATGCTGTCGCTCTTCGGCGAGACCTCCGACTCGACCGCTGCTTTTTCGGCTCAAGATGGAGACCGGGCTTCCGAATCCCCGCTGCGCGAGATGGCGCTCAGGGTGCCGGCAGCCGACTCGAGCGCTCCCTTTACGGCCGGCGCGGCGGTGCCCGCATCGCTCATGCAGGCGCATATCGTGCTCTCCAATCTTTCGGCCGACGGCGCTTCGTATTTGGCACGCGCCGTCGATGCGGGACTTCTCTCGACCAACGCCGGATTCGCTGCATCGCCCGAATCGAGCGGCCTGCATGCCGAGGCGCTTAACTCCCAGGCGGCCCTGTATACCGCCGCCTACCAGCCGGTGGCCCCACAGCCGATCGTCTCGCCCGGCCCGGGAACCCTGGCATTCGATACGACGCCGTCACCCACGCTCACCGAGGCTTCCCCCGATACCTCGTTGGGGCTCGGCTCCGATGGGCGTACGCCGAAGCGAAGCCTCAACTTGAGTCTTTCGGGCCAGTACGAACACCTGGCTTTCAACGACGTTGCCGGCTTGGCACCGTCGTCCGGTCTAGCGTCATCGTGGCAGCTTCCCGACGCGAACGCGGCACTGACCGCACCCGACTACGCCGGCTCGAACAGACTGTCGTTGGGCGCGGGTTTAGCCGTGCCCGTTTTCCACGGGTTGACGCTGAACCTCAACTATGACGCTGAGCGCCTATATGGCGGCTACACGCTTCCCGGCCTCATGGATCTCGATGCGGTGAATAATAAATACGCGGGCGGTCTGACCTACAATATCCCGTACTCGTCGAGCTCTCTCTCGATCTCCGCCTACCAAACCCGTCTTGGCGACAGCCTGCTGCCGCCGGCCAACGGTTACACCCAAAACGGCGGAGACTTGAACTTTACCGTTAAGTTTTAGGGAGCCTGTGGCTCCTAAGACGCTGCGCGAGCGCCGGTTTACTTTTTTTCGAGCGATCGCCGTCGTTACGGGCACCGCGCTCTTGGCTGCGCTGGCTCTCGTACAGCTGGCATCGGATTCGCTCGATGCCCGAGCCGCCGCCGGCGGAACGCTCCCGCGTCTGATTTCCCCTCGCTTTGGCGAGGCGGTCTACGTCGCACTCGATCGTTTCGCACCGGCTTCTTACGTCGAGTCAACGTTGGCGCAGCGCGCGCTCGAACGTGGCGACGTGGCCTCCGCGCAGCGCTTCGCTTTGCGCTTGCCGGCGTCGCCGAGCCGGGACGAGCTGCTGGCGCGCATTGCGGGCGCGCGCGGCCAAGACCCGCTTGCACTGGAATACTCTCTAGCCGCGTTCGACTCGGACGCCGTGCTAGCGGCAGCGCAGCGGCTTGCGGTTACCAATCCGCAGGGCGCATACGAACTCGAGCGACTACTTGAGGCTCGCTTGAGCGGCCGAGCGACGCACCCCGACGCCGTTGCCGAAGCGCGGTGGCAGATGGGTTTATTTGCCGACCAAGTCGCGTGGCGAGAAGTGCCGGGCAGCACGGCGCAACGCGCTTGGTTGCGCATCGCTCTCTCGAACTTTGAGTCTGCCGTCGCCCTGGCGCCGCTCTCCGAGCGGTACGCGATTGCCGCCGCCAATCAGGCCGACTTACTGGCCGAACGCAAGCGAGCCGAGGCACTCTTTGCGCGAGCGGCCGAAATCGATCCCGGGAGCGCCGACGCCGTCGCTGGTCTCGGCGTCGTAGCTTTCGAGAACGGCGACCGCACGGCGGCGGCGGCGTATTTGAAGCGCGCCAGCGCGCTCGATCCCCGTGCGTTGATGGTTCGCGCGTTACAACGAGATTTGCGGTGAAAGTTGCGCTCGATGCGCAACTCAGCGTTGGCACCGCGACGGGAATCGGCGAGTACGTTAAGGGATTGTCGAGCGCATTGCGCCGCCAACATGTGGACCTCGTCGAGCTGTGCGAACCGCGTTTGGATCCCTGGCGATTCGATCGGCGCGTCTTGTGGGATCAGGCGATTCTACCGTTGCGTGCGCGCGCCAGCGGCGCCGACCTGCTGCACTGCGCTTCGGGAACAATGCCGCTGCTGGCCGGAATACCGATCGTCGTCACGGTGCACGACGTGGCATGGCTTCACGTACAGGCGCACGCACGACCGTACGCGCGCTACTATTTTGGGCGTTTCTCGCTCGAGCGGTACCGGCGCGCGGCCGGCATCGTCGTCGATTCGGCCTTTTCTCGCGACGCATTACTCGAGGTTCTCGCGGGCGTCGACCATGCCGAGGTGTGCGTCGCTTATCCGGGCGTCGGGCCGGAGTTTTGCGATATCGTTCGCAACGGCGGTGACGGCCGCACGATTTTGGCCGTGGGAACCGTCGAACGCCGCAAGAACCTCGAACTCCTGATCGGAGTACTGCCGAAGTTGAATGGCGCGCGAATCGTCTGCGTCGGGCCGCAGACGCCGTACGCGCGAGAGTGCTTGGAACTCGCCGCTCGTTTGGGCGTGGAAGAGCGACTGGAACTGCGTGGTTACGTCTCGCGCGAAGAGTTGCTCGCGCTCTACCGCGAGGCCGGCGTCGTCGCAGTTCCCTCGCGTTATGAGGGTTTCGGCTACGCGGCGGCGCAGGCGCTTTGCGCCGGCGTGCCGTGCGTCGTGTCGGATCGAACGTCGTTGCCCGAGATCGTCGGCAACGACGGAGGGATCGCTTCGCTCGACGATGCCGGCGCGTGGGCTTCGATGTTGGAGGCGGCGCTGCGCGGCGATTGGGAGCAGCGCGCGTCGCGCGCCCGCACGGGCGCGATTGCGCGCTTCTCGTGGGACGCTAGCGCCGGTGAAATAAAGCGGATCTACGAGTCGATTACCGCTTAATAAATCGGCGAGCCCGGTGCGCCGGGAGCGACGCTGCCGTCGTCGGGCGCAAAGATCAGGCGGAGAGGAAGGCTCGATCCGGCTTCCGGCATCGTGACGATCGTGACTCGCACGAAGCCGTGCGCGGGAACGACGTATTGCCGTACCTTGTATCGGGAGAACGGCGGGACTTGATGCGACTGCACCAAGACCCCGTCGATGATGTAGGTGCCCGTGGCGTGTCCGCCGCGCGGATTTTCGTAGATGGCGATCGCTTGCGGCGTCCCCAGCGGGTTTTCAACGTTGACGACAAAGGATTGCAAGACGCCGTAGTCACCCGAAAGGGCTTGCCCCTGCAGATCGTTGGGCAGTGGCAGTTGGCCGATCGGCAGCTCTAAGTAGTCCGCGTCAACCCTCCAAAGGGTCGCAAAATGAAACTCTGCAATCGGGTAAATGCCGCGCGCGTGTTTGTGCGTCCCTTCCAAAAGTTCGCTGGCGGCAATCGCGCCGGACGGATCTGCGGACGTATCTTGTGCGACCAGCGTGAGGTGGACGTTTCCTCCGGAGAGCACACGTAGCTGCAAGAGGCTGCAGACGATGCTTCCGGCAGGGAGATCTTGCTGCATGATATTGACCGACGTGTTGCCGTCTATGGTAAGCAGCCGTCCCTGGTTCTGTTCGACGTCCACGAGAAAGCGCTTGGTGGCGACGTGGCCGGTGTCCATCTCGTTGGTCGACGGGCCTCCTCGATCGCCGATAACCTGCACGATCGACGGTTCGGGTGAGAGGTTCTGCGCGCGCAAGACGATCCGGCGATCGGGTTGTCCCGGAGGGTTGTAGTGAAAGTACAGAAAACGCGAGGGTTGCTGCACGCGAAGATCGGCGGTGAAGAGCGTGCCGTTCTCCGTCAAGCGCTCGGGATAGTCGCTGACCATCAAAGAATCCGGTGAGATTCGGGGTACGGCGACGTTGCGGACCTCGACGCGCGTCGAGCCGTCCACTTCGAAATCGTCCTTGGCCTGGATGAGCACCGGAACGTTGAACGCGGCAACATCGTCCTGGTCCAGCGAGCCTTGGAACGGCACGTCGTCGGCCGTGACGAGAACTTGCGCGCCGGGGCGCACGCCGGACGCGCTCCGTACTGCTCGCGCGATCTGTTCGCGCACAAAAACGCTCGACGCCGGATTGCCCGTAAGCTCGAGGCTGACGGACGGCGCAATCGTGCCGGCATAATATGCCACACGAACCGGAACGTCGACTCGCAGCCCGCGAGCATCGCTGACGGTAACGATCGTGGCGCCCGGCGATTTACCGACGATGCTCAGCCGCTGCGACGGTTGATCGACTGCAGCGGATGCGATGGACGGGTCGCGTACGACTGCGGTGAGCGGAGCGATCGCGGAACCGACGGTGAGGTTGACCGCCGTGCCCACCGGCACGGATGCCGCTTGCGGTTGCACGACGATGGGCGGCGGCGTCGGTGTCGGGCTTGCGGCGGAGGTTGCCACAGGCGCGGGCGAAGTGGTGGGGGAGGGCGTTGAAGTTTGAGCGTCGGCCGCCGCGCAGACCGCCAGGAACGTGAAGAGGAGAGGCGCCAGCCTACGCAATTTGCGGTTCGGCACGGCGGACTGCCGACGCCAGAAGTGTCTTATAGCCCACACTTGGGAACAGGACCGTCACCAAGTCTCGTTCGGTGCGTTCGACGGTGCCCACACCGAACTTGGAATGCTGCACGACGTCGGCAATCCGGAATCCACCCGTCGCGGCTATTTCGCCGACCCCGCGGCGAAGAGCTTTGCGGCAGTTGTCGCACGAGCCGCAATTCTTTGCATCGAAATCTTCCCCGAAATAGTTTAGGATGAAGCGCCGCCGGCACGACGTCGTTTCGGCATACTGCAACATCATCGCGAGTTTGCTTTGATCGTATGATTTCTTCGTGTCGTAGTTGGCCAGGTTCAAAATGAGGTCGCGATTCTTGCGAACGGCTTCGGTCAACCCGTATGCCGATTTTGCGGAATGCTCGATATAGCCCGACTTTTTCAGGAGCGCCAGAATCACTTTGAGCTTGGTCAAAGGCAGCTGTAGAATCTTACGAAGGTCGACCATCGAAACGCCATCCGACTGATTGCCGAAGACTTCGATGGTGCCGAAGACTCGTTGAACCTCTTCAACGTCGGGATACTTGCCGGTGAGGAAGTAGTTCTGCACGCGAGTATCGCTCATGCGGTAGATGAGGATGCATCGGGAGGGAAGGCCGTCGCGGCCGGCGCGTCCTGCCTCTTGCGTATAGGCCTCGAGCGAACCCGGAAGATCGTAATGCAGGACGAACCGGATATTTGGTTTGTCGATCCCCAAGCCGAAGGCGTTGGTCGCCACGACCGCACGGATAGATTCGTCCATAAATAAGTTGTGGACGGACGTTCGATCCTCTTTGTGCAGCTTCGAATGGTACACGGCCGCCGGCACACCCAGCTCGCGCGTCAGATAGCCTTGAACCTCCAACGCGTTCTTGATGGTCGCCGTGTAAATGATGCCGGTTCCTTCGAGGGCATTCTTTCCTTCGAAGAGCGCCGAGAGAATCTTGAGCTTATCGGCTTCCTTGTCGGCCTTGCGCGCCTCGTAGATCAGCTTTGGCCGATCGAACCCGCGAACGATCGGCTTGACTTGATCGATGCCGAGCTGATGGAGAATGTCCTCTCGAACCGAAGGAGTGGCCGTCGCGGTCAACGCGAGTACCGTCGGATGGCCGAGCCGCGCGATGACGGAGCCCAAGGCGAGATAGGCCGGCCGGAAATCGTGTCCCCACTGGCTGATGCAATGCGCCTCGTCGACGACAAAGAGCGGAATGCGCAGCCCCTTGAGCAGTTCGAGGAAGCTTTGATCTTCGAGCTTTTCGGGCGTCGTATAGGCGATCCGGACCTTCCCGGAGCGAATCCGCTCCCGAGCCCGCAGCTCCTGATCCTCCGAGAGGGTCGAATTGAGCGCGACGACGTCGGTAATATTCCGCTCGCGCAGCATGTCGAGCTGGTCCTTCATCAGCGCGATCAACGGGCTGACGACGATCGTGGTTCCTTCGAGCAAGAGTGCCGGCAGCTGGTAGGTTAGACTCTTGCCGGCTCCCGTCGCGAGAATTGCAAGCGTGTCCTGGCCTCGAAGGACGCGCGACACCACGTCTTCCTGGCCGGGATAAAAATTGTCGAATCCAAAGTTCTCTTGGAGCGCAGCACGCAAATCCATGGGCATCTTTCTAACAAGGAACCCAAATAAAGTAAGTTCGCTTAGTGGGAAGCAATTCGCATAACCGGTCCCGGGGGCGAGTCGTTTCAACCGTACCCTCCGGCAGGCGCCTCGAAACGACCTGCTAAAGGTGGACCGTCGTGTCTCTGTACCGCACGTGGCGCCCCCGAACCTTTGCCGATCTCGTCGGCCAAGACGCTGTCGTCCGCACCCTGACCTCGGCAATCGAGAGTGGCAAGCTCGCTCACGCTTACCTCTTTTCGGGGCCTCGCGGCTCGGGGAAAACCTCGGCCGCCAAGATCCTGGCGCGTTGCATCAACTGCGTTGCCGGGCCGACTGCCGTGCCCGACAACACCTGCGAAAACTGCCGGGCGATCCTTGCCGGCACGGCGCTTGACGTCCTTGAAATCGATGCGGCGAGCAATCGGGGAATCGATGAAATTCGAGCGCTCCGCGAGGCGGTGAAGTTTGCCCCGGCGACGATGCGGATGAAGATTTACATCGTCGACGAGGCCCACATGCTCACCAAAGAGGGCGCCAACGCCTTCCTCAAAACGCTCGAGGAGCCCCCGCCGCATGCCGTCTTCATCCTCGCGACGACCGAGCCGGAGAAGCTCCCGGTCACGATACTCTCGCGGTGCCAGCGCTACGCATTTCGCCGGATCGCCGTTCCAGTCATGATCGACAAGATGAAAGAGGTCGCCCGCGGCGAGAAGATCGCCATCGACGACGGGGCGCTCAAGGCGATTGCCTACCGTGCCGACGGCGGTCTGCGCGACGCGCTGACGATGCTCGAGCAGCTCGCGGCATTCTCCGCGGGGCAGACGGCGACGACCGGGACGCTGGATCTTGCGTTTGGGGCTACCGGGCGCGAGTTCGCCGCGACGCTCATGGATGCCATCGCGGCCGGCGATGCGACGGCAGCGCTCGCTGCGGTCGAAGAGGCAAGCGACGCCGGCGCGGATCTCACCGTGCTGACCCGTTCGCTCATTGCCGGCTTTCGCCACTTGCTCGTTGCCAAGGTGGACGCGGCACTTCTTGCTACGGACCTGGCCCCCGAGGACGCGCAGCGCGCGGTACGCCAGGCGGCGGGCTTGTCGCCAGCGGTATTGTTGCGCGCGTTGCGCACCTTTGGCGAGGCTCTCTCGCTGGGGCGGTCGGGCGGCAATGCACGGCTCGAACTCGAAACGGCGCTCCTTCGCTTCATCATGGGGGCCGAAGATCCGACGCTCGATGCGCTCGGCGCCCGCCTGTCAGCCTTGGAAGAACGCCTGGGCACTGCAGGGGCGAAGGCGCCGGCCACGGCCGCGCCGGCTGCGGCCACGGCCCCGCCGGTTGCGGAAAAACCCGCGGAATCCGCCCGACCACGGGACGCGTCGCCGCCCGCGCAACCACGCGACTCGTCGCCCCTCTCTCTGCAAAAAGTGAAGGCTGCATGGCAAAGCATTCGTTCCAAAATCGAAAGCGAGCGGCAACCGCTGCGCGCCCCGCTCTCCCGCGCGGCAATCGAAGCTCTCGAGAGTAACGCGATCGTTCTGAGGCTGCCCGACACTTGGAGTGCCGAGTCGTTGCGCGGCCATACGAAAATCATCGAAGCGGCGATCGCCGACGTGCTCGGAGTGCCTTTGAAAGTCATCCTGCGGGTCGATTCGAACTCGGGACGTTCGAAATCACCGGCACAAGTCGGCGTCACCGAGGCCCGGCCGGCGAGCGAGGCCGACGATCCCGACGCACTCTTCGACTACGCCAACGAACGGATACGATGAATCAAGCAAAGTTGATGGCCCAAGTAAAAAAGATGCAGGCCGAGATGACCAAAGCGCAAGAGGAGCTCGCCAACACGATCGTCAGCGGCAGCGCCGCCGGCGGCGTCGTGACTGTGGACGTTAGCTGCGACCAGCGCGTAAAGCGGATTACGATCGCCAAGGAGGCTGCGGATCCCGAGGATCTCGAGACGCTCGAGGATCTCGTGATGGTCGCTGTGAACGACGCGCTCGCCAAAGCCGGCGAAACCTCTGCAAAACGGATGGCTTCGGTAACCGGCGGCATGCGCGTCCCCGGATTGATGTGACGACGGTCGCAAGTCCGGTCGCGGCGCTGATCAACGAGTTTAGCAAACTGCCGACGATCGGTCCGAAAACTGCGGCCCGCTTAGTCTTTCATCTCTTGAATCGTCCTCGTAACGAAGCGCAGAGCCTGGCCGAAGCGATTCTCGCAGTTAAGGACAAGGTTCACTTCTGCTCTATTTGCTACTCGCTTTCCGAGCAGGACCCGTGCGAGTTCTGCACTGACGACCGGCGCGACGCTCGCATAATTTGCGTCGTCGCGGAGGCGAAGGACGTCTACGCGATCGAACGCACCGGCGCATTCAAGGGCCGCTATCACGTGCTGGGCGGCTTGATCTCGCCGATGGACGGCATCGGTCCCGCCCAGTTGCGAGTAAAAGAGCTGGTCGAACGCATGGGACGCGAGGAACCTCGCGAGATCATTCTGGCTACGAATCCAAACGCCGAAGGGGAAGCAACGGCACTCTATTTATCCCGTCTGTTGCAGCCGCTCGGCTCGATCGTGAGTCGCCTCGCCTACGGTTTGCCGATCGGCGGCGAACTCGATTACGCCGACGAACTGACCATCGCTAAGGCGTTAGAAGGCCGCACGACGCTCTAGCATCATCCACCAGTTGTGGCAGACAAAGAAAAACGGGACTCAAGTGCTAGCTCATGAATCCCGCCACTGCTGCTCGCCCTTCTAGAAGGGAGGTAATGGATTCGCAGTGTCCGCTGTTGAGCGAAACTCCGAATCCAAAAGCGAGAGCCGTTTAGGCTCCGCCCGCCCGAGAGTTTGGTTGGGGCCTATACGCAGTGTATCACACTTATGGCCCCCAGTTGCTTGTTCCAATCGGCCGTGCCGAATGGTCTAACGAGCTTTACGTAGAGAACGATGTACACCGCGGAGCTATGATCTTCGAACCGGGTGTGGGGGGCCGAGGCGCCGTTGTTACGGCGCCTCTTCTCCAAGACAAATCAAAGGATCGCCGGCACGGACGATGCCGGGCTCGAGGACGTCGCAGTAGATTCCCACACACGCGTTGCGTTGCGTGGCTAAGAATTGCAGAATCCGCGGGTCGGCAGCCTCACCGCGGGGATGATAGTTTATGGTGACGCAGCGCTCGATAGGCGAACGAACGCGCAAGCGCACGGTCCCGATCGCAAGCCGTGCGTCGACGAGCGTTTGCTCCAAAGGTACGGGGTTCGCGCTGCCCTCGCACGCGCGCACGAAGAAGTTTGGACGGAAGCGTTCCCACTCTACCGTATAACCGACGTGCGCACCGAGCTCTCGTAGCCACTCGTCGACGAGTATCGAAATCGGCGCGGAATCGAAAAAGTGCTCTCCGCGGCGAACATCCACCATAACCCCGCGCTGTTTAGCCGAGGCTTGCGCGGCCGCCGCATCGCGCAGGAGATGAAGACGGTCGTGCTCCTTGCCGCGGTAGGTCTTTCCCTCGCGCGGGCCCTCTCGCGCAAAAAGCGCGCCCGAGCGATCGCCGGGAATTCCGGCAACTTCCACTCTCGCCGAATCGAGGGCGACGCCTCGCAAGCTCTTGATCGGATAGCGGCGGACCGCTTCAAGCGTGCCGAGCAGCATGGTCGCGCCTTCCCCGAAGGTTTTCCGTTCGCCTTGCCGCAAACCGCGCGCGATGGAGCTTCGGCCGCGCCGTCTCGTTGAATTATTCGACCGCGCAGTCTCCCTCTATGGCCAGAACGCTCGCGCGCTCGTCGGCATCGTTGCGGTGACCGCCGTTCCGCTAGCGCTCTTGCAATATCCCGTTACGCGAATCGAGCAGCCTCAGCTCGACGCCATGATCCGGTTCTTCGAGCACCCCGATCTTGGCGCACACCACGTTCCGCCGGCGTTTCCCTCGCCCGCCGCTTTGGCGCTGTCGATCGTTTTGACGCTCCTCGAGTATCTTGCGTGGGCCTTCTGTCTCAGTGCGATTGCCGAAGGGGTCGATGCCGTCTATCGGGGCTCGCCGATCGAATTCGCAGCCTGCTGGCAGGCAGTATTGCGACGCTGGCCGAGCGTCGCTGCGGTGCTGGGCCTTACGCTGCTCGCCTTGATTGCAATCGACGCAGCGGCGTTCGCGGTGGTGACGATCTTGGTCTCGCTCGTGGTGTTGCTCGCACCGGCCGCCCTTCCGCTCTTGGCCCCCGTTGCGGTGCTTCTCGCCTTGTTATCGACGACGCTGACGCCTTCGCTGCTCGCGATGCCGTGCGTCTTCGGTTTCTACGCCAGCACGATCGAGTCTCTCGGAGCCGTTGCCGCCCTTCGCGCGAGCTTTACTCGAATCTTTACTCGAGCGGAGTTTGGCCGGTCGCTGATCTGCGCGTTGGCTCTGGGCGCGCTGGTATTCGGCTGTTCGGCCGTTCTGGACGTCTTTGCTATCATGGGTCTCGCGCGATGGACCGCCCTCTACGTGGCGCTCGACGCCGCGACGCGCACGCTTCTCGTTCCCTTCGTCGGCCTCGTGCTCGCGCTTTATTATTTCGATGTCCGCATTCGGCACGAAGGTTTTGATCTCGAGTCGGGCTTGAGTCTCGCGACTGCAGGCGGCGGTTTGGCCGGCGAGCCCACCTATGCGCCGACGGCCTATCTCTCGGGCGCGGAACGGGCCTTGGTCGCACGCTTTCTGGAGCGCCGCAATGGGTTTCCGGCATCGCGCCGGGACGCGATCGCGGCGCGTCTCGCAGAGCCCGTACGTAAACGCGTACCGCCCGAACTGCAAGGCCTCGACAACGAATCCTTGCTGGAACGCCTCTAGCGCTTTTTGCGAAGTTTGCCGAGGATGTCGCGCGCAACGCGCAGTGCGTCGGCTTTGGTGCGCTCGTAGAGCACGGCGGCCTGCCCTTTGGTCATGTAATCGCCGTGCTCGTGAAAGAACGTTACGCCTTCACCCACGACGATGGTGCCCGCATAGGCAATCGCGCCTTTGATCGCGATGCCGGCAACCGGAACGAATCCGGCGAGTTCGCGCGCCAGCGTTCGCCAGCCGAAGCCGCCGCCGATGATCGGCAAGAGCTGCCACGTCCGGCCGAGATCCGGATCGCGCCCGTACGCCGCTTCGATGTGGAGCATGAGCATCACCTGAATGCCGGTGATCGCAACCATGTCGCCGGCCGATGCGAACGCGCCGAGCACCAAGCCGACGAGCGGAATGTGATCGACGACCGCGCTGGCCAGCGCCACCTTTAGCGCATTGTTTGCAGCGTCGCGAGTGAGTTTGGCGGCGACGGTCTCGCGCAAGACCGGCAAGTTCCGGCCGACGGCGATCTCGACGCCGCCGGCGCATTCGACGAGATGTGTGAAGAAGCGTCCGCGCAGTCCCGGCGCGTCGAGCGAGGGGACTACATATTCGGCCCAGGTCCCAGGTGCGGGTGGACCGGCGGGTCCCGCTGGAACTCCCTGCGGGTCGACCGTGACGGCGAGAATCGGAACTCGCAAGACCGCGAGCGACGAAAAGTCGGCGCTCGCGCAATCACCGCCGCGGCCGAGAAAGATTGCGGCGCGAACCTCGCGCGGATCCGTCACCAGCGGCGCGTCCATGCGAATGGTTTCCAAGCAGGCCGCAGCTTCGAGCGGTACCGTCATCTCGCCGTGTCCCGAGAGCATTAGGGATCTCAGTTGCGCGATCAGCGAGGGATCGCCGCAGAGCAGGAAGCGAAAAGGTTTGCGCACATGGGCGTGGACGGTACGCACGTCGATGCCCTTGCGAACGATCGCAAAAAGGCTGCGGGCGTCGGTTGCGGCGGCCATCGTGATCGTTCCTACAGTCCTAACTTGTCGAGATCGATCGCCAGGGTTCCGTCAGCTTTGCGTAGCTCCTTGGCCGGATCGTCGGTGTAGTCGAGATAGACTAAGCCCATGAAAATCTCCAGCGGCCATGCGTGCATTTTGTGCGAGTTGGCGACGTCGATGACCGTTTGGTTGGAAGACTTTGCTTCCGCAATGACGCTCTCGGGCGTACTCTTGATGTCCGCGGCTATGATCGTGGCGGCCGCGACGTCGCCGGGCGTCAGATCGTCACGCAGCATGGTCCGGTAATCGATACCGCTCGAACCGAAACGTTGTTGCAGCGCATATTGAAGCGTCGAATAGAGCTGCGGCGAGGTGCCCAGGCCCAACAGCGTGATGCGCGTAGAGAGCTGGCGCGAGCGCGCGAGATTGAAGAGCTGCAAGCCCTGCGAAGCCGCGGTTGCGGCCGCATTGAACTCATCGACGTTCTTACGCATCGACGGCGCCAATGTGGCGTACTCAGTCGGGCTGATATCGCCATTGAAACTGATCTGCGCCCGGTCGAGCTCTTTGAGAAACTCGTCGAGATCTCCCAGGGACTGGTCGAGCATCGTTAGGGAGGCGCGCGCGGCGTCAACCGAGCGCAGCATGTCGCCGTCGGCCAGCGTCAGCTCGTTCATCATGGACGGATACGAGGGCAGAATCGCGACGGACTCGGCCGGAACCGGATTCATCGACAGGGGCTCAAGCATCTCCGTGTAGATGTCGGCGCTCTCTTTGAGCAAGCCGCTCTCTTTATTCTTTTCGAGCGAGCCGATGCCGCCGATCGGGCTCTGGTCGCTTCCGGCGTCCTCCAGTGTGCTGTTAATCGATCGAGCGATCGAGGTTATGTTCTTGACCACGGCTTCGACGCGCGAGCCACGGTGAATGTTGATCCGGCTGAAGTCGGGGATTTCGTATTGCAGCGTCTCGAGCCGGCTCTGGACCGACTTGACTTGACCTTTGCCTTCCGCCGCGCGGTCGGAGATTTGGGTCGCGTCGGCAAGTTGAGCGGCCTGTGCCGCCTGCACCATGCTCTGCAGCTTTGGCAAGTTTGGCTTCGTAAGCGTCACTTGCTTCACTTCCATCGCTCGCAAAGCAGCGATCCGCTGATTTGCGGTTGCGCGCGTCAACGGCGATCCCAGCTGCGCGGCCTCCGCCAACGTTTGCTCGCTCTTGTTGGGCAGGCCGAGCGCAAGTTCCGATTGTCCGAGTTC
Source organism: Candidatus Cybelea sp. (assembly GCA_050008615.1). Taxonomy (GTDB): domain Bacteria; phylum Vulcanimicrobiota; class Vulcanimicrobiia; order Vulcanimicrobiales; family Vulcanimicrobiaceae; genus Cybelea. Next base: position 276,869 of record JBEKMH010000001.1, read on the forward strand.
GAGCAACGCTTCGGAGCTTTGCGGATCCTTCGCGAGAACTTGATCGAGCCGCAAGCGTGCAAAATCGTAGCGAGCGCGCTCTTCGTCGCTCGACGCCTGCACGAGTTGCTGTGCGGGCGTGACTTCCGTGGGATCGAGTTCGGGATAGCCCATCAAGTGCGCCACGCGCGCCTTCGGATCGGGGTGATCCTCGAGGTATTTACTGACGGCATCGTCGTGTTCGTCTTGCAGCACGCCAAGATGCGCCATGATCGTTACCATCGCCTCGGGGTCGTAGCCGGCGCGCGACATCAGGAGCAGCCCGTAGCGGTCGGCCTGGATCTCGTCTTCCCGCGAAATCTTCATCATCAGTCCCGCTTCGGCGAGTCCGCCGAACTCGTACAGGATTGGCGAAAAGATCGAGGCGATCCCGAACAAAATGTCGAGAATCTCCGCCTTCGAGTTGGCGGTAAGAACGTGGCGGCGCTCGATGTGGCCGGTTTCGTGGCCGACTACGCCGGCAAGCTCGTCGTCCGATTGAACGAAGTCGATGAGGCCCTCGTTGACGTAGACGAAGCCACCCACCGTCGCGAACGAGTTGACCTGGCTGTCCTTGATGATCTTGATGGAATAGGGAACGTCTTTGCGCTGGACCTGATTCCAAAGGTTTCCGGCGACACCTTGGACGTACGCGTTGAGCAGCGGATCGGTCTCGATGACGCTGCTTGCGACAATCTGCTGGTCCTCCGATTGACCCAAGGCGATCTCGGCTTGAGTCGACATCGCACGGCTGGGTGCCGGGCATATGGCACACAGAAGCGAGACGATCACGAAAATGGGAACGGTGCGACGCAGCATGCGATGTACTTTCCTCCACCGAACGGCCTGCTTGGAGGTTACGCCCGGTCGCTGTGTATTATATGTGGACAACGTCAAGAACTTGCGAGTTGTTTGTGGACGAACAAGGGTATGCCCCCCATTCTTCTCGGAGAGCGTAGCGTGACACTCTTGCGAGGGAGGCGGGACGGCCTCGAAGTGACGTTGTCGCCCCACGACCTGGCCGAACGGTTTGCGGATTTGCAGGCTCGGCTTACCGAGCAGCCTAGCTTCTATCGCGGCGCCAGCGCCGTCGTAAACTTCGGCGCGGAGTCGCCCTCGTCGGATGATCTTCAGCGGCTCCGGGGCATCCTCGATGTCGCGGGCATTGCGCTGCGCGGTGTCGCGGGATTCGACGACCGCCTCGAAAGCTTGGCCCAACGAGAAGGGCTGACGTTCGAATCGCCGCGCGCGGAACGCGAGCGGCGCCGCGCCATGCGGCCTCGCGAGGACGTGGCGCTCTCAGATGCGGCGCGCTCCCTCGTCGCCGACTTCGAGGGCGCGCGCAACGACATCGCGCAGCGCCGGCGGCGCGGCGAGGCAAGCGTCCCCCGCCTGGCGCCCGAACCGCCGGCGCGTTCCGCGACGCTACTCCGTGCGGTCGAGGCGGGGCCGACCACGCTCTACCACGCTGCCACCTTGCGAGGCGGTCAGGTGCTCCACCATACCGGCAACATCGTTGTCGTCGGCGACGTAAATCCCGGCGCCGAGCTTATCGCGACGGGCGACATCCTCGTGTTCGGACGGCTCGGGGGCATCGCGCACGCGGGCGCGCAAGGGGACACTAGCGCGCGGATTTTCGCACTCGACCTGGCGCCGACGCAGCTTCGCATCGCGACCTCGATCGCCGCCGATGCTGAGCCGAAACGGCGTTCGGTGCTGTTGCCCGAAGCCGCGGTCGCTCGCGACGGGCGTATCGTCGTCCTCACGATGGATCGTCTCGGCGAGCTTGAGGACTCGGGAGTCGCCTCGACGTGAAAACGCGTAAAATCGTGCTGACCTCCGGCAAGGGCGGCGTCGGCAAGACGACGACCACGGCAAATCTCGGAGCCACGCTCGCGAAGCGCGGCCATCGCGTCATCTTAATCGACGCCGACATCGGGTTGCGTAACTTGGATTTGGTCCTCGGGTTGGAAAAGCGCATCGTCTTCGATTTGATCGAAGTGGCCGAAGGGCGCTGTCAGCTCCGCCAGGCCCTGATCAAGGACAAGCGCTTTGAATCGCTGTCGATCCTACCCGCCGCGCAGACACGGGAGAAGGACGCGATCTCTGCCGCGCAGTTCAGCGCGATCGTCGAGCTGGCCGCCGAACAGGCCGATTACGTGCTGATCGACTGCCCGGCGGGCATCGAAACCGGCTTTCGGAACGCCGTCGCGGGAGCGAGCGAGGCCATCGTTGTCACGACTCCGGAAGTTAGTGCGATTCGAGACGCCGATCGCGTCGTCGGCAAGATCGCCGCGGAGGGCAAACCGATTCGTTTGATCGTCAATCGGCTGCGGCCGGAAATGGTACGCAGCGGCGACATGCTCTCGGTAGAGGACGTGTGCGAAGTGCTGGCAGTCGAGCTCTTGGGCGTCGTGCCGGATGACGAAGAGGTCATCGACACCACCAATCGCGGCGAGCCGATCGTATTAAACGACTCCAATCGCCTGGGAGGGATCTACGACAAAATCGCTCGCCGCTTAGAAGGCGAAATCGTGCCATTCACAAACTTCGACGGCCAAAGTTTCTTCGGGCGTCTCATCGACGCGTTGAAAGCGGGGTAGCGCGTGCATCAAACGCAGACCGTGCAAGAAGAGGTCCAATCCAGCGCTCCGGCTGCCCGATTGGGACGCGCGATCGTTCTAACGTCGGGTAAAGGCGGCGTTGGGAAGACGACGACGACCGCAAATCTTGGGACGGCCCTTGCCAACCGCGGAGCGCGAGTGGTGTTGGTCGATGCCGACGTCGGCCTTCGCAACTTGGATATCGTCTTAGGTCTGGAAAGCCGAGTCAAGCATCACCTGCTCGACGTTCTTGAAGAGCGCGTCTCGCTCGACGAGGCGTTGGTGCCCGGGAAGCACAGCGAGTCGCTCTTCCTGCTCGCCGCGGCGCAGTCGCGCGAGAAGGACGACGTGGAAACGGCGAAGATGAAAGCGCTGATTTCGAGCTTGCGCGAACGCTTCGATTACGTGCTGATCGACTGTCCCGCCGGCATCGAGCTCGGGTTTCGCAACGCGGTTGCCGGCGCCGACGAGGCCATCGTCATCTGCACGCCCGAAGTGGCAGCCGTGCGCGACGTCGATCGCGTCGTGGGTTTGCTGGGCAATCGCTTTCGGCCGCAACTCGTCATCAACCGGTTACGTCCCAACCTCGTGAAGAAAGGTAAGATGCTTTCCGTCGAGGACGTCAATGCCATTCTGCGCCTCCCACTGCTTGGCGTGATCGCCGACGAGCCCGAGATCATCGTAACGACGAACCGTGGCGAACCACTTGCCTTGCGTAAAGATACGCCGACCGGAGCCGCCTACCACGCGATCGCCGCACGCGTTGCCGGAGAAGACGTGCCGGCGCCGATGCCGCCTCTCGCCAAGGTGACGATCTTGGAACGCGTCGGTTCGCTCCTTGGAGGGAGACGCGCGTGATCGAATTCCTAAAGAGGCTCTTCGGACAGTCCGGCTCGAGCACTACCGCCAAGGAACGTCTGAGGCTGGTCTTAATGACCGATCATCTCGAGCTGGCCCCGGAGTTGATCGAAGCAATGAAGCGAGATCTGGTGGACGTGATCTCGCGCTACGTCGAAGTTGATCGCGACAAGATCGAGGTCAACTTCGAACGGCAAGACAGCGCGCTGGCGATGCTGGCAAACATCCCGATTCTTTCCGTCAACCGCCCGAGCGCCAGCCTCACGCTCGTGCCCGTGGAGAGCGTACAACCGCCTACCGCAGCCAATGGCGCCCCGCCAAATGGCGCGTCGCCGCGGGTGCGCAAGCGCCGCAAGCGCGCGGCGAAAAAGGCGGCCGGCACGAACGCCGCCACAGCCTCCGCCGCCACCCCAGCCTCCGCCGCCGCTAACTAAAAGATTTACCTTACCGCCAAGGAAGCTTTGAGTTTCCATGGCGGTGCTTGCAAGTAGCGGCGGGGCGCGGCGCTACGTTCGAAACTTCAACTGGACGCTGGCTATTGCCGGCATCCTCATCGCGTTGATCGGGTTGGTCTGCATTCGCTCGGCCGGGTTGCATGCCGGCGACGCCGGCAGCGAGTTCAAGAAGCAGATCCTTTACCTCGTGCTCGGCGTGACGCTGATGTTCGGCCTCTCATTTGTCGATTACCGAAACTGGCAACGCTGGGCTCCGGCGCTCTACGTGCTCGACCTGTTACTTTTGCTCTTCATCTTGCGCGGTGGCCACAGCGCGATGGGCGCGCAGCGCTGGATCTCGCTGGGACCGCTGGGAACCTTCCAACCATCCGAGCCTGCAAAGCTTGCGGTCGCAATCGCGCTGGCCGCAGTGCTCTGCCGCGGCCGGTATGAGAATTTGCAAGACCTCTGGATGCCGCTGGCGACCGTCGCGCTGCCCGCGCTCCTCATTCTCAAGCAGCCGGACCTTGGCACCTCGTTGGTGTTGGTGGCGGTACTCACGGTGGAACTCTTTCTCGCCCTGCCAAAACTCGGCGACTTTGCCATCTACGCACTCGCAATGCTCGTCGTCGGCGCGGCCGCCATCGGCACCAGCGCGGTTCTCAAACCCTTCCAGCGCGCACGGCTCTTCGTCTTCCTGAACCCAAAGGCCGATCCCGAAGGCTCCGGCTACAATCTCGCGCAGTCAAAAATCGCCGTCGGAAACGGCGAATGGTTCGGGCGAGGCCTCTACCACGGGACGCAAACGCAGTTGAACTTCGTTCCCGAACATTCGCGAGATTTTATCTTCACCGTGCTTGCAGAAGAGTGGGGATTCGCCGGCGCGATGATGGCGTTGGGGCTCTACGCCGCCGTCCTTTACGCGGGCGTCCGCACGATGCTCGTCGCTCGCGACCGCTTCGGCTTTTTACTTGCCGGAGGCTTGGTAGGCATGCTCTTTTTCCACGTTCTCGTCAACGTCGGCATGACGGTCGGAGTCATGCCGATTACCGGAATCCCGCTACCGTTCTTATCGTACGGCGGGTCGGCGATGCTTACGGATTTCGCTGCCCTCGGAATCCTCTTGAACATCTTTTCGCAACGGGATCGCAACGTTTTGGGCAACGCGTGAAGCGATTGGAAGGACGCACGGGACGCGTGCTGGCCTTTGCGGCATGCGCGGCGATGCTATCGGCGTGCGGCGGGGGCTCTTCGCCCGTATTTCCCACCGGTCCCGCGAAAGGCGTCATCGACCACGTCGTCATCATCGTTCAAGAGAACCGCAGTTTCGACAATCTTTTTCAGGGCGCGCCCGGCGCCGACACGCGGCCGTACGGTTACGGCATCCACGGGAACAAAATTGTACTGAAGCCCATAAGCCTCAAGACGAGCTGGGATCTCGAGCACAGCTTTAACGCGTTCATCACAAGCTGCAACGGCACCGGAGCCTATCCGGGAACCAACTGCCGGATGAACGGCTTCGACCAAGAAGGCGTCGGCTGCGGCGGCCCGGGAGAGCCCGGCTGCCCGATCCGGCATCCCCAATACAGCTACGTGCCACAGCATGAGATCAAGCCGTATTTTGACATGGCGGCGCAGTACGTCTTGGCCGACCACATGTTCGTCTCAAACGTCGACATAAGCAGTTTCGTCTCGCATCAATACATCATCGCGGCGCAAGCCGGCACGTCGGTGAACATTCCGCAGGCGACGTGGGGCTGCGGCGGCGGTCCAAACGATTTGATCTCCACGCTCACGCAGCAGCGCACGATCGGCGCGTTCATTCCCCCTTGTTTCAACTACGAGACGCTCGCCGACGAGTTGAACGCCGCGAAGCTTCCATGGAAATATTACACCTCGGCTCTCAATGCGGACGGCAATTTTTGGAACGCCTTTCAAGCGGTGCAGCACATCCGCTACAGTCGCTACTGGAAGAAGGACGTGATCAGCCCGCAGACGCGGTTCTTCGCCGATCTCAAGAAGGAAGGACTGGCCGCGGTTACCTGGATTACGCCGACCTGCGCGAACTCGGATCACGCCGGATGCAACTCGGATACGGGTCCGAAGTGGGTCGCCTCGCTGGTCAACGCCATCGGAGAGTCGCCGTACTGGAAATCGACGGCGATCTTCATCTTTTGGGACGATCCCGGCGGCTGGTACGATCACGTTCCGCCCAAAATGTTGGATTACGACGGGCTGGGGTACCGGGTGCCGCTCCTGATCGTTTCGCCGTACGCAAAGCTAGGCTACGTTTCACACGTCGACTACGAACACGGGAGCCTTCTGCGCTTCGTCGAGGATCGCTTCGGCCTGGCCACTCTCTCGGCATCCGACGCGCGCGCGACCTCCCCTGAGGCCGACTGCTTCGATTTCTTGCAGGCTCCGCGCACGTTCGTCCCGATTCCAACGGCGATGAACGCGCGCGACTTCGAAAAACAGCCGCTCGACCGCCGTATCCCCGATAGCGAATAGAGCCGGAAGGTCCATTTTCCCAGGGGGAGGAACAGAGGAAGCAGTCAGGTCGGCAGGCTGCGTGTTGCAACGAAAGGCCGCCGGCAGAGGTCTATTACTAACAAAGATTTTTTTAAGGGCTCAAACCAGTGCGGCGCAGAGCGCCGCCCGCACGGCGCACCGGCAACGGTAGGCGCGGCGAGATGCGAGCTCTACAATTGAGGATAATTTGTCGAGCGAGATATTGATCTCGAGCGACCCGTGGGAAAATCGGGTCGCCATTCTCGAGGACGGTGACTTAGCGGAGCTCTACATTGAGCGTGAAGAGAAGGTCATCGGCTCGATTTATAAAGGTAAAGTGCAGAACGTGCTGCCCGGCATGGGGGCGGCGTTCGTCGACATCGGACTGGGGCGAAACGCCTTTCTGTACGTCGACGACATCAACAAACAGCCGCTGAACATCGGTGATGTCGAAATCACCCAAGGGCACGGCGGCTTCACGATTAGTGAGAAGGTCAAACGAGGCGACGACGTCCTCGTGCAGATCGTCAAGGAGCCGCGCGGCCTCAAGGGCGCGCGGATCTCGACGAACATCTCGCTGCCCGGCCGCTATCTGATCCTGATGCCGACTGGAAAGTATTCCGGGGTTTCGCGCAAGGTCGAGTCGGCCGACGAGCGCAATCGCCTCAAGAGCGTGATGAAGCGGATTCGCCCCGAAGGGATGGCGACCGTCGTGCGCACTGCCGCCGCGGGCGTCAGCGAAGCCGAGCTGATCGCCGACCTGGGCGTGCTGATACGAATGTGGCACGGCATCCTCGAACGTTTCAAACGGGCGCAATCGCCGTCGCTGCTTCATAAAGACATGAACCTGATCTATAAGGCGGCGCGCGACTTTATCACCGCGGACGTCGAGCGAGTTTTGATCGACGACGAGGAGGAGTTTCGCAAGGTTCGAGATTTTCTGCAGCTGCTGGGTCCGCAGTATATCGATCGCATCGAGTATTACAACTCGGGCCGCACGCTCTTCGACGATTATAAGATCGATGCCGAGCTGCAGAAGCTCATGAAGCCGAAGATCAACCTGCCCTCCGGCGCTTCGATCGTCATCGAGTCGACGGAAGCGCTTACCGTCATCGACGTGAACTCCGGTAAGTTTACGGGCGGCCGTAATCTCGAGGATACGATCCTCAAGACGAACATCGAAGCAGCTGAGGAGATCGCTCGTCAGGTGCGCTTGCGAGACATCGGCGGCATCATCGTGGTGGACTTCATCGACATGTCATCGGAGGCGTCGCGCGAGAAGGTGATCGGAACGATGGAAGAGAGTCTGAGCCGCGACCGCACGCGCGCGACGATTCAGTCGTTTTCAAACCTGGGATTGCTGGAGTTTACGCGCAAGCGGATCGGCAAGGACCTCGGCGCCCAACTGCGTGGCGCGTGCCCGACCTGCATTGGAATGGGCAGCGTCATGTCGTCTCAGTCGGTCGCGATCGAAACCTTTCGCCGCATTCGCGGTGAGGCGCGCAACGGCGTCACCGGCGATGTGATCGTTCACGTGGCGCCGACGGTCGCCGTTCAGATGGACTTTTGGTACGACGAAGAGTGCAAGGAACTCGCAAAGTCGATCGCGCGGCCGATCTTCGTGCGCGTCGATCCGATGATTCATCCGGAAAAGGCGCGGATCGAAACGGTCGCGGCCTTCAAGCAGGACAAGGAGCGCGCGCTTCGCGTTGGCGACGAGCACGAGGTCGAGTTGTTGCCCGGCCGGCTGCCCAATCCGACGTCGGCCGCCGCGATCGTTGACGGACGAGTCGCCGAAGTGGAAAACTCTGCCAACAATGCCGGCAACTTCGTGCGGATTCGGATCCTCGACGTCGACGACGAACGCGATTACATTCTCGCCGAGACGGTTACCGCCGAGGCGAAGCCTCGCCGCAAACGCCCGGCGCGGCGTGCCGAGGTTTCAGCGGCCGAGCAGACCCGCCAGCTGCGCGAACTTGCAGAGGATGCCGCGCGTCAATCCGCTGCGCGTCCGCCGATCGGCATTACCTCCCTCACCGAAGAGGAAGAGGCGCAAGACAAGGCGCTAAGCGCAGAGCGCAGGGGTGAGGCACAACCCGACGCGATCATCATCGCCGAGGGAGCAGTGCAACGTGCGGCCGTCGACGGCGATGGGCGCGGGAAGCGCCGCCGGCGCCGGCGTCGCGGCGGACGCGGCCGGGAAGAGGCCAAGGCAGTAGTGAGCAGCGCCCCGACGCCGCCGCCGGCCGAGGCGACCCCCGCCGTTCCGACCGACGGTTCGACGCAGCATCGCCGGCGCCGGCGCCGCCGCCGCGGGCGTGGCGGCCGCGGAGGCCTTGGCCAGACGACTGGGCCGATTGTGGATCGTCAAATCTTCGAAGTGAGCGCCGACGGAGCCGCGCAGCCGACCGGCGCAACCGCGCCGCCGGAGCCTTCTCGAGCGATTGCAACTCGAAGGCAAGCGTCGCCACCCGCTTTGGAAGCACCTCCGCCAAGCCTGTCGGCGCCGGAGGAGAAGCCCAAGCGCACGAAACCGGCCCGCCGGCGAACGCCCGCGCGGGGCATCACCGCAGAACTCGAAACACCGGTGAGCGCGCTCGCTCTTGCCGCGCCCGCGGAAAAATCAACGCGACGGCCTCGAAAGAAGGCTGCAACGGCAACGCCCGAGCCCGAACCGGTGGTGGTCGTTGCGAAGCCGAAGCGCTCGCGCAGCGTCGCGCCGGCAGTCGACGGCGCAGTGAAAAAACCGGCCCGCAAACGCAGCGCGCCCGCAAAGAAAAGGTCTAGCTAGACTAGCGAACGCGCGTCGCGGGGAATAAGCGGTATTGGAAGGCGCTTGCTACCTCGGTACGAAACGAGCGTTGCCCTAGCGATGATTGCGAGGGAACCGTGAGACGACTTCCGGGTATTGTTATTCTAACTCTGGCGGCCTCGTTTGCACTGGTTGGGTGTAACAGCAGCTCTCAATCGCAAACGGCGACCGCATCGACGGGCGCTACGACTGCTAAATCATCGATTGCTGGTTCGACTGGCAGCGAAGGATGGTACTCCGCCGAACAGGCCGCGCAAGGCGCAACGCTCTTCAAGCAAAAATGCGCTGTTTGCCACAGCGCGAATCTTCAAGGTGGTGCGGGGCCGTCGCTCGTTGGAAATCAGTTCTTCCTGCGGTATCGCGGAAAGCCGTTGAGCGCGCTGTGGTCGACGATCCACACAGATATGCCGCTGACCGCACCGTCGACGTTGTCAAGCGGGCAGTCGCTCGCGCTCGTCGCCTTCATCCTGCAGCGAAACGGCTTCCCCGCGGGACCGTCGCCGATCATCGGGCACTACGATATCACGCGCATCATTCCAGCGTCGGCGCCCGGCGCACCAACCACGGCGCAGACGGTCGCCAACTCCAAACCCATCCGAATGATCGTCAAGCAGCCGTCTTCGGACCTGCCTTCGCAGCAGGAGCTCGATAATGCCGACGCAGACGCCGGCAACTGGCTTACCTACGGAAAAGGTTATCGCGGCGCACGCTATTCGGCGCTTTCGGATATCACGACCGCGAATGTTTCGCGCATCAAGCCCATCTGTTCGGTGGAACTTTCGCCGGAAGGCTCGTTCGAAGCCAGCCCGGTTGCATATAACGGAACGCTTTACGTCACGACGACGAACGGTACGTTCGCGATCGATGGTCGAACTTGCGCGAAGATTTGGAATTATCAATACGATCCCACGGGCATCACGGCTGGAGCTAACAACAAGGGGGTAGCCATCGGCGGCGGACGTGTAATCCGCGGAACTACCGACGGGCACCTGATCGCGCTCGACATGAAAACCGGCGACTTGCTCTGGGATCGCAAGATAATGGATTCGAGTACCGGCGCATCCGCCATGGCAGCGCCGCTCATTTGGAACGATCTCGTGTTCATGGGCGTTGCCGGCGGTGACGTCGGCGTGAGGGGCGAGGTTGCGGCGTATCGCGTCACGGATGGAACGAAGGTCTGGTCCTTCTCCACGGTCCCCATGGAAAGCGAGACCGGCGCGAAGACCTGGAAGAGGTCCGCAACAGCGTCGCATGGTGGCGGAGGCGTCTGGACCTACTTTACGCTCGACCCGAAGACGGGCACCATCTTTGCTCCGGTCGGTAATCCTGGTCCGGACTTCAATAATACGGTACGACCCGGCGCGAATCTGTTTACTACGGGCATCGTTGCGCTTGACGCGAGTTCCGGAAAGCTACGCTGGTGGTATCAAACGGAGCCAAACGACGATCACGATTGGGATGCAACCGGAAGCGCGCAATTCGATATGGCCAATGGTAGGGAAGTTCTTGCCGCGACTAGCAAGGACGGTCTGGTGCATCTTGTCGATCTCGCAAACGGCAAACTGCTAACGAAGACCGCGACCACAACGATCGCAAATGCCGATGCTCCGATGACCCGGGCCGGAACGCACTATTGCCCCGGCGTGACGGGCGGCTCGGAGTGGAATGGCGCGGCTTGGTATCCGGCGACGCATCTTCTCTATGTGAACTCGGTAGACTGGTGCGTGACCGTCAAGCTTACGGAGCTCGCCAACATCACGAACATCACGGCGACGACGAAAGTCGAATCGGGGGCTGCAGGCTTTGGCGGCGGCATACCCATACCTGACCCGATGACGAAGGCGTATGGCTGGACCACCGCGATCGATCCGGCAACAGGCAACACACGGTGGCACCTCAGGATGGTGACCCCAATGGTCGCGGCGGTCACTCCGACCGCTGGGGGCCTCGTGTTCACCGGCGATCTCAACGGCAATCTTTTTGCGCTCGACGCGACAAATGGAAAGACTCTCTACCGGTACGACACCAAGAGCGCGATGGCGGGCGGCATTATTACCTATCGAGCGGGCCGAACGCAATACGTGGCGGTTGCGGCCGGCAATACGTCGTTCGTCGCCTGGAAAGTAACTGGCAAGCCGACGCTTTTTATCTTCTCGCTATAAGACCTAGACGCCGTTTTCGGCGCTTTGGCGAGCGAGTTGGGCGTTCAAGTATTCGATCGCGCGCGTAAGCTGATCGTCCTTAGCGGGAGCGCCGAACTGCGCGTGCTTGTTTTCGATGACGACGATGTCCGGCGTGATTCCGAGATGATTGATGTCGCGATTGCGCGGCGTGAGATAGCGCGCCGTCGTGACCTTGATTGCGCTTCCGTCGGGCAGCGGATAAATCGTTTGCACGACGCCTTTACCAAACGTCTTCGTGCCGATGATCGTGCCGACGCTGCTATCTTGAATCGCACCCGAGGTGATCTCCGAGGCGGAGGCTGTGTAGCCGTTGACCAAGACCGCCAAGGGAATCGGAGGGATCGCGGTGTCGTCGGCTTCGAGCGTGGTAATGTTCGAGGCCCGCGATTCGACCGATACGATCGGTCCGCTGGGGATGAACTTGGAGCTCACGGCGACCGCCGCTTCCAAATATCCGCCGCCGTTGTCGCGCAGATCGAGCACCAAAGCTCGCGCTCCATCGCGTTGCAAACGATCGAGCGCGGTGTTGAGCTCGTCGCCGGTGTCGCGGCCGAAGACCGTCAGAGCGACGTAGCCGATTTTGCCGGGCAGCATCTTTTCGTAGACGCTAAGCTGATGAATCTTGGCACGAGTAATCATGACCGGACTTGCTAAGCCGGCGCCGTCGCGCGAGACGGTCAGCGTAACGTGCGTGCCTTCCTTCCCGCGAAGCTTGCTACTCGCAGCCGGGAGGCTCATGCCTTTGGTGGAGGTACCGTCGATGGCCGTGATCAGGTCATCCTGCTGGATGCCCGCCTTATCCGCGGGCGCGTCGGGCACGACGTTCTCGACGGAGATGTATTTCGTCTTATCGTCGATCTGAATGACGATTCCCGTCCCCCCAAAATCGCCGCCATCGAGCCCTTGATTGAGGCCGGCGAAATCCTTGGGCGAAAGGAAGACCGTGTAGCGGTCGTTGACCGAGCGCATCATGCCGTCCAAGGCGATGTAGCTGAGATCGTGCACGGTAAACTTGGACGAGGACTCTCCGGCGGCGTCGGCGATCTCGCGATCGATCTCGCGAACGTTGGTACCGGGAGCAGTAGTCGCGTGCATCGCCGGCAGCGCTGCGTGTTTCACGCCGGCGGTTCGCATCGCCGAAAGCAACGTGAACCGAACGGAGTCGAGAACGACTTGCGGGTCGACCTTCTTGTAGAAGTTCTCCGTCAAATAGGTGTAGCTGGTCGAAACTTCCCCGGCATCGGCAGCCGAGAGTCGCGGCGCAGCGGCGGAGGCCGGCAGGAGGCGTGCGGAGCTTACCGCGAGTGCCGCAAAGAGTACAAGGACGAGCGTGCGTTTCATGATCACCATAATTAACGTAGGAGTTGGCGTAAGCGTGCCTTAGCGGCCGCGAGTTGTTTGTCGGCGGGCGTGTCGACGAGGGACGGGTTGGGTTCTTGGTTGACGATGATGTTCGGCTCGATTCCATGGTGTTGGATGTCGCGCCCGGCCGGCGTGAGATACCGCGCCGTCGTGATCTTCAGCGCGCCTCCTTGCTCGGGAAGCGGGAAGATAGTCTGCACGACGCCTTTGCCGAACGTGCGGGTTCCCACGAGGGTGGCAAGGTGGTAATCCTCGAGGGCGCCCGCTGTGATCTCGGAGGCGCTGGCGGTGTACTTGTTGACCAGCACGACGAGCGGACGAAGTCCGCCGATGGCGTCCCCGAGCGCCTCGTCGGTGGTGCGCCCACCGTCGCGCCGAATCGTCGAGACGATCGTCCCTTGCGGAATGAAGAGGCTCGAGATTGCGACCGCCGCATCGAGCAAGCCGCCGCCGTTATCGCGGAAATCCAAGATGTATCCGCGAGCGCCTTTGGCCTTGCCATCGAGCAGCGCCTTGCGCATTTCATCGCCCGAAGTATTCCCAAAATCGGAGAGCCGGATGTAGTCGATGTCTCCTTCCATCTTCGCGCGGACGGTTGGGACGTGGATGATCTCGCGAACGATGGAATAGGTTCGCTCGGCCGACGGAGTCTGATACGGGTGCGCTCTCAAGTGCACGACCGTTCCGGCTTCGCCGCGAATCATCGTCTCAACGTGGTCGATCGGAAGACCGCGAACCGGCTTGCCGTCGACGGTGTCGACAATCTCGCCCGGCTTCATTCCTACCTTCGCCGCGGGCATGTGCTCGATCGGCGCAACGATGATGCGACCGTCCTTGAGCTGATAGATGTAGACGCCGATGCCGCCGAAGTTTCCGCCCGATAGCGACTCGTTGAGTCCCTGGATCTCTTGGGGCGAGAGATAGACCGTATATGGATCGTGGACGGAGGTCATGATTCCGCGAAGCGCGGCGTTGGTAAGATCGTCGTTGCCGCTCGTCCCCAAGGCGGTGCCGTAGTGCTGCTGGGCGTAGGCGAGGAGAGCGGCGGCGTGCGCGCCGTCGGCGATGTCGTCTCCATTCGCCGCTTGCACGGGGAGCGATGCATCGCCGATCTTCTTGGAATGCAAGAGATTCCGCAACGCATCGCGCTCGCCGTTGAGCGGAGTCTCCGGCGCAATCGGCTTGTAATACTCGATCTCGAGTCGCCGCAGCGTCAGATCGGCGATGGCCGATCCCGGCGAATCGTGGGTCGGAAGAAGATCGCGTAGATCGCCGGTCGTCGCGACTTCAAGCACCGGCTGCCCGGCAATCGTGCCGGTACGGTATCCGACGTAAAGTGCGGTTGCCGCCACCAAGGCGAGCGCGATGAGTGCTGTCAGCAGAAGGCGGATGGAAAGGCTCATAGTCCCCTTATCAATACCCGGCTCGAAGGCCCGCAAGTTTCCTTTTTACGTAGAATACTCGCTTAGTCTTAATGGAGCCGGGGTGCCGGGTCAACCGGTTTCCCCGCAATTCGAACTTCGAAGTGGAGATGGGGGCCGGTCGATTGCCCCGTTGAGCCGACGGCGCCGATGGCCTGCCCGCGCTGGACCGACTGCCCGGTCGTGATGTAGATGGCCGAGAGATGTCCGTAGCCGGTTGAATAGCCCCCGCCGTGATCGATCAGGATGTAGTTTCCATAGCCGCCGTACCACTGCGCCATAATGACGGTGCCGCCGGCCGCGGCGGTCACGGTCGTTCCCGACGGTGCCGCGATGTCGAGGCCTTGATGGAACTCCGGCGCGCCGCCGAAGGGATTGGAACGCCAGCCGAACGGCGATGTGATCGTCCCGGTGACCGGCCACGAAAACATGCCGGAGGCGCCCGAACGGTCCGCGCCGCCGGCTATTCCGGCCGCGCGCTGCGCCGATTCGAGTTCGCGCTCGCGCTCCAGGATGAGCCTCTCGAGCGACGCCTCCTCGGCCGCCGAAAGATCTTCCATCTCGGCAACCTCGGTGGCGACACTGCGGCGGTGGATTCCGGCGAGCGTTACGAGGTTGCGGCGCTCGTCGGCGAGCGATCCAAGTTGACTTCGGGCTTCGTCTTGCGCCTGCTCTTCTTGCTGCAGTTGCAAGCGCGTTGTCTCGAGGTCGGCTTCAACCGCCGCTACGCGAGCTTCGGCCGCCTTGCGCGCGCGCACGGCGCGCTGATTCGCGGCGATGAGCAGGCGCAGATCCTCCCAACGCTCGACGAACTCGCTGAACGAACGCGCCGCAATCAGCGCGTCGACGTAGCTGAGGTCGCCGTATTCATAGATATCGACCAGCCGGCGCTTGAGCAAATCGTCGTGCAGACGCAAGGACCGCTGAGCAGCCTCGAGCTGAATCGCATTCCAGGCGATGCGGCGCTGCGTGGACTCTTGCTGGGCCGCAAGGGAATCGATCCGTCCGTTGACCTCGTCGATCGCGGCGTTGGTTTGGTTGAGTTGATGTTGCAGATCGTTGTAGTGCAGCGTCGCCTCGCCAAGCTCGGCGCGTTTGGCGTGAAGACGCATTTGTATCACTTGCGCTTTGGCCTTCTCGGCAGCGATGCGCTGCTCGAGCGTCGGCCCGCTCGCCGCCGCGCTGGCCGGCAGCAGCGCGGCGGTGAGAGCTAGGCAAAGCATCCGATGAAGCGTGAGGCGCTTCACGTCCGTAGGAAGCGTCCCACGGAGATCCAGGATGCGAGGACGCCGATGGCGGCCCCGGTTAGGATAAGTTGCGCGGCCAGAATGCGGGCGTCGACCGGCATCGCCGTGAGCTGAACCCACGGCAGCGCTTCGAGCAGCCGCGGCCAGAGCGCGGCACGCGCGATTGCCAGCAAACCCAAGGCCACGAGTGCGCCAATGATGCCATCGAGCAAGCCTTCGCAGATGAATGGGAGGCGGATGTAGGTATTCGTAGCCCCGACGAGCTGCATGATGGCGATCTCCCGGCGTCGCGCGAAGACCGTCAGTCGAATGGTATTGGAGATGATGATGCCGGCAACGCCGACGAAAGCCAAAATAAGCCCGATGCCGACTTTACGAAGCACGGTTCCGAGCGCGAGCAATCGCTGGACGATCTTCTGTCCGTAGACCACATTATCGACGCCCGCCAATCGGCGGACCGTCGCCGCAACCGGCTCGACTTGCTCGGGATCGCGTACTTTGATTCGAAACTTGTCTGGCAGTGGATTCTCGGTCAGCAGCGCCGTGTCGATCGAGCCGCGGGTGCGCGACCGAAGCTCGGCCAAACCTTGCTTCTTCGGCACGAACTGGGCCGACGCGATTCGTGGGTCTTGGGTGAGAAAATGCCCGATCGCCGTGGCTTGCCCCGCCGTTGCATCCGATTGTAGATAGGCCGAAATTTCGATCTGATCGAGCAGCCGGTTGCCGGCGTCCGCAAGCGCCGCTCGCACGAAGAGAAAGAGTCCGAGTAAGACGATGGTAATGGCGACGGTGCCGATGGCGGTAACCTGCATGCCTGTGTTGCGCGAAAAGTTGCGCAGCACCTCACCCAGAAAGAACTTGACCTTGCCCGAGTCCAAGATAGTAGTAACCTCGTTCTTCGTCGGTAGTAATCCGGCCGTCTTCTAAGCGTACGACGCGGCGGCGCATCCGGTCGACGACGGCCTGATTGTGAGTCGCAACGACGACGGTCGTTCCTTTGAGGTTGATGCGCTGCAGCAGTGCCGTGATCTCCGTGGTATTGACGGGATCCAAGTTCCCCGTCGGCTCATCGCAAAGTAAGATCTTCGGATTATTGACCAGTGCTCGAGCGATGGCCGCGCGCTGCTGCTCGCCGCCCGAAAGCTCGTTGGGATACATGCGGCTCTTGTGCGAGAGGCCGACGAGATCGAGGACGCGCGGCACCTGCCGCATGACGTCGCGGGTATGCGCTCCCGTTACTTGCATCGCGAAGGCGACGTTCTCCCAAACGGTCTTGTCGGTAAGTAGTTTAAAATCTTGGAAGACGACGCCGAGGTGGCGGCGCAGCGCCGGAACCCGGTTGCGGCGCAAACGGTCGACGCGAATGCCGTCCACGACGATTTCACCGGCCGTCGAAGCAGCCTCCCGGTATAGCAAACGTAGGAGACTCGATTTTCCGGTTCCCGAATGACCGACGAGGAAGACGAAGTCGCCCTTGCCGATCTCGAGGCTTACGTTGTCCAGGGCGCGCACGCCGTTAGGATAGACGAGCGAAACGCCGCGCAATGAGATCATCGCTGGGAGAGGAGTTTTTCGCAGGGTAGGGGCTATACCTCCGCCATGGACTTCGATTTAACCGACGAGCAGAAGGCGATCCAGAGCCTGGCGCGTGAGTTCGCGCGCGACGAGGTGCGGCCGCGCGCAGAAGAGATGGATCGCAACGAGCGTTTTCCGTACGAGTTGATTGCGAAGATGGCGGAGCTGGGGTTCATGGGGCTGCCGTTTCCGGAGGAGTACGGGGGAGCCGGAGCCGACACCGTGAGCTACGCGCTGGCCGTGATGGAGATCGCGCGTGCCGATGCTTCGACGGCCATAACGATGGCGGCTCACGTCTCCCTCGGCGCCACGCCCTTCTATCTTTTCGGGACCGAGGCTCAGAAGCAGAAGTATCTGGTACCGCTGGCACAGGGAAAGATGTTGTGGGGCTTTGGTCTGACCGAGCCTAGTGCCGGAAGCGACGCCGGGAACGTCCAGACCAAAGCGGTGTTGCGTGACGGCAAGTGGGTGATCAACGGCACGAAGGCCTTCATCACGAACTCAGGCACGGAGATCAGCGGCGGCACGACGATCACGGCGGTGACGGGAAAGCGAGCCGACGGCTCGCGCGAGATTTCGAACATCATCGTTCCGCAAGAGACTCCGGGCTTCGCCCGCAGCCGCAAATACCGCAAGATGGGGTGGCGCGCTTCGGACACGCGCGAGCTTTCGTTTGCCGACGCCGAAGTGCCCGAAGAGAACTTGCTCGGCCCGCGCGCCGAGGGGTACCGGCAGTTCCTCTCGATCCTGGATGGCGGCCGAATCTCCGTCGCGGCGCTGTCGATCGGCCTGGCGATGGGTGCCTACGACGAGGCGTTCGCCTATGCGAAGGAACGCCACGCATTTGGCCAGCCGATCTCGAAGTTTCAGGCGATCTCGTTCAAGCTCGTCGACATGCTTACGCAGATCGAGCACGCGAAGCTGATGATGCTGCGCGCTGCGTGGGAGAAAGATCGAGGGCGTGACTACGTTCAAGCGGCCAGCTTCGCGAAGCTCTTCGCCGGAGAGCTCTCACATCGCGTCGTTAACGAGGCGCTGCAGATCCACGGCGGCTACGGCTTCATGGATGAGTATCCGATTTCGCGCATGTACCGCGACCAAAAAATCAACGAAATCGGCGAAGGTACCAACGAGGTGCAACGCGTGGTGCTGGCGCGGCTGATGGGATTGTAGCGCCGCACTGCCCCCGTTTGCCGTTTTAGGATAGCCGCGGCTCCGCAGGGTGCGCTAAGCTAAGGGGGTCCTCAGGCCCTTAGGATTGGCCTTGCGACATAAGTACACACGAAGGAGAAAATTTCTTGAAACGTCTTGCTACTTCAGTCTTTTGCGGCTTTGCAATTGCCGCGCTGTCGGTCGCCACGGCGCTGGCCGCCCCGCCGAATATCAACGGAACGTGGGTCGTGCAGCAGACCGGTGCCAACGGCACCAGCACTGGGACTATTACCGTGACCCAGTCGGGCATGGGCTTCGTCGGAATGAATGCCAAAACCGGCAACGGATTCACCGGTACGTTCGTCGACGACACCAAGATCAACGGAAAATGGCACGGTCCGGGCGGCGCCGGCTGGCTGACGATCTACGTCAGCCCCAACGGTCACAGCTTCAATGGCACGTGGGGCTACAACGGGCGGGCTGCCAACGGCTCGTTTGTCGGCAATAAGGTTCTGCCGCCGTCGCCGATTACGGCCGCCGGAAAATGGAATCTTATCGGTGCCGGCAACGCCGGCGGTTTCATCGGGCCGATGAGCTGCAAGGAATCGGGCGTAACGGTGGTCTGCCACGTGGGCGCGGTCATCGTGATCAACGGTAAGTTCCGGACCAAGGACAAGGTCAGAGCGACGTGGGTTGGACCCAACGGTTCGGGCTGGTTCTCGTTCTGGTTCAACGGCGACAACAACAGCTTCAACGCCGTATGGGGCAACGGAGCGGACTCGACGCCGGCCGTGGGCCGCGTCGTCGGCCAACGCGTCCTCCAGTAGGAGCTTCAATACGTCGCACGTTCAAGCAAGACTAAATCGGGCGAGCCGGCGGCTCGCCCGATTATTTCGATGGTAGAATGGGCGAGAGGAAGCAACATGACGATTGACGAGGCGGTTCCGAAGCAAACGACTCCGGAAAGAATGAAATGGATACCCGCGGGCCGTTTCCTGATGGGCTCGGAGAAGTTTTATCCCGAGGAGGCGCCGGTGCATGAAGTCGAGGTCGCCGGCTTCTGGATCGATTCGTACGCGGTAACCAACCGTGAGTACTCGCGGTTCGTCCGCAAGACCGGATACGTAACCGTTGCGGAACGGCCGCTGAATCCGGCGGACTACCCTGGCGCGCTTCCTGGCGCACTCGTCCCGGGCGCGCTCGTATTTCGGCAGACGCGCGGACCGGTCGATCTTCGCGACTGGAGCCAATGGTGGGAATACGTCCATGGCGCATGCTGGAAGCATCCCGAGGGTCCAGATAGCTCGCTTGAATCGCGGCCCGATCACCCGGTGGTTCACATTGCCTATGAGGACGCGGACGCGTACGCGCAGTGGGCTGGAAAGCGTTTGCCCACCGAGGCGGAATGGGAGTACGCTGCGCGCGGCGGCCGCAGCGGCGCAGACTTCGTGTGGGGCGACGAAATGGAGCCCAATGGGAAGCCGGCTGCAAATACGTGGCAAGGGCAGTTCCCGTGGCGGAATTTCGTTACGGACGGATACGCGCGCACCGCTCCCGTGGGGATGTTTGCTCCCAACGATTACGGATTATACGACATGGCTGGCAACGTGTGGGAGTGGACGAGTGATTGGTACGTCGCGCGCCGCGACGTGCAAACGTCACCCTGTTGCGGCGGCGGAGGCCGCGCGCCGAATATGGAGCAAAGCTACGATCCGGCGCAGCCGAACTTTCGCATACCGCGCAAGGTTCTCAAGGGCGGATCGTTCCTGTGCGCTCCCAACTACTGCTTGCGGTTTCGGCCCGCCGCGCGGTCGCCGCAAATGATCGATACCGGGATGGCTCATCTCGGCTTCCGCTGCATCAAAGACGCCTAGGAGGCCGAACCGCGCGAGCCTACGGCGCGAAGGCGAAAATCCGTTTCCAGTCGTTCTTCATGCTGATGACCGGCCACCCTTTGGCCGCTGCTTCGTCGAACGTCGCCTGCGAGAAAGGACTGAGCTTCACATCCGGTAATCCCTGCGCTGGGCCGTACGCGTACTCGCGCTCGGCGTCGTCGTGCAGCACGAGCATCGCGAGAGTCGCGCCGTTGTTTCCGTGCGTATACTCGAGCATTTGTCGATCGCCGTCGGAGTTCCCGAACGCCGCGCGGGGGCGGCGTCCGAGAAATAGATAGATATCCTCGGCCTTCGCGGCCGTATCGTCGAAGAAGAGCAATGCGGGCTGCTTCGTGAGCACGGCTCGGCCCTCTTTGGTATATGAATAGTTCGTTTTCGCGGCCGAACCGATAACGCGCTGCGGTGGAATGTCGTAGACCTGCTGTGCGAAGGTTCGGACGAAGGCTTGCCCGCCTCCGGTTACGATGTAGATCTTGAAACCGTTAGCTCGCAGATACTGCATGACCTCGAGCATGGGTTGATAAACGAGCTCGGTGTAACGTCGATTCCACCTCGGGTCCCTGGCGGTCGTCACCCAGTCCGAGACGATCGCGTGAAAGTCGCCGGTTGCCATACCGGCGTGGGTCGCCATGACGATCGCTTCGAGATCCTGCATCGTGAACTTTGCGATTGCTGCTTTGTCGCGTGCGAGGATTGACTTAAAGGGCTCGGTGTCATTCCATTTCGGGTTTTCCGGCGCGAGTGCAAACACGCGAGCGAGCGCAAAAGCGAGCTGCGTGACCATCGGATGTTCCACCCACATCGTTCCGTCTTGGTCGAACGTCGCAATCCGCTCGTCTTCGGGTACGAACTCGGGGCTCGCAGGGTCGGTCGCCGCGCGTACGAACTTTTCTATCGCCGATTTCGCCGGGCCGTCGTTCCATGATGGCAAATGATCCATTATCCAGTCCGCTCCTCGTCGCTATAGATTAGCGCCGTCTTTGTGGTGCCGCTGGCGAGCCAGTCCCGCAGCGGCAGCTGAAGGCCCTTGAAGAAATCGTCGGCGGCGGCCTGGGCTTTCTCTTCTTTAGGGGTCCCCAGCACGCGCGTCGAGTACCCAAACTCCGCTACGAGTGGTTCGAAACGATCCGGAACCGGCCGCGCCCACAGCGCCAGCGTCGCGTGCGCCGTCACGCCGTGGCCGAAGGAGAAATTTCCCAGCGTCGCTTGAATTTCGAAGACCCTCGCCCCGGCGACGACCGATAGAGTCTCGTTCGGATCCAATCCGAGCGTTTGGAGGTGCGGCAAGGCCTCCATCAACCGGGAGAGGGGAAAACTCCCGACGTCGATTCCCGGATATTCCACGATCACGTTGTTCGAGTAGATGCTGTGCATCGTGCCGGGCGTTTCCCCGCGGATCAGCTCTTCCTTGAACTTCTTCTTTTGCAGCTTGGTAAACGTCGTGTTCGTGTCGAATGCGGCTGCCTTGTCGTAGCCCTCCGCCCGGCATTTAAACGTTAGCTCCCAGCTGTCGTCGGGCCAGCAGCCCTGGCGGATTTGCCGAACGCGAAAGATCAACTTGTTGCGCCGAAGATCCTCATTCTTCGTATCGTAGAACTGTACGATCCGAAGCTGGGAGTCGATTGACTCGACGGGCTCGTAGTGGAAGCCGAGCTTCGACGCAATGTCCTCCAGCATTTCGTTGAACTCCAGAAGCGCGCGCCGGGTGGGAAACTTCTCCGGCTTGAGCAGCAGCTTGAACTCGCGGTGAGTCACAAGCGGCGTTGCGGTTGAACTTTCTTTATTCATCGTTCGGACGCTCCCTAGCGGCTGAGATGAGCTAACGCCTCGCGTAACGGGGCGCTTGAGATCTGCATGAATCCTTGAAAGGGCGTGTACATTTCGAGCATCACGATGACCGCGCCCGAAACGGCCATCGCGCAAAGGGCCAACGCAACGACGGTCGTCGCGTTCCAGGGTGCGAACAGGCCAAACCCGATAAACGTGATCGTAAACCAGAAGACCAGCAAGACCAAGAGCGGTACCGAGACCGACGTGTCGGCCTGCTCGTACATCAGCCAACGGGTCTGCGCGAGATTCATTAATAGGCCCATGGCCTGCGGTTTGAGCGCATTCTGAACATCGGTTTTGGGTGAGAGCCCGCCGATCTCGTCCAAGAGCACCTCTGCGCCGGCCGACGGTCTCACGCCAGTGCCGCTCGATCTTTCTTGCGGCCAGATCTGACTCAACGCGCGCTGGACCGTTTGGCGCAGCACGCGGCGCGGAGCGCCGGTCTCCGGGCCGTAATGCGCCAGCACGCGATCGAGCAGGACGACCTTGGAAGAGACGTCGTCGACCTCGTTGCGTTGCGCATTGTACGAACTCGTGGCCGAGGCGACCAGTAACCCGAGAACGAGCCCGGCCATGGTGCCGATGATGCCGAGACCGGTCTGCAGAAGATGCCGGGAGTCATCGCTCATGTGATGCTCCGGCAGAGCGACTCGAAGACGCATGCCGAGCAGTGCTCCGCCGAACAGGCACGCGAACGTGATCAAACCAGATCCGATCGGGTTCATTCTGAATTGCTATCGTTTGCGGGCGATCGTCGATTATCCCAGGAAGGCATTGGGTCGAAGGCCGTTTTGGGAGCCGGCAGCGAAAGCCTGGCCATGGCCATCCGAAAAAGGGAGTCCGAATTCGATGTTTGGGTCGACTTCGCTTCAGTGGTTCTCATTTCGGCCGCCACCGTGCTGACGGCGTGGTGCGGGTACGAGGCGGCCCGATGGACCGCTCTCGAATCGAGACAGTACAACGCATCCGCCGCCCAACGCGTGGCCGCCGCCGTTGAATCCGGCCGTTTCAATACCCTTGAAGTCATCGACGTCGGCATGTTTCTGCAGTACGTCGGTGCGATCGCAGCGGGACGAATCGACGAAGAGGAGTTCATCTATCGGCGATTCCGGCCCGAGATGAAGCGCGCGGTGGACGCGTGGCTGGCGACGAAGCCGCGGACGAATGCGGCGGCGCCGGCTTCGCCGTTCGCGATGCCGCAATACAGCTTGAGCACCGGCAAAGATGCGGCCCGATTAAACGCGCTTGCGGCGGCGAACTTCGAAAAAGCCACGGCTGCCAACGAACGGGGCGACACGTACGTTCGCCTAACCGTGATCTTTGCCGCGGTGTCATTCCTCGCCGGCATCAGCACCAAGTTCCGCTTTCCGAGCCATATCATCATCGTCGTGGTGGGCTTTGGAGTTTTGATTTTCGGCCTCATTCGCATGCTCGAGCTTCCCGTTCGCTGAACGGACGGGCTAAATCTCCGGCATACTCTTAAGGCCTATGGCGCTTTGCGTTGCGATGCGGATCCGCCGAGTTCTGCCTCAAGGCCTTCACCGAGTGTCTTGCGCGTCTTTTCTCCGGCGTCAAGCCCCGCTGGTTCCCACGGCTCCCACTCTTCCCAGCCAAGGAACTGCGAGAGCAAACGGAATCCAAAGCCAACGACGAATGCGATCGCCGTCGACGCCAGGACGGGCAACCCAAATGCCTGGTCGCATGCGACGTAGGTGATCCCGGTCAGCCCGGCAGCCGCTACGAAGAACTCGCCGCGGACGAGCTGTTTGGGAATCACGTTACAGGCGATGTCGATGATCCAGCGTCCGGCGGTGGTGGCGATTATGCCGATAACGACGGCCGCCGCATATCCCAAATGCGCGGCCAATGCGGCTTGAGCGCCGACGATCGCATACCACGGCAGCGAGAAGGCCGTCATGAATTGGAAGAGGCCGTCCTTAAACCGCAGCTCGCTATAGTATTCGATGACGAGCGCAAGTGATGCGGCTACAAGGCACACGACTATGTACCAAGGATTTTCGAGGGGCGCGGGAACTTTGTTCACCAGAACGTCGCGTACGATGCCTCCGCCGATGCCGCCGGCATAGGCCAGAATTATGACGCCGGCCACGGTAAAATGCTTGTAGTGATCAGGCCGCCGCGCGAGCAGCGCGCCGTTAAACGCGTTTGTGGTCGCCGCCATCAGCGAGATGTAATCGAGCGTGCCGAGCGTCCAGAATCCGAACTTCGAAAGAATCAGGGGTGTCATGCCATGCTCCTTACGCTGCGGCGCTCTGCGCGGCCGCTCGGTGGAAGTAGACGCGGAAGACGATGCTAACGAGAAACTGGATGAGGAAATACGTCAGCACCGTTGGAGCGACCAGCGTACCAGGGAAGGCCGCCGTCGCAACGACCGCACATGTGCCAATATTCCGAAGCATGGTAGCAATGCTAAGCGTTCTCCGGTGCTGGGCCTGGGGGCCGCCGAGAATCCAGCCGGTTCCGACCGAAAGCAGCACGAGAACGAGTATCGCCCACATACCCCGCGATCCGTAAACGGAAGCAACGGCCCTTACTAGTGTTGGTCCGAGAATCACCATCAACGCCACGACCGCGACAACAAACAGGAGCGTGAGCGGGCGCCGCAGTTTCGCCGCGAGCTTCGGAGCGCGGTCGGCTATGAGCAGCCCGACGACCAGCGGCACGAGTTGGAAGCCGACGAGCGTAACGATGATCCGTCCGAATGGAATGTTTCCTGCAGTCGCCACCGGAGCGATAAGCCCGGACGCAAAGATGAAACGAGCGCTCAAGGGAATCGTGATAATTGACAGTGCCGGCATGACGAATGCGAGCATGGCCGCAAATCCGAGACTACCACCCGGCGTGCGCCCTGCAGCGCGAACCAAGAATGGAACGCCGGGTGCGAGGGCCATCAGCACAAATCCGATCGCGATATACGCATCGAGGTGGAACGCACGAGCGAGCAGTACGCCGAAAATGGGAACGACGATGAGGTTTGCAATGAGAGCGCGAGCGAGCAAGCCGTAGTTCTTCAGCGCAGCTACCAAATGCTCGACGTTGATCTCGAGCCCGGCGCCTAGCATCATCGAGACCAACATCACGGTCGCCGCGATCTTTTCCGGGGCCATCAGCGCGCCTCCTCAGCTGGAAAGAAACGTGCTTCGCGGCCTGGGCTAGACTCGCCTTGCCTCTCTTAATGGGGCATAAGATAGCTCGATAAATTGTGACGGGAGGCCAAAGAAAGCCCGCTTGGGGTCGCGAACCTGGTCTGACCTATCGACTCCGCTGGTTTGGAAATAAACCATCAACTTTTCGCTCGCGCTTGCGAGAAAGGAGCCGGCTATGCCTGCTCAAGGTCCACCCAACATCGTCACCATCATGGCCGACGATATCGGCTGGTTTAACATCGGTGCCTATCATCAGGGAATCATGGCGAGCCGAACGCCGAATCTCGATCGTCTGGCCGCCGAAGGAATGCGATTCACCGATTACTACGCGGAGGCCAGCTGCACTGCCGGCCGCGCGAACTTCATCACGGGTGAGCTGCCGATTCGCACGGGCTTGACGACCGTCGGTCAGGCAGGTGCCAAGGTGGGAATGCCGGCCGAAGCGCCGACCATCGCTACGGCCCTGCGAGCGATGGGATACGCCACGGGCCAGTTCGGAAAGAACCACCTCGGCGACTTAAACGAGTACCTGCCGACGCTTCACGGCTTCGACGAGTTCTTCGGCTATCTCTACCATCTCGATGCCATGGAAGACCCGGCACATCCCAACTATCCGCAAGCGCTCAAAGATAAGATCGGCCCGCGCAACATGCTGCATTGCTGGGCAACCGACACCGACGACGCGACGGTCGATCCGCGATGGGGCAAAGTAGGCAAGCAGCGGATCGAGGACGCGGGGACGCTCTATCCGGATCGGATGAGAACCGTCGACGACGAGATCCTCGACCACGCCGTAAAGTTCATCGACAAAGCGAAAGCGACCAACAAACCCTTCTTCGTTTGGCTCAACCCGACGCGCATGCACGTCGTAACCCATCTTTCCCCCAAGTACCAAGGCATGCGCACGTCGGAAAACGGCTGGTCGGAATCGGAAGCCGGAATGGCGCAGCTCGACGACATCGTCGGCACCGTCATGAAGAAGCTCAAGGACGATGGCCTCGACGAGAACACCATCGTCATGTTTACGACCGACAATGGCACCGAGAACTTCACGTGGCCGGATGGCGGGCAGACGCCTTTCGCGGGCGGCAAGGGAACGGTCCTCGAAGGCGGATTCCGCTCGCCCTGCATCGTGCGCTGGCCGGGGAAAGTTCCCGCGGGCAAGGTTGAGAACGGAATCTTCTCGGGTCTGGATTGGTTCCCGACGTTCGTCGCGGCAGCGGGAAATCCGAATATCGCCGACGATCTCAAAAACGGAAAGCAGCTCGGCGATCGGACCTACAAAGTGCACCTCGACGGCTACAATCAGATGGATCTCATTACCGGAAAAGGTCCGTCCAACCGGCACGAGATCTTCTATTTCGCTGAAGGCACGCTTGGCGCGGTGCGCGTCAACGACTACAAATACCGCTTTGTCGATCAGCCCAATGGCTGGCTTGGCGGGACCGTGAAGGTCGACTGGCCGATCCTCGTCAACCTGCGGCTCGATCCCTTCGAACGAACCGGCATGAGCGGTTCACTGAACTATTACCATTTCTTCGTGTACCAGTTCTGGCGGTTCGTGCTCGTGCAAGAGGTCGTGGGGAAGATGGCCGAAACCGCGATCGACTTCCCACCCATGCAGAAGGGTGCCTCGTTCAACCTGGAAGAGGTCAAAGCCCAGATCGCAAAGGCTGCGGCCGCGCACGCCGCCGGCGCGTAAATACCTTCGCTCCAGACGCGGGCGCCTTTTGGCGCCCGCTTCCATTTCGCAAAGCCGCTCAGACCTCTGCGTAGCCGTAGATGAGCGCCGTCTTGGTGGTGCCGTCGAAGAGCTCGTCTTCGAGAGGCGCCTGGATTTCCTTGAAAAAATTATCGGCGGCTTCGTGAGCTTTCTGCTCTTTGGCGGCCTCGCCGCGCATGTGGTACGACCAGCCAAACTCCGCAACCAGCACGTCCATTTTGTCGGTAGCGGGGCGGGTCCAGACCGCAAGATCGGCGTGGGCAACCGCGTTTTTTCCGAACGTAAAGATTCCTAGCCGAGCCCCAATCTCCAGCACCCGCGCATTATTCACCGCTTTGACGTTTTGAGCCGGGTCGAGATCGAGTGCTTTGAGACCGGGGAAGATTTCGATAATCCGCGACATGGGCAGTTCAAAGTTTTCAACGGGGTAGTAGGCAATATAGTTATTCGAAAAGATGCTCTTTATCGTACGCGGAGCGTCGCCCCGAATGATCTCCTCCTTGAACTTCATCTTGACCGTTAGGTCCTTCATCGACGACGTCACGTCGAAATCAGCCGACTCCCTGAAGTCGGGAGAGCGCCGTTTAAACGTCACCTCCCACGTTTCGTCAGGCCAGCCACTCGACCGGTCACGTCGAAGCCGGAGAATGACATGGTTCTTGCGGAACACCGCATCGGGCGTATCGAAGAACCGCACTTCGCGAAGCTCGGAATCAACGCGATCGAACCCCTCGTACTCGGCCCCGAGATCATCGGCTATTTTTGACAGTTGATTGTTGAACTCGAGGACGGAGCGTTTGGTTTGGAAACGCCCCGGCTTGAGCAGAAGCTTGAACTCGCGTGCCGTAATTGTGCTTGCCATAGCGCGAATGTTACGCCGTCCCCTAGGGGATGCCTTGCCTGCGTGAATAAGAAAGTAGAGTCTCATGACTCGCAGAGCGGTCGGTTTTGGGCCCGGTCTCGTCTCAGCTGCCTCCGACGCCGATCCGACGACGGTGGCGAGCCTCGCCGTCGTTGGTGCGGTTACCGGATACGCTCTTTCCTGGTTGGTGTTGCTGCTGCTGCCGATGATCGCGGTCGTCCAGAGCATCGCCGCTGCAATCGGCGCGATATCTCCGACGAGTATCCAAGGCGCGATCCGGCGACACTACGGTCTGACGTGGGCGGTGCTGGCGCTCGTCGCCGTCTTGGCAGTCAACATCATGACGCTGAGCGCAGACCTCGAGGCCGGAGCCGAATCGCTGAAGCTTCTCACCGGCATATCGCGAGATTACTTCGTGCTCCCGTTTGCAGGCGCGGTCGCGTGGCTTCTCGTGTCGAGATCTTATCTGCACGTCGAGCGTTTTCTCTCGTTTCTCCCTTTGATCTTCATTTGCTACGGGATAAGCGCCGTGCTCGCAAAGCCCGATTGGGGCGCGCTTGCGCGCTCGCTTGCGATTCCACATTTTGTTTTCACGGTTCCGGTCGCGACCGGAGCACTCGCACTGCTGGGAACCACGCTGACGAGCTACGTCTACTATTGGGAGTCGATCGAGGTGTCGGAACGCGGGACGCTACCGTCGGAAGCGCGTGCGATGAAGGCCGATGCCGCCTGGGGAGCGTTGGCGCCCGGGATCTGTTTCTTATTCATTCTCGTAGCGACGGCGGCGACGTTGGGCAAAACTCATGCACCCATTCAAACTGCGACCGATGCCGCCGCCGCGCTTGCGCCGTTGGCCGGCGGCTCGGCCACGATGCTGTTCGCGATTGGATTGCTCGTCTCGGCCGTCATTGCGGTTCCGGTTCTCGCAGGGACGAGCGCATACGTAGTGACGCAGACGTTCGGTTGGCGCGGGAGCCTCGACGTGCCGATCGGCAAAGCGCGGATCTTTTACGGAGTTCTCCTTGGATCGCTGGGAGTATCGGCCGCCTTTGCATTCGCGGGATTCTCCCCAATCGGGCTTCTCTACTGGGCGTCGGTGGCCGGCGGTTTGGCGACGCCGCTGACGCTATGTTTCCTCGTTGCAATAGCGCAAAACCGCGCCGTTATGGGCGAGAATCGGATCCAAGGTTGGCTCGCGTGCGCCGGCTGGGCTGTAACGATCGTCGTGAGCGCGTCGTGCGTGGCCTTCCTGGTAGTGACCATTCGCAACGCCTAAGAAGGCCGCGCCGTTAGGTCCGGCAGCCAACCTCGCGTGACGTGGAACAAGAACGCCGTGCTGATCCCGAAGAGCAGCAACCCATCGATGGACTCGATCGCACCCATCATGAGCCAGTGATGCTGCAAAACCAAGCCTGACGTGCCTCGAGTCGTCAGCGAATCGATCGAATACAGCATCGCGTCCGCCGGGTTTTCGACCGCGCCAAGATGAAGGTATGCGATCGCCCAAATCGAGCACTCGAAGGCGTGAGCGATGGCCAATAGCCATGCGATCGCGACGATCACGATGATTGCGCCCGCCGTCGAATCGAGGAGAGGGTGTTTTCCGCCCGTCTGCGCGATTCGAAGCTTGCGCAATCCTAAGGCGGCGAGCACGACGCAGCTCACGTGCAGCGCGACGGTGCACGCAATGAGCGCGATGCCCCACGTCCAACTTGCGTCCCACGTAAACCAGCCGTTTTGCATCAGGACTGCACGACGGCTGCAGAAGTATCGAGCACGATTTGATCCCATCGCCAGAGTTGCTGAAAGAAGGCGCGCGCGATATCCAAATCGCCCCGCCGGCCGAAGATCTCAGCGATCGTGCGTTCTCCGTCGATGGCGGCGAGCAACTCTTCTTCCCGTGCGTCGATCGGCAGATAAAGGTCCGTATAGGTGTGATTTCGATTGATCAGGACTGCCGCCGCCCCTTGCGGCAGCCGGTCCCGCACGACGATTGTGCCGTGCAGGCGAACGGGGACGTAGCGCAGCCAGGCATCGGCGTCGAAATCGACGGAGGCATTTTTAGTGGGTCGCTCTTTCCCAAAAGCGATGACGCTGTGACGGACCATCGTTCCTCGGAAAAGTTCGATAGCGGCATATTGCGCTTCGGGCGTTAGCTCGATCAGCTTGGAATGATGCGGTGCGGACGCAAGTGCGCCGCACCATGGAAGGTATGGCGCTTGGCGCAGCCAGCGCACGAACGACAACCCGGCACGTTCGAGAAAGTCCATCAGCTGCGGGACGGAGTAGGACCGGTCCGCAGGATGGAGCAGCGCATCTGCAACGCCGGCGTTGCTCGCGAAGTCAGGCGAGTTGCGCCGCAGCGGCGCGAGGGGATGGTCCGGTGGTAGCGCTTTGAGGCTCGCGGCGAGGTCGCGAATTTCGACATCCATGTGACCGATGCCAAGGCGCCGGCAGTAATCCTGTAGCATGTAAACACCCGCCCGGCCGTACGGCGCGTACACCATCACGTGCATGGCGCCATTCGGGGCGAGCACGTCGCGCAAAGCCTGTAGACCAGCGTCGGGGTCGGGCAAGTGGTGCAGCACGCCGGTCGAGATCACGTATTCGAACGACCGACCGAGTTCGGCGGCCCGCTCGACGGACAGTTGACGCACTTCGAGGTTATCCAGTGCGTATTTTTGTTTCAACCGTTCCGTGAATGCGATGCTCGCAGCGCTGACGTCGATGCCGATCACCTGCGCTCGAGGCCAGCGTAACGCGTAGTGAGCGGCCTGCGTGGTGCCGCAGCCGGCGATGAGGATGCTCCGGTCGTCCCGATAGGGCTCGGCCGGCCAAAAGAGATGCGACTCGGCTCGCCGGCGACGGTCGTCCCAGGAGCGGCCGTACCCAATCAAATCGTCGACCGGCGGCGGGTAGGGATGGCATTCGTAGAAGTCCGCTACCTGCGCCGCGATGGAGCCTTCCATACCGAGTCTATTCAACCCGGTATGGAAAGGCTCATGGGACGGGCCTAGCCGTGCGGCGTTTTCACCTGTTCCATCACGGAGTCCAGGTTGAATGACGCCGGTTTTTGCCGTGGCGGGAACTTGATGAAGTTATCGATCTCCGACGCTACAACCGCTTGCATCATGTACATCTGTGGTATGTGATCGACCATCCAGTCGAAGTAGGTGTTCGAGTTGAAGTCGGCCCTTTCGAAGGGGTCGCGGCGGAGGCTCACGATGTGCGGAACCCGGAGCTTCACGAACGGCTCTGCCCACTGCTCCATCGTATTCGCGCGCTGCACTGCCAGATTGAACTTCCAGTCACCGACCCGCACCGCGATCGCGTCGCCATCATCGCTGAAGTACATGATCGCCTGTCGCGGGCTCTCGGCCACTTGGCCAGAGAAATACGGGATCTGATTGTAGCCGTCGAGGTGGACGTGGAACTTCTTGTCGCCCACCGTGCACCCGTCGAGCAACTGCTGCGTGACGTCAGGATTCCCGGCTGCGGCGAGCAGCGTCGGGAACATGTCGATGTGGGAGACGATGCCATTGTAGACCGAACCGGGTTTGATCGTGCCCGGCCAGCGGATAAAGCACGGCACGCGCCAGCCGCCTTCCCAGTTGGAGTCCTTCTGCCCGCGGAACGGCGTATTGGCGCCGTCAGGCCACGTGTCGTTCTCCGGGCCATTGTCGGTTGAGTACATCACGATCGTGTTGTCGGCGATGCCCAGCTCGTCGAGCTTGGCGAGCATCATGCCGATCTGCTCGTCATGCACCACCATCCGATCGCTGTACGGATCTTGGCCGCTCTTGCCGATATTCTTCTCCGCAACGTGCGTCCGGAAGTGCATGGCCGTCGAGTTGTACCAGAGGAAGAAGGGCTTGTCGGCCTTGGCCTGCTCCTCCATCCACGCAAGCGCGCGAGCGGTGATTTCCTCGTCGACGGTCTCCATGCGCTTCTTGGTGAGCGGACCGGTATCTTTAATCGTCTGTTTTCCGACGCGTCCCCAGCGCGGGTCGACGGTCGCGTCATCGGTATCGGTCGCCTTACAGTGCAGCACGCCGCGCGGCCCAAACTGCGCCAAAAAGCGCGGATCCTTGGGATAGTCGGGCAACTCGGGTTCTTCCTCGGCGTTAAGGTGATACAAGTTGCCGAAGAACTCATCGAACCCGTGCACGGTCGGTAAGAACTCGTTCCGGTCGCCCAGATGGTTCTTGCCGAACTGGCCCGTTGCATAACCTTGCGGCTTTAATAGCTCGGCGATCGTCGGGTCTTCGGGTTGCAGGCCGACGGTGGCGCCAGGCATGCCCACCTTCGTGAGGCCGGTACGAATCGGGTTCTGGCCGGTGATGAAGCAGGCGCGGCCGGCGGTGCAGCTCTGCTGCGAGTAGTAGTCGGTGAAGAGGGCACCTTCGTTGGCGACCCGGTCGATGTTGGGGGTCCGGTATCCCATCATGCCGTTGCTGAACTTGCTGATGTTCCAGATGCCGACGTCGTCGCCCCAGAGTATGAGGATATTCGGTTTCTTGGCGGGCATTTGTCGAAGCCTTTCTCGGTTGCGCTTGCTTGCTAGCTCGGAAGATGAAAATATCGAAGCCGTCGGCTTCGATCGTGCAAATAGCATACTTGGTTCGAGGGTTCCGTTCTATCCCGTAAACGCAAGATTGGAAGCGAGAGTGGACTTCTTCAGAGGTTCCTAATGCATGATATTGATGGCCCGCGCGGCGATGATCGCCAGCGCCGTCAATGAAACGGCCGACTCCGCCATCATCATCATGCGCGCGCGCGTGGTCAGCGGCATCGTATCGGTCGGGCTAAATGCGGTCGCCGTATTGAACGCCAGAAAAAGATACTCCGCGTAACGCGGCGTCCTTAGGTCGCCGGGAAACGCAAGATCGCGGCTACCCGCCGGGTCGCGCAAGCGACGCTCAGGCCCTCCGCCGTCGATCTCCCAGTAGAAAAGCGCAAAAGTAAGCACGTTGGTGAGCCAGATCGAAACTGCTGAAGCGAGAAGGCGAGGCGCCTCGATCTCGGACCGATTAGCGTCCGGAAAGACCAAGAAGACGACGAGCTGACCGAGCGCCAGCGCATTGTACGCCGACATGAGGGCGACTACCGTTAGGATCGCTGCATTGCTCATCCGTCCGGGAGCGTTGACGAGATTGCTCGTCACCGATATCAGAACGACGACCAGCAGCGCGATGATAAAGATCGTCTCTTCCCAAGGCGGTCCGAGTTCGTAGCGACGTGGAAACGCTAAAACGACGGTGGTCAGCAGCAGAACTCCAAGCGTTCCGCCCCACCGCGCGATTGACGCGGACGATTTCATACGACATGCTCGGAAGATTCCGTGCTAGCCGACGTCACGCCGGGAAGAGCGGCGATCTCGCTACGCATTCTCTCGGAGACGCCATTGTCGCGCCCGGGCCTGTTCAAGTTCGCGACGACGCCGACGGAACCACCGCTTGGCGCAGACGTGTTGAGCTCGACCAGTGTAAGCGATGTTTTCCCGACCCAACCAAAAATGCATTCGCGTACGGGCCTTTCCTCGGTTACGGCGCACGTCACGCGCAGGACGTACGCGGTTACGAAGTTCTCCGACGCCGGGCGGGGAATGCGCGAAATGGCATCCGCCAGCGGTTGACAGACGGCGTTGACGGCAACGACGACGCCCGCGCCGACCGCCCCCTGCAATTCGAAGCCGCTGCCGACAAGGGCGCCGACGGCGGCCGTCGCCCAAAGCGTGGCGGCCGTGGTCAGTCCCCGCACGTCGAGTCCTTGCCGCAAAATAACGCCGCCGGCGAGGAAGCCGACACCGGTGACGACTTGCGCGGCCACGCGCCATGGGTCCGCAACCTTTCCGCCGAGTCCGGGCATGGCGCAGAACAATGCCGCGCCGACTGCAACGAGGGTCATCGTGTGCAAACCCGCGGTCCGTTGCCGCCACTGCCGCTCGAATCCGATCGCCAAACCGAGAGCGGTGGCGATCGCTAAACGCGTAAAGAAGACTCCGTCGGGCAGTCCGTGCGCCCAGGTCTGCATCAATCCGTACTCATCCTTAAAGTCTTGTTCGCCGCTATCGGGGCAACGTCCACTTCAGCTCTGCGCGCGGCTCCGAGCGGGCACGAGGGCAAACGCCAGGCCGACGCGGCGAAAAGGGGACCCGGCGCAACTGCATGGATGCTACTTCTCTCGGAGGCTTGGCAAGAATTCCTTCGATTGGCTGCAGGGCGAGCGTTCGCGGGGCGAGTATGGCCGCAGTCGAGGCAAAAAACTGATAGCATTTAATGAGGCGTTTACGGTCATCGCTGGAATCGCCGCGCGCCTGATAGAGATCGCGGCCGTTTTCTTCATCGTTCTTGGCGCGAGTAAGGCCGTCTACCAATCGCTTTTATCCCTGTTTCACGGCGCAACTCTTAAGGAACGCAAAAGGATTTGGGCGCGTTTTGCTACTTGGCTCTTGTTGGGGCTCGAGCTCGAGCTGGCCGCCGACATCATTCGTAGCGTCGTCGCGCCAACGTGGCAAGACATCGGAAAGCTCGCGGCAATCGCGGCCATCAGAACGTTGCTTAATTATTTCTTGGGCAAAGACGTCGCCGAGCTGGGCGAGGGCGCGACCTAAGAGGTGGAACGTCGGGTCTCTTCCCATCAATTTCCCGCGCCGGCGGTAGGATTCTAGGGTATGCCAGGCGGCAAGAAAGGGGCCTTGGTGCCCGAGTCCGTCACGTGGACGCAGATGGAGCCGGGCTCGTTCGAGTCCGAGCATCGCGTGGTGAGGCTTGATACAGTGCGGGTTGGTTGGCATAGCTCAAATCTCGGATTCAAGCTCGAGGCCCATCTCAAGCCCAACACGTCTGTAATTGGGATTCTCGCGAGCGGCTCGACGTGCGCTCGTTGGTTCGGAACCGGCGTGGGTGAGGGCCACGTAGCCGCCTCCGGGGCGTCCATTTGGCTTAGCACAGTAGGGCCGTCGGCGTTCCTTTCCGTGACGACCGACGCGCGCCGGCTTGTGCGCGAGTTCCCAGACTCGCCCGACGCGCGAATATTGAGGGAGAACGCAGGCGGCGCTTTGCTCGAACACAACGATGTTTGTGCAAAGCGGCTTCGGGAATATCTGCAATGGCTGTCACGCGACTCCACGCGAGCATCCGGTTTTTTGCGACCCACTGCGGCGCGCGCGATGGTCGAGCGCGATCTGCTTCCGCTGCTGGCCGACGCTCTCACCGGCCGCAACGGTGCGGCCGTGGAGCGGTCCCCGTCGCTGAACCGCCGCGTTGCCGCGGTGCGAATCTGCGAAACCTACATGCGCGAACATCTGGACAAAACCGTGACGCTCGTGGATTTGAGCGAAGTTTCAGGTTTGCGCCTGCGTTCGCTAATCAACGCCTTCCAAGCGGTCACGGGTTTCAGCCCCATGGCGTATTTCAAGCGAGAGCGACTCAGCGGGGTTCGGCAAGCCCTTCAGCGTCCGCACCTGACGCGAACTCGCGTCATCGACGTGGCGACCGCGTGGGGCTTTTGGCACATGGGACATTTCACCGCCGACTACCGGGAGATGTTCGGAGAGTCGCCGTCGGAAACGCTGCGCATCTCCTAAAGGTCGTGGCAGGCAGCGGCGAGGATTTCGTTGGCATAGGCCTGGCGAGCAAACGCAACGCGGTCCTTTGCGTCCGACTCGAGTTCGGAAAAAAGCGGCTTCATACCCTCAGTTAGGCTTGGAACGTCGTAGCCGGCGAGCCGCCACCGCCGCCGTAGATCTCGGTCCAGCTGCTCGATAAAAGCCGGATCGAGTTCGTTGGTTGCATTGAAACGGTCAGCGCAGCTCGAGCGGCCAGCTTCTGCCAGTTCGGCCTCAAAAGCATCGCGATCGGTCCAAAGGGCCTTTCCGTTGTGGAAAATCTGGATGCCGCCTAATCCCCGCCGGCGCAGTTCTTCATGCTCCCACTCGCTTTCGTCACCGGATCGCGCCATCGCGGCGCGCACGATGAACTCTAGAATACCGGCCGAGAGCCGTTCATAAGGAACGTCCTCGGCGATGCTGATGGACTCCTCGATCCGGGCCGTGTACCGATTCGGCGCGCTGACGGTCATGGCCCATGATAGCGCCGGAGACGAAGCGTTGCTGTCCGATTAACGCAATCGGCAGGGCGAGCAGCGGTTTTGCGTCTTTGGGATAGACGCTACCGGCGCTCCCCGGTAGAATCGAGCGCGATGAATGCTTTAACTTCTGCGAAGCGCTTCGCTTCGTCTGTTTTTCTATTGACGGCTGCCTTCGCAGGTGCGACGTCTGTCGTTTTGGCGCAGGATACGACCGCGCCGACCCCCGCTCCGGCAGCGAGTCCGACGCTTATGGACCGGCAGTACGACGGGCAGTGGCATATAACGCTAGCGCCCTATGTATGGCTTCCCACGCTGCACGGAACGCTCCAATACAACGTTCCAAACGTGCGGTTTCGTGCGGGGCAAACTGGAGTGATTAACTTTCAGAGCACGCCGAGCGATTATGTCTCGAAGCTTAACTCGGCCGTGATGGGGGCGCTCGACGTACGCCAAGGCAACTGGGATGTCTTCGGGGACTACATCTACGCGAATGCCACCGCCAACGCCGGTCAATCCGCGGTGATCAGCGGGCCGTTGGGCAGGCGTCAACTTCGGGTCAATCTCGGTACGTCGGCTCGGATTGCGTCGCGGATTTGGGAGGGCGCCGCAGGCTACACTGTGGCACGGGGCCACGACGCCGATTTGAGCATCTTCATGGGCCTGCGTGAGACGCCGATAAATCTGACCTTGGGCTACGATGCCTCGGTCACGGGCAGGCGCGGAACCTTCGCAACAAACGGCACCGTTCTCGCCTCGACGGTCACGAACGACGTCATCACCGGGCTTCGGGGGAAAGCGTTTTTCGGGGACGGCCATATTTTCGTGCCGTACTACATCGATTATGGAACGAGTACCGGCGTGAACAATCAGACGTGGGAGGGCATGACCGGGGCCGGGTACGCGTTCAATCACGGCCAAACGCTGCTTTTGACGTATCGGACTCTGAACTACTTTGGGTTTGCGCCCAACGTGGCCGTTCAAAAGTTCAACATGAGCGGCCCGCTCTTCGGATATACCTTCAACCTCTAAGAATCGCTCTGGTTAACAATGGCGAGCGCACGATCGCGCTCGCCATTGTCGCGTCTTGGAGTTTTGGAGCCTCTACTGGAGGACGCGCTGTCCGACGACGCGGCCCACGGCCGGCGTCGTGTCCGCTCCGTTGCCCCACACGGCATTAAAGCTGTTGTTGTCGCCGTTGAACCAGAACGAGAACCAGCCCGAACCGGCCGGACCGACCCACGTGGCTCTGACCTTGTCCTTGGTCCGGAACTTACCGTTGATCACGATGACCGCGCCCACGTGGCAGACCACCGTTACGCCGGATTCCTTGCAGCTCATCGGCCCGATGAAACCGCCGGCGTTGCCGGCACCGGCAAGATTCCATTTTCCGGCGGCGGTAATCGGCGACGGCGGCAGAACCTTGTTACCGATAAACGAGCCGTTGGCAGCCCGCCCGTTGTAGCCCCACGTGCCGTTGAAGCTGTGACCGTTCGGCGTGACGTAGATCGTCAGCCAGCCGGCGCCGCCCGGGCCGTGCCATTTTCCGTTGATCTTGGTGTCGTCGACGAACGTACCGGTGTATCCGTTTCCGGTCTTCGCATTCTGGCCGACGATGCCCATTCCCGACTGGGTCATGGTGATGGTCCCACTCGTGGTGCCGTTGGCCCCGGTTTGCTGGACGACCCAGGTTCCAGTGAGGTTCGGCGGAGCGGCCAGCGCCGGTGCGACCGAGAGCGCCGCAATTGCGGCGCCGCAAATTAGTGAAGTAGCAAGACGTTTCAAAAAAGGATCTCCTCTGTGTGTGCGCGGCCAAATTGCGGCCCGCGCGGGCAAAGCAAGT
The DNA here is from genome assembly GCA_050008615.1 of Candidatus Cybelea sp. Taxonomy (GTDB): domain Bacteria; phylum Vulcanimicrobiota; class Vulcanimicrobiia; order Vulcanimicrobiales; family Vulcanimicrobiaceae; genus Cybelea. The sequence continues at coordinate 314,453 of JBEKMH010000001.1, forward strand.
ATATGCCTGTTTCGTGGGCTTAGGCGAGCATCCCCGTTCTAAAGAGCGGTTGCGCCCATGAACGGCTCGAACACTTTGGCCGCATGCGATCGCAGATTGCCTTTAGCCGGCAACCAGCTATTTGATTGCTTGCAGGACCCCTTCGTAACGGACCAAGCTCACGCCGCGGCCCGCGGAGATTCCCCCCTGGGACGACCACACTGTAGTCGAAGGTTCCAGGAATGACGCAGTTTATTTTCTTTTCGAGCCCGTGGCTGCTTCCAGCGGTGATGTTGGTCGTGCTTGGCCTTTCGATCGAGTTACCGTATCGTTTCGCGAGGTCGCTCGTATCCCACGCGCTCGTGAAAGACGATGCCTGGAATACCACGCACGCAGGCCTCCTGACTTTGGCGGCTTTCATCGTCGGCTTATCGTTCGCACAGGCGTCGGCGCGATTCGACGGGCGGCGTGCGCTCGTCGTCAACGAGGCTAATGCTATCGGGACGACGTGGCTTCGGGCAGATCAGCTCCAGGCGACTGCGGCCAGGCGGTTTCGCCGGATATTAACCGACTATACCGCCGCGAGGCTGGAGGCCTATAAAAGCCTCGGCGATCCCGTGCTGGTTCGAAATGCGATCGCTCAGAGCGTCCGCGATCAGGCGGCGCTGTGGTCGATTGCGTCGTCCGCGTTGCGCGCGCACCAAAACAACTTGGGGCTTTCGCTGTTGATGCAAACGCTCAACGATACGATTGACGTTTCGACCGAGCAGCGACAAGCGCTCAGGGGTCACGTGCCTACGGCGACGGTCGTGCTCATGCTCGCACTTGTGACGCTAGGAACGTTGGCAACCGGTCTGCGTTTCGCGCGCGACGCGTCGCGGCCGGCGATCTTGAGCGCGATCTTCGTGGTTGCCTCCGTCGTCGTGATAAGCATGGTCATAGACTACGATCGGCCACAGACCGGCCTCGTCACGGTGGACCTAAACCCGATAAGGTTGCAGTTGCAATCGATGCAGCAGTCCCCTTAGTCGGCCCTCGAGTAATATCGCTCAGCCTTCGACCTTCTCGTGATTCAAACGTCACAATCGACGGGCTTTAGTTTGCGTTTTCAGGATGGCCCAGCGATTCCGGCCGTGCTATATTAGTCGACAAATAACATTTCAGGGAATGGGGCGGAGCCGCAACTCTCTGCCTCTTACCGATCGCTGCAAGCAGGAAGGACACCGTATGCCCTACTCCATTGTGGCCATCGGCATTCTGATAGAGCCGGACGCTGTAATGATCGCTGAGCGCGCGAGTTGATCCCATGATTTCTCTGATTTCGAACAGAGACTGCCTTGTTTGAAAGAGAGCACATTTTGACGCAAGCAAATAGTGAGCATTTATGGTTGAAGGTTGCTTTGTTATTCGTAACAGCGTTGCTTCCGATCGGGGCCCTCGCTCAAAGCATGCCCGAACCATCGCCATCCCCCGCGCCGCAAGCCTCCCCTCAAGCTTCGCCAGAGCCGGCTCCCGCAGCGCCCGCGGCACCTCCATCCGAAGCGGGGCCGAATTTGAGCAACTTGACGCCCGCGCAACAGGCCGCGCTTCAGGAAGCGATTATCAAAACGTCGCAAAACCCAGTTGGCAACATTGCGATCATTCCGTTCCAAAATAACTTTAACTATGGTGTCGGTCCATACACACGTTTCCAATACAACCTAAACATTCAGCCCGTCGTGCCGTTCATGCTAAGCAAAGACATGACCCTAATAGCGCGGACGATCATCCCCATCATCAATCAGCCTTCGTTTGCGCCCCCGCCGGTATGCGCGTCGCAATATGGATGCGGCTCGACCTTCGGTCTCAGCGACATCCAAGAGCAGTTCTTCTTCGCTCCCAAGACCAAGCCGGGTGCTCTGATCTGGGGAGTGGGGCCAATTTTCCAAGTCCCGAGCGCTTCGCCGGGTACGCTTGGAGCGGGTAAGTGGGCCGCGGGGCCAAACGTCGTCGGCCTGATTATGCCGGGGAATATCGTCGCCGGCATCCTCGCATCGCAGCTCTGGTCGTTCGCAGGCCAGGTCAACCGTCCAAATATCAACGCCGCACTTTTCCAGCCCTTCTTCAACTTTAACCTGAAGGGTGGTTGGGCGATTTCGACAGCGCCGATCATTACTGCAAACTGGACGGCAACCCAGAACAAGTGGGCGGTTCCGCTGGGCGGCGGCGTTGCCAGAACGTTTAAGCTCGGCGATCAGCTGATGTCGCTCAGCATGCTCTACTACACGTACGTCTCGCGGCCGATCACGACGCCGCAGACTAACCTGAAAGTCGTGTGGAGCCTCCTATACCCGATCAAGCGCGGTATCGATGTCCAGGAGTTGATCAAAGAGAACCAATAAAACTTCGGCGCCCGAGCCGCGATACCGACAGCGGTAAGCAGAGAGGATATCCCATGTCACATTCGATCGTGGCCATCGACATTCTGATGGAGCCGGACGCCACGATGACCGCACGAGCGCAGGCGGTCAACGCGCGGCTGCTCGGAGTGTTCCCCCAAGGCTACTCGTTGGATGCGTCCCACCGGCCCCATCTTACGACCGTGCAACAGTTCGTCCGGGCGGATAACCTCGACGAAATCTACGATACCGTCGGGAAAGTCATCACGAAAGCCGGCCCGGCCGATTGGCAACTAAAAGCCTACAAGTATTATTATCTCCCCGCAAATGGAACAGGTCTCGCCGGGATCGTCGTCGAGCCGACCGATGCGTGGGCGAAAATGCAGCACGATATTCTCGATGTGGTAGCACCGTTTACGGTCAAAACCGCGACGAACGACGCTTTCTTCACGGTGCCGGGCGAGCCGGAGATCGTTCCCGGGCTGATCGACTACATAACAGCATTCGTCCCGGAACACTCGGGTAAGAACTTTATGCCGCACGTTTCCGTTGGCGTAGCTACCAAGGACTACCTGGACGCCATGCTCGCCGAGCCTTTCGATACGTTTACCTTTTTCCTCGTAGGAGCATCCGTCTACCAACTCGGCAACTACGGGACGGCCCGGAAGCAACTGAAGACTTGGGATTTCCGGCCGAAGTAGCCACTCCCGAACCCCACTCGCTCCTCGGGCGGCTGGTGCCTCACGGTATCCCTCCGGCGAAGCGTGCGGCGAAGGATCCGACCGCGTCACCGATCCCCGCTTTGCTTGCCGAGAGTCTGAGGTCGAAGGAGTATCGTCGCCGGAGAGAGGAGGCTCCTCGATGATGATTCGACGGTATCTGGCGGCGGCGGTGGTCGCATTCACGATATCTCCACTTCCCGCGTCGGCGGCGCTCTCGATCGGGACGAAGGCACCCGATTTTACGCTCCAGGCAAGTCAAGGTGGAAACGCCTTTACCTTCAACCTGGCGGACGCGCTGAAGAAGGGGCCGGTCGTCGTCTACTTCTATCCGGCGGCGTTCACGAAGGGCTGCACGATCGAGGCGCACGAGTTTGCGGACGCCATCGATCAGTACAAGGCGCTCGGCGCGACGGTCATCGGCGTTTCACACGATCCACTCGACAAGCTGCAGAAGTTTTCCGTTAGCGAGTGCCGCAGCAAGTTCGCCCTCGCGGCTGATACCAACGGAACGGTCATGAAAGCCTACGACGCCGTTCTCGCCCAGAACCCGCAATACGCTAATCGCACTTCGTACGTGATCGCTCCCGACAGAACGGTCGTCTACACGTACACCAGCCTCGATCCGTCGTTACACGTGGAGAACACCTTGAATGCCCTCAAGGCTTGGACTGCGGATCACGCCCCGGACGCGACGCCGTCGCCATAGAGGCCGCTAGACGGCATCATCATTTACGAAGAGCTGCTGCGAGCGGGGCAGACGCTTGGTCGTGCCCGAAGTATCGAGCGCGGTCACGTCGCGCGGCACGACGTCGATCGGCGGAAGCTCGGAGAGATCCTCGCCCAGGAGTGACGCCTCATCCTTTAGTTTGCGCCCCTGCGGAAGTAGCTTTGTTTCGTAAGAGCCGACCGCGCCGTTGAACGCGTTGACGGAACGCTCGAGGTGTTTGCGCACCTCGGCGAGATGCTCGGAGAACTTTAGCGCGCGCTCGTAGAGCACGCGGCCGATCATCGCGATGCGCTTGGCGTTCTCTTCTTGCCGTAGCGCTTGCCAACCCATCGCGAAGGTGCGCAGTAGGCTGATGAGCGTCAACGGTCCGGTAATGAGGACCCCTTTGTCGAGCGCGTACTCGATCAAGGCCGGGTCTTCGCTGCAGGCCGTACTGACGAAGGCTTCGCCGGCGACGAACATTACGACGTAGTCCGCGGAGCCTTTCGCCGTCTGATAGCCGCGGCGCGCGAGCGCGTCGACGTGATCGCGCAAAGCTCGAGCGTGCTTCTTTACCAGCGCCTTTCTCGTCTCGTCGTCGGAGGCTTCGAGCGCGGCTTGCATCGAATCGGTCGGCGCTTTCGCATCGACGAAGACGCAGCGCTCGCCCGGGAGGTTTACCGTCATGTCGGGACGGACGCGCGCTTCCTCGAGCGCCACCGTCTGTTGTTCGGAGAAATCGCAGTACGCCAGCATGCCCGCTTTCTCAACGACGTTGCGCAGCTGCATTTCGCCCCATTTGCCGCGCGAGGCCGGGTTGCGTAGCGCCGTGACCAGCGTCGAGGTCTGCGTGCTCAAGTGTGAGGTCGCCGTCTCTAGCTTGTCGGTCCGGCCCAGGAGCTGGTCGATCTGTTCTCGCAGGCTGCCCGCGTCGCGTTGGCGCGTCGCCTCTAAATCGGCGATGAGCCGGTCGAACTCACCCAGCTTTTGCGTGACCGGCGAGACGAGCTCGCCGACGCGTTCGCTGGCGCGCAGCGCCGTCGCTTCACGCAGTTCGTTCTTCGCGCGCTCCAAGAGCGCTTCGATCGCCTTCTCGCCGGAGTGCTGCGTTTGCTCGAGCGTCGCGCGAAGCCCCGCGTTCTCCGCCCGCGCCGCCAACCATCCGATCGCGGCTCCGATAACGCCTCCGAAGAGGAAGAGCGCTACGGCAACTGCAGTGAGGCTCGCCATCGACTCTTTCATTTGGCTAGGCGAACGCGCCGGACCTCGGTTTGCAGGGAGTCGAAAAGAGTTGACGGAGAGAGGATGCGATGAATCGCAAGGACTTTCTCGCGGCATCGGCAACCGCGGCCACCGTCGTTCCCGGCGGCGCGCACTTGGTCGAGCGCCGTTCCGATTTCGATGCCGCGGCGTTCGCAAGGGCCGTTGGGCGCCCGGCCGAGATTCGTCAGGTCGTCCAGGCCGTCGCGTTTCGGCCGAGCATGCTCGTTAACGTGAAGAATGCCTTGAACGGCCTTCAGTTTGGTTTTGGCTACCCCGCAGGCTCGATCGCGGTCGCGCTTGCAGGCCACGGTCCGTCGGCAGTCTACGCGTATGCCGACCCCGTTTGGAGCAGCTATCGCCTCGGAGAGTTTTTCAAGCTGAGCGATACCGCGGGCGCGCCCATCGTTTCAAACGTCTTTCTCGGGCGGCGCGCACCAGTCGATCGCCGGGCCGATCCCGACGACGCCGCGGGGATGTACCAGGACGCCTCGATCGAGATGCTGCAGCAGCGGGGCCTGATCGTCCTGACTTGCCACACTGCGGTCGAAGAGCAGGCTCGCGCGATCGTTAGCAGAGGCTTTGCGCCTGCCTCGATGAGCGCCGCGGAGGTGGCCGACGACATCTTGACTCATCTAATTCCGCGTGCCGTCGTCGTACCGTCCATGGTGGCAGCCATCGCCGTTCTGCAGGCAACGTACGGGTACACGTACTTGACGTTGGTTCTCTGAATGTTGGTCCGGATACGCGCGACATTTTTCGCCGCCACGGTCGTTCTAGCCGCGTGTTCCGGCGCCCCGGCGCAAACGGTCACGACGCAACCGGCTACGGCCGCGTACGATCCAAAAACGCTTCCGGCAGGACCGGTCGGTGAGGCCATCGCCTACGGACACGCGATTATCCTCGATACGCCGCGCTTGATGAAGCCGTACGTGCGCGCCCAAATGTCCTGCGGGGCCTGCCACATCGCAGCCGGCACGCAGCCGCGCGGCGGCAGCTTCATCGGCCTCTATGGCCGCTTTCCACAATGGAACAAGCGCGCGCACCGCGTGATCGCACTGCAAGATCGCATCGCGGAGTGCTTCTTGTACAGCATGAATGGCAAGGCACCCGCCTATTCCAGCAAGGCGATGATTGCAATCGTCGCCTACATCGCGTGGCTCTCACGCGGGGTGCCGGTCGGCGCCAAACAACCGCAAGACGATCGCTATATCGTGCCTCTACCAAAGGTTGCCGCGAACGTGGGCGACGGTGCCAAGATCTACGCAAGCAAGTGCTCGATTTGCCACCAAGCCAATGGAAGCGGTATCAGTGCCGCGGGATTTCCCCCTTTGTGGGGGGCGCACTCGTTCAACGGCGGCGCCGGCATGGCGCACGCCGACCGGATGACCGGCTTCATTCGCTATAACATGCCGCAGAACGCGCCGGGCTCGCTCTCCCTTTCCGAGTCCTACGACGTGGCCGCATTCGTCCTGAGCCACGCGCGCCCGCGCTTTGCCAAGAACGCTTCGGTCGTAACGGGTGCCTTGCCGGCGAAGTACTTCTAACATAGGCCCCCGGCGCCGGAAAAGATAAAATGAACCCTGTTTTGGAAGGCACCCTGGTCAGCGTAACGCTTCCCGAAATGGGCGAGTCCGTTACCGAAGGCTCGATCGTCGAATGGCGCAAGCAAGTCGGCGACTTCGTTGCCGAAGGCGATCCCCTCGTCGAGGTGACGACCGACAAAGTTGACGTCGAGGTTCCGGCCACCGTCTCGGGAGTCGTGACCCAGATTGCGGTGCGCGAAGGCGAGACGGCCTTGGTTGGTGCGGTTCTGGCCCAGATCGACACGTCGCAGGGGAACGGGGCAGCCGCTCGCGAGCCAAGCGCGGGCAACGGCACACCGGCTCCAAAGCCGGCGTCTCCCCCGAGCGCTCCCGCCGCGCCCGCGGGCGAAACTGTAGCCGACCAACCGGCGCGACGCATCGCGCGGCAGCTCGACGTCGATCTCAAACTCGTTCGAGGGTCGGGCCCGAACGGCTTGATTCTGCGCTCCGACGTCGTCGAGCAAGCATCGCAAGCGCGCCGCCGTCCGGCCGCGGCAGTGACGCCGCTCCCGGCGCTGCCGCCCGGCACGAAAACGACGCCGTTACGCGGTCCAGCCGCTGCGCTGACCGGCTACATGGAGCAGAGTCTCTCGATCCCGACGGCCACGAGTTTTCGAACCCTCGGGGTCGACGTGCTCGACGCTCGCCGCAAAGAACTGGCGGGCGCGATCAAAGCGGCCGGACGTACGGAGAAGGTCTCGTTCACGCACCTCATCGGCTATGCGCTCGTTCGAGCGGCGCGTGACCATCAGTTCATCACGTATTCGTTTCGGCGAGACGAGAACGGCGCGCCCGTGCGGGTCGAGCCGGGCATTCACCTCGGACTTGCCGTCGACAGCGAGCGCAAGGACGGCGCGCGCTTCTTGATCGTGCCCGTCATCCGCAACGCCGGCGAACTGGATTTTGCCGCCTTTCGGACGACGTACGAGGAACTCGTTGCAAGAGCGCGCGAGAATAAGCTCGGCGCCGACGACATCGCCGGCGCCTCCTTCACGTTAACCAATCCGGGTGGCATCGGAACCGTGGCGTCGGTACCGCGCTTGATGCCCGGACAAGGCGCGATCATCGCCACCGGCGCAATCGGCTATCCCGGCGGCTTTGCAAACGCCAACGAACAATCGCTTCGCCTTCTCGGCGTATCGAAAGTGATGCAAATCACCAGCACCTACGATCACCGGGTCATTCAAGGCGCGCAATCGGGTGAGTATCTGCGCAGCGTCGACGAACTGCTGCAAGGCGCCGGCGGCTTTTACGAAACGGTCTTCTCGTCGCTCGGATTGCAGGCGGCGCCGGTCGCCCAACTTCCATACGCGCCGGCCGGGCTGGCGACGGCGCGCCCCTCCGACGAGATGTTGCGTGCGGCGGCGGCCGGCATGGCGATCGTCTCCGCTTACCGTCTCTACGGTCATCTTGCCGCAAATCTCGATCCGCTCGGGACCGAGCCCGTCGGCGACCCGTCGCTTCAGCCGCAGACCTACGGTTTGACGCCCGCGCTCCAGAGCGCGATTCCCGCCAGCGTGCTGCACGTCAAGGTCCCCGGCAATACGCTGGCCGACGTCTTGCCCCGTCTGCGGGAAACCTACAGCTCGACGATTGCCTACGAGATCGAGCACATCTCCGACGCAACGCAACGCGTTTGGCTGCGCGATTACATCGAATCGGGACGAAACAAGTTCGAGCAGTCGCCGCAACGCCAGATCGAGCTGCTCGAGCGCCTAACGCGCGTCGAAGCCTTCGATCGCTACGTGCGCAAGACGTTCCTCGGTCAGAAGACCTTCTCGGGCGAAGGCCTCGACGTGATGGTGCCGATGCTCGAAGAGATGCTAGACATGCTGGCGGAGGATGGTGTCGCCGACGCAGTCCTCGGCATGGCGCACCGCGGGCGGCTCAACGTGATCGCTCACGTCGTGAACATGCCGTACGAAGAGGTGATGACCGACTTCGAAGCGGCACAGTATCGGGGAACGGTTGGGGACGACGACGTGATGGGAGACGTCAAGTATCATCACGGCGCCACCGGAACGTTCGCAACCTCGCGCGGGAAGAGCATCAACGTTACACTGGCGCATAATCCGAGCCATCTCGAGGCGGTCGATCCGGTCGTTGAAGGCAGCGCACGCGCGCTGCAGACCGACCACTCGCACGGCGTCCCGTCGTTCGACCGCAAACGGGCCGTGCCGATTCTCATCCATGGCGATGCCGCGTTTACCGGTCAAGGCATCGTTGCCGAAGTCTTCAACTTGCAATCGTTGCCGGGCTACGATACCGGCGGCACGATCCATCTGATTGCAAACAATCAAATCGGTTTTACGACCGACCCGGACGACGCTCGCTCGACGCGATACGCTTCGGATTTAGCCAAAGGCTTCGACGTCCCGATCGTGCACGTCAACGCCGACGACGTCAACGCGTGCATCGCGGCCGTCCACCTTGCCGTAGATTTTCGCCGGGCGTTCGGTCGCGACGCGCTCATCGATCTGATCGGCTACCGGCGCTTCGGCCATAACGAACAAGACGAGCCGGCGTACACGCAGCCCGACATGGTCGAGCGGATCAAGAATCATCCGACGGTGCGCGAGCTGTTTGCCAATAAGCTCGTCAATCAGGGCGTTATCGCGGCCGATCGAGCGCGCGAAATGGAAGACGCGGCGACACAGCACCTGCAAGAGGTTCGCCGCGCCGTGCGAGGTATGACGCCGTCGCACACCAGCGGTCGAAAGATGTCCGGAAGCAATACTTTCGACGGTACGCTCTTGCCGGTGACCGATCGCCGCCAGCTGATCGCTTGGAGCGACGCGCTGACCGCGGTACCCGTGGGATTCGCGCTTAACCGCAAGCTGCGCAACCAGTTCGAGCGGCGCAAAAAAACCATCGAGGAGAGTGGAACCGTCGACTGGGGAACGGCCGAATCGCTCGCCTTTGCCTCCCTGCTCCTCGCCGGGACGCCGATTCGCCTTACGGGCCAAGACACCGAGCGGGGAACGTTCAGCCATCGTCACGCCGTCTTTCACCCTTCGACCGAGCCGGCGGGCTCCAAAAAATCCGAGGAGTCCGTCTGGATACCCCTGCAGCATCTCGCCCCAGAACAGGCCTCCTTCGAAATTCGAAACAGCCCGCTCTCGGAATACGCCTGCATGGGTTTCGAGTACGGGTACTCGGCGCAGCAGCCCGACGCGCTGGTGTTGTGGGAGGCGCAGTACGGCGACTTCTTCAACGGCGCGGAGATCATCGTCGATCAGTTCATCGCTGCCGGGCAGGCCAAATGGGGCCAAACCTCACGCTTGACGCTGCTGCTGCCGCACGGCTACGAAGGTGCCGGCCCGGAGCACTCCAGCGCGCGTCCCGAGCGCTTCTTGCAACTCGTCGCGGAAGGAAACTTGCGAGTTGCTGAGCCGTCGGTTGCAAGCAACTACTATCATCTCTTGCGCATGCAGGCCCGCTCGCCGATCGCGGTGCCGTTGGTCGTGATGACGCCGAAGTCGTTGCTCCGCGCCGACATCGCCGCCGGCCGGCTCGACGAGATGGCCATCGGGAGCTTCGCGCCGGTGCTCGACGATCCGCGAAAACTCGATCGCGAGCAGATCGAGCGGCTGATTCTCTGCAGTGGGAAGATCTACTACGATCTCGTCGCGCAGCCGGCGTACGACGCGTTGCGTCGCACCGCAATCGCGCGCATCGAGCTGTTGGCGCCGTTGCCCGTCGGTGAAATCAACCGCATCATCGCGAGCTATCGAAAGCTCAAGAAGATCGTTTGGGTGCAAGAAGAGCCGAAAAACATGGGCGCGCGAGCCTTCGTGCGCCGCCGCCTCCTCGAAGGTAAGCGCGATGGATTCGATATCGAGTACATCGGGCGCGGCTATCGTGCAAGCCCCAGCGAAGGCTACGCCGGCCAGCATGCGGCCGAGCAGGAACGGATCGTCGCAACCGCGCTCGCCGAACCGAGCTAAAGCATTACCCTCAAGAGCTCGTCGATTTCGGAAGCGTCCACGAACAGCCGGCGCGTTTGCGTGGTGAGGAAGCCCTCGGCGAGCATCGAGTCGAATAGGGCCAGCAATGCATCGTAGTAACCACGGTAGTTAAGCAGCCCGATGGGCTTGTCGTGAATGCACAACTGCCGCCAACTCAGCACTTCGCAGAACTCGTCCATCGTGCCGTAGCCGCCCGGCAGTGCGAGGAAGGCGTCGCTGAAGTCGTTCATCAACGCCTTGCGCTCGTGCATCGTCGACACTACGTGCAGCTTCGTCAAGCCTGGGTGCGCGATCTCGCTGACGGCCAGCGCCGAAGGTATGACACCGATCACTTCGCCGCCGCACGCCAACGCCTCATCGGCAACGATGCTCATCAAACCGACGCTGCCCCCGCCGTAAACCACGCCGTATCCGGCTCGCACGATGGCCTGCGCCGTCGCGGCCGCGAGCGCCGCGTAGGCCGGATCGTTGCCGAGGCGGGATCCGCAAAAGACGCAAATATTCTTCACCGTCCTGCGCGGTTGGTCAATCGGCCGCGGCGTGCCTGCTCGTGAGAGTTTGGTTTTGGGCCGGGATCGAGTTCGCCGTTCTGGTCGCGCTCGCGTGCGTGCGAGCGAAGCTTTGGACTTACGGCTCCGATACCGGCACCTTCGCGCAAATCGTTGCCGATGCGTTCAACGGAATGCGAAACGGCGTGGAGAACGGCACGCATCTCCGCTATCATTTCTCGCCTTCGCTCGGGTTGCTCTGGCCCTTCGTTGGACTGACGCGCAGCGCGCTGCCCTTGCAACTCGTGCAAGCCGCCGCGACCGTTGCGTGCGCGCCGCTGGTCACCGCACTCGCCCGCCCATATGCCGGACCCAAACTCGCCGAACGGCTGGGATTCCTCACGCTGCTCTACCCGCCGCTGCTGGCGCTCGGCTTTGACGAGTTTCACGAGCTCGGGCTCTTTACGCCGCTGGTTTTGGGCCTTTTCGTTGCAGCCGACCGCACCAAGTGGCTCTGGTTTGCGGCCTGCGCGATCGTTGCGGTCGGGTTGCGCGAAGATGCCGCGCTGACGCTGGTGTTCTTCGGCCTCGTCTTGGTCGCGATCGGGTTACGGCCCGCAGCTTCGGGGCTCGGTCTTCTTGACCGGCGCCCGCTCGAGCCGATGGCTACGGCAATCGCCGGTGCCGGACTGGCCTGCGGCGCGGCGGCCGTGCTCGCGGCGTATTATTCCGTTCTCGCGTTGCGCTTTGGCGGCTGGGGTCCGAGTCACTTCTACGTGTACTCATTTGCGAATGGTCCGCTCGCGCTGGTGCTCTCGCCGTTTACGCATCCGCGCGAGTTCGCGGGTTCAATTTTCACCCTGGGGCGCCTTACCTACGTGCTTGAGGGGCTGGTCCCGCTGGCCTTCTTGCCGCTATTCTCCTGGTGGGCAGCACTCGCGCTACCGGGCGGCGCCGTCGTGCTACTCGCGAACTCCGGCTACGTTTGGCGCATGGGCGACCACTACGTGGCGCTGTGGATACCGTGGCTGCTCGTTGCGACGATCATGGGAGTCGTCGTGCAGGCGCGCAAGACCAGCCTGCGCGTCGCAAAGGGTTGGACGACGGCTTCGGCCGTGCTCTGTATCGTCTTCTTGATTGCGTTCGACCCGATGCATCCGCTGCATTATCTGCATCCGTACTATCACGATCTTGCCGACGCGCGCCGCGCGTTCGACTGCGTTCCGGAGAACGCGTCGGTTGCAACGTACGACGAGTGGTTCTCTGCCGTGGCGGCGCAGCGGCCGCGGGCGACCATCGACCTGACGAAAGGCGTCGACTATCTCGTTTACGCCGACGATTTCCCCGGTACCGCGTTCCAGCTCCGTATGCGCCCCGCGATTGCCTCGGAAGTCGCGCGCGGCGAGTATCGCGTGGTCTGCCGTTTCGGCGACGTGACCGCCTACCGGGCCGCCGGCGAGAAATGAACGCTCGAATTCCAGGGCCAGGCCGATGGACGACGTTGCAACGCCTCTTGCCCGTTCCTTTTCGCCGTTTCCCGGATTTCTTGGCAGAGATGACCCAACGCTACGGGGACGTATTGGCTTTTTCGCTTCCGTGGCGTTCGTACGTGTTCGTGAACGCGCCCGCGCTCGTCAAGGATATCCTCGTCACGCAGCAGCACGCGTTTTCGAAATCGCTAGGGACTCGAGTCTTGCGCCTGCTGCTCGGCGACGGATTGCTCACGAGCGAAGAGCCGCTGCACCGGCAGATGCGCCGCATCGTGCAGCCGGCCTTTCATCGCGAGCGCATCGCGGAGTACGCGCGCGTCATGGAGCGCGACGCAGCCGAGTTCGTCGAGCGGATTACGCCGAACGAAGCCTTCGATGCCCACGCCGCGATGACCGAGTTGACGTTGCGCATCGCCACCGAGACGCTGTTTGGAAGTGACGAAAGCGAATCGGCGAGGCTGGTTCGCGAGGCGCTGCGGCTGATGATGAACGAGTTTCCAAAGATGCTTACGCCCGCCGGCGCGTTCCTTACGCGCCTACCGTTGCCCAGCACGCGACGTTTTTGGCGCGCGCGCGCGATGCTCGACGAGATCGTCTACGGCCTCATCGCGCGCCGCCGCGCGGATCCCCGCGACCGCACCGACGCCCTATCGATGCTCCTAGCGGCAAACTCCGTCGAAGGGCAATCAGACGAACAGATTCGCGACGAGATCATGACGCTCTTCATGGCAGGGCACGAGACGACCGCGAACACCTTGACGTGGTCGCTCTTTCTCCTCTCGCAGAACGACGAAGTCGACCGGCGCGCCGCGTTTGCCGCGCGCGACGGCGACCGCGATTATCTCGAGCGCGTGGTCAAAGAGGTTCTGCGGCTATATCCACCCGCCTGGATCATCGGCCGTGAGGCGTTGCGCGACGTGACTTTGAGCGACGGCAGCCACATTCCGGCGGGAACGACGGTTTTCATGGTGCCGCTGCTGCTGCACCGTAAGCCAAAATACTTCAGGAATCCTGATGCGTTCGAACCCGATCGATGGCTGGAAGGCGAACCGGCGCCCTTCGCTTACATACCGTTCGGCGGCGGGGCGCGCCGTTGCATTGGCGATGAGTTTGCGCTGCGAGAGACGACGATCGTCTTGGAAACGTTGCTGCGCCGCTACCGCTTTGAGCTCGAACCGGGAGCACGCGTCCAAACCGCTCCGCTGGTCACGCTTCGTCCGGCCGGTCCCATTCCAATGCGAGCCGTCGCGAGGACATAGCGCTACCACCTCACTGCTTTACGCCTTACCGTAACGAGCGACGTTCGGTTCTTCCTCTGATGCAACGTCGATTATGTGCTTGACGCATACTATGCGCCAATGCCTGTGCGCCGGTGCGAGATTCTGAACGTTCTCGGCGGTTTTGAGGAAGTCCAGATAGTGCGATTTAGAGTAGAGCCGGAACGACGTTCCTTGGAACTCCTCCGACTCATCCCAACCAGCGTAGCTTTCGTTCAGGACGTTGTAAGCGACATAGCGCGACCACGTGACCTCGAATAAACGGTCCCTACTGCCGCGCTCGTTGAGACGAGCACCTTCAACCGGCGACTGCGGTATGTCCGACCTCACGCCGGGTGTAAGCTCAGCAATCAGCAGCCGTAGGCAATTCGTTCCTGGCTCTTCTATCTTTACGAGGTCCAGGTCGCGGCAGGTGCCCATCTCTTGCGCCGTAGACTGCACCTCACCTGGTATCCGCAGGCAATCCTCGTGCCAGGTATAGCCGCGCGTATCGCGGAGCTGGTAGAGCACGTCGCCACCATGGTAGTAACCGATTCCGCAAACGGCCGTTATCAAGCCGGCGAACTGAAGTTGCGACTCGTCAAGCGGATGATGGTACTTCCAGGTTGCTTTGAAGTGGCGCAGCGCATCCTCATCGGCAACTTGCACGACGCAGCCCGGTGGAAAACGTGCTTTGTAGGGGCCAGGGTAGGCGTTTGGGGCTACCCCGCCGTCTGCCTGATCCGACATGCTCAACGGGTTCGCGGTAGCAGCGTCAAGCCTTTCGCCCAACAGCCCCGTGACCAGATGCCGGATTCGGCTGAGGACCCCTCAGGCTAGAACGAGCTGATCGTTTTCGAGACCCGCGTTGTCGATTGCTTCGCGAATCATCTGGTCGGCAAGATCGGGAACGGTCCAACGAGCTTGAGCTTGCGGGCCGAGCTGATCGACCGGGTCGAAGTAGAGGAAGGCCTTACCGGGCTTGACGCTCGGCGCCGCATAGACCGCAATACCGTTGTCGCGATCGTAATACTCGTACGAGTGGACGTCGCGTTTGCCGCCGCCGCCCGGGGCGTCGCAAACGAACGTCGGCGTATTGAATCCGGCAGTGCTTCCGCGCACGAACTTCTCGGTGTCGACCGCGGTCGCGATCGTGGTGCGCAGCTCCTCGACCCCTTTGACCATGTCGTGCATGTAGACGTAGTACGGGTGCACGTTGATGTGGCCGAGCCGCTTGGTCAGTAACTGCATCCGTTCGCGCGTGTCGTTGACGCCGCGAATCAGCACGGATTGATTCCTAGTAAATATCCCGCGCTCGAAGAGCAGGCGCATCGCCTTCTCGGTAATCCACGTGATCTCTTCGGGAGCGTTGAAGTGCGTGTGTAGAACGACTTCCTTGCCGAGCTTTCGCCCGCGCTCCACGATGGAGGTCAGGGCGTCGAGCCACTCCGTGTGGGTGATCAGCTTCATCGGCATGATCGCCGGGCCTTTGGTTGCAAAGCGCAGCCGGCGCAGATGCGGAATGTCGAGCAGCGCGTTACCGATCAGCTCGATGTTCTTGGGCGCAAGCTGGTAGACGTCGCCGCCGGAAATCACGATATCTTCCAGCTCCGGACGGCTTGCAATATACGCGAAGGCCTCCTGCCACTGCTTGGGCGTCTGAGCCAGCGTGATCTTGTCGACGTTTTCGGTGTCGGGGCCGATCGCATAGCTGCGCGTGCAGAAACGGCAATAGACCGGGCAGACGGCCAGCGGCAGAAAGAGCGCCTTATCGACGTACCGGTGGACCAGTCCCGGGAGCGGCGAGTCTTGCTGTTCGTGAAGCGAATCGAGGGTCAAACGCGGATGGTCGGGCAGTAGCGCCGAGGCCAGCGGGATGAACTGCCGGCGAATGGGGTCGTCGATCGGATCGCTCCAATCGATGAGCGCGATGGCGTAAGGAGAGACGCGCACCGCCATCGGAGCCTGGCGAAAGCCCTCTTCGGCATCTTCGTAGAACTCGGGCGTGCAGACGCCGCGAATCGTCTCGAGCAGCTCTTCAGCGGTCTTCACCGACTGGCGCTGCTGCCACAAGTGGTCGAGGAACGTCGCTTCGCCAACCTCAGCGTAGGCCGGAATGTGGCGCCAAAACTCGCCTTGCTTCAGCTCCTTGTACTCGAACTGTTCTGGCGGCACGGGCGGTTTGACGTGCGGCGCGAGCGTAAACGTTTGGGTCATCGAGGTTTCCTTGCGTAGATCTGGTTGAAATGTGCGTGCAGTTTGGGACGATCGCGCAGCGTCTGCAGGGCGATTTGTGCGTGACCCTTGGTATAGCCGTTGCCGATGATCATCGTGACGTCACGGCCGACGCCTTCGGCGCCTAATGCGGCGGCCGTGAACGATGTCGACATCGAAAAGAAATAGACGGTTCCGCCGTCGCGGGCGCAGAGAATCGAGCACAGCTCGGTTCCCGGAACGTTCACGCAGTTGATGACGAGATCGGCCAGCTGCGGCGCGGCGAGCTCTACCTGCCGGCTCGATGCAACGGCGTCGCGCGCGTCGGTGACGACCAGTTCGTCGACCAATCCTTCACGGACCAGCAGACGGGCCCCCGGAGTATCCGCGGAGGGAACGATGCCGATGACGCAGCCGCCGGCTCCGACGCAGGCCTTGGCTTGCGCGCACGCCAGCAAACCGCTCTTGCCGTCCGCGCCGACGACGAGCACCGTTTGCCCGAAGGAGCAGAGGCGCCGCACTTGCGCGGGAGCCCCCGCGACGTCCAGCACGCAGAGCGCCACCTCCTCGTCGAAGTCCTCCGGCAAGCGCGTCCAGAGCCCGCTAGCAAAGAGTATCGCTTTGCCGCGAATCCAAATTCGAGCCGTCGCGACATCCACGCCGGTGATGGCGTCGATTTGCAGCGGCGTCAGCGTCAGCGAAACCAGCGATGCAATCCGATCTCCGGGGCGCAGATCGACGGTGCCATGCAGCGCCTCGCCGATTTGCAAAACGCGTCCGACGAACATTCCGCCACTGCCGGTGACGGAATTGTGTTGCTTGCCGCGCGTGCGAACGTTCTCGGTCACGTGGTCGCCGATGCGACTGGGATCGAAGCCACATGCTTGCGCAATTTGCTTGAACGAAGCCGAGTCGATGTTGAGCACCTCGACGTCACAGAGAATTTCGTTCTCACCCGCCTGCGGCGTGTTGTCGAGCCTCCAGGCGTCTTGGGGCATCGCCCCGGCCGGCTCGAGCACGCGATGAACTCCCAGTGGATGACAGGGCGCCGTCGACGGAGCGGTCATCGCAGCTGCACCGTCACGCCGCCGCGGTCGAACGGCATTCCCAGGACGATCGTGGTCCGCGTGCGCGCCATGCCGGGCGTCGCTTTGAGCCGCGCGAGCAAGTCGTCGAGATGCTGCGTCGAACGCGTTGCGACCTTACAGACGAAGCTCTCTTCGCCGGCGACGGAATGCACTTCGCAGACCTCCGGCATCTCGCTGAGCGTGCGCGTAAACTCGTCGTAGGCGCAGTCCGGCGAGGTGTAACAGCTAATGAAGGCGGTAAGATGGATTCCGAGCCGTGCGGGGTCGAGCTTTGCTCCGTAGCCCCGGATATAGCCGCGCTGCTCGAGCCGCTTCACCCGGTCGTGGACCGCGGGCGGCTTGAGGCCGACCAATGTCCCGAGCTGACTAAAGGTCGAACGCGCGTTGCGCTGCAACGCGTCGAGGATCCGCAGGTCGAGCTCGTCGAGCCCTTCAATGTTTGAAATCATAGTTGTTAAGAGGTCCGAAGTCCCGAATAATTATCGGAGCCTCAAGCATACCACCAGGAATCCATTCGGCGCAACCCGCCGCGTGGCCACTATAGCTTTGTGGCTGGCGGTGCTCCCCTGGAGCGCGGGATGCACCCCGCCGTCCCAGGCTTCCCGCAGCACGGTTCGTTTCGACCTGGCCGCCGATCCGCAAAACCTCAATCCGCTCTTTTTAACGCCCGACGCCGCTTCAGTGGAGCTTCAAGCGGCGCGATTGGCCTTCGAGCCGTTTATCGACCGCGATCCGGCCGGACGCCCCGTTCCGGCGCTCTTGGAGGTCGTTCCGACCCGGGTCAACGGCGGGATCTCAGCCGACGGCCGGACGATTTCGTATCGGCTGCGGGGCGGCGTCACGTGGAGCGACGGCCGGCCGGTTACGTCCGCGGACGTCCTGTTTACCTTGAAGGCCATCCTCGATCCGCGCAATCCCGTGCGTTCGCACGAAGGCTACGATCTCATCGACCGAGCGTTCGCGCCAGGACCCCATATCGTCGTTTTTCATCTGCGCCGGCCTTGGGCGCCGGCCGCAACGACGTACTTCTCGTACGGAATCTCACCGCAGTTCGTTCTGCCGGCGCACGTCTTGGCAGCGCAGTCACCGTTGGAGCGAGCCGCTTTCAATGCGGAACCCAGCGTGGGCGACGGCCCCTATCGCTTTGAGTCGTGGAGGCGCGGCGAAGGGTTGCGCTATATCGCCAATCCGCGTTACTGGCGCGGTAAGCCGGCGGTCGCGACGCTTGCGATTCGAACCATTCCCGACCCCTCGACCAATCTGCTCTTGCTGCAGTCGGGCGAGCTGGATTGGAATCTCCTCGCGCCTGCGCAACTCGCCGTTGTGCGCGGCGACGCGCACTTGCGTTTCGTCACCGTGCCGACCGCCGTCGTGGCTGGACTCGCGTTCAATACCCAGCACGCGCCGCTCGACGATCCCGCAGTGCGACGCGCGATTGCGATGTCGATCGACCGCGGCGAAATCTCAAAAAAGATTACGCTGGGCATCTATCCCGTGACCGACATGATCCAGCCGCGGTTTTCCTGGGCGTTCGATCCCACGGTGCGCGAGCCGGGCTACGATCCGGCACGCGCCGACCGCCTCTTCGACGCAGCGGGCTGGCGCCGCGGCTCCGACGGCATGCGTCGCCGCAACGGAAGTCTTTTACGGCTCGTCTACGTCCAGTTTCCCGAGTCGACGACCGGCGTGCGCGTCGCGACGGCGGTTCAGGCTCAACTGCGCGAACGCGGCATCGACGTCGCGGTGAAGTCGGTCAGTAACGCCCAGCTCTTTCTGCCGCGAACCGGCGTGCTCGCAACCGGCAACTTCGATCTCGCCTACGTGCCGTGGACGATGGGCGCCGATCCGGACGACTCTTCGGTTCTGCGCTGCGGCGCGCCGTCGAACTACATGCGCTGGTGCGACGCTCGCGTCGGCCGGCTCGAAGACCGGGCGCTGGCGCAAACGGACGAATCGGTCCGCAAGCGCCTCTATCGCGAGATCGCGACGATCGTCGCGCAGCAAGCTCCGATCGTCTACCTGTTCAACGCTGATTACGTGTACGCATATCGCTCGCGGCTGCGCGGATTCCACCCCAATGCGTTCCTGCCGACGTGGAATGCGTATCTCTGGAAGCTGAGTGAGGGTCCGTAGCTATAGCGCCTTGACGGCCGCGGTCAGCGCGTCGACGGAAGCCTTGGCGTCGCCGAAGAGCATCGAGGTGTTGGGCAGCTCGTAGAGCGGGTTTTCGATACCGGCGAAGCCCGAACGCATCGACCGCTTGAGCACGACGACGTTGTTGGCCTTATCGACGTCGAGAATCGGCATGCCATAGATCGGAGAACTCGTCACCGTACGCGCGGCCGGATTGGTCACGTCGTTCGCCCCGATCACGAGCGCAACGTCGGCGGTCGGAAACTCCGTGTTGACGTCCTCCATGTCGAGCAGCTGATTGTAGGGTACGTTGGCCTCAGCCAGCAGGACGTTCATGTGTCCCGGCATGCGGCCCGCGACCGGATGGATCGCGTACAGCACTTTAACGCCGCGTTTCTCGAGTTGATCGGCCAGCGCCTTAACGCTGTGTTGCGCTTGTGCGACCGCCATGCCGTATCCCGGCACGAAGATGACCTTGGAAGCGTAGGCCAGCATCACCGCGACGTCGTCGGCGCTCGTCGCTCGGATCTGCTGCGGGCCGCCGCTGCCGGCAGCGGGCTCCGATCCGCCGGCCGAGCCGAACGCGCCGAAGAGCACGTTGGTCAGCGGCCGGTTCATCGCGCGGCTCATCGCGACCGTCAGGATTGTGCCGCTTGCTCCGACCAGCGCGCCGCAGATGATCAGCAGCGTCGAGTTGATTTCGAAACCGGTAATCGCGACGGCCACGCCGGTGAACGAGTTGAGCAAAGAAATTACGACGGGCATGTCGGCGCCGCCGATCGGCAAGGTGAAGAAGACGCCGAGGAGCAGCGCGGCCAGCAGAAGTATTGGGAAGGCCCAGTTGGGCAGCACTCCCAGTGTCGCGACGAACCAGATTCCGAGGCCCAGAATCGCGATCAGAACGATCCCGTTGACGATTTGCTGCCCCGGATACGTGACGGGGCGGCCGGTCATGACTTCCTGCAGCTTGAGAAACGCGATAATCGAGCCCGAGAAACTGATCGCACCGATGATTGCGGAGAGTACGAGCGACACGGCGACGATCGCATCGATGTTCGCGGCCGGAGCCGCTGTGAAGTATCTGACCGTCGAGATTAATGCCGCGGCGCCACCGCCTGCGCCGTTGTAGAGCGCGACCATCTGCGGCATCGCGGTCATCTTTACTTTGAGTGCCGCGTAGATTCCAACCACTCCACCGATCGCAATCCCGATAACGACCGACGGCCAACCGGCACCGCCCGTTTGAACGATGATCCCGACCAGCGCGATCGCCATTCCCCCCATCGCGAGGCGATTGCCGCGCCGCGCCGTCGCCGGGGAGTTCAACTCGTGCAGACCGTAGATGAAGAGCGCGATGGCGATGAGATCGGCGAAGTCGACCGCGACGCTCATTTGCCGTCACCCTTGCGGCGGAACATTTGCAACATTCGCTCGGTTACCGCAAAGCCGCCGAAGACGTTGATCGCTCCCAGCGTTACCGCGGCCACCGCCAGCGTAGTGAGCAGCGGGCCGTGCGTAACGCCGGCCAGCGCCGCAACGATGACGATCGCTCCGGCGAGGACGATTCCGTGGATCGCATTGGTGGCCGACATCAGGGGCGTGTGCAGCGTCGTCGGCACCTTGGAAATCACTTCGAATCCCACGAAAACCGCGAGCAGAAGCACGGTAAGAGGGCCGACGAGAGTTGCGAGTTCGTTCAGGATTGGCTTCCTCCAAGCAAGAGGCTGCCGTCGCGTGCGATAACCGCGCCTTTGGCAACGTCATCGTTCATGTCGATTGCCAGCACGCCGCCTTTGATCCACGGCGAGAGGAGCGCGTGGACGTTGCGCGAGTAGAGCCGGCTCGCGTCGGCCGGCATCGTGCTCGGCAAGTTCGTCGTGCCGACGATCGTGACGCCGTTGGGCGTCGTGACGATTTGATCCGCGACGGTCAGCTCGCAGTTGCCGCCGGCCTCGGCGGCGATATCAACGATGACGCTTCCCGGTTTCATCGCAGCGACCGCTGCCGCCGTGATGAGGACCGGCGCTTTGCGGCCCGGAACGAGCGCGGTCGTTACTACCACGTCGTTGGCGCCGATCTGCTCGGCCATCCACTGGCGCTGGCGCTCCTGTTCTTCTGCCGAGAGTTCCTTGGCGTAGCCGCCCGCGGTCTGCGCGTCGACTCCGAGATCGAACTCGAGAAAGTGCGCACCGAGCGACATGACTTGTTCCTTGACGACGGCGCGCACGTCGTAGCCGCTGACCACTGCACCGAGGCGGCGCGCGGTAGCGATCGCTTGGAGTCCGGCGACGCCGGCACCCAGCACCAGCACTTTTGCCGGTGGAATCGTTCCGGCGGCCGTCGTGAGCATCGGAAAGAACTTCGGCAGCGTGGTGGCGGCGAGCAGCACGGCCTTATAACCGGCGATGTTGCTTTGGGAGGAGAGCGCGTCCATCGATTGCGCGCGCGTGATGCGCGGAATCATCTCCATCGCAACGGCGGTGAGTTTCGCCGCTGCCAGCCGCTGTGTAAACGCCGGATCGCCGAGGGGATTGAGAAAGCCCACGACGACGCTGCCTTCGCGCAGGCTCGCGAGTGCGCCGTCGCTCGGGCGGCCGACGGTAACCAGGACGTCCGCCGCGGTGGCCAAAGACCGCTCGTCCTCTGCTAGGCTCGCGCCGGCGGCGACATAGAGTTCGTCCGGAAATGCGGCGGCGTCGCCGGCTCCGCGCTGCACGCTAACGCCCACACCCGATTTAGCGAATCGCGAGACCGTTTCGGGCACGAGCGCCACCCTGCGCTCCTTTACGGCAGCCTCGCGAGGAACGGCAATAATCATTGGTCGGGTCCTCTCATACGGCCCCGACGCGACGGCGCCCTTCGCACCGCGGCGCGATTATGCGATGGTCACCATATTCTCGAGATGTCCGATCTTCTCAATCCAGACGTCGAGAACGTCGCCGTCGGCGAGAAACTCGGGCGGATTGCGTGCGAAGCCGACGCCTTCGGGGGTGCCCGTGGCAATGATGTCGCCCGGCAGAAGCGTCAGGCCCTTCGAGAGCTCGGCGATCACGCGCGCGACCGAGAAAATCATCTTGCCGGTATTGCTGTTCTGCTTCTCCACGCCGTTGCGATGAAAGGTAATTGCGAGCGCTTGGGGATCGCCCACTTCATCGGGAGTGACGATCCAGGGCCCGATCGGACAGGTCGAATCCAGACTCTTGCCCTTGAACCACTGACCGTGCTCGCGCTGCAAGTCGCGGGCGGTTACGTCGTTGAGCGCGGTGTACCCGAAGACGACGTGGAGCGCCTGGTCCTCCGGAACGTCCTTGCACTCGGCTCCGATTACGACGGCGAGCTCGGCCTCAAAATCATACTCTCGCGAAACTCGTGCCTGGAGGCGCAAGGCGGTTCCAGGAGCCGCGATTGCCGTGGGAGCTTTGGTGAAGAACGTCGGAACGTCAGGCAGCCGCAGCTCGCGCCCGGCGGCCCGCGCGCCTTCCTTCGCGTGCTCGAGATAGTTGCGCCCCACGCAAAAAACGTTGCGCGACGGACGAACGGGCGCGTCGAACGTAACGCTTTGCAGCGCGACCAGCTCGTCGGCGGTATGCCAGGCGATGCGCTCGTGCGGTGCCAGCTCGACGTACTCGCGCAGCGTCGGCGTGGCGATCGCGCGAATCATGTCGCCTTCGAGAACGCCCGGACGAAACCGGCCGTCATCCGATCGGTACGTCAGGAACTTCAAGCGGGTGGAAGGGTGATCTGCGGCTCGGGTTTGGGGCTAGGCGAAGCGCCGCGTATCTGGTTGAGCGAAGGCAGCTTCGCGTTCTGCTCTTCCTCGTGTTGTTTCTCTTCTTGCGCTGACTTTCTGGCGTTCTCGATCATGACGTTGGCGGCGCCTTCGTCGTTGCCCCAGTTGCCGCCGGCCGAAACCAATGCAATCTTCCGCGTGACGCCATGCGTCTTGGGATCGTAGTCGTACGAAACGCTGTAAAGCCCGACCTCGGCGGTGCCGTCGGGGCGCCGAATCCACATCTGCAAGGCGTTCCCGAACGTTTGAATGTTGAACGACGCTACCTTGCACGTCTTGGTCGACTTAATTCGCACGACCTGGCCTTTTTTGTTCACCTCAACGATGGCTTCCGTGTGCAAGGGAACCGTGGGAAGCGTGTAATGCCGCGGCGGCGGAGTCGGGGCCGCTGCGACGGACGAGAAGCCGGCGGCGCTTAGGATTACCGCGAGCGCTACCGTACTCCAGCTTAGCGACTTCACGATTAGTTGCGTGAGAGCACCGCGAAGGGGTGTCCGCACGAACCGCAGGCAACGACCACTTGAAGGTGCGGCTTTTCGCGCACGGTTCTCGCTTCGTCCGCGCCTTCTTCAAAGCCGCAGAAACGGCACCGCGTCGAGGTGGGTCGCTCTCCCGCCGCCTGTTCGTCCACGATGCTCCGCTTTACGCGGGCCTCGCGCTTCAACCTGCCGAAGCAGCGCAGACGAATGATGGGCGCTCGTCTGGTAGCCATTGCTCTGCTCGCCTTCGCGCTCAACCTCTCCGCCGCGCAAGCCGAGCGGCCGATCGTCGATTTGCATCGCCTCGATTCGTATTTCCAACTCTTTGCCGGCGACTCGAGCGACCCGTGGAAGACAGCCACGGTTCGGCTGGATACCTATTCAAGTGCCACAGTCGCCTTTTCGATCTATGCGGTCAACCCCGCGGACGTCCTGACCGCGGGCTCGAATTTTAATCCGCGTGCAATCGATACGGCTCGGCGCCATCCGATACTCTCGTTCAGTTTTACGCCGCCGGGCGGTTATCAGTTTGCGTCGAACCAGGTGAACCTGCCGCTTGGAACGCGGGAGGGTTTCTTCGTCGTCGAAGCGCGTCGAGGCGACGTCGGGGAACAGGTATGGATCAATCGCTCGCGAGTCGGTCTCATCTCCAAAGAGACGCCGAGCGGCTTTCTTTTTTATGGCATGGATCTCGGGACGGGCATGCCGGTGTCGCGGATGCGCGTGGAGCTGGTCGTCAATAACTCTTTTGTTGTCGCCCTGACCGATGGCAACGGGGTGGTGCGCTGGAATCGGCCGTCTCGTCCGGTCTTTGCGCTGGCGCAGTGGGGCGACAGCTATGCATTCTTGAGCCTCTTGCCGCAGCCACCGTTTCCCGCAACGCTCGTCGGTGTGCGAACCGATTCGGCGGTCGTGCACGCCGGCGGAGTCGTTCGCGTCGCCGGTTTCGCGCGGACGCGCGCCAACGGCGTTTTGCGGGCCGGCAGCGGAACCGCGCTCGTTTCGTTGCGTGATGGCGGAAGAACGATCGCCGCGCGGCACGTACCGATTGACGAGGCGGGGGCATTCTCGACGGCCCTCACCATTCCGGCCGGTGCTTCGGCCGGCGATTACACCGTGCTGGCGCAAGTAGACGGCGGGGCTGGCGGGGCCACGGTGCACGTCGATTCGAACGCCGGCGACCTGTCGCTCGACGTGAACGCGGTCTGCGGCACGACGTGCGATTTTCGTGAGGACGTGCCGTTGCTGGTGCACGCCTCGCGCGGCGGTGTTTCCGTGCGTGTAACCGTCGTCAGGTCGCCGCACGTTTACCTCGGATATTCGCCCGAAGCTGCGCCGTGGGCGACGACGCAGTGGCTGGCCGAAACTGTTCGCGTCGACGGCAGCGGCAACGCGACGGTGGGCGTTCCGCGACCGCTCGACGACCTTGGCTCGACCTACGGCGTGCACGTCGAATCGGACGGAGCCACCGCCGATACGCGGGTCATCGTGCCGACGGCGCAGGCGGCGATTCGTTTGGACGTCGACCGAGCCGAACAGAGTTTGGGCACGCCGCTGAACTTCGACCTCTATGGAGAGACGCTCGATGGAAAACCGCTTGCAAACGCCAGAGTGAGCGTCGCGCTGGTACACGGAAGTTCGACTCAACAGCAACAAATCACGCTCGACGCCGACGGCCACGCGCGCGGAAGCTTTACGTCGCCGGAGTTGGGAACCAACTTAATCTTCGCGTCGACGGACCACGGTGGCCGCGCCACGGATGCGGCCGGGGTGCAGATCGACCCGCAAGCCTCAACGCCAACCACGGACGGGCGAAGCCCGAACGTGAGGATCTCCGTCGGCGCCGGCTCGTATCGCGCGGGAGAGGAGGTCGCGGTCGGTGCGGATGCGCCCGGGTCGCAGGGCGATGCGCTGATCACTTTCGAAAGCGCTCTTGGTTTGCAGTACAGCGTCGCCGGAACGAGCGGTGGCCATGCGGCCGCGAAGGTGCGCGCCGCCAACGCGGCCGGGGAGTTAAGTGTCGGTGCCGCGTTCGTGCGCGACGGCGCCATCGAGTGGAGTACCGTTCCGTTGCCACTCTCCGCGCCGGGACGTCCGCATCTGTCGAGCCTATCGGTGCGAAGCGAACATTTTGCACCCGGCGAAGACGCGCGGGTTGCGTTTGAGGAAGGGAGCGAAGGCCGTGGCACGTTTGTCGTGCGAATCAGCCGCGGGACTCCGTCGGGAAGTGCGCTTTTTTCCTCGGCTCCGGCACTCTTGGCGATTGGTCTGACGACGACTCAAAGCAGCGCGGCGGAAGCCGTCACGTGGCATCCGTCGGTCGATTCGACCGGCAACCACGCTCAGATTCTCGGTTTCGTTCGGCGGACGCAACAGCCGCCGGATGAATCGCTGCCGCAAGCGCAGACCGAGACCGTCTCTTGGAAGGTCGCGCGCGGCGGCGCCGACGGAGTCGCGGTCGAGTTGCCGGCGCAAGGCGGGCGTTACTTGCTCACCGCGCTCGATATCTCCGACGACGGCAGCGTGAGCGCCGGCTCGTCGATCGTCGAGGTTCGCTGAACGTGGCGCTGATGCTGCTCGACACGTACGGTTTAGTCTATCGCGCATTTTTTGCGCTCCCGGGATTGACGACCAGCGCCGGGACGCCGATCAATGCCGTCTACGGCTTTACGATGATGCTCAACAAACTTATCGCCGACGAGAAGCCGACGCACCTGCTCGCGGCCTTCGATAAGGGCATGCCGATGGAACGCGTCGCGCTTTTTGCGCAGTATAAAGCGCAGCGCCGCGCGATGCCCGACGAGCTGCGCTCGCAGTTCGCACTCGTGCGCCAAGTCTTGGCAACCTATCGCATTCCGGTGGTTGAAATCGAAGATCAGGAGGCCGATGACGTCATCGCGACGCTCGCGCGCCAAGCGCAAGAGGCCGGCGAGCAAACGATCGTGGTCACCGGCGATCTCGATTTGTTGCAGATCGTTGACGACCGCGTCACTGTGCTTGTGACCAAGCGCGGCATTACCGAGCTGGGGCGCTACGATCCGCTCGCCGTTCGCGAACGCTTTGGGCTTGAACCCACGCAGCTGCCCGATTACCGTGGCCTCAAAGGGGATCCGTCGGATAACCTTCCCGGAATTCCCGGCGTCGGCGAAAAGACGGCGAGCAAACTTCTCCAGGCAGCCGGCTCGCTCGATGCGCTGGTATCGAATCCGGCTCTTGCGGGCAATCCGAAGTTGGAACGTTTGATCGAAGAGTACGGGCAGCAGGCCTGCCTCTGCCGAGCCGTCTCGATCGTCCGCCGCGATTTGCCGTTGAGCATCGACTGGGAAGAGAGCCGTTATAGCGCGCCGGCCGGCCACGAACTCTATCGCCTCTACAGTGACCTCGAATTCAAGACGCTGCTGGCAAGGCTCAAGCCGCCGAACGATCTGCCGCTGCTCGAGACGACTGCGAAGGTCACCGGCAACTACCGAAGCTTCGTTCCATCGGTCGACCCGCCGGAGTTCGCGCAGCTCGCGAGCGAGTTGCTCTCGCTGGGTGGCGCCGGGCAAATCGTGTTTGCGCAGCTCGGCGACGCGATTGGAGCGACGGCGCGCGAAGGCGAAGGCATTGCCTTTTCCGAGAGCGCGCTCGCCCACGAAAAGGTGCGACCCGCGATCCGGGCGATCTTCGATGGTTCTGCGCGCACGGGCGGCTATGACGTCAAGAAGCTGCTTCACGTTCTTCATTCCGCCGGAATCGGCGGCGCGCGGTTTAGCGATGACGCAATGATCGCCGCGCACTTGCTCGATCCCGCGCGCGGCTTTGCCGACCTCGAAGATGCTGCGTCGCGGTTCTTGGGCTTGGGATTGCCCAGCGATCCCGCCGCGGCTGCCGACGCGACGCTGCGGCTGATCGCAAAGACGCGAACGGAGCTCGAGCAGCGGGGGCAGTTGCAGCTTTACGAAGAGCTGGAAGTGCCGCTGGCACCGGTGCTGGCGCGGATGGAAGCGGCCGGCGTCGCCATCGATACCGACGAACTGCGCATCATCGGTGACCGGGTCGACACCGCCGCCGAGCAGTTACGCAAGCACATACTCGATTTCGCCGGCGAAGAGTTTAACATCGGATCGCCGCAGCAGCTCGGCAAGATTCTCTTCGGAAAGCTCAACATTCCCGGCGGTAAAAAGACGAAGACGGGATGGGCGACCGGCGTTGAGGTGCTCCAAGGGTTGGCGCGGGATTATCCCATCTGCGCCCTGGTCTTGGAATGGCGCGAAGTGACCAAACTCAAGAACACGTACGTCGACGTGATTCCGCAACTCGTCGATCCCAAGGACGGGCGCTTGCGCACGGAGTTCAATCAAACCGCGACGGCGACGGGGCGCCTCTCTTCCACCAACCCGAACCTGCAAAACATTCCGGTGCGCGGCGAGCTCGGACGCCGGATTCGCCGGGCCTTCGTAGCCAAAAGCGACGCCTACGTTTTGCTCGCCGCGGACTACAGCCAGATCGAGCTTCGTTTGATGGCGCATCTTTCCGGCGACGAAGCGATGCGGCAGGCCTTTGCTCAGTCGCAAGACATTCACGACTTTACGGCGCGCCAAATCTTCGGCATCACGCCCGGCGTGCCGGTCGATCCCAATCAACGCAGGATGGCAAAAAGCGTCAACTTCGGGCTCTTCTACGGGATGTCGGATTTTGGACTGGCGCAGCGCCTCGAGATCGGCCGCGCCGAAGCCAAAGAAATTACGACGGCGTACTTCGCGCGCTTTCCGGACGTCCGCGCGTATATCGACCGCACGATCGAAGAGGGACGGCGCAACGGCTACGTCTCGACCATCGCGGGCCGGCGGCGTTACATGCCCGGGTTGACGTCTGGCAACTACATGTTGCGCGCCGCGGCCGAGCGGGAAGCGACGAACGCGCCGCTGCAAGGCAGTGCGGCGGATCTCATGAAGCTGGCGATGGTGCGAATCGACCGTGCTTTGCAAGACTCCGAACTCGACGCCGCGATGCTGCTGCAGATTCACGACGAACTCATCTTCGAGGTGCGGGCGACCCAATTGAGCGAGACGGCCGATCTCGTTCGTTTGCACATGGAGAACGCCGTGGAACTATCGGTGCCGCTGGAAGTGACCCTCAAAGCGGGGCGAAACTGGTACGACGTCGAGGCGATAAACCAAGAAAGGTTCGAGCATGTTTAAGGGAGCCGTGCTTACGACCATGCTGGCATCCGCGCTCGCGACGATCGTCGTCCATGCCCCCAAAGCAGACCTGACGCTCGATGTCGCGCGGACGGAAAGCGAGCGGGAGCATGGCCTGATGGATCGGCGCGTCGTCTCGCCGCACGCAGGGATGCTCTTCGTTTTCGAACGCGACGAAAACGTCGATTTTTGGATGAAAGATACGCTGGTGCCGCTGGACATGATATTCATCGCCGCCGACGGTACGGTACGACGCGTCTTTAGCAACGTGGCGGTTGTTGCGCCGACGCTGCCGGATGAGCAAATCCCTCGAGAAGGAGCGCAAGCGAAGTACGTGATCGAGCTGGCGGCGGGAGAAGCCTCGGCCGACGGAATCGTCGCCGGCGTCAAACTCGACCTGCGCGGCGCTCCGCCACCGCAATAGCGTCCGTCCTGAGCGCAGTCGAAGGATGCCCGAGTTGCCCGAGGTCGAAACGATCGTGCGCGGCCTGCGCCGTTCCGTCGTCGGCAAGACGATCGCGGCGGCCGACGTGAGACTCGCTCGCATGGTCGTGGCACCGAGCGGCGTGGAGTTTGCGCGGGCCTTAGCGGGAAGCCGCATCGTTGCGACTCGCCGTCGCGGTAAATACGCGGTGGTCGAGCTCGACTCGGGCCGGTCCCTCGTCGTCAGTCTCCGAATGACGGGCCGGCTCGTCGTGACCTCGCGCGAGGGCCCGGAGTACCCGCGGTCGCACGTCATTTTGCGCTTCGTGGACGGCGCTCGGCTGCATTTCGCCGACGTACGGACGTTCGGCCGAATGCGCCTGGTTGAGGCCGGAGAAGCTTGGGACCAGGACCTCGGCGTGGAACCGCTCTCCAACGGCTTTACACCAGAGGCCTTTATCGGTATGCTGGCGGGGCGGACGAGGTCGATCAAGGCGTTCTTGCTCGATCAGCGGCGCATCGCCGGCATCGGCAACATTTATGCCTGCGAGGCCCTCTGGGAGGCTCGGATCCGTCCGAACCGGCCGGCGGGGGCGTTGACAAGAGCGGCGGCCTGCCGCTTACATGACGCCATCGTTAACGTTTTGCGACGCGCCATCACCAAGCGCGGAACGAGCGTCGACGATTATGTGGACGCCGAAGGCCTAAAGGGCGGTTTTCAAAACGACCTTTCGGTTTACGGCAGGCGCGGCGAGCTTTGCTCGCGGTGCCGCACAAGCCGGATCGTGCGCACCGTAGTTGCGCAGCGCGGAACGTGGTGGTGCCGGAGATGTCAACGATAAAAAAATTACGAAGGTAGGAATATTCAAATCTCAACAACGCACGTCGCTCCCATTACTGAAGAAGAAGATCAATTGGCGCTCGAGCAGCGCCTTTACGAAGAATCGCTCAAGGTTCTCGACGAGGGCCAAGTTCTCACCGGTACGATCGTCCAGCGTGACAAGGATGAAGTGCTGGTCGACGTCGGCGGAAAGTCTGAAGGCGTACTTCCTTTCCGCGAGTTGTCGCTCGCCATCGATTCCAAACTCCTCAAGGTCGGCGATACCATCGAAGTGATGGTCCACCGCATCGACGAGATGGACGGAACGCTCTTTCTCTCCGAGCGCCGAGCCCGCGCGCTCAAAACGTGGGAGAAGGTCATTGAGGCGCACAATCGCGACGAAGTCATCGAAGCCACCGTCACGCAGGTCGTCAAAGGCGGCGTGTTGGTCGATCTGGGGATGCGCGGATTCGTCCCGGCCTCGCAGATCCGCCGCCAGCCCGTCGGAAACCTCGACGAGCTGGTCAATCAGCACCTCCGGCTGAAAGTGATCGACCTCGATCACAAGCGCCATCGGGTCGTCCTCTCACAGCGACTAGTTTTAGAAGAAGAGTTGCAAGCGAAAAAGCAGGAGCTTCTCGACACGCTCGAGGTCGGACAAATTCGCTCGGGAGTCGTGGTGCGTCTTGCCGATTTCGGCGCATTCGTCGACCTCGGCGGCATCGACGGACTGATTCACAACAGCGAGCTCTCGTACTCGCGAATCAAGCACCCGTCCGAGGTCGTGAAGATCGGCGACGTCGTGCAGGTCGAGATCATGAAGTTCGATCCGGAAGCGAAGAAGGTTAGTCTGTCGCTCAAGCACGCTTTGCCCGATCCATGGGATCAGTATGCCGATCGCCTGTACGAAACCAACAAACTGGCGGCGGCGATCGTCAAGGTCACGCCCAACTACATGCTGGTCGAAGTGATTCCCGGGATTCTCGCCATGGTACCCAAAGGCGAGTTCGACGCATCGGCTCAGTTCGTCGCCGGTCAGGAAGTCGAGGTGACGCTCGTGTCGATCAATCACGCAACGCGCCGCATTACGGCCTCTATCCAGCACGTCGCCGACGTACCGCTCGAGGAGATCGAAAAGTACGCGGTCGAGGAAGAGATCGGCGAAATCGAAACGCCTGCGACGGCGCCCCCGGAGTCGTTGCCCGAGCAGTAGCGTCACACCGTGCGCGTTGGTCTAACCGGCGGCATCGGAGCGGGGAAGAGCGCGGTCGCTGCGATCCTGCGCGAACTCGGCGCTTTCGTCGTTGATACCGATGCCGTTGCGCGTGAGGTGGTAGCTCCGCAAAGCGACGGACTCTTAGCCGTCGCCCGAATCTGGCCGCAAGTCGTACGAAACGGCGTTTTGGACCGGGCCGCGCTCGCCGACATCGTCTTCAACGACGCCGTCGCGCGCGACCGGCTCAACGCGTTGCTGCATCCGCACATTCGCCGCCTTGCGCTGGAACGCGAACGGCATGCCGGAGCGCGGCAGCCGATCGTCCACGTCGTGCCGTTGCTGTTTGAAACCGGCTACGATCGCCTTGTGGATAAGTCCGTCGTGGTCGTCGCTCCGCTCGAAGCGCGGATCGCTCGCGTCCTCGAGCGCGACCGCAGCGACGAGGGGCGAGTTCGGGCGCGAATGGACGCTCAGGTCGATCCCGACGTCGCGCGCCGGCGTGCCGACTTCGTGATCGAGAACGACGGTGACCTTGAGCATCTACGCGAGCGCACTCGCGCGGTCTACGACGCACTTCACTAACGCGTTTTAGCCAAATTCGCCTTCGGACGCCAAATTCTCAGCAAATCCCGAGTTTGCCGAGCGCTTGTATGGGAAAGGAGTATATTGCTAGACCAAGAGAGGATTGATTTACATGGCACAGGATTTGGGACAGTCGGGCGGCATGAGCGTCCGCGAGGCGGGCCGCCGCGGCGGCGAACGCGTTAAAGCGAAGTACGGCTCGGAGTTTTATGAAGAGATCGGCCGTAAGGGCGGGGAAGCCACCAAAAGCAAATATGGCCCCTCGTTCTACGAGGTGATCGGCCAAAAGGGTGGCCAGCGTCCCAAACGAAAGGCGACGGCATCCTAACGCTTAACCGTTCGGCAGTGACGAGCTATGGCTGAAAAAAGCAGCGCGCCAAAGCGCGAAATGTCCGTGCGCGAGGCTGGAAAAAAGGGCGGCGACACCGTGCGCGACCGTTATGGTTCGACGTTCTATGAGGACATCGGCCGCAAGGGCGGAAAGGCCACGCGCGATCGTCACGGCGTCGAGTTCTACGAGACGATCGGCCAAAAGGGCGGCAAGGTCGTCAAGGAAAAATACGGCTCGGATTTTTACGAAGAGATCGGTCATAAAGGCGGACAGAAGGTCAAGAAACTGATCGCCGAGGCAAAGAAAAAGCTCGGCGATAAGGACTAGGTTCCCTCGCCGCGAGTCAGCGGTGGAGTTCGACTCCCCCGCTGACCTTGCCGAGATGAATGCTCTGGTCGTCAAAATTGACGGTGATATTCGTGATGACGAGCGTCTGGCCACCGGAACGAACGTAGCTCGGATGCGCCATGCGCAAGACCTTGGCGTCGTTTGTCCACGTCACTAGGTCGGTGTCGAACGAGCGCTTTTCGGGGTCGTTGATCCGTTCGATGTGCACCTTTCCCACGGCGGTGAAATCGAGCGTCGAGATGTTCACTTGAATGTGCTTTGCCGAAATTCGCAGGTAGGGCTTTCCCTTTCTAAAGACCACTCCATTGCGCACCCCGTCGACGCTGCCGCTCAGGCCGTCGGGTGAAAGGCGCGCGTGGTCGTAATCGAAGCTCCACGATTTCGTCGTAATGTGATTGTTAAGCACGTGACCGCCCCGGAGCTCGATCGGCAACTGACCGGGCGGAAGCGGCGGCACGCCTCTTCCAGCCAGCACGATCTCGACCACGACGTAAACGAAGAGAAGTGCGCCGCCTCCGATAAGCAGCCGCTTGCGCCAGATTTTGCTGATGCGCACGGGCGCGCTAGTCCGCCCGTACTCGCGGAACGAAGAAGAGCAGCCCGTACAAGGCGATCAAGGCCAGCGCGACGCGGGTCGGACCGATGCGAGCGAACAGTGTCGGAACTCGCCGGCCAACCCTGCCGGCAACGGTCGTTTGTTGCTCGAGGCGGCTGCGTGCTTGCCACCGTCCGTCCGGCGCGATGATTCCGCTGATGCCGGTGGCTGCAGCGCGCACGACGTAGGCGCCGCTTTCGACGGCCCGGAGTTGTGCGATTTGCGCGTGCATGTATGGCCCGGACGTGGTTCCGAACCAGGCGTCGTCGGTGCTCACGACGAGAATTTGGGCGTTGCGCTGCAGTTGGGCGTGGGCCAGATCGGCAAAAGCCGACTCCCAGCAGATGAGCGGCGCGATGGGCAGCGCGCTGGTGGAATAGACGCCGTCCGTTCCTCCCGGCGTGAGACCGCCGTTGAGCACGCCGATGTAGGGTAACCACGAGAGGAAGGCTCGGCCCGGAAACCATTCGGCAAACGCGACGAGTTGGCGCTTCTTATAAATCTTGGAACTACCGTCAGGTGAGAAAATATAAAGCGCGTTATAAACTCGGCGGCCGCTAGAATCGATGCCGCCGGCGACAATCGTGCTTCCAAGCCGGTGTGCAAGGTCTGAAAACTGGTCTAGCAGATACGGGTCGAGGTCGACGGCCGTCGGGATCGCCGTCTCCGGCCACACGATTAGTCGCGGATGTACGCGAGCCGAGGCAAGCGTCATCGCCGTATAACGGCGAACCGCCAGCGCGAGCGCGTTCCATTTGAACGACTGCGGAATGTTGGCTTGCACCGCGACGACCGGAATCGTTGGAGGCGCGAGCGCACGCGCGGGCCAAAATGCCCATGCGCCAAGGGTGAGAACGGCCGTCGACGCGATCGCTGCGAGCAGAGGCCGCCACGTTTTGCGATGGATCGAATCCGCGACGTACGCTCCAAGCGCGCACAGGACGAACGTGATGCCGTAGGTTCCCGCATAGGCGGCGATCGCTCGTAGCGGCG
Source organism: Candidatus Cybelea sp. (assembly GCA_050008615.1). Classification (GTDB taxonomy): domain Bacteria; phylum Vulcanimicrobiota; class Vulcanimicrobiia; order Vulcanimicrobiales; family Vulcanimicrobiaceae; genus Cybelea. Next base: position 348,481 of record JBEKMH010000001.1, read on the forward strand.
TATCCGCTTGGGTGTAACCGAGCTGATCGAACGGTGCGGCGAGAACGCCGATCGATCGCAGCCACTCGCAGATCGTAAACGCCGCGGCGGCGGCGAGCGGCGCTATGCCGGGGCGCATGCGAGCATAGGCAATCGCGCCGAGTGCGCCGGCTAACGCGATGAAAGGCGCTTCGATCAACGCGGGGCCGAATGCGAGAAACGGTCCGAAAGCGCCGATGTAGCTTCCGACCGTATGTCCGACCCACGCGAAGTCGATCGCAAAAAAAATGAACCCGATTAACCAACCGAGAAGCGCCGCGCGCTTCCAGGAAGCTCCTTGCCAAAGCCAGAACGTGATTGCCGTTCCGAACGGGACGAGCCAGGCTGCCCCAATCTTTGGAAATGCCGCCGCCAAAAGAACGGCCGCGCACACGGCAAGGCCTGCGTCGCGCAAGGACAGCGAGGAGACCATGATTCGCAGATTGAGTTTCGGTTTTGTAGTCGTGCTAGTAATGGCGTTCATCGTTGTGGCGTGCGGTCGTCAGGTTACGCCAAATCCTCCGGGTTTGGGGCCCGGCGGCGCACCTCCGGGATACATAGCGATACACTATGACGTCCAATCTCCCTTCAACTTTACGAACTATCAATACATGATCGTCTTCAATACGTCGGGAACCGGAGTGACGCCGTCGACCGACACCGTGCAAACGAATTGGGCGGGCTATTCGTTCGCCTTGGTTGCGTTGGGCACCGCCGGGACCTCGTATGCCGAGGCGGTGGAGTTCGTTCGAAATCAAAATCCTCACATTCCCCCAGCTTGGCTTAAGCTTGGAACCACGCCAGGCCAGCTCACCTATAATCCGGACAGCAACGGGCAAGGGACGGAGTTCTCGATGATCGCTCAAAAGGCCATCTTTAAAGGCGTCGCATCCCCTTCGCCCTCGCCGAGCGCCAGCCCGAACAATATCTGGACCTTCAACGCGTTCGTCACGGAGGCCAGCCAAGGCCAGTGGTACTTCCTCGATTCGATGGGAGCGGGCGGTCCCGTCGACCCGCAGTTCATCTCGCCGAAGCTCTGCATGACGGAGCCTTTTGACAACACCTACTTCGGACTCTACACGCCTTCGGATCCGGCGGCCCAAATCGTAAGCATCGAAATTTCGAATAACCCGGTCAGAGCCACGCCGTGTCCCTAGGAGCTTGTAGCTAAATGCGTGAGCTGGGCGTCGAGTGCAGCTACGACATCTGCAACTGCACGGTAAGCTCGCCGGTTGGAACCGGCGAAGTCTTTTGCAGCGACTTCTGCCAAGAGGCGACCGAATCGAGCCTGGAATCGGATGCCTGCGCCTGCGGCCACCCCCCATGCGACGAACCCTAGAAAGCGTCCTTCGACTGCGCTCAGGATGGACTAAATCTCCGCTTCCTAGCACGCGACGATTCTCTTCTTTAACGCCTCGCCACCCTAGAAGTTAAAGGTGGTCGGCACTACTTGCTGCGGGCTGCCGATTTGGAAGACGGCCGTTTGCGTCGGGAATGCGAGCAGGTTCAAGCCGACGTTGATCGCCGCTTGGGACTCGTTGTAGAGCACCAGTAGCTGATAACAGTTGCCGATCGTCCGAGTGTAATAGATGATCTTGTCGGCGATCATCTCGCCCGGGCCTTTCCAATTGAGATTGGTGACGAACTGCAGCGATGCATCGCGGCCGAACGGTGTCGAGAGCTGGAGGTTCGTCGTCTCGAAACCTTGATTCGGACCGGGAATGAACGAGCCGCTGAGCAGCACCACCGAGCGGGGCGACGGCCGAGCGGAGAGCTGATAGCTCAACGGCTGAGCCATGCCGTCAAAGTTCGACGACCAGCCCACCGAAAACGCATAGACGTCGTCGTTGAAGAGACGGATCAGGTCTTGTGCGTTCTTGGTGTTCATCGTCGGTTGCTGGTCGAGATATTGAAACGGCACGAGGGCCGGCCCGTTATAGTTGGCTTCGTTATAGGTCGCGGTGTTGACGATGTGCGAGTTGATCGGCGTCGTCAAGCTGAAGTCTTGCTCCACGGCAGCCTTGAGGTCGCCGGTGCCGTAGGCGTACTGGTCGATCGTGACGGTGCCTTGAAAATCGCTTCCCAAGACCTTTTCCTCGGCGGGGCCGACGACCAAGTTCGCGTCGCCGCGCCACGTTGCGAGGCTCTCGGGCTGGCCCTCGCCGGAGGGCTGGCTATATTCGCCGACGGTTAGGTCGGCGGATAGCGGGATGAAAAAGTGTTCGAAGAAGTTGGAGGGCCGGACTTCGAACTCCGGGATTTTGTCGATGCCGGCGGTCTCGAGGCCGTAGAGTTTGTCGAACTCCATTTGATAATCCGCGCCCGAAGTCGTGTACTGCAGCAGGTAGTCGAACTCCGACTGATTGCTGAACGAATTCGTCCCGCCAAAGCTCGCGTTGCTGTCGCTCTCGTCGAAGGTGGTCGTCTGGTTCAGATTCTCGTTGAACTGGCGCGTGTCGGTGACCGTAAAGCTATCGCTGCTGGATTGGCCGCCCACGGAGCTGTGGCTGAAGCTGTAGTTTTGCGACGTTTGAGTCGTTTGGTGCGAGATGGATTCGGCGATCGTCTCATTTGGAGGGATGCTCACGAGCGGCCCGTAGTTCGATTGATACGAAAATTGAAAGTTGCTCTTGAGGTGCTGTGAAATATTCTCTTGCTCTGCCAGAGCGAAATTCGTCTGCGTTCCCCCTTGCTGGCGATTGTTGAGCGTGTAAAGGTTTAGGCTAACGCTGCGGCGGCCTCGTTTGCTGGAATAGAAGCCGACGTACCCGAGTCCCAGGCCCTCGTTGGTGAAATAGTTGACGATGTAGTAGCCGTAATAGTACTGATCTTTGCCGAACGGAATCTGGATCTTGATCCAGGCGCCCTCGTATGAATTGTAGCCGACCTCCGGAAACCAATGCGCGTGACCCGGGTTGCTGCTGACGCTTCGCAGCGGAATTATCAGTAAGGGAAGATAGAAGATGGCCGCCGCTCCGAGCCAGAGCACCGCGTTGTGGATGACGATCTTATCGCCGGGATAGACGTCCATGTTCTTGCCCGTGATATGGTAGCCGCCGCGCGGGTTCTCACACGTCGTGACGTATGGCTTGTCGCCGTGGGCCGTTCCATCGGGACTCGTGTACAGGTCGTTTGCCGCAAAATGAACCAGGCCGCGCTCCAGCCCTTCGTCGCTGGCCCCTTTACCGTCGACGAGCTTCGCCGTCTGTTCGACGGTGTCGAAAATGATGACGTCGGCGTCCAGGATGGAGTTATGCTCGTGGTTGACGATAAACGGATGGCCGGTGATGATCATCGTTCGAACGCCGTCGAAGTGCGCTCGCTCTCCGACGATCTCTTCGTCGGCATAATAGATGTGCACGTTGCCGATCGCGTCGCTCGGTTTGCCGCGCGCGCGGTTGCCGGTCCACGAATCGGAAATTACCGCAATGTAGCCGGGCGAGAGCGTCGGGGCTCCGGTGGGTTCCGGAGTTGGCGCCGGCGTCGCTTGTCCCGCGGGCGGAATCGGAGGGGGCGTTTCACCGCCACGCACCAGAAAGATCGGCGCCATCGATCCCAACGGGTTGGGCGTCCCCGACGGAATCGGCGGCGGGGTGACGGACGGCGTTTGGCCGGGGAACGGATGCGGGGTTGGATTGAGCGTGTAGGTGCCGTTGCTCACGCCCGGCGGTACGTTGGGGGGCCCGGGAGTGGCCGGCGGTGCGGGAGTCGCAGTGGCTTGCGCCACGGTCACGCCACTGTCGGCATAATGCTGGGCGCAGCTTTGCGTATTGAAGAGCAGCAGCGCAAGCTGTTGTTGATCCTGCCCGTTCGCGGCCTGTGCCCAGACCGGGAAGAGACCAATAACGTAGGCAGCCAGCAGCGCTGCGGCGGTTAAGCCGCGACGTCTCAGCACCCGCGCAGGCACGTCGTCAGCGCTCTTCCAGCCAGAGCAGAACCGCGCCCGCGACGCCCACGATGACGTTCGGTAACCAGGCCGCGAGGAATGGATTGAGCGCCCCGTTGCGGCCAAACGCCGAAGCCGCCGAGACCATGAGGTAGTAGCCGAAAAACGCGATAATCGAAAGGGTGATGCCGAGCGTACGCCCGCGCTTACCGAAACGCAACGCCAAAGGAACGGCGAGCAAGACCCCGATGATGCAGGCGAAGGGCCACGACAGCTTGTCGGCAAGATTGATCTGCAAGTTTCCCATCGCGGTACCGCCGATGCCCTGGGACTGAAGCGCGTTTACTTGCGTGCGTAGCGACTTGCTGCTCATCGTCCAGGGATCGTTATTGACCTGGCTGACGAACTGCGAAGCCGTCTCACCAAGCGGCAGTCCGATCGAGATGCTCTTTACGCGCTGCTGGTTGGTGAGAAATCCGTCGTCGTTGTAGCGCGTGTCGATCACCTCGTGCAAGTTGAGGATGCTGCCTTGCACGACGGCCGACTTCGCCTGAAGCGTTTCGTTCCAGGGGCCGTATTTTGCGGGCTTGAAGATCTGCACGTCGAGCATCGTCTTGTTGTCCAGTGCGACCTGGCCTACGTAGAACGTGTTCCCGGTGTCGGGATCCTTACGAAAAAACTGCGGCTCGACGGGGAGCGCGTCCGTATGATAGATGATCTGGTAAAACGTCCGCGTCGAGAGTTCGACCGATGCCGGCGCGACCCACTCGTTGATGGAGTAGGAAAGCAGAAACATCATGAGCCCGAAGAGCAGCGGAGCTAGTGCGATTCGCATGACCGAAATGCCGGCGGTACGCATCGCCGTTACCTCGTTGTCGCCCATGACCCGCCCCATTGCCAAGAGCGCGGCAAAAAGCGATGCAAACGGGAACGCCATCGGGGTGGCTTGCGGGATGCGAAACACCACGAAACGCAGCACCAAAAAGAACGGTGCGTGCTGATTGATGATGTAATCGGCGGCAAGAAAGAAGATGTTGAGCGCCCAAAACAGCAAGAACGCGCCGAGCGCAAAGAAGAACGGGCCCAGCATCTCTTTCAATAGGTAGCTGTCGAGAATCGGCAGCCGTAAGAACGCGAACCCGACGCGGGGGAGCGGCTGGTGGTGAGTGAGTGTGGTCATCGAGAAAAGCCGGGTTTGCCGTTCGCGCCGGTGTCCCGACGGTTAATAGTTGCGGTACGCGTTGAGCACGCGCACGACGTACGCTCGCGTTTCGGCATAGGGAGGGACGCCATGATAGCGATCCACGGCTCCCGGCCCGGCATTATAGGCCGCGACGGCTAACGTAACGTTGTCGTGATACCGGTTTAACAGCGAGCGAAGGTAGCTCGTGCCGCACGTGACGTTCTGCGTGGCGTCGAACGGATCGGCGATGCCGCAGCCGGCCGCGGTGCCGGGCATCAACTGCATGAGGCCCTGTGCCCCGGCGATACTGACGGCGGACGGGTTTCCTCCCGATTCTGCCATGACGACCGCCCGCACCAGCCCCGGCGGGACCCCGTTGGCCTGGGAGGCGTTGCTCACGAGCGAATTGAGGCTCGCCGGATCCATCGAGTGGGAGGCGTACGGTAGGTAGCCCCCGCTACACGCGCAGAGCAGTCCCATGAGGCTGCAGATTCCGAAAAGACGAGTCATCGCACCGTCGGCTTTCTTCTCACCGCGCAGTCAGGCCTGGCAGCCCGGCCGCCGGGAAGAGAACGAGCAAGCCACCGTAATCCACTCCATATCCATCAACTTTCACAGACAAATTCAACGCTCTGCCGATTGGAAATAACCGGCTCCGGTATGCCCGCGATCATAGCTTCGAAGCCTTGAAGTTGGCTGAGCTTATCGCGGGAACGGCCGCCGCCTTGTGGCGCGCGAAGGCCGGGCGGAGCTCTCCCGGGCGGGGCTTGCCCTGCATCGGGGTGCAAGCTCGATGCTCGGCGATCGCGTCCTTGGTAGCGCAGAGAACGATGTCGCCGCCGTCAACTTCTTTATCGTTTAGCGAGATTCGTGCGCGAATTCGCGCGAGCACTCTACGGGCATATTTCTTCGAGCGCGGCACTGCCAAGGCTTCATAATGGAGTCTTATTGTTTAGCAGGAGCTGTGTTTTTGCATTGTAAGAGCGCCAACTCGCCTATAAGGAGCAAGAATTCTATATGGCCAGTTTCACTCGCTTTATCGCATCGGTCGCAACGCTCGCCATCGCTACAATGCTCGCCGGTTGCGCCGGCGCTCTCCCGAGCGCGTTTTCGCAGCAGCAGCAGCTTCAGCCGGCGGGCGCGCCAATCGCGCAGAGGATGAAGTGCCCACCGGACAACGGCGTCTCCGTCCGCCCTTGCGCGGTCAGGCTCACGGCCTCGAAGACGTCCGCGACGGTCAAGACAAGGGGGCCAAGGCACAGCCACTTCGCGGTTCGGGACAACCATTGCACGACCAAAGACATCGTCTCGGTTGCGGGATCCGGCGATTTGTGGACCATTACCGCGGGCACGGGCAAGGGCCACTGCACCGTGAACTTCATCGACAGGGACTTTAACGGCAAAAAGCTCGGCATTGCAACGGTGGACGTCGCGAACGTAAGGTCGTAAGCGACCCGAAGGCCTATCAGCAGCCTGTCGGACTTAGGCGCATTTCCGTCTTCGGACCGCCCTTTGCCCGAATGATCCGTGGTGGCTCATCGGTCACGAAGCTACGGCTTCGCTCCCTCTTCGCGCCTCGTCTTCGAACAAGTTCGGCGCCGAATCGGAAAAGGCCCAAGTCTGACAGACTCCTAGCCCGCATCGCCGCACGCGGCAGAGTCGACCTCTCAGAGCCTGTTTCTTTACCGGGCTCTGATCAATTTGCGGCATCGAACCGCAGCATCGAACTGTTCGAACAAACGTTCGAGTAAAACATTCGCCGGAGCGTCAACCTTGCTTAAGGGAATCGTGGGGCGTATAGTGGTGGGAAGTAGTGCCTAGTGGTGCGTTTCGGAGGAGCATTTGCAGGCTGGACTTCCCCGTTTTGCGGGCTCGGAGCAACACGCCCTTGACGAAAAGGGCCGGCTAATCGTCCCCGCGCGCTTTCGCGAGCGCTTGGGAGCCCAGTTCGTGCTGACCATCGCGCCCCCGGACCCGTGTCTGGCGCTCTATCCCAGCGCAACGTGGGTCCAGTTTTGCGAACGGCTCGAAGCGGTGCCGCGTAAAGACGACCGCTATCGCCGTTCGGTGCGCTACCTCTTCGCGCACACCGAGGAGGTCGGGTGCGACAATCAAGGCCGGGTCGTCGTTCCCGCACTGCTTCGCGCGTACGCCGGCATCGAACGCCAGGTGGTCTCGGTCGGCTTGCTGACGCGCATCGAAATCTGGGCGAAGGAGCGCTACGCCTTCCAGCAGCCGCCCGACGGCGACATGCCCGACTTCATGGGCGAGCTAGGGCTGTAGAATGTGGTGCCGGCATGCTGAGCCACGTTCCCGTGCTGCTGGGGACGGCACTCGGATACCTAGAGATTCTTCCAAACGGAGTTTACGTCGACGCAACCTTCGGGGCGGGGGGCCACGCTGCGGCGATCTTGGAGCGGCTTGGAGACGGACGCCTGATCGCACTGGACGCCGACCCGCGTGCGACCGCGGTTGCGCAACGGCTTGCCGACCCGCGATTGACCTTCGTACACGCGAACTTTCGCGATCTCGGCCGCATCCTCGACCGCTGCGAGATCCCATTGCTCGACGGCGTTCTCTTCGATCTGGGAGTCTCGTCGATGCAGCTTGACGATGCGGAGCGCGGCTTCTCTTTGGGCAAGCCGGCGGTTCTCGACATGCGGATGGATCCTAGCCTCGGGTCCAGCGCCTACGACGTCCTCTCGACCGCGAGCGAACGGGAGCTGGCTGAGATTTTCTTTGCATTCGGAGAAGAGCGGTCGGCCCGGCGGATCGCTCGCGCGATCGTCACGCGGCGCGCCGGCAGCGGCCTGCCCAACACGACGTCGGAGTTCGCCGCGCTTATCTCGGGCATCGTGCAACGCCCAGGAAAACGAGAACGCATCCATCCGGCAACGCGCGTCTTTCAGGCGTTGCGCATCGCCGTCAACGACGAGCTGGGCGCTTTGCGCGATGGCTTGTCGCAGGCAGTTGCGCGGCTGCGCACGGGTGGGCGCGTGGTCGCAATCAGCTTTCATTCACTCGAGGATCGAATTGTGAAGCGAAGTTTCCGTGACGACGAGCGACTCGAGGTTCTTACAAAGAGACCCATTCGTCCCGATCGGCGCGAACTCGCCGAAAACCGCCGTTCCCGTAGTGCCAAACTTCGCGCCGCGCAGCGCAAGGGAGCCGATTAAGTGATTGCGTCTCAGTCTTTCGAACGAAGCTCGCGCATCGAGAATCCCCGCACCGTTCGTGCCGCAACCGCGGCTCGAAAAGTTCGCGCGTCGCGCGCGCGCTACACGACGCTAGTGCGCGTGTTCGCGTCGCTACTCTGCGTCCTCGCTTTGTTGATGGGATACGTCGTGCTGACGTCGAGCCTGACGGGGCTTAGCTACGCAGTGGCGCGAGCGGCGGCACAGCGCGAGGCTCTGCAGGAAGAGACGATGCGCCTCGACGACCAAATCGCCGCGTTGCGCTCAGACGATCGGCTTGCCGAGTTGGCCGCACGTTTGGGCATGCGCCAACCGCAGCGATTCGCAGTCGTGCGTGAGGAAGAGCCTCGGGTGGCCCGAGCCGGGTCGCACTTCCCATTGCTCTCGTCACTCGCCGGGTTCTTGGTGCCGGCAGTAGCCGCGCGCCCCTAAGCAACAGCCGCAAATGCATCGTCGAACGTTCACGCGCGTCGCTCCGATGCGCGCTCGAATCTCTTTTTATGCATGCATGCTTATCGCGCTCTTCCTAGCGTGGCGCCTGTGCGACGTTCAAGCCCTCAAGGGGCCGCTCTATGCAAAGGAAGCGCTGGCGCAGCGCTCCGACACCGTCGAGGTTTTCGCGCGGCGCGGTAGCATCCTCGATCGTTACGGCAACGTCCTAGTCCGTTCGCTTCCTTCCGAAAGCGTCTACGCGGTACCCCGCGAGATCGTCGACCCGGCGGCCGCCATTGCGAAGCTGCAAGGCATCTTCGGCAAGCTCGATCCGGCTGTCACCGCGGCGATGCACGACCGGCATATGTGGTTCGTCTGGATTGCGCGCAAGGTGCCGCACGATTTGGCCTCGCGGGTTCGAGCCTTGGGCCTGCTCGGTGTCGATCTAAAGGAAGAAGAGACGGGGCTGCGGGTCGATACGGCCGGACGCTTAGCCTCGACCGTCTTGGGTTTCGTCGGCACCGACGAGAACGGGCTCGACGGCGTTGAGTATGCGTACGACGACGTGTTGCGAGGGCACTCTGGGCGCGTAACGCTGGAAGCGGACGAGTTCGGGCGGCCGATTCCCTTCGGTCGAGAACGAATCGTGTCGGCGGCGCAGCCGGGATCAAACGTCGAGCTCACCATCGATCCGTACCTGCAGTTTGCCGCCGAGCAAGCTTTGCAGGAACAAGTGCGTACCTATCATGCGCTCGACGGAACGGCGATCGTCATGGATCCGTGGACCGGCGAAATTCTTGCGCTGGCAAACGCGCCCAACTTCGATCCGAACCGGTTTTGGATCTATGGAGAAGACGCGCGTCGCGACCGCGCCGTTATGGATGCCTACGAGCCGGGCTCGACCTACAAGCTGGTCACCGCAGCCGCCGCGCTCGACTCGGGTAAGGTCGGGTTGGCGTCGCGCTTTCCCGCTCACGACACCCTCGAAGTGGGCGGTCGAACGATTCACAATGCGGAAGACGGTTTCATGGCAGGGACCGGCAGCAGCGAGACGCTCGAGCAAATCGTCGCATACTCGCACAACGTCGGGGCCGCAGAAGTCGGGCTCTCCATCGGCGGCAAAACATTTTACGCCATGGAGCGTAAGGCCGGCTTCGGGACGCCTACCGGCGTCGGCTTGCCGGGAGAGAATCCGGGTATCGTCCCGCCGCTCGATCAGTGGAGCGGCTCCTCGCTGGCGACGATGGCCTTCGGCCAAGGGGTCTCCGTAACGCCGCTTGCCATGGCTCGGTATTACTGCGCGATCGCGAATGGCGGATTACTCATGCAGCCGCGAATCGTCAGCGCTATTTACGATCAGCAAGGAAACCTCGTACAGCGCACGGGGCCGAAAGTCGTTCGCCGCCTCTTCTCGCGGCGGACCGCCGCGGAGTTGCGCGGCTTTTTGCGAAGCGTCGTGCTGCGCGGCACCGGCGACCCGACCGCGCAGGTCGCGGGCTACGCCACCGCGGGAAAGACCGGAACGGCATCGATGGTTGTTGACGGACGGTATCTATCGGGCTACTATGCCGCTTCCTTTATCGGCATGGTCCCCGTTTCGCGCGCACGCTACGTCATCTACGTGAAGGTCGAACGACCGATCGGTTCGTACTACGGCAGCGTCGTTGCCGCCCCGGCATTCGCACAGATCGCGCGCGCGGCCATGCTGCACGCCGGCGTCTTGCCCGGCGGCACCGTTGCGCGCAATGGCCGCTGAGCCCCAAATCGCACTGACGGCGCTGCTCGATCGCCTGCCGGAGGCCAAAGTCACCGGCAACCACACGCAACTCGTCACCGCCATCGAAATAGATTCGCGTTCCGTCTCGCCGGGTGCGCTCTTCGTAGCCCTGCGCGGCAGTCACACCGATGGCCATCTCTACGCCGCGCAAGCGATCGAACGCGGAGCCTCAGCCATCGTCGTCGAGGAGAGCGCGCAGGTTGCGGAGCGGGCGGGCGCGACGGTCATTCGGGTCGCGGATTCGAAGCGAGCGCTCTCCATTCTTTCGGCGGCATTCTACGGCGACCCCTCGCGACAGCTCGACGTGATCGGCGTCACCGGAACCAACGGCAAGACGACGACGACGCGAATGGTTGCGGCAATTCTCAATGCCGCTGCGATACCGTGCGGCGTCATCGGTACCGTCGGTGCCGAGCTCGCTTCGCGGCGCTGGCAACTGGGCAACACGACGCCACTGCCGCCCGAGCTGCACGCGGTGCTGGCGGCCATGCGGGAAGATGGCGCGCGAGCGGTAGCCGTCGAGGTTAGTTCGCACGCATTGGCGCTCGAGCGCGTGGAGGACGTTCGTTTCAAGGTAGCGGCTATGACCAACGTCACGCGCGATCATCTCGACTTTCACGAATCGCAGAGCGCTTATGCCGCTGCGAAGCGCCATCTTTTCGAGTTGACGCAAGCCGGCGTGCTCAACGTCGACGATGCGTACGGCCGGCAATGGGCTCTCGAGCTCGAGCGCGCGGGGCGCCGGGTCGTTACGTACGGAAATGAGTGCGCCGCGAATCTCGCGGCCCGCGACATCGTACTCGAGCCGGCCGGCAGCCGCTTTACCGCCAACGGGCAAGCCTACGAGCTGCACCTGCCCGGGCGCTTCAACGTTTGGAACGCGCTAGCCGCAATCGGCATCGCGCAACTCTTGGGGATCGGCGATGCCACCGTCGCGCGGGGATTGGCGACGCTGCAGCGCGTGCCTGGGAGGATGGAGCGCGTCGGGGGCATGGGAATCGACGTCGTAGTGGACTACGCGCACACGCCGGACGCGCTCGAGAATGCGCTGCGGGCGCTGCGCGAAACGACTGCGGGTGCGATTGCGATCGTCTTCGGCTGCGGTGGCGATCGCGATCGCGGAAAGCGTGCCGATATGGGGGCCGTTGCGGCGCGACTGGCCGACCGGCTCTATCTGACCAGCGATAATCCGCGCAGCGAAAAACCGCGCGCGATCGTCGACGATATGCTCGCCGGCATCCCAAACGGCGCGCGCCACGTCGTGGAGCTGGATCGCCGCCTCGCGATCGAGCGCGCGATCGCAGAAGCGCGACCCGGTGACGTCGTGCTCGTTGCCGGCAAGGGCCACGAGGCCTATCAAATCGTCGGCGAGCAAACGCTTGCGTTCGACGACGCGGCCGTCGCGCGTTCGGCGCTCGCGCTGCTGGGGAGTCCCCGATGAGGCTCCCGCTCGATCGCGCGGTCGCCGCGTCGAACGCCACACTCTTCGAGGGTGATGCCGCGCCGGATTCCCTGCGCGTTAGCACCGACAGCCGAATGATCGAACCGGGTGACACGTTCGTGGCCTTGCACGGCGAGCGTTTCGACGGTCACGATTTTGCCGCGCAAGCCGTTGGGCGCGGCGCCGCGCTACTCGTGCTCGACCGTCCATCCGCTCGGGTCGCCGGCGTCCCCGCGATGCTCGTCGATCGCACGAACGACGCGTACGTGGAGTTTGCGCGCGTTGCCCGCGAGCTCTTTCACGGACGCGTCGTCGCGATTACCGGCAGCACGGGAAAGACGACCACGAAGGCTTTCCTCGCCCAACTCTGCCGGACACAGTTCGGGGACCGCGTGCTTGCAGCGCCCGGCAATGAGAATAACGAGATCGGCGTGAGCAAACTGCTGCTCAATGCTTCGAACGAGGCGCATGACATCGTGATCGCAGAGATGGGCGCGCGCAGCTACGGCGACGTTGCGATCTTAGTCGAAATCGCTCGCCCGCACGTCGGAATCCTGACCAACATAGGCGAAGCGCACGTCGAAATCATGGGATCGCGCGAGCGTTTGGCCGAGACGAAGTGGGCGCTCTTCTCGAAGGGCGCGTCGGCTGTTCTCAACGCGGGCGACGAGGTTTCGATAGCCCGTGCGACGACGCTGACGCAGCCGCCCCGGTGGTTCGCCGCCGTGGCGAAAGAACCGGCGCCGGAGTTGAGCTCGTCATTCGACCCGCTTACGGCGTTGGTCGGCGAACGCTGCCTGCTCGCGCGGGACCGCGGCACCGGCTCGAAGTACGAGATTCACGCGCACGTGCCGGGCCTGCACAATCGCGCCAATCTTGCGGCGGCAATCGCCGGCGCGCTCCAGCTCGGCGTTTCGCTCGAGCGCCTGATTCCCGCGATTCCCGCACTGCATCTCCCGCAAGGCCGGTACGATAGCATCGCCATTGAGGGCGGCCCGCGCGTCATTTACGATGCTTATAATGCCAATGCGAGCGGAATGATTGCGGCACTCAACGCCTTCGCGGGCGAAACCGCCTCACGTCGAATCGCCGTGCTCGCGAGCATGGCAGAACTCGGCGACGAGTCTCAGAGCCTGCACGAGCGCGTCGGCGCGCACGCCGCGAGCACCGTCGACGTGCTGCTCGTCAGCGGAGATTTCGCCGCTGCGCTTGCCCGCGGCGCACGGCGCGCCGGTCTCGATGCGTCGCAGATCGTCCCGGTTCGGGACAACTCGCATGCCGCTGCCTGGCTTCGCGAGCACGCAACGGGCGACGACGTGATTCTTCTGAAGGGCTCGCGCAAGTACAAGCTGGAGGAGATCGTTGAGGAGTTGCACGCATGAGCCTCACGGTATCGACGCTGGCGGTGCTGCGCCCGGAAACGCCCGAAGGATTGCGGGCCATTCCGGTGCGCACGCGCTTGGTGCGGCCGGGCGACGATCTCGTCGCGCTGGTTTCGGAGGCTGTGCGCGGCATCGCGAGAACCGGCGACGTCGTCGCGGTTTCGGAGACGGCGCTTGCGATCGCACAAGGCGAGTTCGTCGTTGCCGAGCGCGTGCGGCCGTCGAAACTGGCGTATCTGCTCTGCCGTTACGCAGGGCCGATGGCGACGATCAGTCAGCCGGAGTCCATGCAGCTCGTCATCGATCGAGTTGGATATCCGAGAGCGGTTTACGCTACGTTGGTCCATCTGCTCGGCCGGCTCGCCGGCCGCCGCGGCGTCTTTTACGAGCTGATGGGCGAGGCGATTGCGGCCGTCGACGGCTACACCGGCACGATGCCGCCCTACGAACGCGCTATCGTCTTTGCTCCACGCGACCCCGACGCATTCGCGCGAGACTTCGAGCGGCGCACCGGCATCGATTGCGCCGTCGTCGACGCCAACGACCTGGAGAAAGCGAAGATTCTCGGCGCGTCCGGCAACGTCTGCGTGCCCTGCGTCGAAGCTGCACTGCTCGACAATCCACACGGCAACAGCGACGAACAGACTCCGATCGTGGTGCTCAAGTGGCGTGGCTCCGGCGATAATCCCCTGCTTAACCGCGAGACGGGCCGCGCGCACGGATGAACGCCCCCACGCTCTTGCCCTGGGTGCTCTTTGGCTTCGTGATCGCCGTCCCGGCCGGTCTGGCGCTGCTATTGCTAGCCGGTCGCCTCGGCCTTCGGCAGCACGCGTACGAAGACGCGCCGCAAACGCATCAGGTCAAGACGGGGACGCCGACGATGGGCGGCCTCGTTTTTGTCGCCGTGTTGCTAGGAACGCTGGTGGCCGGCCGCGAGGCGCTTTTACCCGAACTGGTCGCTCTGGTCGTGTGCTGCGCGGTAATCGGCGCCATCGATGACGTCATCACGGTGCGCGGCGGCTCCAGGCGCGGCTTGCGAGCGCGCACGAAGTTTCTGGCAACGGCGCTGGTGGCGGTGGTCTTCCTGCGCGCGATCGACGCCGGCTCGGCGCCGTTTCCTACCGACACTCTCTTCCATGCCGGAACGTTCGCGCTGATCGCGCCGCATTGGCTCTGGCTGCTGCTGGGAATTCTCGCGATTACCGGCACGATTCACGCGGTCAATCTCACCGACGGCCTCGATGGTCTTGCCACGGGGAGCGTCATTCCCCCGCTGATTGTTTTCGGGCTCATCGCCGCGCAGTGCAACGTGCCGGCGGCGGCAATAGGTGCAGCAGTCGGTGCCGGCGCTTGCGCCGGGTTCCTGATCTTCAATCGCCATCCGGCGCAGCTCTTCATGGGCGATACCGGTTCGCTGGCGCTGGGTGCCCTTCTCGGCGGCGTGGCGATTCTAAGCGGCGAGATGCTGTTGCTCGTCGTCGTGGGCGGCGTCTTCGTCGCCGAAGCGCTTTCGGTGATCGTTCAAGTCTCCTATTTCAAAGCGACGCGAGGCAAGCGCATCCTGCGCATGAGCCCGCTGCATCATCATTTTGAGTTGGGCGGATGGCCGGAAACCAAAGTCACTGCCCGCTTTTGGCTTGCATCGTTCGTCTGTTCGCTGCTAGGATGGACCATCGTGCGATGACCGATACGCTTGAACTTCACGCCGGCGATGCGATACTCGTCATAGGCTTGGGCCGTAGCGGATTAGCGAGCTTGGAAGTCCTCGCTCACCACAACGTCCGCCTCTATGCGACGGACGAAAAGCCCGCGGAAGCGTTGGGCGAAGCGATCGCAGCGGCGGAGTCGTTTGGCGCGCGCTTCGTGGAGCCGGGCGCGCTTGACGGCATCCTTCAAACGATTTCCTGGGCGGTGCTCTCGCCCGGCGTTCCACCGATCTCCCCGGTCGTTCGCGCCATCCACCGAGCGAACGTGCCGGTCATGGGAGAGATCGAGCTGGCCTATCGCCTTTGCAAGGCGCCGATCGTTGCCGTCACCGGTACCAAGGGAAAGTCGACCACGACGGCGCTCATCGGGCATCTGCTTCGCGGCTGCGGTCTGCCCGCTCGAGTTGGCGGGAACATCGGCAATCCGCTCATCAAGGAGATAGCCGGGGCGACGTCCGGCGACTGGGTCGTCGCCGAGGTCTCGTCGTTTCAGCTCGAAACGATTCGCGCGTTCAAACCGCGCGTTGCCGTTTTACTCAACATCGCGCCGGACCATCTCGACCGGTACCCTTCGATGGACGAGTATGCCGAAGCCAAGTATCGCATCTGCGCCAATCAGTCCATGAGCGATTGGTTCGTCGGCAATCTTGACGACCCGCGAATCGAAGCCCTCGCGTGGCGCCACGGCAACGCTCGCGTCCAAGCACGCCAGCTCTGGTTCACACGCAACGGGAGCGAGCGAGCCACGATGTACTTGCGCGACGGCGTGATAACCTACGCGCCGGTCACCGGCGATCCACGGCCCATCCCGCTCTTGCCGTGCAGCGAAATCCCACTGCAGGGCGAGCATAACGTAGAGAACGTTATGGCAGCCCTGCTCGCGGCGCTGGCCGTCGGCTGCGACCCGGCCTCGCTCAGAGGGGCTGTACGGTCGTTTGCGCCGATGCCGCACCGTCTCGAGACGGTTGCCGAGATCGACGGCGTGATCTACGTCGACGATTCGAAATCGACGATCCCTACCTCGGTGGTCGCGGCGCTGCGCAGCTACGATCGGCCGATCGTGCTCATTGCGGGCGGCCGCTCGAAAGGCATTGAATTCGGCGAGCTCGGATCGGCGATCGCGCAACACGTCAAGGCGCTGGTCGTAATTGGCGAATCGGCCGGCGAAATTCGGCGCGCGGCCGGCGAGGTCGCCGTCGTCGAAGCCTTCTCCATGGAAGAGGCCGTGAGGCGCGCGCGCGAGCTGGCCGCACCCGGCGACGTCGTCTTGCTCTCGCCAGGCTGCGCGTCCTTCGACATGTTTACCTCGGCCGAGGATCGCGGCGAGCAGTTTAGCGCGGCGGTCACGTCGCAACGGGAGCCGGCGGGTGCATAACGCTGCCGCGCTTCGAGCTCGCGATGCGGAACGCAAGACCCGACTGCGTTCGTACGTCGCGGCGCCGCTCGACGTGTGGCTCTTCACTACGGTCGCCGCGCTGGTCGCCATTGGCCTGGTTATGGTTTTCTCGGCGTCGAGCGCTACGGCGTATGCCGAGCATGGTGACGTCGCCTACTATCTCAAGCGGCAGTTGATTTGGCTCGCGGTCGGGCTGGGCGGCGCGTATCTTTGTTACCGGCTCGAGTATCAGCATCTGCGCCGCGCAGCGCCGTACCTCTTATTCGGCGCGATCGTTGCGCTGGCGATGGTCTTCGTGCCGCACGTCGGGCTGGGCGTGAACGGCGGACGCCGCTGGATCGGCACCGCGAGGTTTAGTTTCGAACCGTCGGAGTTCTCCAAACTCGCGCTGGTCATCTACCTGTCGGCGGTCTTGTCGTCGCGCGGCGAACGGATTACCTCGCTTGGGCGCGGGCTCTTTCCGCTCTGCGTTCCGGTCGCAATCATGGCGGTGCTCGTGCTCAAGGAGCCGGATATGGGCACCGCAAGCCTGTTATTCTTTACGGCGTTTGCGCTCTTCTTTGCGGCCGGAGCGCGCCTGGTTCATCTGGCCGCAATCGCACTAACGACGGTTCCGTTCGCCGTCTTTACCGTTCTGGCGAGCCCATACCGGCGCGCGCGCGTCTTTGCCTTCGTCGATCCGTGGAAGGATCCGCTCAACACCGGCTTTCACATCGTACAGTCACTGCTGGCGCTGGGCAGCGGAGGAATCTTCGGCGTGGGGCTGGGCGCGTCGCGCGCGAAGTTCTTCTATTTGCCCGAACAGTACACCGACTTCATCTTCTCGGTGCTCGGCGAAGAGCTCGGCCTCATCGGTACGCTGGTGGTTGTCGCGCTCTTCGTGACGCTCGCGTACCGCGCCATCAAGATCGCTTTGGCCGCACCCGACCGCTTTGGCTTCTTTCTCGCGATCGGATGCGGCGCGATGATCACGATTCAAGCCTTCGTGAACATCGGGGTCGTTTCGTCGTCGTGGCCGGTAACCGGCGTTCCATTGCCATTCATCTCGTTCGGTGGAAGCTCGCTAGTCGTCAATCTCATTGCCGTTGCACTGATTGCCAATGTGGGTCGCCATCGCAGAGCCCACGCGACCCTGTGACCGTCGTTTTTGCCGGTGGCGGTACCGGAGGCCACCTCTATCCGGCGATCGCGATTGCCGATGCGCTGCGCTCGCACGCGACGATCGCCTTCATCGGCAGCGCCGACCGGCTCGAAACGACGATCGTGCCGAAGGCCGGTTATCCGCTGCACACGGTCTCCGCTCACGCGCTGCCGCGGCGGCTATCTTTCGATCTTCTTCTCGCCGCCGCGCGTAACGTCAAAGGAACGCTCCAAAGCCTCGCGCTCTTAGCCTCGGCGCGTCCCGATCTCGTCGTCGCAACGGGCGGTTACGTCTGCTTTCCGGTTGCGCTGGCCGCACGCATCAGGAAGCTTGTCGGCCTCTCGCGCGCACCGATCGTCTTGCTCGAACCTAATCTCGCGCCGGGCTTAACGACTCGTTTGCTCGCGCCGATCGTCGACGAGATTTGGGGCGAGTGCGGTGGTTTTTCGCAACGCTTGCGCGCTAAATGCCGGCCGACGGGCGTTCCCGTTCGTTCTTCGCTACGAAGCTTGCCGTCGCGCGAAACGGCCGCCTTGCGTTTGGGCCTCAACCCCGCCAAACCGGTGCTTCTGGCGATCGGTGGCAGTCAGGGGGCGCGCGCGATCAACGACGCGCTGGTTGGGGCATTGCATGACAACGCGCTCCCAGCGGAATGGCAGGTGCTTGCGCTCACGGGCGCGGCCGAGTACGAGAAAGTTTGCGCTGCCGTGTGCGCGGCGAAAGAGGCCGGAACGGCGCCGTTCGTGCTGCGGCCTTATCTCGACGAGATGGGCGACGCCTACGCCGTCGCGGACTTGGTCGTCGCGCGAGCCGGAGCGTCGACGCTCGGGGAGCTGGCGGCGCTCGGCAAGCCGGCGGTTTTGGTGCCGTATCCATTTGCAACCGAGGCGCACCAACGGGCCAATGCCGCGCGCTTTGAAGCCGCCGGCGCGGCGCTCGTAGTGACCGATCAGCAGCTTGCATCCGGAGCTTTGCCGGCCGTGCTGGCCGAGGCGACGGCACCGCAGCGCCTGGCTTCACTGGCGTCCAACGCTCGTAAGCTCGCTCAAAACGATCCGTTAGCGCAGATTCTTGCGCGGATCGATGCGTTGGTTTGAGGAAGGGGCTGGGGTGACGTACCACTTCGTAGGCGTCGGCGGCATCGGCATGAGTGCGATCGCTCGAATTTTGCGAGCGCGCAACGTCGAGGTTACCGGTTCGGACGTTGCCGTAACGCCGCTGATCGAACAGCTGCGGGCCGAGGGCGTCCGCGTCACGATCGGCCACGAAGCTGGTAACGTCCGCGGAGCCGACGTCGTGGTCGTCAGCTCGGCGATCGATCGTGGCAATCCGGAGTACGTCGCCGCCGTGCGCGCCGGAACACCGGTCTTACACCGTGGCGAGATGCTCGCGCGTTTGCTCTCCGGGCGGCGCGGCATCGCCGTCTGCGGAACGCACGGAAAGACGACCACGACCGCGATGACGCACGCCGTCCTGCGCGGCGGTGGGATCGATGCCGGCCTCTCGCTGGGCGGCCTCGACGTGTCGCTGGAAACCAACGGCTACGACGGAACTTCGCCATGGTTCGTGACGGAGGCCGATGAATCTGACGGCTCTTTTGCCTTGCTGGAACCGAACATCGCAATCGTTACCAACGTCGAAAACGATCATCTGACCAGCGACGACGAGCTTCCGGGCCTGGTGCGAGCCTTCGGCGAGTTTCTGGCGAAGTTGCCCGACGACGGCCTCGCAATCGTCGGCGTCGACAACGCACTCGCGGCTTCTCTAACGTGTCACGAGCTTCGCGCCCGTCTCGTAACCTGCGGCTTGGCCGCGACCGCACGCATTCGAGCGGCCAACGTACGCTTTGAGGATTTCGGCTCGACGTTCGACGTGTTCGACGGCGACGCCAGGGTCGGCACCGTCGAGTTGCGAGTGCCCGGAGCGATGAACGTTCAGAACGCTCTTGCTGCGTTGGCGGTGGGATGCGCGCTCGACTTGCCGTTCGCCTCAATCGCCGCGTCGCTGAAAGCCTTTCGGGGCGTTCGCCGCCGTTTCGATATCTTGCTCTCCAACGATCGAGTGACGATCGTCGACGATTACGCGCATCACCCCACCGCCGTTCGCGCCACGATTGAGGCGGCGCGCCACTACCATCGCGGCACGCTGGTCGTGGCTTTTCAACCGCATCGCTATACGCGCACGGCGTTTCTGGCCGCGGAGTTTGCCGACTCGCTGCGCGGCGCCGACAGCGTTTACCTCACACCGATCTACGCGGCGTCGGAGCCGGCGATTCCCGGCGTGAGCGAACGCTCCATCGGCGACTCACTCGCGACCAACGGCACGCGCGTGAGCTATGTGGCGTCCGTCGACGACCTCGAGGCTCGCATTCTGGCCGAGGCGCCGGCCGGCGCTCTGGTCCTGATGCTCGGGGCCGGAAACATCACCGACGTGGCCGGACGTCTTGCCGCAGCGGCCCGCGGATGAGCCTCACCACGCAGCAAGCGTTGCAGAGCCTCCTCGAGCCGTTAGATCGAGAAGCGTTGCGAGCGATCTTCGGCGACGCAGCGCGATTTGACGAGCCGCTTGCGCCGTATACCTCATGGAAGATCGGCGGACCGGCCGACGCCTTCGTGACTACGCAAACGCAAGCGCAGCTCGCGGACCTGATGCGCCTGTGCTTGCGGCGCAAGCTGCCGTGGTGGGTTGTCGGCGGCGGCAGCAACGTGCTCGTCGGCGACGGTGGAGTTCGCGGCATCGTTATCCGGTTGGCCGGCGACTTCGCGGCGGCCGAGGTGCACCCCGAAAACGGCAACGTCGTCGTGGAAGCGGGCGGTTCGGCCGGCATGGCTTTGGTCACCGCGAAGGCGGCCTCGGCCGGCGCCGCCGGGATCGGTTCGCTGGCGGGCATTCCCGGAACAGTCGGTGGATCGCTGCGCATGAATGCCGGCACCGATCGTGAAATCGGCGATTTCGTCCGTGACGTTTGGGTTCAGTCGCCGAGCCGGCCGGAGCCTCACCGCGTGAGCGTACGCTATTTATACCGCCATTCGACGCTGGAGCGCGACGTCGTCGTGTCCGCAGTGACGCTCGCGTTTCCTTGCGCGGACTCGCGCGACGTGCGCCAGGAGATGCAGACGCGGCTAGTGCGGCGCAAGGCGACTCAACCAATTGCGCTTCCCAACGCCGGATCGTGCTTTCGCAACCCCGACGGTGGAAAGGCCGCCGTGCTCATCGAATCCGTCGGCGCTAAGGGGTGGCGGGAGGGCGGCGCGGAAGTCTCGTCGCTGCACGCAAACTTTATTAACAACGTTGGCGGTGCGACGGCACGCGACGTCGCCACGCTGCTCGCACGAATCCGAGGTGCGGTGCTCGATCGCTGCGGCATCGAGCTGCTTTTGGAAGTGCATCTGGTTGGAGTCTTTATCGATGCAACGTAACGGCGGGTCCAGGGCCAGGGTTGCTGTGGTGATGGGCGGCAGCAGCGGCGAACGCGAGATCTCGATCCGGTCGGGTTCCGAAGTCCTGCGCGCGTTGCAAACGCTGGGCTACGAGGCGCGATCGCTCGACTACGACGAGCGCTTCATCGAGGCGCTGCACCAATACAAGCCCGACGCCGTCTTCATCGCGCTGCACGGCCCCGGCGGCGAAGACGGGCACGTTCAGGCGCTGCTCGAGTATCTGTCGATTCCGTACACCGGCAGCGGGTTGGAAGCGGCGGCGCTTTCGATGGACAAACACCTGACCAAGAAGTTGCTTGCGGCCGAAGGGCTGCCGACCCCCGTTTGGGATTTGTTCGATCTGGCTGGCGGAACGCTGCCGCTCTTGCCGGGGTCGCTCGACCTGCCGCTGGTGATCAAACCGCGCTACGAAGGCTCGTCGAATGGGGTCGCGATCGTGCGGACGCACGAAGAGTGGACCAATGCGATGCTCGAGGCCTCGAAGTCGTACGCGCAGATACTCGCCGAAGAGTACGTCGAGGGGCGCGAGTTCACGTGCGCCGTTCTGGGCGAAGAGGCGTTGCCGATCGTCGAGATCGTTGCCAACCGCGACGGGTTTTACAGCTACGACGCAAAATATGCGCCTGGCGGCAGCACGCACGTCGTTCCCGCGAAGATTGACGAAGATTTGGCGGCGCGCTTGCAGATGCTGGGCCTCTCGGCGCACCGGCTGTTGGGTTTACGGGATTACTCTCGTAGCGACTTCATCATTCGTTCGGACAACCGCCCCTATCTGTTGGAGATCAACTCGCTCCCTGGCTTAACCCCGGCGAGCCTGCTGCCCGATGCCTGCGCCGCCGTCGGAATCGGCTTCGACGCGTTGATCGAACGGCTCGTCAACTACGCGCTGGCGCGCGCGCAACTTCGCGACGCCGTGGCGTAAGAATTAAAAGCGGGCTCGCCGAAGCGAGCCCGCCGGATTCACTGCGACACGGTCGCTATTCCACCGCTATTCCTTGGAACGCGGAAGTTGTGCGACTCCTTCGGGAACGATGCTCGAGCTGAGCGTGATCCCTTTGGTAAAGCTGTATTCGTACTTGATCGACTTACCGTTGTAGGAGTAGATGTCGACCGCACCGTTAGTCCGGTCGACCGCAGCGAAGTCGGTGTTTGCCGCATTGAGTTTGCCGAAGAAGCTTTCGCCTTTGAGCATGAAAGGCCCGCCGACGACTTTACAGGTGGGATCGCAACCGCTGTAGATGTAGGTGTCTTCGCCATCGAGGTCGTTGATGACTAATTGCCCCTTGTTGTCGATGTCGATTCCACCGTAGTACGTCTGCTTAAAGCCCTTGGCCAGGACCCCGCCGCCCGCGCAGCCCTTGAAATAAACCAGCGCCGCGCCGCCGCTGGAGCTCGTCTTCGCGTCCACCCAACAGTTGCCGCTGGGCGACATCGCCACGCCGCCCGAGTGGTAGATGGAGCCGTTGGTGAGGTTCGTCGTACAAGTGCCGGCTTTGAGGGAGCAGAGGGACAGGCTTCCAGGCGCGGAGCCCTTATCGACGATGTTGCCGACGGCGATCGTGTCGGTCGCGCCGTCGGGCGTCGACGCGTCGGAGGGCTGTCCGTAGGTGTCGGAGATCAGGCCGAGTTGCTTTTTCGGGCACATATCCGGACCTTGGTAGACGATGACATATCCGCTTCCGCCATCGGGATCGATCAGATTGCCCTTGAGGTCGACCGCAACGCCGTTGACGCTTGAAACGCCTTCAACGGTGCAGATCGGACCCTTATTGGCTTTGTTGTCCGCAGCGTAACCCAAGAGCTCGGTCTCACCGAACTCCGAGACGTAGATTCCGGTGGTCGGCGGCTTCTTCTTTGCCTCCGGAACGATCTCGTGAAGAACCGAGATTGCGCGCAGTGGCGTGAAATCGTCGTACACGCTGATCGGGCGCGATGCCGAGCCGGCACTGGGGATCGAGCTATTGGAGGGCGACACATTGCCGGCGCAACCGCTGATGAGGCCGATCGCGACCACCGTGCAGAGCGCCGAAGTAAACAAACGCATGCGATAAGTCTCCTTGGCAAGTAGATCGGGAAATGGGACCTTCGACGTTGCCCGCGCGGGCTTGCGAACCCTTTATAATCCCGTTCTTTTCCGCGCTACTGCGCAGAGCGGGGATTTTGAGCGATGCCCTGGGGAGCTAGCTCGATCTGCAGACCGTTTTTGAAGGAGTACTCGAACTTGATTGCCTTGGTACTGTAGGAGTAGAAGTCGACCGCGCCGTCGGTTTGATCGACGGCTACGAAGTCGGTGTTCGCGGCGTTGAGCTTGCCGAAAAAGCTTTTGGCTTTCAGCGGAAAAGGGCCGCCGGCGAGAGTGCAGCCGGGATTACACCCGCGGTAGATCGAGACCGTTAATGCCGCCTGGTCGATGATCACGAGGTTGCCCTGGTTGTCGATATCGATTCCACCGTAGGACTTGCTCTTGAAACCGCTGGCGGCTTCGCCCTGGCCCGCGCAGCCTTTGAAGTAGATTAGGGCTGCACCACCGGCGGGAGTGCGCTTTGCATCGACCCAGCAGTCGCCGCCGTTCGACATTGCGACTCCGCCGGCTGCGTTGAGCTTCGGGTTGGTCAGGTTGCTCGTACAGCCGGCTCGCAGCGTGCAGATCGAGAGGCTGCCGGCCGAGCTGCCGTGGTCGCGGATGTTTCCAACCGCGATCTTTCCTCTCGCCGCATCCTGACTCGCCGCGTCCGACGGCTGTCCGTACGAGTCGTGGAAGGCTCCGAGCCTCTTTCCACACATTTCCGGACCCTTGAAAACGACGACGTATTTGCTTGCGCCGTCGGGATCGATTAGGTTGCCTTGGCCATCAACCGCAACGTCGTTGACGTTCATGCCCGCACGGATTCTGCAGAACGGCTCCCGACGCGCCTTGTTCGAGGATCGGTAACCTAAGATCTCGCTTCCATAGAACTGCGAAACGTAAATTCCGTTCATTGGGTCCGCTCTCGTTGCGCGCGCCGGTCCGTGGCCGAGTTGCACGACCCGCGCCGCTGGAACCGAGAGATTGCCGGCGCAGCCGCAGAGCAGCCTGCAAGCGAGGGTTGCACAAAGCACCGAAGTAAGCAAACGCATGCGATCGTAAATTATTGGAAGGCCTCTTCATCGTCGGCGATCAGCAAATCGAGTCGCGACGACTCCGGCGCCAGCCGGCGGGTCACTGGATAGCGCCGTACGAACTCGGGATCGTCGAGCCGTTCGCCGACCGTCGGCCGTTCGAGCGATGCGTTTATCTCTGCGTAGCTTGCCGGATCGCTATGCAGTGCAATCCAATCGGCGACCTCTCGGTCTGAGCCCGCCTTTGCGATCGCTTCGCGCAGCAATCCTTCCACGATTCCGAGCCTATTGAGAAGGCTCGAGCTGAAACCGGTGATTTGATACTGACCGAGGTTGCCGCCCGGCAGCGTCGCTCTTATCTTGTCGACGGTCCTCGCAGCCATCAGGAGATCCAGGCCGGGCAAGAGTTCGCGGGGACTGCGAGGCGGGCGCTGCGTGAGGTCGAGTGCGTCCATAGCAGCGCTTTTCAACCAGCCAGGGCACCGATGCCTTGTGAGACGAGGCGCCTTTCTGGGAAAGTCGAAACTTTGCAGCCGTCGAAAGACGTTGTGTACCTTACCACTCTTTGGAGGATTCCTTGCCAACCGTTGTCGATCGGGGTCTCGAAGGCGTCGTCGTCGGGTCTACCGAGCTTAGTAATGTTGAAGGTGCGATCGGCCGCTTAACGTACCGCGGCTACGACATCGACGATCTTGCGCCCAATGCCACGTTCGAAGAGATCGTCCACCTTCTGCTCTACGGCCAGCTTCCCAACCGCCACCAGCTCGACGAGTTGAAACGCGAGCTCGGCTCCGGCCGCGCGCTTCCCGAGCCACTGGTCAATGCGATGCAAAACGTTCCGAAAACGGCATGGCCGATGGAGGTCCTGCGCACGATCGTCAGCGGTCTCGGACTTTTTTCGCCGGTGAACGCTCAAGGAGAACATCTTTCCGACGTGCACACGGCGATCGAACTGATCGCAAAGATGCCGACGATCGTCGCTGCCTGGGACCGGATTCGTCGCGGCCTCGATCCCATCGCACCGCGCTCCGATCTCTCGCAAGCCGGAAACTTTCTCTACATGCGTACGGGCAAGTCGCCCCACGCGATCGAGGAAGATGCGCTCGATACCTATTTCGTCTTGTTGGCCGACCATTCGTTCAACGCCTCGACATTTGCGGCACGAGTCGCGGCGTC
This sequence comes from Candidatus Cybelea sp., assembly GCA_050008615.1. Taxonomy (GTDB): domain Bacteria; phylum Vulcanimicrobiota; class Vulcanimicrobiia; order Vulcanimicrobiales; family Vulcanimicrobiaceae; genus Cybelea. Next base: position 373,752 of record JBEKMH010000001.1, read on the forward strand.
GACGCGCGCCGACATGTACGGCTCCGTAACTGCGGCGCTTGCGACGCTGCAAGGCGATCTGCACGGCGGAGCTGCCACGGCCGCCTTCCGTACGCTCACCGACGTGAAGACACCGGAAAACGCCGAGCCCTTCGTTCGAGATATCCTCGCACGCGGACAACGCATTATGGGAATGGGGCACCGCGAGTATAAGGTTCGGGATCCGCGCGCAAAACATCTCGAGGCGATGGCCAGGGAGCTTTCGACCTACGCCGGTCGCGACCGTCTTTATGAAACGGCGCACGCCGTCGAAGAGGCCAGCCGCAAAGTCTTACAAGAGAAAAAACCGGGCAACACCATTTACGCCAATGTGGATTTCTATACGGCACCGGTGCTGGCCGATCTCGGAATCCCCGGCGACGAGTTTACGTGCCTTTTCGCCTGCGGACGCATCGCCGGTTGGACCGGACACATTCTCGAGCAGCTCGCCGACAACCGTCTCATCCGCCCGCAAGCGGCGTACGACGGGCCGGTTGCGGGCCCGTACGTGCCGATAGAGAAGCGGGCCGCAAACGGCGTACGGGGCTAACGCCGCACGTGCTGGTCGTGCCCGCGATCGACTTACGCAACGGCAAGTGCGTTCGCATGAGGCAGGGCGATCCGACGACCGAAACCGAGTATGACGGCGATCCCGTCGAGCGCGCGAGCGCTTTTGTGGCGCAAGGGGCGCGCCGCTTACACGTGATCGACCTCGACGGCGCCTTTGGCTCCGGCGAGAACCTTGCTGCGGTGGAACGGATCTGCAAGGCCGTGGAAGTTCCCGTGCAGACCGGCGGCGGATTGCGCACCGTTACGCATGCGGAACGCGCCTTTGCGGCGGGCGCTTGCGAGATTATTCTCGGGACGCTGCTGGTCGAAGACGAACGGCTCTCGCGTCATATAATCAACCGCTTTCCTGGTAAAGTCATCGCCGGCATCGACGCCCGCGGCACGCAAGTCGCCACTCACGGCTGGCAGGAGCGCACCCCGGTCGATCGCGATGCGCTCGTGCGCCGCGTCGCGCAATGGGGTGTTTCGCGAATCATCTTTACCGAGATCCGCCGTGACGGCATGGGCGAGGGCTACGACATCGACGCGCTCTCCGCGGTTGCCAACGCTGCCGCGGTCAAGGTTACGGCGAGCGGAGGTGCGCGCAATATCGACGACTTAGCGCTGTTGAAAAGCTCAGTTCCGCCGGCGGTCGACTCTTGCATCGTCGGCAGCGCGCTCTACAACGGAACGCTCGACTTACCCGCCGCAATCGCTACCGTAGCTTAGCGCTCCCCTCATTCAATGTAATCGCGAGGGAGATCGCTGGGGAGGCGCGTTACGATCTCATAGTTGATCGTATCGGACCATGCGGCCCAGTCGTCGGCGGTAACGGCGCTCTCGCCGTCACGGCCGATAAGCGTCACCAAAGATCCAACGTGCGCGTTCGGCGCTTTCGATAGATCGATTTGCGTCATGTTCATAGCCACTCGGCCGACGATGGGGCAGAGCGCGCCGTCCACGACGAACGCGCCGCGATTCGACAACGCGCGCGGCACGCCGTCGGCATAACCGGCCGGAACGACCCCGATGCGCATGTCGCGCGGGGCGTGAAAGCTTCCGCCGTAACCGACCGAAGCACCGGCGGCCACCGTGCGAACGACGATGAGTTCGGAGACGTACGAGAGCGCAGGGCGCAGGCCGAGCGGCTTCTCTTTCATCGCAGCGCTCGTTTGCGGCGACGGCATCAATCCGTACAGCGCGATGCCGAAGCGGGCCATGTCCAAGTGCGTTTGCGGCCACAACATGGCGGCCGCCGACGCGGCAATATGTCGAATCGGCGCGAGCCCGCTGCGGTCGAGCAGCGGTTTGACTCCAAGGAGCGCGCGTTCGAAGGCCCCGAGCTGGTGCATCGTGTAGGGCGAGTCGATCTCCTCAGCGGCGGCAAGATGCGAGAAGATCCCGGCTAACGCGATTTCCGTAGCGCCGCCGAGCCTCTCGACGGCGCCGCTCAATTCGTCGGGCTCGACCCCGAGCCGATTGAGGTCGGTGTTCACCTTCAGGTGAACGGAGGCGCGGGTTCGGCGTTTGCTTGCCGCGGCGGCGACCCGCCGTGCAAACGCGGCGACATTCCAAACGGCAAGCTCCAGGTTCGCGTCCAGCGCTTCGTCAAGTGCCTCCGGCGGCACCGGTCCCAACACCAGTATCGGCGCCGCGATTCCCGCCGCGCGAAGCGCCAAGCCTTCCTCGACGCAGTAGACGCACAGCCGCGTCGCGAGCGGCTCGATTGCCCGGGCCGTCTCCACCAGGCCGTGCCCGTAGGCGTTGCCCTTGACGACGAAGGCCGCGCGTTGCGGCCCGACCAGCCGCCGAAGGACGTCGCCGTTGTGGCGCAGCGCCGGGAGCGAGATGCGCAATCTTCCGATCATGCTTGGTGGTCCATTACGGAAAAAGCGTAGGCCCTCCCGGTAAAGGGCCGACGCAGGCGCAAGAGGAGGCTGGAAGAAGGTGAACGCGGATGGACGAGTTCGATCCGCGCGTTCGCTGGTTACTCGCCGCGCCGATTTATCTGGTTGCGTACGCGCTGGCGGCCTTCGTCTTTTGGCAGGTGGCAAAGCGGCGCGGGATGGCGACCGACGGCATCGCCCGCGTCATGGCCGCCGGCCTGATCGGCGGCTTGGCCGGAGCAAATCTCGTCCAGCTGCTGGCTACCGGCCTTCCCGGCAAAACGATCGAAGGCGGCATTGCCGGCGGGTGGCTCGCCGTCATCTGGATGAAACGAAGATTGGGCATAACACGGCCTACCGGCGATCTCTTCGCGCTCGCGATTCCCGCGGGTGAAGCGATCGGCCGAATCGCCTGCTTCGTCGGCGGCTGCTGTTACGGAAAGGCGGCCGGCGTTGCGTGGGCCGTGCACGATCACGGCGCTTGGCGCCATCCCGCGCAACTCTATTTGAGCGTTGCGGCCGCCGTGTGCTTCGCCGTTTTGCTGATCGTCGAGCGGCGGCAGATCCTGGCGGAGAATGGGCTCTTTTACTTGGGTGGGCTGCTGTTCTGCGCCGACCGGTTCGTCGTCGAGTTTTTCCGCGACAACGCGGCTGCAGCCGGCATGACGCTCGCGCAATGGGCGTGCTGCGTGGGCGCCGGGATCTTCGCTTGGAAGCTCGCAAAGTTAATGGCGCCGCGCGAAATGAAATCCCAGATCATCGCGGCGTGCCGCTAGGCGCTGGCGAGCGATGCCCCAAATGCGGAACCGGTCTGCCCGGCGAGGCTCTCTATTGCCCGAACTGCGGCGAGGCGCGAAGGGCCGTCGCGGGTGGGTCGAGCACCGGTGCGCTGGTCCTGATGGTCCTTGTCGGCGTTGTCGCCGCGCTGCCCGTATGGTGGGTGCTATCGCTCGCCGGCCTAGGGCTTCTCGGCAATGTCGGACGGCCGGCAGGGTATACGCCCGAGTTCTACGTGTCGTGGGGAGCGACGGGGTATTTCCTCTTCCTTACGCTGCTCGCATTCGCCGGCCTGATCGTCGCCGTCCGAGCGCGGCTGTCTCTACCGCTTCGCGTTTTCATCATTGCGTTTCTAAGCGTGACGCTCGGACTATTCTCAATCTGCGATCTCTTCGCCTTATCGTCACGGTCGCAAGGATGAGTTAGCTTTGTCTCTCTCGGTTTATTTCGCCCGAGCCGAAACGACGTAGCATTGGCAACGAACTCCCCCTCAACTGGCGCGTTCATCGGGGGTCTCTTCGTCGGGATTATCCTTGGCGGTGTCGCGTCACTGGCCGTTACGCTGGGGTTGGTCGGCGCTCTCGCGCGATTCTCGGTAAACCCGGTGTACGCTTTCGCCGGCGTTTACGCGCTAGGAGTTTTGTTCGGAATCTTGGCGATTCGATTGATTCGGGTCCGCCTAGACTTCGCGAGCGGGTTGACGACCGGCGGCGCTGCGTCATTCTTAGGCGTTACGGCGCTCTGCAACACGCTGGTGGGCGGCCTGGGATCGATGCACTAAGACCGTGACACTGCCCGTTTACGATTACACGATCCTCAAGAGCGTCCGCGCGGTCTGTCCGCGCTGCTTTGCGGAGAACGCCGATTTCGACCCCGAGTATCCGACCGACATTTGCGACGGGCATCTCGTCGAGCGCGATGGCGGCGTTTATTTGCGCAGATGGTGCAGGCGCGGCCACGGCGAGGTCTGGTCGCTCTACGAAGAGGATGCGGCGCTCTGGCGCTACTTGCAGCAGTGGCGCGTGCCGACGAAGATCGTCAATCCCGACACGAATGAGATCTTTCCCGTTCCGATGGGTTACGAGTACGGTTTGGGTCCGGCGCATCTCCAGCATTCGTGCATCTACCTGCTCGACCTCACGACACAATGCAATCTGACCTGTCCGGCTTGCTATACCAGCTCGAGTCCGGAGCTCTCGGCGTACCTTCCCGTGGAGGAGGCCGTACGCGCGGTTGAGACCGCGCTCGAACGCGAAGGCGGCCGGCTCGACGTCGTCATGCTCTCGGGCGGCGAGCCGACGGTGCATCCGCAGATTCGCGAGTTGATCGAGCGTCTTTGCGAGATGCCGATCACGCGGATCCTGCTCAACACCAACGGCGTCCGCCTGGCCAACGAAGATGCGCTGCTCGAGTTTATCGCGGGCCTGCGCGATCGGCTGGAAGTCTATTTGCAGTACGACGGCCAGCGCGAGGCGACGCATCGGACGTTGCGCGGGGTAGACCTGCGCGAAACCAAAGCGCGCGTCATCTCAAAGCTGAGCTCGGCACGCGTCTTTACGACGCTGGTAATGACGGTCGTTCCGCAAAACGCCGACCAAATCGGCGAAGTCCTCGACACCGCCTTCGCAACGCCGTACGTGGGCGGCGTCATGTTCCAACCGCTCTTCGCCTCAGGCCGCGCTCCCGTGGTCGATCCGATGGCGCGCGTTACTACGACCGGCGTGCTCGGGCGGCTCGAGGCGCAGTCCTCCAACGGCGTGCGCGCTCGCGACCTCATCGCGTTGCCCTGCAGTCACCCTGACTGCTGCTCGATCGGCTATTTCTTGCGCGGCAAAGACGGGAGATTCGTGGGAATGCCGGCGATCCTAGGAGAGAAGACGCTGCGCGACAACTTGAGCATCTTCGGCAACCAAATCGCCTTCAGCGAAGCGCTCGAGCAGGTGCGTAACGCGCTGACCAACGTGATGTCGGAGACGATGACGCTCTCGCGTCCCGAGCTGGCCGCACATCTGAAGACGCTCTGCGCCGCCTGCGGATTCGGCGGGGGCGCCGAACTGTTCAAGCTTGCCTTCGGACGGGGAGCTACGGCGCGTTTCGTTGGCGAGCGCGTGAAGCGCGTCACGATCAAGCACTTCATGGATGCCGATACCCTGATTACCGAACGGCTCGAACAATGCTGCGTGCACGTCGCCGGCGCGGGCAACGATCCGGTGCGGATGCCCTTCTGCGCGGCGCGGCTCTTTCCAAAAGTACGCGAGCGGGCGATGAAAGGAATGGTGCGTCGTGGACAGCTCGAGCAAGCTCCAGCGGGGTAAAGAGCTCGAAGGCTACGCCTTCACCTTCTGTAAGGCGGCCTTCTTGGCGTTGCTCTTCGGGCGGTACGCGGTTCTCGTGCTCTCGACGGCCGCGGTCGTGCTCTATCTCGTCGCCTATGCCCAAGGGGTGCGGGAATGGCGGTGCTGGGTGAAGCCGCCATGGGTCGTCATCTTCTTCGCGGGAGTCGCGCTCGTGCAAGCCTACCTGCTCTTCTGGTCGCCGCTGCACCTCGTGCTATAACGGCGAGGGCCTGCCCGCTTTTTCACCTACCAAAGGTGCTTGCACTCTCCCCGAGAGTCTGCTAGGATAGCACGGCTAGCGCTCTTGCGCTGAGAGTGCTAACTTGTATTGTATGCGAATTCAACCACCTGGAGGTTTCCGTGAATCTCAAGCCCCTGTTCGATAACGTCGTTATCGAACATGTAGAGCAAGACGACAAGACGACCGGCGGCGTCTTTCTTCCCGACACAGCCAAGGAAAAGCCCCAAGAGGGCATGATCCGTGCCGTCGGAACCGGCCGCGTGACCGATAAGGGCACGAAGGTCGAGATGCAGGTCAAGGTCGGCGATCGCGTGTTCTACCGTAAATACTCGGGAAGCGAAGTCAAGATCGACGGCACCGAGTACCTCATCATTCCTGAAAAAGACATTCTCGCCATCGTCCACAAAGTGCCGGTCGGCGTCTAAGGAGTTCAATTTTTTAAATGTCTGCAAAGCAACTCGTATTCGATGAAAGCGCGCGCCGCGCGCTCGAGCGCGGTGCGAACATCCTCGCCGATGCCGTGAAGGTGACGCTCGGCCCCAAGGGTCGCAACGTCGTGCTCGACAAGAAATTCGGTTCGCCGACGATTACTAACGACGGCGTAACCATTGCCAAGGAAATCGAGCTGCCCGACGTGTTCGAAAACATGGGGGCGCAGCTCGTCAAAGAAGTCGCGTCGAAGACCAACGACATTGCCGGCGACGGCACGACGACCGCGACCGTGCTCGCGCAAGCGATCATTCGCGAAGGCCTCCGCAACGTAACCGCAGGCAGCAATCCGCTGCTGATCAAGCACGGCATCGAAAAGGCCGTCGAGATCGCGGTCGGCGAGATGGAGTCGTTCAAGAAAGACGTCGACACGAAAGATAAGATCGCGCAAGTAGCGTCGATCTCGGCCAACGACCCCGAAATCGGCGAGTTCATCGCCGATGCGATGGAGAAGGTCGGCAAGGACGGCGTCATCACGGTTGAGGAGTCGAGGACGCTCAAGACCGAAGTCGAGACCAAAGACGGCATGCAGTTCGACAAGGGCTACATCTCGCCGTACATGGTTACCGACTCCGAGCGCATGGAAGCCGTGCTCGACAATCCGTACATTCTCGTAACGGAACGGAAGATCTCGGCGATCGCCGACATTTTGCCGTTGCTCGAGAAGGTCGTTCAGGTACAGAAGCCGCTGCTCATCATTTCCGAAGACGTCGAGGGTGAAGCGCTCGCGACGCTAGTAGTGAACAAGCTGCGCGGCACGTTCACGTCCGTTGCGGTCAAGGCGCCGGGCTTCGGCGACCGCCGCAAGGAGATGCTCAAGGATATTGCCACGCTCACGGGCGCCACGGTGATCTCCGAAGAGCTCGGACTCAAACTCGACAAGGTGACACCCGACCAGCTCGGCCAGGCCAAGCGCGTCACGGTTACCAAGGAAGAGACGACGATCGTCGACGGCAACGGCAAGCCCGATGCCATCAAGGGCCGCATCGAGATGATCAAAAAGCAGATCGAGGAGACCGATTCGGACTTCGACCGCGAGAAGCTGCAAGAGCGTCTTGCGAAGCTCTCGGGCGGCGTCGCGGTCATTCAGGTCGGCGCGGCAACCGAAACCGAGCTTAAAGAAAAGAAGCACCGCATCGAGGATGCCCTGAGCGCGACCCGCGCGGCCGTGCAGGAAGGCATGATCCCCGGCGGCGGCGCCTCACTGATTCACGCGATCAAAGCCATCGATCGTTACGAGCCGCCGAAGGCAAACGGTCACGCTTCGACGTGGGCCGACGAGAAGATCGGCATCAGCATCATTCGCAAGGCCCTCGAAGAGCCGGCCCGTCAAATCGCCGACAATGCGGGATTTGAAGGTTCGGTTCAGGTGAATGCGGTCCGCATCAAGAGCGCGCCGTTCGGTTTCGACGCAATGACCGGCGAGATCGTGGACATGTTCACCGCGGGCATCGTCGAGCCGCTCAAAGTGACGCGCGCAGCGTTACAGAACGCAGCATCGATCGGTGCGCTGATTCTGACGACCGAAACCCTCATCGCCGATAAGCCCGAGCCTAAGAAGGAGACGGCGGGCGCGCCCGGCGGCGGCATGGGCGGCTACGACATGATGTAGCAAAACTTCCTTAGCGGCAAGCTCGCAAGGCGAGCGCAGTCCTGAGCGAAGTCGAAGGGCCCGGCGGAGACGCCGGGCCCTTTCCTTTTTCGGCTCAGGTTACGAAGCGCGACTACTAGAAGACGGGCTCCTAGCCGGCCGACGTTTTCCAGAACTTCGGGCAGAGCAGCGTATTGACTTGATCGCCGGCGAGACCGTCGACCATATCCTCGGTGACGTTGAGGATAATGGTTTGCGGCCAGCCGGCCCAGGGAACCGGAACCTGCATCGGTATTCGCACGTAATGATACTGATGCGTCGGGGTTCGCAGACGCAGCGTGAGTTGTTGCGGGGTATCGCCGGAAGCGTCGGAATAGAGCCACGCGTAATACGAGTCCTGGTCGTTTTCCACCACGACGTGCGTCGGCAACGGTTGCGGAAGCGGCTTGCCACAGGCCACCGCGCTCTTGTCGAAGATGACGAAGGTCGGTTGCACGTAGAGGAAGGACTGCGGCGCCGTGCCGGAGAGCAGCAGCGGTGTCGGAGGTGCCGGGGCCGGCGCGTCGCTCAGCTTCTCGCTTATGCTGCGATCCTGCCCTGCGATGAAGTAAGCGTAATCAGTTGCCGAGCAGTGGTACTTGGGAACCGTGAGATCGAGCCGATAGAGTCCGAAGGCGCTGTCGAACTCGACGATCGCCTCCTGATCGTCGCCGCGCTCGAAGCTGTAGGCCTTGTCGACCTGCACCCGGCCGATTCGGTCGGCCAGACGGACGCGCAGCGCGATGCTGGTGCCCGCCGGCGCTCGCGCGATGGCGCCGCAAAAGCCGGCGTGCAGAACGATATGAGCGAGCGCAAGCATCGTGACAACCTTCGGCCTTCGGTGGCCGGCTCCATCCATGAGGCTTGTCCGGCCCGGAGAAGGCCGAGTCGTCACAACGGATAACTTCATCTTTATGCCCGCGCGTAACGTCAACGATTTCACGATTCGCGTGGCGACGGTCAACGGCTCGGGGAGCCAATCCTCCAATCTCGTGCTGACCAACGCCATCGCGCGCCTCGGTATTCCGGTCGCTCCGAAGAACGTTTTTCCCTCGAATATCGAGGGTCTCCCGACGTGGTTCGACGTGCGCGTCAGCGCGCTCGGCTATCAGTGCCGCGCCCGCGACTTCGACGTGCTCCTCGCGCTCAACGCGGCGACGTGGCAACAAGACGTTGCCGGCGTCAAGTCGGGCGGGGCGGTCGTCCACGAAGAGAGCTATCCGGTGAAGGGCGATACGCTGCGCGAAGATCTGATCTACTACCCCGTGCCGTTTGCGGCGCTGGCGAAGGAGCACTTCGCCGACAAAGGCGACCTTCGCAAATACCTCATGAACATGATCTACGTCGGCGTGCTCGCGCAGCTGCTCGAGATTCCCCTCGCGACGATCGAAGATAGCCTGCGCACGCAGTTTCGCAGCAAGGCATCGGCCGTCGAGCTCAACCTCGCGGCGGTGCGCGTCGGTCTGGAGTATGCGCAGCAGCATCTTGAGAAGCACGACCCCTGGCGCTTGGTGCCGATGACCGGAAAGACCGACGGTTTAATGTTCATGGAAGGCAACCGCGCCGCGGCGCTGGGCTGCGTCATGGGCGGCTGCACGGTCGCCGCGTGGTATCCGATCACGCCGTCGTCGTCGCTCTGTGAATACTTCATTCAATACTGCGATCGCTATCGCATCGACAAAGAGACCGGCGAACGGAGCGTCGCGATCGTGCAAGCCGAAGACGAGCTTGCCGCTGCCGGGATTGTTTTTGGTGCGGGATGGGCCGGCTCGCGCGCGATGACCTCGACCTCCGGCCCGGGCATCTCGTTGATGGCCGAATATGCGGGTTACGGTTATTTTGCCGAGGTTCCGGGCGTGATCTTCGACGTACAGCGCGCCGGACCGTCCACCGGCTTGCCGACGCGAACGATGCAGGGTGACGTGTCGTTTGCCTACACGCTCTCCCACGGCGATACCAAACACATCGTGCTCCTGCCGGCAACCGTCGCGGAAGCGTACGAGTTTGCGATGGAGGCGTTCAACCTGGCCGAACGCTTTCAAACGCCCGTCTTCGTGCTCAGCGATCTGGATCTGGGGATGAACGCCTGGCTCACGCCGCCGCTTCCGTATCCCGAGAAGCCGTTCGACCGCGGAAAGGTGCTGGGGGCCGACGACTTAGGTTCGATGAAGTCGTGGGGCCGTTATCGCGACGTGGATAAGGACGGAATCACCTACCGCACGCTGCCCGGAACCAATCATCCCGGCGCCGGATTTTTCACACGCGGCACCGGGCACGATGAAGAGGCTCGTTATTCCGAACTCCCCGACGTTTGGCAGCGCAACCTCGATCGGCTCAACCGTAAGACCGAGACGGCCAGGAGGGCCGTTCCGGCACCCGTCGTCGCGGAGAAAAAGAATAGCAAGATCGCGGTTCTCGCGTACGGCACGACGCATCACGCCGTCGTGGAGGCCCTCGACTTCCTGCGGGAATCCGGAATAGAGCTCAACTATATGCGCGTGCGCGCGCTGCCACTCTCGCCGGAGGTTGCCACCTTCGTGAAGCGTCACGATGTGGTCTACGTCGTCGAACAGAACCGCGACGGACAACTCTACGGCATTCTACGAACGGAGCTTCCAACGCACCTGATCGGTCGCCTGGAATCGATTCGGCACTACAACGGCGTGCCGATCGATGCCCACGCCATTATCGATCCTCTGCTCGACGCGCAGCGCGCGCCGGCGGTGGTCGCGGAATAAATTATGACGGCAAACGTAAACATCATCGGCCTGACTCGCGAAGTCTATAAAGGACTCCCCACGACCCTCTGCGCGGGCTGCGGGCACAACTCCATCACCAACCATCTGATCAAGGCGCTCTACGACTATGGCGTCGAGCCGCACAAGCTTGCCAAGATGAGCGGCATCGGGTGTTCCTCGAAAACGCCGGCGTATTTCGTCGAGCAGGCGCACGGTTTCAACGGTCTGCACGGGCGCATGCCGTCGGCGGCCACCGGAGCCAAGCTTGCCAACCGCGAGTTGATGGTTCTCGGTATCAGCGGCGACGGCGACACGGCGAGCATCGGGCTGGGGCAGTACTGCCACATGATCCGGCGCAATGTCGACTGCACGTATATCGTCGAGAACAACGGCTGTTACGGGCTCACCAAGGGGCAGTTCTCGGCGACGGCCGACGTCGGCTCGAAGCAGAAAGGCGGAAAGGTCAACGAGTACGCGACGATCGACATCTGCGGGCTTGCAATCGAACTGGGCGCGACCTTCGTCGCCCGGTCGTTTTCCGGCGATGGAAAGCAGCTCGTGCCGTTGTTGCAGGCCGCATTTTCGCATCGCGGCACTGCGATTCTCGACGTTATCAGTCCCTGCGTGACCTTCAACGACCACGAAGGCTCGACCAAGAGTTACGCCTACGTCAAGGAGCACGACGTCGTTCTCCACACCGCCGACTACATCGCGGGCGGTCGCGAGATCGCGGTCGACTACGAGCCCGGTACCGTTCGGCACGTTCAGCTCGACGACGGGTCGCACGTCGTGCTGCGTAAGCTCGACGTCGATTACGATCCCACCGACGACAACGCGGCCCTGAAGATCATTCACGAATCGCGTGCCCGCGGCGAGTTCGTTACGGGCCTCCTTTATGTGCAGACCGATGAGCAAGACCTGTGCGCGCGCGAGCACCTCGTGAAGCAACCGCTGGCGCAGCTCGACGAAGAACACCTGCGAATCGGCCGCGAGGAGTGGCAGAAACTGATGGAGCCGGCAGCTTAGAAAGCCTAATAGCGGCACTGCGCGGCGCAAAATCCGTTTTCGTACTCACCGGGTCGGGAGTTTCGGCGGAGAGCGGGTTGCCGACGTTTCGCGGTGTGGGCGGTCTTTGGCGAACGCATCGCGTCGAAGAGCTTGCTTCGCCGGAGGGATTCGCACGCGACCCGGTTTTAGTTTGGACTTGGTATAACGAGCGTAGGGCCGCGCACGCGCGAGCCCAACCCAACGCCGGTCACGTCGCGATCGCCCAGCTCGAGAATGCGTTTGACGACTTTACGCTCGCCACGCAAAACGTCGACTCGCTGCATCTGCGCGCCGGGTCGCGCAACCTACTCGAGCTGCACGGCAGCCTGCGCGAGGCGCGCTGCACCAACTGCCATGCACGCCGGCCATTCGATGCTGCCGGCCTTCCGCTCGACGAGATTGACCACGCCTGCGGCGGGCGCTGGCGTCCCGACATCGTCTGGTTCGGCGAATCGTTGCCGCAAGATGTTTGGCAGCGAGCGCAAGAAGCCGCAGCACGCGCGAACGTCATTCTCGTCATCGGGACGAGCGCCATCGTCTATCCGGCCGCTGCGCTCGCCACCAACTACAATCGCGCGGCCTTCGTCGCCGAAATCAATCCGGAGCCAACTCCGATAAGCAACCGAGTAGCGTGTAAGCTGCGAGGCTCCGCAGCCGAGGCGCTGCCGCGGATTGTCGAAGCACTCTCTCAAGACGAAATGGTGTAAAGCCACCATCGCGGCGCGCCGCGACGCGATTCGCGGTCGAAATAGACTTCGAGCTGTTCGCCGGACGCGGTCTCAAGCTCGAACCAGTGACGCTTGAGGTAAACATCGCCGCGGTCGGTCTTTGTCGTGCGCCACGATCGGAGAAGCGCGGAGACGTCGAACGTTCGATCGTTCCAGCGAAAAGCACGCGGGACGGGAGGCTCGCTGCCGCTGGCGGGAGTTATAAACCCGTCGCCCGCCGGCGCGATCGACTGGCCTACAAACTTCCGCATGCCACTTCGAGCGAGGAGCCTTTCAGGGCCGCAGACGTTCCGCGAGCAGCTCGGTGAGCTTTTGCTCCACGCCGCGCAACGTCGCGTTCTCACTCTCGGCGTTGTGCAAGCGCGTGCGAAGCTCGACCGCAACGATGTGATCGTAACCCGCCGAGGCGGCGGCCGCGAGCTTGCGCAGGATGCTTCGCTCGTCCGGGTCGAGATCCTCACCGGTTCCATGATTTCCGTAGAGGGCAATCGCTTCGAGATGGTGACCGACGATGATCGGGACGGCGTAGATTACTTGCCGGTCGCCGCTCGGCAAGTCGTTGCGCGGCCAGCGCAGATCGCTCGGATCTATGGCGACGAGATCCGCACGCAGCCGCAGCACCAGCGCGTCGTCGGCATCGAGCTCGGCCGCTTCGTCGTCCGTCCAGGCGTGTGCCCGAACGCGGCGGTACGCGCTTTTTTCGTGACGGAAGACGGCCGCCGACGAGAGTCCCAACGCGGCGACCGGCTCGTCGACCAGCGCGGCCTCGATCGCCGGGGCAGTCGATGCGTGCGGCAGCGCGCGCGCGACGGCGGTCAAGCGCTGCGCAGCGAGATGCCGTTGCTTGAAGAGGAAGCGATCGATCCACTCGTCGAGGTGCCGGTGCAAGAGATTGAACGACACGCCTAAACCGACCGCGGCCAAGATGTTCAGGATCGTGGCGACGCCCTGATGCTCCAGCACGCGGCCGAAGATGTACTCGATCAAGGTAAAGAGCGTAACCGCTCCAAGCGTCAGAATCGTGTAAACGAGCGTGCGGCTGATGATGAAGCTGACGTCCATCACGCGGTGACGGATGATTCCGTAAGCGACGGTTGCCGCAATGAGTGCCGGGCAGAGCGAGAAGAGTAGGGCGAGCATGAAACTCACGGTGGTGTTGGTCGTATGCGCCCCGACGATCTGCTGGAGCACATCGGCGAGAATCAGCAGCGCGAAGCTTCCGATGACGGGCACGAGCCGGCTGCGTGCCGCACCGCGAATGGTGACGTACGTGGATACGAGCGCGATCAGTGCGGCGAGCCCCGGAATGACGACGGAGAGATCGTAGAGCGAGAACAGATGAATTGGCGGGACGCGCGAATAGCGTACGTCGAGATACGCATAGAGATACAGGCCCGCGATGGCAACCCCGACCGGTAGGCCGAGACGGTCGACGAGACGCGCCACTCCGGTCGACCGGTCGTTCGGAAAGCGGCTTGCAAAGATCATGATCGCGGCCGGCTGGGCCGCATAGATCAGCGCAACGACGACGTCGAACAGCGTTGCGGGGGTCCCTCCCGACTGCTGTGCCCAAAAGATCCAGTCGAACGGCAGCAGCATCGCTGGAGCGATTAAGGCAAACGCCCAGGTCATTCGGCTCGGGCGAAGCAGCACGAGTACGAGGCCGACGATTCCCATCGCGAGCCCGGCGATCGCGTAGGTCAACGATTCCGTCTGCCCGATCGCGAGAAGGTCGGTGGCGCGCACGGTCACCCAGTTGGTTTTACCATCATGAACGATGGCAAAAGCGATCGGCGCTCCACCGGGGACCTCTTCGTTGAGAATGGCATAGCGGCGCCCGCGCAACGGCAGCGTCTCGTAGAGTAACCGGTCGCCGGGGATAATGCCGGCGCGCGCCGTCAGCGAGGTCGGATCGATCTCGGCAAACGTCACGTCTTTGCTCAGCAAGAATCCGTAGGTGCCGACAGGTTTTTGAAAGGACCCGATCGAGACGGCGGCTGCCGCAATCTCAAACAATCCCAAGATCGTTATGAATACGACGCGCGCGGTGTTACGCACGTTACTCTGCCCGAGCCGCGCGACGGCGCGTGAATAGCAGATAGACCGGCAGGCCCGAGAGCAAAATGGCAATGCCGATGCCGGTATCGTGCGGCGACTTCAGGACGGTATCTCCGACGACGTACCACGCCGCAGCCAGAAAGAGCAGCGTCGTCACCGGGTGTCCCGGCATGCGAAAGGCCGGTTTGGGCGCCGTTGGATCGCGCGCGTCGCGATTGCGGAAGACGATGAGCGCAATCGCCGCAAGTCCGAAGAAAATGTAGTCGTTGCAGGTAACGTAGTTGAGAATCTGGTCGTAGCTGCCGGAGAGCGCGATGACGATTGCGATCAGTCCCTGCAGCAAAATCGCGAGCACCGGCGCGTGCGTCCGCGCGTTCACCCAGGCGAGCTGTTTGAAAAACGTGCCGTCCGCCGCCATCTGAAAGTAGACGCGCGGCGACGTCAGGATTTGGTTGCTCAAGAAACCGAGCGTGGAAATGGCGATCACGGCGGCCATGATCGTCAAACCGATCGGACCAAACGCGATTCCGGCGACCTGCGATGCCGGCGTATTGGTTGCCGCCAACCCACCGATGCCCAGCACGTGCAGGCAGGTGGCATTGACTGCTAAGTAGAGCGCGATGACCAGAACGACGCCGGCGATCAGGCCTCGCGGCAGCGTTTTTTGCGGCTGGTGCAGCTCCGCCGTCATAAAGCTCGACGTTTGCCAGCCGCTGTAGGCGAAGAGCACGGGCACCATCGCAAGGCCGATGACGGCGAGAGCTCCGCCAGCCGGCGCGTGCACCGGGACCGGTGCTGCGGTGCCGTGCGCCACAAAAAGACCGATCGCGCCGAATGCCGCGATCGCGAGAATCTTGACCACCATGAACACATTTTGCGTCGTAGTCCCGGTGCGAACCCCCAGCGCGTTAACCGCGGTGAAGACCCCGATTGCAACGACGGCGACTCCCGCGGTAGAGGCGTGCCACGTCGTTAGCGTTGCAAAGTAGTTGGCGAACGTGACGGCCGCCGCCGCCATTCCGCCGCTTTGCGAGACGAGCAGGAGCGTCCAGCCGAAGATGAAGGCGAGCGCGGGGTGAAAGGCGTCCCGCAGATACGCGTAGAGGCCGCCGTCCTGCGGACGCCGCGCAGCCAACTCCGCGAAGATGCCGGCGCCCAGGAGCGCGATCAGACCGCCGGCGACCCAGACCGCCATCACCAGGGATCCGCTGCCGACAAAACGTGCGACGACCGACGGGTTCATAAAGATGCCCGAGCCGATGATGCCGCCCATTACGATGAGCGCGGCATCCCGGCCGCCTAAGAGACGAATCAGCTTGGGTGCGGGCGCGCTCATCGGGGGAATGTCCACATTCCAGCGAAGTGCCGCGTCATGTTTGCAATTGCAACCTTCGTCCTCGCCGTGCTCGGTATCACCGTTGCCCAAGCGCCTGCCCCGATGCCCCCGCTGTCGCAGCCCCCGCTCGAAAGCGGCTCGTGCCTCGATTCGCCCAGGCCCGTGCCAAAGGTCCTCATGAAGCCGGTCGCGCGCAACATGCAGCTCGTCCGGATCGATGAAGTGGTCTCGACGTCAACCATGATGAGCGGCCAGACCATCGGCTTCCTGTACAC
The DNA here is from genome assembly GCA_050008615.1 of Candidatus Cybelea sp. GTDB lineage: Bacteria > Vulcanimicrobiota > Vulcanimicrobiia > Vulcanimicrobiales > Vulcanimicrobiaceae > Cybelea. The sequence continues at coordinate 389,860 of JBEKMH010000001.1, forward strand.
GACCGCGGATGGCGGCACGTGGCTCGGCCAACGGACCAACGTGTATATGTCCGCGGCTAACGCCACCGCGATCAACGCGGTCTTGGCCTCGACCCATGTCATGGGCGTCGCGAACAACGAATTTCCGCCGCAGAGCCGCTATGGCAAGCCGACGGGGTACCCGCAATACTTTAGAGTGCAGATACCTCCCACCGCCCTATCCGCCTTGCGCGTCGAGCTCATCCCCTGCGTCGTCTGGCCGACCACGCGCCCGCTCCCTGACCCCAACATGTAGGTCAGTTAGCAGAGACCGCATCCGAGTGCTAAGATGACGGGTTATTGGCCCTGATGGAGTTCGTCGTTCGAGCCCGGTTGGGTGCTTTCGCGCCGAATGCTGACGTCTTTGTCGACGAGGATCAGCGGCGTGTCGTCGTGGTCGTCGAGGTGGCCGGAGCCGATCCGGAGAGTCTGCGTGTCGTCTTCGACGAGCGCTGCCTCCTCATCGGCGGCCGCCGCCGCGCTCGGTTGCGAGGCGGTTCGTTTGTGCAGAAGGAGATCGCGCACGGCGAGTTCGTCAAGCGAATCGCGCTGCCGGTCGCGGTGGAATACGATCGCATCGCCGCGACGTACGAGGACGGTTTCTTGATCGTCATCGCGCCGATTGCGGCAACGGCCTACCAGCCGACGGCCCGAACCGAGCTCCACATCTTGGTAAAAAGGACGCATTCCTAAATACAGATGGCTCAAAAAACTACTCCAGACATCGTTCCCGCCAACTTGATCGGCATTCTGCCGCTGCAAGAGGCCGTGCTTTTTCCGCATACCGTCATTCCGTTGGCGGTCGTCAAGAAGTCCGGAATTCAACTCGTTGAAGAAGCGCTGCGCGAAGGAAAGCCGATCGGGCTAACCGTTCTGCGCGATCGCGAGATCGAGGATCCCGGTCCCGAAGACGTGCAACGGGTCGGCACGATCGGCGTCATTCAGAAGATGCTGAAGGTTCCCGACGGCACGCTGCGGTGCATCGTCGCCGGTCAACAAGTCTTCCGCATCGAGCAGTTCACGCAGGTCGCACCCTACATGGTTGCGGCCTATACCGAGCTGCCGGACTCGACCGTCGAGAACGAAGAGCTCGTCGCGATGCAGCGCAATCTGGCGGGACTCTTCCAGAAGCTGCTTTCGTATCTCCCGCAAGCGCCGCGCGAGATGGAGATGGAGGTCGCCAACATCACCGATCCGGTGGTGCTGACCTACTTCGTCGCCTCGACGATGCGCTTGGAGACCGCCGACCGGCAAGCGCTTCTCGAAGAACGCGACACGGCCAAGCGCATGCGCAAGCTGACGATGCTTCTTACCAAGGAGCTGGAGGTCGTCGAGCTGGGCCACAAGATTCAGAGCGACATTCAGCGCGAGATGGAGAAAAATCAACGCGAGTTCTATCTCCGTCAACAGTTGCGCGCAATCCAGGAAGAGCTTGGCGAAGTCGATCCGCAGCAGGCCGAGAACAACGAGCTTCGAACGAAGATCGACGGCGCGGCGATGCCGGCCGACGTGAAGAAGGCGGCCGACCGCGAACTCGACCGGCTCTCGAAAGTTCCACAGGCGAGCCCCGAGTACAGCGTGATTCGTACCTACCTCGATTGGCTGGTGACGCTGCCATGGAAAGAGGAGACGCCCGACCACATCGAGATAGCGACCGCGCGCGCCGTGCTCGACGAAGATCATTACGATCTCGAAAAGATCAAGGACCGGATCGTCGAGTACTTGGCCGTTGGAAAGCTCAAAAAGAAGCTGACCGGACCGATCCTTTGTTTCGTCGGACCGCCGGGCGTCGGAAAAACTTCGCTCGGTCAGTCGATCGCTCGGGCGATGGGGCGCAAGTTCGTTCGCCTTTCGGTGGGCGGCGTTCGCGACGAAGCCGAGATTCGCGGCCATCGGCGCACGTACATCGGCGCGATGCCGGGCACGATCGTTCGCGCGATTCGCGACGCCGGGACGCGCAACCCCGTCATGATGATCGACGAGATCGACAAAGTCGGCGCGGATTTTCGCGGCGACCCGCAGTCGGCGTTGCTCGAAGTGCTCGATCCCGAGCAGAATAACAACTTCCGCGATCATTATCTCGATCTGCCGTTCGATCTCTCACAAGTGCTCTTTATATGCACGGCGAACACGCTCGACTCGATCTCGCCGCCGTTGCGGGATCGCATGGAAATCATCACCCTTTCGGGCTACACGGAGCTCGAAAAGCTCCAAATCGCGAAGCGATATCTGCTCAAGAAGCAGCGCAAGCACAACGGTTTGCGCGATTCCCAGGCGCAGATCGGCGACGCGACGATCCGCGCGATCATCAACGACTATACGCGAGAAGCCGGAGTTCGCAATCTCGAACGCGAGATCGGAACCGTCTTTCGCAAGATCGCGCGCAAGATCGCGGAAAACGCGCGCTACAAGGCGCGCGTCAAGCCGGAGAACCTCGTCGAGTACCTGGGCAGGCCCAGATTCTTCAACGAGGTACGCAAGCGCGTCGCCTCGGTCGGCGTTGCGACGGGCATGGCTTGGACGCCGGTCGGCGGCGACATTCTCTTCATCGAGACGCAGTCGATGCCGGGAACCGGGAAGCTCGCGTTGACGGGACAACTGGGCGACGTCATGAAGGAGAGCGCGCAGGCCGCCGTTTCATTCTTGCGTTCGCGTTCGGCGGAGTTGGGCTTACCCGACGATTACTTTGCCAAGCACGATATTCACATTCACCTCCCCGCCGGCGCTACGCCGAAGGACGGCCCATCGGCGGGCATCGCGCTTGCGACCTCCATCGCTTCGATGCTGACCGGCATCAAAGTTGACGCGAACTTGGCGATGACGGGCGAGATCACGTTGACGGGGCAAGTGCTCCCGATCGGCGGCATCAAGGAAAAGACGCTTGGTGCGAAGCGCGCCGGCATCAGCAAGATCTTGCTGCCGCGGCGCAACGAGACGGACCTCGACGACATTCCCAAGGAGGTTCGTGAGAGCATGACCTTCATTCCGGTCGACGAGCTTTCCGAAGTCCTCCATCACGCGTTAGGAAAACGGCTGATTTCACCGGTGCCGCTCGGCTCAGACCATGCGCCGGCGAGTAACGTCGTCCCCATGCGGCGCCCAAGCTCGGCGCAAGCCAAGCGGCGAAACGGCGCCATCAAACGCGCTCCGGAACGCAAGCGCAAGCTTAAGCGGTAACCTCGATCCCGCTTCCCTCGCGCACTTCGCCAACGACCGCAGCCATCGTGCTGCGGTCGTTTAATTCGCGGACTAGCGTGGACAGGTTTCCGCTCGCAACGGCGATCAATAGTCCGCCGGACGTTTGCGCGTCCGAGAGTGCCACGCGCATGGCCTCGGGCACCGGCGTCGCGAACTCGGTGAAGGCCGCGTGCGTCTCCGCGTTGTGGCGCGTGCCGCCCGGGACGATGCCGTCGCCGATTAACTCGAGCACGCGCGCCATCAAGGGCACCGCCGTTGAGTCGAAGATGAGCTTAACGCCCGAGGCGCGCGCCATATTCTCGGCATGGCCGAGCAAACCGAAGCCGGTGATGTCGGTAGCCGCGTGCGCACCCGCGGCAAGCATGGCTGCGGCCGCGGCCTCGTTGAGCGTCGTCATCCAACGAATCGCTTCGGCGAGGTCGCTCGGCGTGATGGCGTTGCGCCGCAGCGCGGTCGTGAGAATCCCCGTCCCTAAAGGCTTGGTGAGCACCAGCGCATCGCCGGGCTGCGCACCGGCATTGGTGACGATGCGCTGCGGATCGACGACGCCGGTTACCGCCATGCCGTACTTCGGCTCGGCGTCCTTGATCGTGTGCCCGCCGACGATTGCGACGCCGGCATCGCGAGCAACGGCGGCGCCGCCCTCGAGAATCTGCGCGAGAATCGCGAGGTCGAGATCTTCGGGGAAGGCGACGATATTGAGCGCGCTGTGCGGCTTACCGCCCATCGCATAGACGTCGGAGAGCGCGTTGGTTGCCGCTATCCTCCCGAAGTCGTATGGATCGTCGACGATCGGCGGAAAGAAGTCCACCGTTTGGACGAGGGCGAGATCCTCGCGGAGCAAGTAGACGCCGGCGTCGTCGCTATCGCCGTATCCCACGAGCACGCGCGCATTCGTCGCGGGAGAGACGCGTTCCATCACGCTGCGCAGCTCGGCGGCTCCCAGTTTCGCGGCGCAGCCCGCGCATGCCGAGAGTTCGGTTAAGCGGATGCTCTCGACGTTCATCGAAGCAGTATTCGATGCCGAGGCAACTGTTATTCCTTCCCGGGCCGGTGATGGTGGCGCCGCCGGTCCTCCGTGCAATGGACCGCCCGCTGATCGATCACCGTGGACCGGAGTTTGCCGCCATGCTGGAGCGCATCATCGCCGCTTTGCGCCCGGTCTTCGGGACGCGCGGCGAGATTGCGATCCTTGGAAGCTCGGGAACCGGCGCCATGGAAGCGCTGGTCGCCAATCTCTTTACACCGGGGGAGCGGTTGCTCTCGTGTCCGGTCGGTTCTTTCGGAAAGCGTTTTGCCGGCATCGCCGCGAGCTACGGCTGCACCGTGGAGACGTTGGAGACGCCGCTTGGGGCGGCAGTCGATCCCGCGGCGCTGCAAGCGCGCCTCCATGCCGATTCGGAAAAGCGCATCGCCGGCGTTTTGCTGACGCACAACGAGACCTCGACCGGCGTTGCCAACGACATGGCGGCGCTTGCGCCGATGCTGCGCGCCCACGGCGCGATCACGCTCGTCGACTCGGTGAGCGGCCTTGGGGCAAGCGAGTTTCGGATGGACGAGTGGGGTTACGATGCGGTCGCGACTGCTTCGCAGAAGGCCTTCGCCGCGCCGCCCGGCGTCGCGATGGTTGCCTTGAGCGAGCGCGCGCGAGCGCGCCTCGAGAACCGCGCGCTGGCGCGCTTTTATTTCGATCTGCGCCGCGCGCTCGAGTTTTCGCACATCGGCCAAACGCCGTGGACGCCACCAATTTCCATCCTCTTCGCGCTCGACGCCGCGCTGGCTGCGTATCACGCGGGTGGAATGCGGGCGGCCTTCGAACGGCACGCTGCATTTGCCGGCCTCGTGCGCACGGCCCTGCAACGTCTGGGGTTTACCCTGCTCTCGCGCCCGGGCGCGCATTCCGACACCGTCATCGCCGCTTATCCCCCACCCGGCAGCGATCCCGATCCGCTTCTGCGAGCGTTGCGCGAGGAATACGGCGTCGTGCTCTCCGGCGGTCAGGCCGATCTTGCTGGAAAGATCGTGCGCTTCGGAACGATGGGAGATGTGTCCGCGCGCGATTTACAGACCGCCTTCGAGGCGATCGAGGCAGCGCAACTCGAACTCACAAGTGGTGTCGCCTAAAGTACGGTAGGACGAACGGGCGCGCGAACCAAGGGATCGTCGAGAGCATTGCGTCGTCCAACGGCGGGTCGTAGGTGACCAGATACGGCGCCAACCGCGATTGATGCAGGTCGGCGCGAATGTCCGGTGAGAGCGGAAAAAAGAGCGCCACGAAGAGCACGAGCCATAACAGGATCGCACCCTTCAAGAAGCCGATGAGCGCGCCGCCGAGCGCGTTGCCGAGGCCCAGCACCGGAAGCTTGGCGATCTTGCCGAGCAGTCGCGCAACGAAGATAATGATGACGTACGTGAACAGCCCGGTGCCGAACATTCCGACGACGTGCGCCGATCCGGGGCCGAGTTTCGTCACCTGCTCGATGGCTGCGTCCAAGCTTCCGTTGTAAAACCATGGCGTGACCAGCGCTCCCGTTACCGCGACGGCGCCGCCAAGCTCCGAAACGAAACCGCGGGAATAGCCCTTCATGGTGGCAATCCCCAGGACGATGACGATCACCAGATCGGGCCAGGCGATGCCCGCGATCAAGTCCGGATCTCCGCTCCAAACTCTTTTTGCAGCGCACCCAGCAACAGCAAAACAGCCGCATCGGCTTCTTCGTCGGTGATGGTCGCATCGAAACGCCGTAGCGTCACGCGGGTCGCCAGGCTTTTGCGCCCTTCGCCGATCTGGGGACCGCGATATTCGTCGAACACGGTGGCGCCGGTACAGAGACTGCCGACGGCGGCAACGACCGCGCGCTCGATGTCGTGCGCGTTGACGTCGATAGCGACGACTAAAGCAACGTCGCGATACGTCGAGGGATACCTCGAAGGCACGCGGTAACGCGGCGTTTCGTAGGCCGGCAACGATGCGATGTTGACGACGCAGAGATACGCGGGGCGACGCAATCCAGCGGCTTTAGCCACTCGCGGATCGATGCGTCCAAGGTGGGCGACTTCGCGCTCGTCGAGCGCAACGAGCGCCGTCTTTCCCGGATGAAACCCGGGTTGCGAGCCGCGCGTCATCTCGGCGTCGCGCCCGGTGATCTTGCGCAGGAGCTGCTCGCAATCGCCTTTGAGTTCGAGAAAAGCAGAGTCGCGCCACGGCGGCTCTTCGAGCGGGCCGGCTGAAAAGCCGAACGCCAACAGCGACCGCTCGACGAGGGCGTCCTGACCCGAGTCGAAGACCTCGCCGATTTCGAAGACGCGGACCGGCGACGCGCTCTCCGCGAGATACTCGATGATTCCCGGCGCGAGTGAATCGCGCAGGAAGCGTTGTTCCTCGGAGAGCGGATTTCGGACTTCAACGGATCCGGCATCGCGGAGCGATTGCGTGACGATCTCGCGATACCCCAAGCCTTCCAGGGCGTGCGCGATGCGGCTCTCCAGGTCAAACGCGGCGCTCGAAATCTCATGCGGCGCAACCGACGGAACGACGACGGGAATTCGTTCGTAACCTTCGATGCGCGCAACCTCTTCGATCAAGTCGGCCGCGATCGCCAAGTCGCCACGCCAGGCCGGCGGAGTGACGGCCAACGTTCCGGGCGCGACGCGGTCGATCTCACAGCCCAGCGCGACGAGGTGCTGCTCGATCGTTTGCGGCGTAAGCGGCAGGCCCAGCAGGCGTTGCACGTCGGCAACTTTCAGCGCGATGGCGGTCGCTCGCGTTAGCGGCTGGCCGTACGCGTGAGGCCGGTAGACCGTTGCCCCAAGGTCGCGCAAGAGTGCGGCAGCGCGCGCGGCCCCGAGATCGGTCAGTGCCGGCGGGAGCGACTTTTCGTGTCGAGCCGAAGCTTCCGTGCGCAGCCCAAGCGCGTTGCTCATGCGCCGTACGCGCCCACCGTTAAAGTTGGCCGCTTCGACGACGATCGCGGTCGTTGCGGGGCCGACTTCACTTACCGCGCCGCCCATCAGTCCCGCAAGACAGAGCGGACGCTCGTCGTCGGCAATGACGAGCGCCTGCGGGGAAAGCGTTCGCGTGACGTCGTCGAGCGTGACGATCTTCTCGCCGTCGCGGGCGCTGCGGACGATCAAACGCCCGCCGTGGATCGCTCGCGCATCGTAAAAATGCAGCGGCTGGCCCGTTTCGAGCATCACGTAGTTCGAGACGTCCACGAGATTGTTAATCGGACGCTGGCCGCAGAGCGCGAGGCGAACGCGCATCCAGGCGGGGGCGGGCGCGACGCGCACCCCGTCGATGCGTTGGGAGACGAAACGATAACAGTCGCCCGACTCGATCGAGACCTGCGGTTCTTCTCCCGGCGGCTCCGCATCGCGACCGGGGTTGACGAACTCCGGCAACCGCAGCTCGGTACCGTAGGAAGCCGCGAGCTCTCGCGCAAGCCCGACGATCGACATCGCGTCGGGACGGTTCGTCGTGATCTCGACGTCGAGCACCGCGGTATCGAGTCCGAAGAGATCGACGACGTTACGTCCCAGAGCGCAGCCCGCTTCGAGCTGCATGATTCCGTCTTCGAACCACTCGCCGGGCAGCGCGAGCTCTTCAGCGGAAATCATCATGCCCTGCGACGCGACGCCTCGCATCGTGCGGGGCGCGATCGTCAACGCCGCAAGCTGCGCGCCAATCGTTGCGATGGCGATCGTTTGACCCGCGGCCACGTTCGTGGCGGCCGTCGCAATCGTCAGCGGAGCGTCAGCTCCAACATCCACCTGCGCGACTTGCAGGCGATCGGCGTTCGGATGCTTCTCCAAGGCCGCAATCCGCGCGGTAACGACGCCCGTGATCGCCGGGCGGCGTTCGATCTCGGCGACCGGAAACCCCAACATCGCCAACCGGTCCGCGATCGTCTGCGCATCGGGAGGGAGCGCCACGAACTCGCGCAGCCAGCTTATGGGGACGCGCACGGTGCTCTCCTCGTCAACTCAGCTGCGCGAGAAAGTCGGGATCGCTCTTCGCGAAGCGGCGGATGTCGTCGACTTCATATCGAGCCAAGCCCAAGCGCTCGACGCCAAAACCAAAGGCCCACCCGGAATAGCGGTCCGGGTCGTACCCAACCTCGCGGAGGACGTTGGGGTGGACCATTCCGGAGCCGCCCAGCTCGATCCACGCAGAGCCGCCGCACATGTTGCAAGATTGCGATCCGAGCATGCCTGTGCCTTTGCATTTTGGGCACGTTGTGTCCACTTCGGCGCTCGGTTCGGTAAACGGAAAGTACGAGGGTCTAAACCGCACGTTCTGCGCAGCGCCGAAGAGCTCGCGGCACAGTCCCGTGAGCATGCCTTTTAAATGCCCGAAATGGATGCCTTCGGCTACAAGCAATCCTTCGACTTGGTGAAACTGAAAGAGGTGACGCGCGTCGACGGCATCTCGGCGAAAGCATTTTCCCGGAGCGACGATGGCGATCGGCGGCCGGTGCTGTTGCATCGTTCGGATTTGCATCGGCGAGGTGTGCGGGCGAAGCAGCAGCGTATCGCTAATCCAAAATGAGTCGAAGCCCTCGCGTGCGGGATGGTCGCCGGGAATGTTGAGCGCGTCGAAGTTATAGTAGTCCGGCTCGGCTTCCGGGCCGACGACGACCGCGAATCCGTGGCGCGCGAAATAGGCGCAGCTCTCCTCGATGATTCGCCGGGCGGGGTGAATCGAGCCGGCGGGCCCGCGGACGGACGGAAACGTGACGTCGATCGACGACGACAGCTCGGCGTCGAACTGGCGAGACTCGAGCGCTTCGTACGCCGTCTGCAGGCGACGCTCCATCGCGGCAACGGCGTCGTTGATGACCCTGCCGGCCTCGGGGCGCTCCCCCGGTGGAAGCGCTCCGATCGCGCGCCGCACCGTCGTGACTTCACCGCTTCGGCCCAAATATGCAACGCGAACGCTCTCGAGAGCCTGCTCGTCGTTCGCGCGATCGACTGCTGCGGCAAATCGTTGTGAAACGTCGTCGAGTTTGCTTGCAAGTTCCGTCATAGCTCTTCCAAAGCAAAACGCCCGGCGTGTTCTTTGCTACCAGGCGCTTTAAAACTCGGCTTTGACTTCTCGTTCGGCCCCCGTGGCCGAGGGTCGTTTATGTTGCAGTTGGGGACGCGTGAAGCCTTCGGTAAGCCAGATAAGCGTCGATGGAACCCGTTTGGGCGAAAATCCTCCAGAAGAGATTGGACGTTGCCATAGCGCTTTGAAGTCTCCTTCTGAGCCGTCTGCTCCGGGGCGGCTTACGGTCGCGGAATGCGCTGAGTATACCATGCGAGTTTTGCCCCCGGTAGTCTTGACTTTTGGAGCCCTGAGTACTCTCTTGACAAAACCTTAACGTTACCGGCCTGGCCCCCGGCGGCTTGCCTCGTAAAGGGCGATCGAACCCGCTACGGCGGCGCTGAGGCTCTCCGCCGAACCCGCCATTGGAATGGCTATCAGGCGCGCGCAGCAGGCCTCCCAGCGGCCCAGACCGTGCCGCTCGTGGCCCACGACCAGCGCCGCCGGCTGCCCCCAATGCTCCCCGCCGAGGGGTTCACCCTTCGCGCTCAGTCCCAGGAGCCGCACGCCGGCTGCAACGGCCGCCTCCGCCACCCCGGCGGGGTCGCCGATCGCGAGCCTCACCCGAAAGATGGCGCCCATCGAACCTCGGACCACCTTTGGGTGGAACGGTTCGACGCCCAGCGAGCCGCAGACGACCCCCGCCGCGCCAAACGCATCGGCAGACCGCAGGAGGGTACCGGCATTGGCCGGGTCGCCGCCGTCGGCCAGCACGACGGCTGGGCCGGCCTGAGCGAAAATTTCCTCCAGGCTGCTAAAACGCACCGGGGCGACCGCGAGGATTCCGGGCGGGGTCGCGAGATCGGAGATTTGCGCCGCGCTGACCGGCTCGACCAGGAAGGTCGGCGTTCCCGAGTCGTCGAGCTCGCGAACCAGCGGCGTCGCGTCGTACGCCGCCTGCGTTACGTAGAGTCCCTCGATCGGAAACGCAGCAGCATGCGCTTCTTCGAGCAGCGTTGGGCCTTCGAAGGCGAAGCGGTTGGTTTCGCGCCGCCCCTTCACCAATTGCAGAGCCGCAACGCTCTTTAAACGCTCCGCGTGCACTCCCAGCCGCGTGGCCACGGTTCAGCCGCTGCGCGATCGCGACCCGAACCACGCGCGAACGCCGATCATAATGAGTCCGGCGACGATCGCAGCGAGCATGATCGCGACTTTGTCGTTGAAATGATGCGGAACGAGCGTTCGCACCAGCAGATAGACCGCAGCAACGAAAATGACGAGGAAAAAGCCGAGCCAGGCGATTTCCGTCATGACGGACGACGGCGGTTGCGGCATGGAACGGTTCCTACGAGGCGCGGTCGGACCGTTCCGCTAAGTCACGCAAATGGATCCAGTACCGCGCACTATCGAATCGCGCCGAGTTTTCGAAGGGCGGGTGTTTTCCGTTCGCGTCGACGAGGTGGAGTACAACGACGGAAGCAAGCATCGCATCGACGTCGTCGAACATGGCAACTCGCTCGCGATCGTGGCGACGACGCCAAGCGACGAGCTGGTTTTGGTGCGCCAGTATCGCCATCCGGCGGAGACCTTGCTTTGGGAGATTCCTGCCGGCACGTGCGAACCCGGCGAAACGTTGCTTGACGGCGCGCGCCGCGAGCTTCGCGAAGAGACCGGCTTTATCGCGGGAAGGCTTACGAAGATCGGGTCCTTTTGGACGACTCCGGGATTCTGCTCCGAGATCATGCATATTTTCCACGCGGGCGAACTGGTTGAGGGGCCCACGGATTTCGACGAGGACGAGCGAATCGAGATAGGGCGATTCACGGAAGACGCGGCATGGCGCCTGGTCGCTGAGGGCACAACCGACGCGAAGACGATGCTGGCTTTATTTTGGCTGAAGGGCGGGCGAGGTGAAATTGGAAGTCACGTCGGTCGATAGTTGTATGTAGGAGACATTCCTGCGCCGACCGTTGCTATTCGACGCGGTGGATTGTGATTCGGTCTTGGAGGTTAATGGTGGAAATACCCAGCGACATCGATGCCGTGATTAAACGACTATTGGAGCCGCCTAGTGTCGGGCCGGAAGACTCGGTGCTGGCGCCTGAAGACGAAGCATACTTGAGCTCGCTCATTTCATCGGTTCGGCTGGGGCGCCGCTCGGTTCTGATCGTCGAGGATGCCGACGAGCGCCTGCGCTTCATGTTCAGCAACGCGACTCGCGCCGAAGCGGTAACGATATTGGGTAAGGTCGTGGAGGCCACTGGCCGCCGCCTTGCCGACGGCGACGACTAAGGAATGGGATGGGCCTGATTCGGCCCAGCTCTTCGTCGCCTCGGGGTTCATTTACCGAAGTAAACTTTACCCCTCGGCGATGCCTGTCCTGAGCGAGCGTAGCGAGTCGAAGGGCGATCTAAGCTAAATCAGAGCCATCCTGACACTTATGCGATCAGTCTGAGGCCGTCGATCTTTCCCTGAGCCGTGACCTCGAAATCATAATGATACTGCGCGTAGCGATAGCGCACGAGAAACTCATACAAGGTATCGCCGTCCGACTCCGCCGTGCTCGAAACAGGCACGATCGACTGCAACGGCCCTAAACCGTCGAGGTTTTGGCGCGCGAGCAGATCGTCGGTGAGGTAAGCGCTGAACGACGGCGTCAACTCGTCGCGCCGTACGTGCCCCGAGGCCAGCAATGCTAGCCACTCTCGCGCCCGCTCGATCGTGGCGTTGCTCAGATGCGTCGTCGCCGGGGGCACGATCAAATCGAGGATGCGCCCTCCAAGTCCCTCGGGAATCGTCGTGGGCTGGTGCAGCGAGTCGGCGTTGGAAAAAACGATGACGCCAACATGTTGCACGGGTAAGAGCGCGTTTGTCGCGCGGTAGCCCGAGATGTCTCCATCGGACCATACGAAATCCTTGCCGCCGCGACGGTCGATCACCCAGCCCATCCCGTAGCGCGTCGGCCCGCTGTTTGCCGACGGGGCAAACATCGTTCGCACGGCATCGACGTGCAGCAAGATCGGCATGGCAATATCCCACTTCGCCAAATCGTAGATCGTCGTAACCAAGCCTGCATCACCGCCGAGCCACGACGGATCCCAGGCCGGTGCGGGATCGAACCCGTGGGACGTGCGGGTGTAGCCGATCGAATGCTGCGCCGAGATGCCGCTGTCGCTGGCAAGAAACGTGTTGTCCATGACCAGTGGAATAAAGATGTGTTGCTCGAGATAATCGGAGAGCGGAACACCGCTGGCGCGTTCGACGATCAAGGCAGCCAAGAGATAGTTTATCGGATCGTCAGCGTACACGGTACCGGGCGCGGCGACGAGCTTCATTTGATCGAGCGACGCGAGAACGGCGGCGAGCTTGATCGGATGCGTCCGATCGGCCGAAATGCCCGGAATCCTCGAAGACGGTGGAAGGCCGGAGGTTTGCGCCAGCAGTTGCGCGATCGTGATCGTGGCGCCTAAGTGAAACTCCGGAACGTATTTGGAGACGTGATCGTCGAGCGCCAGCTTCCCGTCTTGCACGAGCAGCAAAACGGCGGCCGCGGTAAACTGCCGGGTGAGGCCGCCGGCGTAGAACTGCGTGTCCGGGCTCATCGGCACGTGCTTGCTCAGATCGGAGAACCCGAAGCCGCGCGCGTAGACAATCCGGCCGTCTTCGACGATTCCTACGGCGATGCCGGGAGTGCGCCCAGCATGGACCTGGTCCTTCGCCATTTGGTCGATGTGGTCCGAAAGCGCCGGAGTCAAGGTGAATCCTGTATCGGCTCTTGCCGGCAAGGTTCCGGCCTGGGTGAGAACGCAGAGCGAAAGCGCCGTCGCAAAAACGGAACTCAGACGTCGCATACGCGCAGGATTAGATATCGAGCGGCGTGGGCCTCTTGGGCCGCGTCATTTTTGCCGCCTGCCGGGCGAGATTCAGCAGCGCGCCAAACGCCTTTTGGTCGGAGATGGCGAGTTCGGCGAGTGCCTTGCGGTTCAGCGTTACCCCAGACTTCTTGAGGGCGTGCATGAAAACGGAGTAGGAGAGGCCTTCCCGGCGAACCGCTGCGTTGATCCGGCTGATCCAAAGGGAGCGGAAATCTCGCTTCCGCACGCGGCGGTCGCGAAACGCATAGGCCAGCGACTTGAGCAGCGCTTCGTTTGCGACGCGATAGTTGCGGCGGCGAGCGGCGCGAAAGCCCTTGACCAGCTTCATCACCTTGCGGCGATGCTTGAGACCTCCAACAGCGCGTTTAACGCGTGCCATTCTCTATGTCTCCTTTAAAGCAGATACGGAATCGTCGGCGCCAAGCGCTTCAGATCGCCTTTGAAGGTCGGCTGATCTTTGCGGAACTTGCGCTTGCGCTTCTGGCTTTTCTTGCTCAGAATGTGGCCGCAACCGTCGAACTGATGACGGTGCAGCAATTTGCCGGTCCCCGTGACCTTCACGCGTTTAGCGGTTCCTCGGTGGGTTCGAATCTTAGGCACTGGTCTGCTCCTCAGGTACGGTCTGCTCGACCGTAGGCTTTTGCTCTTTTTCGCGAGTGGTGGAAAACTTCGGTGGACCGGTCGGCGTCGCGCGCGGCGACAGAATCATGAACATGTTCTTGCCCTCGAGCCGCGGCTCTCGCTCCACGATTGCCAGAGGCGTCATGTCTTCGGCCATGCGATCGAGCAGCCGGCGTCCGAACGACGTGTAGGTAATCTCTCGACCGCGAAACATGATCGTCACTTTGATCTTGCTCCCGTCGAGCAGCAGCCGCTCGGCCATTCTTGCTTTCGTTTCATAATCATGCGTCTCGATCTTCGGCCGCAGCTTCACTTCTTTCAGCTCGACGTGGCGCTGCTTTTTGCGTGTGTCCTTGTCCTTTTTAGACTGCTCGTATTTCAAGCGCCCGAAATCGGCGATCTTGCAGACCGGCGGTTGAGCCGTCGGCGAAACTTCGATCAAATCGAGTCCGGCGAGTCGTGCGCGCGCCAACGCGTCTTCGGTTGGCAGAATTCCGAGTTGCTGGCCGTTTTCGTCGATCACCCGAACCGCACGAATGCGAATCTGATCGTTGATGCGCAGGGGTCTTGCTATGAGCTCATCTCCAAAAAAAAAGGGCGCTGCCGGAGCAACCCCACTGCGGAACCAGCCGTAGGTTCCTTCGGTGAAGACCGGATCGCCCGAAGGCATCCGGTGAGCGGAGCGACCCGCTGCTTCGGCTCGCCAACCTTATCACGCCGGGGCAGGGGAGTGTCAAGGGGCGTGAAGCGAGCCTATGGCGTCGGCAAAGCGGTCGAGAAAATAGGCAATTGCCTCGTCGTCGATGACGAGCGGCGGCGCGACGCGCAGGACGAATTCACGCGTCTCCTTTGCCGCGACGCCTCGCTCGAGCAAGGCCTCGGAAAGGCGGCTTGCCGGGACGCTGAGCTGTACGCCGAGCAGCAGGCCGCGCCCGCGTACTTCGACGATCAGCGGTGAGGAAAGCGCCCGCAGGCCCTGCATGATGGCCGCGCCCGCATAACGTGCGCGAGCCGCGAGATTTTCCGAAATGATCACGTCGAGCGCGGCCTCGGCGACCGCGCAGGCCAGCGGGTTTCCTCCGAAGGTGCTGCCGTGATCCCCGGGCCCAAAGAGATCCATCAGCGCGGTTCCGGCCAGCGCGGCCGAGACCGGGTAGAACCCCCCTCCCAACGCCTTGCCGACGATCAGGACGTCCGGCTTGACCCCGTCATAATCGCAGGCGAAAAGATCGCCGGTCCGCCCGAATCCGGTTTGGACCTCGTCGGCGAGCAGCAAGACCTCGTGCTCCCGGCAGAGGCCCCACACGCGCTTGAGA
Source organism: Candidatus Cybelea sp. (assembly GCA_050008615.1). Lineage (GTDB taxonomy): Bacteria > Vulcanimicrobiota > Vulcanimicrobiia > Vulcanimicrobiales > Vulcanimicrobiaceae > Cybelea. The sequence continues at coordinate 404,913 of JBEKMH010000001.1, forward strand.
TAGCCGGCCGGCGGCACGATCACGCCGCCTTCACCTTGAATTGGCTCAATGAGGACGGCAGCGGTCTCCGGCGTCAGGGCCCGTTCGAGCGCGCCGGCGTCGCCGAATGGAACGACGACGAGGCCTGGGAGAAACGGCCCGAAGGCGTCGCGATACTCTGCCGTCGTGCTGGCGCTGACGGCGGCCATGGTTCGGCCGTGAAAGTTGTTCGAGAAGACGACGATCGTCGCCGCGCCGGGGGCGATGCCCTTGCGCCGATAGCCCCAGCGCCGCGCGAGTTTAATCGCCGTTTCGACCGCTTCGACGCCGGTGTTTATCAGCAGCGCCTTGTCGTATCCGCAGAGGCGTGTAAGCTTTTCGAGAAATCCCGGCATGCGATCGTTGCGCATCGCACGCGACGTCAGCGTGAGCCGGCGCGCTTGGTCGACGAGAGCCGCATAAATGCGTGGATGGCAGTGGCCTTGGTTGAGGGCAGAGTACGCGCTGACGCAGTCGAGATAACGGTTTCCGGAAACGTCCCAAAGCCAAACGCCTTGCGCCCGCTCGACGACCAGGTCCAGCGGGGCATAGTTATGCGCGCCGTAACGTTCTTCGCGCGCGATCAACTCTTGCGCTTGCTCCGAGAGGATATGCACCTCTCCCGTCTTAAGGACACGCCCTTGGCTACCTGCTTCGACCATCTCGAGCGGCTTGTCGCCCGAGATCATCCCGGCGTCGCCGTTAGCGGCCGTACGCGCGCGTACGTGCACGGCGAGCGCACGGCGCGTTCGGTCGTCTTGCTGCACGGGCTAAGCGCGAGCCCGGCGCAGTTCGAACGCGTCGCGGCCGACCTCTACGAACGTGGCCACAACGTCATCGTGCCGCGCCTGCCGCGACACGGGCACGCCGACCGGTTGTCGCCAGCGCTCGAGCGCCTGCGCGCCGAGGATCTCTATAAAGCCGTAGTCGAGTACGTCACGATCGCCCGAGAGTTGGGCGACCGCGTAACGGTCGCCGGTTTTTCGTTGGGTGGACTGCTTGCCGCTTGGATCGGGCAGCATTTCGAAGTCGAGCGCTGCGTGCCGATCGCGCCGTTTTTCGGCGTAGCGCTGATACCGAATCGTTTGATGAATACCGTCGCGGAACGGTTGCTGCGCCTTCCAAATCGTTTTCTCTGGTGGAATCCGATCTTGCGCGACCGGCATATTGCGGCGTGCGGCTATCCGCGCTATGCAACGCACGCGATCGCGCAATCCTATCGGATGGCGCGAGCGTTGCTCGACGAAGCGCTAACGGAGTGCCCGGGTGCGCAGCATGTGACGATCGTTACCAATGCCGCCGAGGTCGCCGTGAATAACCACGCGATTCGCCGGCTCTACCGGCGGTGGCAGCGGCACCGCCCCGACACCGTCGAGCTCAGCGTTCTAACCGGTTTGCCGCTGTCGCACGACATCGTAACGCCGGAGCGCCCGTGGCGCCTCGCCGATCGCGTTCATCCAACGCTCCTGAGCGCAATCGATCCTCAGATATAGCGGATATAGCAGAGGGTAGTCCCCAATGCCGCCCGAGAACGTAAAACGATGCCCTTGGGCGACAACGCCCGACATGATCGCATACCACGATGCGGAGTGGGGCGTGCCGCTCCACGACGATGCCGGGCTCTTTGAATTCTTGGTGCTCGAAGGTGCGCAGGCGGGGCTGAGCTGGGCGACGATCCTGCGCAAACGCGAGCGGTATCGGCAGCTCTTCGGCGGCTTCGACTCAGCTTTCGTCGCCAATATGACGCCGGCGCGCATCAAGCGGATGATGCTCGATCCCGGCATCGTTCGCAACCGCGCGAAGATTGAGTCCGCGGTTTCCAACGCGCACGCGTTGCTTTTGGTGCGTCAGGAGTTCGATTCGTTCGACGACTACATCTGGCGATTCGTCGACGGTAAGCCGATCCGCAATCGCTGGCGCCGGCTCGAGGAGGTCCCGGCTTCCACGCCGCAATCCGAAGCGATGAGCCGCGACCTGCGCGCGCGCGAATTTCGCTTCGTCGGTCCGACGATCTGCTATGCGTTCATGCAAGCCGTTGGAATGGTCAACGACCATCTCTTGGACTGCGCGTTTCGATGATGGCGCCGCTGCTCATGGTGGCCACGCTGCTTCCCAACGGTACGTACCACTACGACACGAGCATCGGCGGACATAGCGTCGGGAGTAGCACGATCCTCATTGCGCGCAGCGGAGGCAGGCTCGACGTGGGCGAGAGCGGATCCCTTGCCGGGCGCACCGTGATCAGCGAACGCAAAATCCGCGAGGCAAGTTTCGCCAATATTTCTTACGTCGCCGACGCGAACGGCAAGCATATCGTTCTGACGTTTGCCGGGAACGATGCGACGCTGACCGCGGACGGACAGCAAGCGACGATCGCAGCGCCGGCCGGCGCCCCGTTTCTCGTCAACGACAACATGACCGCGGGCTTTGCACTCATCCCGGCGATGCTCGCCACGACCGGTGTGAAGCGGTTGACCTTGGCTTGCCTCTGCGGCTCGTTCGTCGCGGTACCGGTGACGGTTACCGGCCAGCCGACGCCACCACCGCAGGGCATTGCCCCCGGCGAGGAAGGCTTAACGGCCGAGGTCGAGGGCCAGACGGCAACGCTCTGGTTCCATCGCGGGACGTTCGTGCTCGATCGCTTCGAGCTTCCCGCGCAAGACCTAACGATCGTGCTGCGTTCCTACGATTCAGCCGTGACGCCGCTGCCGAAGCCGGCAACGCCGGCACCGCTGCCGTTGCCATCGCCGCAGTACTCCTCTCGCGACGTTGCGATAACGGCCGACGACGGCGTGACGCTCGCGGGAACGCTGACGATTCCGAACGCGGCGGCGACGCCGCTCCCGGGTTTCGTGCTGGTGCACGGAAGCGGCTGCATCGACCGCGACGAAACCATCGGGCCGAATAAGATCTTCGCGCAGCTGGCGAACCGGCTCTCGAACGACGGCTACGCGGTTCTGCGCTACGACAAGCGCTCGTGCGGCAAGAGCGGCGGCAAGTTTGCGGTGCGCGACCGTTTGATTGCCGACGCGCGCGACGCGATCGCCTACCTGCGCTCGCAACCCGGCATCGATCCAAAACGAATTTACGTTCTCGGACATAGTGAAGGCGGCGAGCTCGCGCCAAGCATCGCAATCGCCGACGGACATTTACGCGGGATCGTTTTGCTTGCGCCGCCCGCACTTCCCCTCGAGCAGATCTTAAAGCAGCAACTGCTTCGCAAAGTTTCGAGCGCAAATCGTGCGGCGATGGAGAAGCAGGTCCAGGCGGAGCTCGACGCGGTCGCATCCGGCAAAAAGCCTAGTGCAGAGAAACGATGGCTGCAAAGCACCTTCGGCGTCGATCCGGTCGTCCTCATCGCGCACGTTCCCTGTCCGATTTTGATCCTTCAAGGGACGAAGGACATCCAAGTTTTGCCGGCAGACACGCCGCGTCTCGCGCAGGCCGCACAAAACGCGCATCGCGACGTTACGGTCGTGATGGTGCAAGACGACGACCATCTCTTCATCAAGCTGCCGGCGGATGAACGGTCGACCGGCGGCGAATATTTCACGCCCTCCTACCTCGACCCGGCGCTATTTGTCGCGATCGAGACTTGGTTAGGAAGCTACTAGACTCCGCTTCGCGCGCCCACTTCCTTTGCGATGAGCTCGTTTAGCAGCGCATTCATTCGTAGGATCGTCGCCTGGTTCTTCTCTACCTCGAGGGCCAAGTTGTTCGTCTCCCCTGGGTCGCTCTGTAGATCGAAAAGCTGGATATCGTTGTTCTTTAGAATTTCTTCAAGCGTCTGCGGAGTGTTGGAAGCGGCCGGCGCGTAGTAGCGGCCAAACTTGTAGCGTCCGTCAAACGCCAAAGCAAGAAAGCCCCGCTTGGTCAGATTTGCCTCGGATAGCGGCGGAGTGGGCTGATTCACGAACAAACTCTTCATAGTCTTGCCGAGAAAGACCGCATCGACGGTACCTGCTCCGATGTAGTTAAAGAGAACGCCGGAGCGCACCGCAGTCGAACTCGCACTTTCGGGATCGGCGAGCAGCGCGGAGAAATCGTGGCCCGGGAGCGCCTTCACTGCCGGCGGTCGCTGCGTATCGGGCAGTCCCGCTAATCCCACGAACGTCGGAAGCAGATCGATATGACTGGTGAGCGCGCGGCATGTCGTAGCGGCCTTGGCCGCGGGGTGCACGACGATCAAAGGAACGTGGATGTTCTCTTCATAGACGAAAGGCCCCTTACCCTTGAGGCCGCCGTGAGCACCGGCCATCTCACCGTGATCCGACGTGAAGACGATGGCCGTATCTTGCCATAAATCCATCTCGTTCATAACATCAACGACCCTCTGCAGGCTGCGGTCAACGTCGGCGATGGCATTGAGGTAGTAGTTGTAAAAGATGCTCCACATATCTTGGCGATCCGTTGGAATCGCGCCGGACCAACCGTCCCAACCCTTCTTGTATTCTAGAAGCGCACCGGGCATGCCGGGAGTATCGAGCGATTCCTGAAGGCTTGCCGGAAGCGTGAAGGTCCACTTTCTCTCGTAAATCGAGTCCGGCGGCGGAGGCGGCGCCGCAAACGGCACGACCGGCTTTTGAACTTCGGCCTGACCGGAGACGTTAGCATTCGCATACATGATGTCGTGCGGATTGACGAGGCTGGCAACCATGAAGAAAGGCTTCCCGGTCCGGCGAGCTTCGCTAGCCATGCTATGCAGCCCACGGACGGTCTCGCCCACGATGAAGGGGTCGTTGTTGAAACCGCTGTACGGCTCGCTGCCGATGTCCCCGCCCGCACTGAATACGTCGAAACCGTAGGCCGCAATGGCGTCGCTGTAGTTGACCGTCGGGTGAGCTGCGAGGATTTTCTTGTCCATTTCGAATTTGCCGAAGTAGGCAGTCTTATAGCCCAGCTCTTTCATCACGGATCCCATGTTGGGCAGGTCCGGATTGAGGCTGCTCACGTACGAGTATTGCATTTGATCGGTAACGCCGGTGACCTGAGGCGGCTGGCCGGTCAGGAAGGACGCACGGGATGCCGTGCACATGGCAGACGAGATGTAGTGCTTCTGGAACGTGACCCCCCGGCTTGCGAGCGCGTCCATCGCCGGCAGAGAATAGCCGGATGCCGCGAGTAGCCGGTCCACCCTCTGGTCAAGGATGATGAATACGAGGTTGTAAGGTGCTTTGCTCATCTTACGCCTTTCGTTCGAAATGGTCCGCCGCTGTTCGCCCTAAGTTATCGGCACCCCTCGCTACTGTGCGCGGATCCGTAAATCCCTCCGTATTCGGTGATAAATACATCGCCGGGACGTACACCAGAGCCGAGCCACTAAATATACTGCCGCAGTTTAGGCCAGAGAACGTTGAGCGGTTCCGCGATGCCTTCGCAGAGCGAGATCGGGATATTTTGTTCGTACGAGATTACCCAGGGCGGGTTGGAGCGCGTAACGAGCCGCGCGTTGCGAAAGAGTCCGGGAAAATCCGTTCGTCCGCAGTCGCCGTTGACGTCGATCACCAGGTTTCCACTGTAGCCGTGCGTTCCCCAGAGCCAGTAATTGTTGTGGCCCGAGAGCGCCGGCGGTAACCCGTAACGCCCGCCGAAGAAGTCGATCGCCGCAGCTTCGCCGTAGTTGCTCGCGACGATTGCCGCTTGCGCCCGTTGCGCCGGCGGTAAGCCGGCGTAAATCGTTGCAACCGTCGCGGCCAGCTCGGGCCAGCCGTGCATGTCCGCAAAATCTTCCGGCAGCGCGGAGGTGCGGGAACGCTCGGTTTGCATCGCGGTTTTCTTGATGTGGAGCACCTGCGAAACGAAGGCCGAATAGTCGAGCGTCTGCTCTTCGGAGAGCACCGGGAGCGTGATCGGCGCGAAGAAGACCGCGGCCGCGACCGTTCCCGCTACCAGTAGCGCGCGGATTGCAACCAAACGCCGCGTCCAGCCTTCGACAATCAGCCCTCCAGCCGCCATCAGAATCGGATAGACGTCGGCGGGATAGTAGTGCTTGGCGTGCAGCCCGATCATCATCACGATCAAGAGCACGTACCCCCATCCCAAGAAGCGCGCGGTACGGTTGAAAAAGAGCCATACCAATCCCGCGATCCAGATCGGCGAGACGAAGAGATTGGTCAGGATCAGCTGCTGAAACAGAAAGAGCGCCGGTGACGCAACGGTATTCTTGCCGTTAGCGCCGTTGCGCAAGAGCTCCCACATCGGGAAGCCGTGCATCGCCTGCCAGAGGAAGTTCGGCAGCGCGATCGCGATTGCTACGGCGACGCCGCCGACAAACCAGCGTGAAAGCAGAACGCGACGCTGCGTCGTCAACAACAAACCCGCGACGAGCGCGAGCGCAAAGAAGATCACGCTGTACTTGCTCTCGAGCGCGACGCCGATGCAGGCACCGGCGGCCAACCACCAGCGCGGGTCGGCGCCCTTGACGATGCGCAGCACGTAGAGCGCGGCGAGCGGCCAAAGCCACATGCCGACCATGTCCGGCCCGACCTTCTGGCCAAACGCCAGCAGCACGGGAGCCGCGAAGAATGCCAAGCTCGCGAGCACGGCGGCGAAAAGACCGCCGCCAAGCTCGGCAACGAGCAGACACGTGACATAAACGCCGCCGGCAACGCGCGCAGCAAGAAGAGCGAATGTCCGAAGAGCTGCGAACCCGCCGCTAAGAGCGGAACGAGCGGCGGTTGGTCGACGTAGCCCCACGCCGGATGAAATCCGCAGATAATAAAGTACAGCTCGTCCCGGAAGAAGCCGTAATGCGGATTGGCGGCGAGATGCAGCACGAAGGTAGCCAGCGCAGCGAATGTCGCCGTCCGGTCGAGTCGTAAGGCGTTCATTTTTGCGGCAGCACCTGGTAGAGTTCGTGATAGCTATCGAGCGTTGCGTAATCTCGCGCGCCGGTTAGGCTGCCTACGTCGTGCGGATTGACGAGCACGAAGACCCGATCGTGCGCGGCCCAACGCCGGTAAACCGCGAGGCGCAGTTCGTTGTCTGAAACGATGGTTAGTCCTCGAAGCGAACCGTCCACGTAGGCGCCGTAGGCGAGCGAGGTAGCGTCCAGCCAGGGCGTGACGACGACGCTTGGCGCGGGAACGCTAAACTCGACGGCATCGATTACCCAGCGCCCACCTTCGCCCGGCGCGTGATGAAAGAAGGCGCGCTGACTGGCAAAGGCCGTCCCGGCGCCGATCGCAAGAAAAAGCAGGAGCGCGAAGCGCAACATCGGGGTTGCGGAACTCTCCGGTTCCGGGATCAGCGCTCCGAATAATGGAACGGCCAGCCACGACGCGAGGAGACGATACCGGCCGACGTCGCTCTCGTTCGGATAGATGATGGAGAAAAGCAATGCCGCCGTGCAGGCAACGCAGAGCACGAGCGTCGTTCGCCAGTTCCGGCGCCAGGCGGCCGCGACCCCGGCCAAGATCACGAAGGTCGCAAACGTGCCGTACTGCGCCTGCGTGCCCGTCACGAACGCCCAAAGTGCATCACCAATGCGCAGCGGGTTGAATGCCTCCGCGAAATAACCGGGCGTGTGAAACTGGCTGCCGGTCAACTCCAACGCGAGACCGTGCAGGGTGCGCGGGTCGTTGTAGTTCCAGAAAATGCCCCCGTTGGTGCCTTGCAGTCCGGCCGTTGGATCCAGGCCGTGCGCAACGACGTAGGCCGAGCGCAACGGCAGATAGAGATAGAGCGCTAAGCCGCCCAGCATCAATGCGAGCGAAACGCCGGCGAGCCGCAGCGACGGTTTGCGCACCGCGACTAGCGTGCCGATCAGCAACCCCGGTAGCAGCCAGAGCGCGTTGGGATGCGCGGCCATCGCAAGCCCGCAGAGTGCAAAAGCGCCGGCAAACCAGCGCGCCTCTCCGGTACGCATCCATCGCAGGAAAGCGTAGATCGCGACCGCTTCGCACGCGACGGCAAGATCCTGTGCCTCCGCGCGCGCCGCGTGCGCCCAAACGTCTTGCGTGAACGCAAACCAGAGCGTGGCAAAAAGCGCGACCCAACGGCCCGCGCCGATCTCACGCGCGACCGCGTACCCGGCGAGCGCGGCTATTGCAATAGCAACGCCGCTCATCGCATTCATGCGAAAGGCGACCGAACCGATGATGGCGACATGCGACCAGACGTACCCCACCAGCGTGTAGAGCGGAAAACCGGTCGGGTGTGCGATGCCTAAGATATACGGGACGCCTTGAAGCTCGGCCGTATCCCACGACCCCGGCTCGACGGACGCGCTTGCGAGGTACGCGGC
>JBEKMH010000010.1:0-160723 GCA_050008615.1 Candidatus Cybelea sp.
GCTCCATCCGCTTGCACCCACGACGGTATGCAGCCCGTTGACAACGGCTTCGAGCGCGATCTCGTAACTGCCGGGTTGCGTCGTCAGATCGAGAAGCACGTCGGGTTTGCGTGCGAGAACCTGGTGAAAGGAATCAAAAACGAAGTACGCCGGGTCCGCGCGACGCGCAAGCCCACAGCAATACTCGCCGCTGGCTTGGAGCGCTTCTCGCGCAGTCGTGCCCATTCGTCCCATGGTGCCCGCCACTGCAACCCGAACCATTGGGGTCATGCGTCCTTCGTCCTTCGACTGCGCTCAGGATGACAATGTAAAGGCTAGGGATGACAACGGCTACCGGCCGGGTTAGATTTTTTCGAGGGGCGCGTACTTGAGCATCAGCATCTTTTGACCGACGTTGGGAAAGTCAATCGTTACGAGGCCGTCGCCGCCGGCTCCGACGATGTTGTCGATGCAGCCCTCACCCCACTTGGGATGACGCACTCGGTCGCCCGCTTCGAGGCCGAGGTGCACGCCCGCGCCGGCCGATTCGTGAATCGCCACTTCGCGCCATCGCCCACCCGCCGGACGCGCGAGCGGAACGCTGTCGCCCTCGAGAATCTCGACAGAAGGCAGCTCCTCGATAAATCGCGATTTCGGATAGGCGTACGTGTTGCCGAAGAGCGCGCGCCGTGCCGCGTACGTGAGGAACAGACGGTCGATGGCGCGCGTGATGCCGACATAGGCGAGACGCCGCTCCTCCTCGAGTTCGGTCGCCTCCGTGAGGGCGCGGCTGTGCGGAAAGACGCCTTCCTCCAAACCCGTGAGGAAGACGCTGGAGAACTCCAGACCCTTTGCGCTGTGCAGCGTCATCAGCGTCACGTAGGAGGCATCTTCCTCGAGGGCATCCAGATCGCTCACGAGGGCGATGTTGGCAAGGAAACCTGCCAACGACGGCTCTTCGTCGACGGCTTCGTACTCGCGCGCCACGCCGACCAACTCCTGAAGGTTCTCCAGACGCCCGCGCGCGTCGTGCGTGTCTTCGCTCTGAAGCTCGCGTACGTATCCCGAATCTTCCATTACTGCGACCAGAAGGTCGGCAATCCTCATGCTCTTCGCACGTTCGCGCAAGTCGCCGATCAGCTCCGCAAAACGTTCGAGCTCCTTGAGCTTCTTGGGAACCGCCGCGCGCAGCAACTCGCCGTTGAAGACGGCCGCGCCTACCGAGACCCGCGACGCGTTAGCCGATTGCACCAGCGCCGAGAGCGTCTGCTGCCCGATGCCGCGCCGCGGTACGTTGACGATTCGCTTGAACGCCAATGCGTCCGACGAGTTCATGATGTAACGCAGGTACGCAACGATGTCTTTGATCTCGGTGCGCGCGTAGAAACCGACGCCGCCGATGACGCGATAAGGAATTCCCTCGGCGAGCAGCGCTTCTTCGAAAACGCGCGATTGCGCGTTAATGCGATAGAGAACGACGAAGTCGCGGTAGGCCGAGCCCTCGCGTACGAGGCTCTTCACCTTTTCGACGACGTAGCGAGCTTCGTCGCGCTCGGTCGCCGCCGGGTAAACGGTAATCGGCTCGCCCTCGCCGCGCGAGGTAAACAACTTCTTAGCGGCTCGCGAGCGGTTATTGGCCACCAGCGTGTTGGCGGCTTCGAGAATGCGCCCGGAGCTGCGATAGTTCTCCTCGAGCTTAAAGACTGCCGCGCCTGGAAAATCTTCTTCAAAGCGCAAGATCATGCGGTAATCGCTGCCGCGCCACGAATAGATCGATTGATCGTCGTCTCCGACCACCGTGATGTTTCCGTGGTGGGCGGCCAAGAGTGCGACCAAACGGTACTGGGCGGCATTGACGTCCTGGTACTCGTCGACGAGAACGTATTCGAACTTGCGCTGATACTTCTCGCGCACGGTCTTGTCCCGCTCGAGAAGATCGATCGTGCGTACGATGAGATCGTCGAAGTCCAACGAGTTGGACTCATTGAGCCGCCGCTGGTACTCCGTGTAGACGTTGGCTAGGCGCTCGCCCAGGAACGAAGTTTGCTTCTGCGCGAACTCGCTGGGCCACACGAGTGCGTTCTTCGCCTTGTCTATTTCCGCAAGGCAAGCACCCACGGCGAGTTGGCGCTCGTCGTAGTCGAGGTCGTCGAGAATCTCGCGAATGAGTTGACGCTGATCGGCGTCGTCGATGACCGCAAATGTTGGCGCGATGCCGATCCGAGATCCGTCGCGACGCAAGATGCGCACGCACATGGCGTGAAACGTGCCGACCCACAGGTCGCGCGAGATTGCGCCGACCATGCGATGCAAGCGCGACTTCATCTCGCCGGCCGCCTTGTTCGTAAAGGTTACTGCAAGAATGCGATCCGGCGCGACGCGCATCTCACTCAAAAGCTGAGCGATGCGGTGCGTCAGGACGCGAGTTTTTCCGCTGCCGGCCCCCGCGAATATCAAAACTGGGCCATCGGTCTGCCGGACGGCGGCAGACTGCACGTCGTTGAGGATTTCCGTTTCCAGGAGCATTTATAGCGATTCCCCGCAAGGGTCGTTAACGCCTTGTTTATGGCGAAACTGCTACGTTTACTGCAGGCTCAACGCACCGCGCGAAGCACTCGCTCCCGTCGGAGGGCGAGCGCATAGGTCGCCGCAAGCAAACCTAAGGTGGATTCGGCGCCCATATTGGTATTGACGGCGTCTTCTTCCAGACCGTCGCAGCATCCGCCGCCCTGCGCCATCACGATGCCCCGCGAGTTTTTTCCGTAATACCACTCCGTCGCGAGTTCGGCGGAGGCAAAATGGCCTACGTCGCAGGTCAGATCGAAGGCCGCAAGCTCGGCTTCGACCATCGCGCAAGCTTCCAGGGGCTGCTGCGCGTACCGGGCGCGGTGTCCCCCGTGGTGATACCAGCCGTCGTTCCCGATTGGAACGTGGACGCCGTTTTCGGTCGTGACCCCTTCATAGAACGCGAGCGTCCGCAGGCCGACCTCGTGAAAGCGCGGCTCCGCTAGCGCCCGGCCGGCGCGGATCATCGCTTCGCAAAGGCGCGCGTTGTCGTAAAACATCGCGTTTTCGAACCATTGCCAGTCGTCGGAGGCCGTCGCTTCATAGGCGGTGCGCATCTCGCCGGCGAGCAGTCGTAGGGCATCGGCGTATTTGGAATCTCTCGCCGCCGTAAGTGCGTGTGCGAGGCCGAGAGCCGCGTACGCGCGAGACCGGAGATGCCCCAACGATACGAGCGTGGGAAGAGCGCGATCCAGACGCTCGATGCAGACGCGGCGCCACGGCGGCGGCGCGTGGGCGATGCCGTAGCCGAGCGCCCATACCGCGCGGCCGCAGCTGTCGGGCGTGCCTACCTCGTCGCTCCAGCGACGATCGTAGTCCATGAAGTTATGGAACCGGCCGTCCTCCATCTGCGCGTGGACGAGGAAGGACAGGTAGGTCGAGGCCAGCCGGTGACCGAGCCGGTCGTTCGGGTTGAGACGCAAATAGGTGAGAGCGACCATGAATGCTCGTGACACGTCGTCGGTGCAGTATCCGGTCTTGCGATTGGGGACCGTCGCGAGCGCGTGCTGAATAACGCCGACGTCATCGGTGAGTATGGCGAGATGATCCAACGGCGGTATCGCTCGCGTCGGTCGCGTTTTATGCAGAGTTTACAAGCTCCATCGGCCCGCGCGGGCAAAGCTCGCTGAATAGACGGCCATATTGCATCGCCACATTCGGCCAGGTCATTTGCCGGCCGAAGCGGTAGGCGCGCCGCTCGGTCGCACGGCGCAGCGCCGGATCGTCGAGCAACATGTTCAGCCGGCTGGCGATCGACGCCGCATCGCGGAAATCGCAGAGAAAACCGCGGTTGTGCGCCAAAAGCTCTTGCGCATAGAGGTAGGGCGTCGAGACGATCGCCTTGCCGCATCCTACGGCGTAGGCCAGCGTCCCGCTGACGACCTGCGCGGGATTGAGATACGGCGTTAGATAGATATCCGTGGCGGCCAAGTAGCTGACGACTTCGTCGAAATCCAGGTATTTGTCGATGAGCTGCACGTTATAGTGCAAGCCGTACTGACGCACCATCGCAGTTAAGGATTCGCGATACGATTCGCCTTCCTGCCTTCGCACGACGGGATGCGTCTCGCCGAGGATGAGATAGAGCGTTTCGGGGTGCCGTTTGACGACGTCGCGCATCGCTTCGATCGCGAACTCGAGCCCCTTGCCGCGGCTAATCAACCCAAACGTGGATATCACCGTCCGCTGCCCGATGCCGAACGAGGCTTTGGCCGCAGCCGTATCTTGAAACGGCACGTCCGGCACGCCGTGATGAATGACCTGAAGTACGTCGGGGTCGATCCCGTAAACCCGCTCGAGTAGGTTCCGCCCCGTCTCCGAGAGCGCGACGACTTTCGAAGCCGCTTCGCAGAGGGCTTTGGTCACGCGCATGTAGGTTTCGTCGGGCTCGGGCAGCACGGTGTGCATCGTCAAGACCGCGGGCTTGTCGAGCATGCTCATGAAGTCGGCGAGCCACTCGCCGCGCTCGCCGCCGAAGAGCCCGTATTCGTGCTGAATGTTGACGAGATCGACAGGATAGATGCTGACCAACTCGGCCGCCGAGGCGTAACTCTCGCGATTTTGCTCCCGAATCCGGGCAACGACGTCAGGGTCGTACCGCCGCATCTCTGCGCCCGGTTCGTCAATAGCAATAACCGGGCTCGCGAAGCCGAAAGCCTGGTCGTACGCGTCGACCATGTCCTTAGTGAAGGTCGCGATGCCGCATTCCCGTGGCGGGTAAGAGCCCAAGAACAAGGCCTGAGGGGGAAGCATTTGTGCGGTCTCCTCCAGTGGTGGACACCAGTTTACCCCCGGACGGATGCAGCATAAACCGAACTGCCCCTCGGAAGCTCCCCTTGGCTTCCCTGAACGCTGTCATCCTGAGCGGAGTCGAAGGGCGAAGGGCTAACCTGGCGAGCCGAGGCGGGATCCCGGCTCGATCGTCGCTCCCGGTTCGATAGAGAAGTCGTGCCCGACGACGCTGCCCGCCCCTATCTGCGCCTTCGGTCCAACCGTCACGCGGCTGGCGAGGATTGCCTGCTCGATTACGGCGCCCGAGCCCACGCTGACGCGATCCCACAGCACCGATTCGCGAATGACCGCGCCCGCCCCGACGCTGCAGCCTGAGCCGAGCACCACGTTGGGCCCGACCCTGGCGCTGGCATCGACGACGACGTCGCCTGCAGCGTGAACTGGGGGAACGACGCCCGGATGGCCTTGCAGCACCTCTCTCCCTTCGCCGGTAATTCCCAGCTCGACGAGCAGCGGCATCGTTCCACTGAGGATATCCCGGTGCGCGGCAAGGTACTGCTCCGGCCTCCCGAGATCGAGCCAATAGTCGTCAGTCGTGTACGCGTAGAGCGCTTTGCCGGCGGCGATCACTTGCGGAAACGTTTCGTGCTCGATCGAAACCTTGCGGCCGGCGGGAATGTAGTCGAGGATCTCTCGCTCGAGAAGATAGGTCCCCGCGTTGATTTCGTCGGTGGGCTCTTCGCCTTTGGGCGGTTTCTCAATGAAGGCGCTGACTTTCCCGCTGGCATCGTGCACCACGCAGCCAAATGGCGACGGATCGTCGACGCGGATCAAGTGCAGCGTTCCCATACCGCCTTTGCGTTGATGGTATTCCCGCATCGCGGGCAGATCGAGGCTCGTGAGGATGTCGCCGTTGAGCACAAAAAACGGGCCGGTGATGTGCTGCTCGACGTTCTTGAGCGCGCCGGCCGTTCCAAGCGGCGTCTCTTCGATCGCATAGGTCACCTTCATCCCGAGGCGCGAGCCGTCGCCGAGGTAGTCCACAATCGCTTGCGGCATATAACCCGCGGCAAGAATCACGTCACGAATGCCGGCCGCAAAGAGACGCTCCATCGTTCGCGCCAAGAACGGCACGTTCACGATGGGCACCATCGGCTTCGGGGTGCCGTACGTGAGCGGCCGAAGGCGCGTTCCCTCGCCCCCGACGAGCACTATTGCTTGCACGCCAACGTTAGTTCGGCGTTCACGGGGCGGCTACTTGCCGGAAACACTTCTTTAATGCCATACGGTTGGCACACCGCGTTTCTAGCATCGTGGTATGCCAAGAAAACTACACGATTGGAAAGCCATTCAAGCGTATCACGACGAGGGACACGGCTTTGTCGAGTGCGCGCGCAGCTTTGGGTTTACGCACACGGCTTGGATCAAAGCGATACAGCGCGGTAAGTTGCAGGTGGCGCCGTCTCTGTTTCCAGATCGACGAAGGAAGTTCAATTGGGGCCAAATTCAAGACTACTATGATCAGGGCTACACCTATCGGGAGTGCAGGATGCGGTTTAACTTTTGCGCCGCGTCATGGACGAATGCCGTGCGCCGAGGCGAGATCCGGCCGCGGGCGTTTGGCATGCCGATCTCAGAGCTACTCTCCAGCCCAAAGAGGAACCGCAAGCACCTCAAGATGAGGCTCGTAAGAGCCGGCTTACTAGGGAGTACCTGCCACTCGTGTGGTCTAAAGGACTGGCACGGGCGCCCGCTCAGTCTGCACCTGGACCACATAAATGGTGTACGGAACGACAACCGGCTCGAAAACCTTCGGATGCTCTGCCCAAACTGCCACAGCCAAACGCCGACCTACGGCGGCCGAAATACCAGACTACGCCGCTTGCAAGAGCCCGCGGGGGTCGTGTAGTATACTTCGTCGCTGGCATTCCGGGTTAGCCAAGTCTGGTAAGGCACCTGACTCTGAATCAGGCATTTCGGTGGTTCGAATCCATCACCCGGAGCCACGGCCCCATCTTCTAGTGGCCTAGGATGCCGCCCTCTCACGGCGGTGACGCGGGTTCGACTCCCGCTGGGGCTATGAAAACTTCATATACCATAAGGCTTTTTCACGGCACCTGAAGCTCTGTGCATCAAAAGTGCATCAAACACGGAGCCTCTCTTCATTTAGAATCAGAGGACCAGGCGGCCAAAGGTGTCCGTCGCATCGGCATGTCTGTCGGAGTAGACCTGCAGATACCTCGACGCGGTGACGTCTATCGACGCGTGGCCGAGCCGTTGACTGACGACATCCGTGTAACGCTGAGGCGCCGATTCGAGAGAGACGGTTTCGCATTAGCTCTCGGCAGATAACCAGGCGCCACCGGACTTCGATATGCTGTCCCGTCACCCACCGGAAATCAGCCGAAAGCACAGGCGCGATCACGGCGCCCACGTCGTCCGCTTCGCCGAGGCGTCCAAGTGCAGTAATTCCGGCGATCTGGTCAGCGATCCCCGGATACTTTTCGTAGGCGTCGCCGCCGATGCGAGTGCGGGTGGCGCCCGGCGCGACGGAGTTGACGCGGATCGGGCGGCGGCTGAATTCTTTGGCCGTACGCTACCGTCGCGATCTACGACGACGGCAAGAAGATTCTGCACGGGTACGCGAAGGGCGTGCCGAGTGACGAGGACGATGCTTGCCTACGAATGCGGGGGCAAGGCTACTTCAAAGTCGCTCACCGACCCGGTCGTCAAGTATTTGCCGGCCGAAGTCGGCAAGCACGGCGACACCATCAAAGAAGTCACTCCGCCGGCATACTACCATTACCGCCAGCGCTGCTGCTGCCGCTGCAGCCGGTCGCGACGAGGATGGCTGCCCAATTGGCGCTGAGTTCATCGATATAGATGTGGAGCTACTGCCGAAACCCTTCCGCGAAGACGTAAGAACTGGAGCCCACCGCCGCTCCGATCGGATGCTGTAGACCATTGGTAATCGTTACCGTGGAGGCGTGCCCCGTCAGGTCGATTACGGTGACGTAACCAGCAGTACCGACGGGTGAGCCGGAGAGCGAACCCGCGCTTGGAATAGCTAAGAGCTGGTTATCGGTCGTCAGAAAGAGCGGTACATTGAAAGTACCGGGTACCTTGCCTGAATACGACCATCCATAGGATACGCTAGAATATATCGCTATGTCGTTATTGCAAGGGTCCGACGCGTACAGCTTCCCGGCCGTATCGAATGCCAGGCCCCAGGCTTGTTGGTTATTCGAGAGCGATACCTGCATCCACAGCGTTGGAAGAAGATTTTCTGCAACCTGGTACGTACTGCCAGCGCACCCGCCATTCGGAGGGATGGCCGTGAGACTGCTAGCCGATGCGAAGAACGTTCCCTGCGAACCCGCAGGGTCCACTGCGATTCCGTCGTTGGCGCCCAGCCCGCTGATGCCCAGCACCGGCGTGCCGTTCCCCGTAGCGTATTCCATAATTTGTCCCTGGTCCGCAACGTAGAGCGTGCCATCCGAGACCGTCACGTTAACGGGGTTGTAAAGTCCTTTCGAGTAGGTTTGAATGAGCGAAGTGCCCCCTGGCGCGAACTCTAAGACGTTGCCCGCACTTCCGTTTGCGACGTAGACATTGCCGGATGGGTCGACGGCAACGCCCGCGACGTTAACGAGGCCTTGCGTGATCGTCCGAATGGGGGCTGGGTTCTGCACACCCTCTGGATAGACCAGCAACTGCGAGGAGCCTTGCTGGGTCCGATTGGACACGTAAACGTACCGCACCGCAGCATTCGCATTCGCGTTCGCGCGCCGGCGTTCCGAACGGATAGCCGGACGTACGCTCGACCTCGGCGGTGTAACGTTCTGCTGTATCGGTGCAGAGGGCATGAAGGCGGACTGCGACTCGCCGCCACTGCAGCCGGCGAGCATCGCTGCGGCTGTGTAAACGTATAATTTCAGTTGCATTGCACTTTTCCTTGAAACATCGCGTTGCGAATAGCCACGCGTTGGGTGTCGGTCAGGTCCGAATCGTTGGAAAGGTCGTCGATCACCATGTGAAAGACGTATGCTTCCTGTACGGTTGGAGCTTCGTTGCACGGCATTTCCAAATATCGAACGAAGAATCGAACGCGCCATGCGATTTCGGGATTGCTGAGTGAGTGAAGGGTTCCGTTTGCGCGCTCGCAAGCGACGAACTCGTCAAAGCTCGCGACGAACGCTTTGCACCCGATGGGCGATGCCTGCGTCGACTTGGCTGCAGAGTTTGGCTGCATCGCCGTGGAGGGTGCGAACTGCAGCGCTGATTCCCGATTGCTGCAACCCGCTACCATCGTGGCGCCTATAGCCCCAGCCATTGCCCAGCGACGTATTAGAAAGCTTAGGTTTTCCATGGGGCAATCATCGCGCGGACCGGAGATCGCCAGAACGTACACCCGGACAAGTCATCCGCACATCTCGTCGATCGGGTTTGTGAGGATGTCGCCGATGGCGGCGCGAAGCCCAATTTCGTGGAGGACGAGGGGCGAGTTTCTGGCTCGTCGGACTTCGGGGCACTTCTGCGACGCTACCGACGCGCCGCCGGGCTCTCGCAAGAAGCCCTCGCCGAGCGTGCGCGGATAAGCACGGAAGGCGTTAGCGCGCTAGAGCGCGGGTATCGTCGCTCGCCCCAGCGTGAGACACTTGCGCTCTTGGCGGGAGCGCTGGCGCTCGATGGCGAGCAGCGCCGTGATTTTGAGGCAGCCGCCAAACGCGCTGGGCTCGCTCGCCGCGGTGGCGCTTCGGGTACCGCCGGTCCTTGGATAGAGTCCGGAGGCTCGGCGCTCCCGTTCGCGTTGAGCAGCTTCGTCGGGCGAGAAACGGAGCTCGAAGAGATCGCGACGCTCGTGCGCCAGCATCGCCTCGTCACGCTCACGGGGACGGGTGGCGTCGGGAAGACGCAGACGGCGTTGCAGGTCGGGAGCGCTTTGGGCGATACGACGGACGGCGCGGTCTGCTTCATCGCGCTCGCACCGATCGGCGATCCGTCCTTTGTGGTTTACACCGTCGCGTCGGCGCTTGGCATACGGCCGGCGCCGGATCAACCTCCGCTACAGTCGCTGCTCGCCTATCTCAAGAGCAAGGCACTCCTGTTGATTCTGGACAACTGCGAGCACGTCATTACTGAGGCCGCGAGCGTTACCAATATTCTGCTGTCACACTGCGCACGCGTTCGCATCTTGGCCACGAGCCGTGAGCCGCTCAAAGTCTCTGGCGAGCACACCTACCGGCTACCATCGCTGAGCCTGCCGGCGGCAATCGCGCTCTTTACCGATCGTGCGAGCGCGGCCGACCACAATTTTGTGCTCACCGGCGAAAACGCGTCGATCGTAGCCGATCTGTGCCGGCATTTGGACGGCATTCCCCTTGCCATCGAACTGGCAGCCGCACGAGTGAGCCTGTTATCCGTGAAAGCGATCGCCGAGAGGCTCGGCGATCGCTTTCGAATTCTTACCGGCGGCGAACGCACGGCATTCCCACGACAGCAGACGATGCGAGCGGCCATCGACTGGAGCTACGATCTGCTTTGTGAGCCCGAGCAGCGGCTCTTCGAAAGGCTTTCCGTCTTCGCCGCCGGCTGCATGCTCGCCGCGGCCACGGCGCTCTATGCGACCGAAGATGTCACCGAAGACGACGTGTTGGAAGTGCTTTCATCGCTGGTAGATAAATCGTTGGTCGTCGCCGATTTCGAAGGGAACCAGGCACGTTATCGACTCCTGGAATCCTTTCGGGAGTACGCGCGCGAGAAGCTCAAGGCGCGTGGCGAGGAGCACTTGATTGCCAACCGCCATGCTCTCGCGTACCTTGCGATGCAGCTGCGCGAAATTGAAGTACTGGATCGAAACGAACTAGACAACTGGCAGGCGGCTATGCAGTGGGCGCTGGGCGAGCGCGGCGACGTACTGCTGGGGCAACGACTCGCCGCATCCTTTCCAGCCAGCGTCATGCCGATTGAGGGAAGGCAATGGGTCACCCTGGCCCTCGATCTGGTTGACGGACGAACTCCGACGGAAGTCCTGGCAGGCCTTACGCAGAGAAAGGCGACCGTTGCCTTTACTCTTCGCGAGTACAAGGCGGCGGTAGCGAGCTGCGAAGACGCTCTCGCCCTGTACCGCGAGATCGGCAGCTGGCGGGAAGTCGTCCGCGCACAGGATATGGCGGGTTACGCTCTTACCTCACTTGGACGAGTTGCCGAGGCGAAGGTGCTCATCGGAGAAGCGCTAGCGACTGCTCGCGAAATGGAGGATCGCCGGTCCATCGCGTGGAGTCTGCGATGCCTGGCGTATGCTAGCGGAAAAGCCGGCGATTTTGTCGCTGCTCGCAACTACCTTACCGAAGTGCTCCCGATTTATGAATCGGACTTTCATGAGGTCGACCTGGCATATGCCCTCAACGATCTAGGCATGTACGAATTCTGCGCGGGCGACACCGAACTCGCACTCGGGCGCGCGACAAAGGTGTACGAGATCGGGTGCGCCGCTCACGATACGCGATGCATCGCCTCGGCGCTGAACGCGATGTCGGTCTATCTGCTGGCGTTGGACCGGTACAATGAGGCCGAGGATCGCGCGCGCGAGGGGCTCGACATCGCGTCCGAGCACCACTTGGATGTTGTTGCTGCTTACACCCTACAGCACCTCGCGGCGATTTCAACCCTACGGCCACGGGAAGTTGAATCCGATCGCTACGAGGCATTCGCGCGCGCGGCCCGGGTCCAAGGCTTCGTCGATGCGCGACTTACAGCTATGGGATCGGCGCAGCTGATTACGCAAGAGTGGGAACGCGATCGAGTTATCGCTGCGTTGCGCGATGCCATTGGAGCCAACACGCTCGCGGATCTGATCGCCGGCGGTGCGGCACTGACGCAGGAACAGGCGATCGGCGAAGTGTCAACGACCTAAATCGAATAGTTCCACGGATTCCAAAAGAGCGAAACCGGCGACGGATCGAAGCCTCGCAGATCGGCACTGTACACCAAGGGTTCGCGGAGGAAGCCGATTACAATCGTCGGAACGTCGCGCGTCAGTTGCTGCTGCGCTATGACGTAATCGCGTTTACGACGCTGTCGGTCAACGGTCTGCAGCGCATCGTTCATCGCGGCGGTGGCCACGGGGTTGCGCCATTGCAGCGTGTTCTGTCCGCGTGGCGCGAGATTGTTGCCGGAGTAGAGAGCGCTGTGATCTGGATCGGGCCCACTCGTCGAGCTCTGGATTGCGACGTCATAGTGACCGCCTTGCAGAATGCCCGCCGGAGAGTCGTCAAAGAAGAGGTTGTGAGAATAGTTCTTGATTTCGGCGTCCACGCCGACCTCGCGCCATTGGCTCTGAACGAGGGTTTGCACGGCCACTTCGCCCTTATACTCCGCGCAAGCGCTAAAGGAGAGCTCCATTCGCTGGCCGTTCTTCACGCGAATTCCGTCTGCCCCGGCCTTCCAACCGTCTGCATCGAGAATAGCGCGAGCTCGTTGGGGATCGTAGGGATGGCGCGTGACGTCGTTCGTGTAGGCCCACGAGAGCCGCGGGCTTTGGTCGGTTTCAGCGGGAATCGGCAGGCCGTGTAGCAGCTTCGCGATGATCCCTTTGCGATCGGTGGCGTAGGCCAGCGCGACCCGCACGTTGCGATCGGCGGCGATCGGGCGCTTGAGATTGAAGTCGATGTGCGTCCACGCAAACTCTTCATCGCGCCTCGCAATGAAGCCGTTCCTGCGATCGGCGGCGAGCGCTGCAAATCTTGGCCAATCAATCGCCGAACCCAGCAGCATGTCGACGTCGTGCACCTGCAGCGGCATCGTGACGTTTTCCGCGGGAAGAATTTTGAACACGACTTCGTGAAGACGTGGTGCGCCAAGGTAGAAGTCTTGATTTGCCGCCACGCGAACTTCCTGACCGCGTTTCCAAGCAACGACCTTGAACGGCCCGCTCCCAATCGGTAACGCATTGTAGGGAGCCGTGTTGAAGGAACCTTTGTCATCGTTGTACCTGGCCAGAATGTGCGCGGGCAAAATCGGAACGCTGCCGGCAGCGCTCCAGAGCTGCTGCAGGTACAGCGCGGAGGGCTTTTTCATGTGAATCGTGGCGACGTAAGGGTTCGAGCAATCTATGCTGCGGATATCACTGTACCCGTCGGTAGAAGCCACGTTGTTGTGTGGATTCATAACCGCCTGCCAGGTAAACCGTAGATCTTCGCAGCTCAACGGGCGACCGTCTTGCCACGTCATGTTGCGCCGCAGTTTGTACTTGAGCGTCAAGCCGTCATGGCTGACGTCGCCGTTTGCAACGGTCGGGACTTCGCGCAACGCATCGGGAACGGGGTGCGCCTTACCGTCGTAGCGGATTGCCCACGAATAAATGAACATTGAGATGGTGAGCGTAGGTTCGCGCGGATAGATTGCCGGGTTAAGACTCTTCGGATCGGCGAAGATCGCGTAGCGGAAGACTCCCGGTACCGTCCAAGGATGTCGACCGCCGATTGTACGGTCTGTTGCCGCTTTGCTGCAACCGGCGAGGACGATCGCAGCTACCAGGGCGAGTTTAGCGCCAGCCTTCATCTTCAAAAAACGGGAAAGCTGCCACTTCCGGCTTCTCGAGGTCTGCCGCGAGAAGCGCAACGCCAACCCTCCCCTTAAAAAGGCTGTGGGGCTTCTCCGAGTTTTGAACGATCGCAAGTGCAGCACGATCGGACAGTTTGCCGGCGCGCCCCAGCCAGGCAGCATCGTCCCCTAAATGACGCGCTAACGCGATGAGCGCGTAACCGCGACCCGCCTCGCCGCAGCAAAGGCTGCCGTTCCCGTCGCCCGCCTCCCACGCGTTCCAGGCGGCACCGATTGCAAGATCGAGGAAACGCTGCTCTTTGAACTGGCGGTGCGCCAACGTAAAAAGGTGAACGAATCCGGCGCTTCCGTTACACCAGCCCGGCATCGTGCCAAGGTCGACGCCGTGGTCGTTCCAGCGCCAGCGCACGCCGCGATCCCAGGGTTCGGCGACGTCGGCAAGCTCGTAGACGCGCCGCTCGATGCCCTTCGGCCGCGCATGGCCGAACGTGCTGCAGAAGCGAAGCGACGCATAAACGTAGCCGCACCAACCGTGTGCCATGCCGAGGTTCGCCCGCTGCAGCGCAAGCGGACGCATTGTGTCGAGCTCGCTCCAGAGGGCGTCAAGCATCCGGCCACCCGAGCGTGCAAGTTCGGCGCGTTCGGGAGCGTCGTCCGGCAGAACGTCGCCGAGCAACGCGGCCCCCAGAAGAACACCGCTGCGACCCAGCGTGAGGTCACGATTTGCGTGCCTGGCGCCCTCCAGCGAGAACCGTGCGAAGCGCGCAGCAGCTTGGCGTGCCGTGACGACGTCGCCCTGTGCGTTCGCGACCAGTGCGCGCATTGCGGCTAAGCCGCTCGCCGTGTGAAACGGCGTGATTGTGCCGACAATTTCAGCGGTCAAATCGCTCGCTGGGTCTAGGAACGCTTCAGGAGACTCCACACTGCTCTCGGCAAAAGAGAGCCACATGTCGGACGCGGCGAGATACGCCGCGCTGTCGCGAAGAAGCGCGAGCCTGTAGAGCGCGCACGCTATTCCGGCAGTCCCAAAGAAGAGCGAAGCATTGGGGACGCTGATATCCTTTGCACCAAGGGAGCCGTCTACAGAGAACTCTGCGGAGACGCGGTCGAGAAGAGCGCGTGCAGCGGAAGGGCTAGTCGAGCGCGGCAAAGCTTCGGTCATCACCTTGACCTCGGCGAGCGCGGCCGCCATCGCGTCCATCGACGAATAGCGCTCTAGTGGGGCTTTTGAAAGTGCTTGCTCAAGAACCGCTTCGAGCTCTGGCCACGGTACGGTCCCTCGAGCAGCAAACGGTCGCGGTGATTCGGTAGCGATCTGCCCGAACAACGTTTCTCGCTCGAGGGAAAAATCGAGGTACTGGGTGCCTGTTGCGAGCGAGTAGAGGAGGGCCGCGACGGCATATTGCTCCCCTGCAGGGCTGGCGGGACATGAGCGGCCATCAAGGGCCGCAGCGGCGAACTCAGGTTCGTAAAAGAAACTAACTCCGGCGCGCTCTGACGTTGGAGGCATGTCACCGTCGGGGATAGTCGACGCAGCAACGCCGAAGTCGAGCAATAGGACGTTGCCCGTTGGCCCTACCCACACGTTACGCGGGTGGACGTCGCCATGGACGAACCCGCGCGCGTGAAGATGCACGTAGCATGCGACGATCTCGCGACAAAGAGCAAGGATGGCGCTCCGATCGTTGGCAAACCGTAGCTCCCGCGCGTAAGCCTCGGAGCTTATTCCCGGACACCACTCTATTGCAAGATACTGTCGCGCGTCATGCACGCCGATCTCGATGAGGCGCGGAGCGATCGTGCCGTCCAGGGCCTCCAGTACAATCGCCTCGCGCCGCAGCAGGGCGCCGGCACCTAATGATGGCACTTGTGAGCCCGGCCGTTCGATCTTGAGAACGGCTATCTGCGTGCCATTCTTCACTTGATGAACCTCGGAATCGTCTAGCAGCTGAATGGGCTCGGTGACTTCCCAGGTTCCCACAAGCTCTCCGCGGCCGAGATTGGAATAGGTCGCTTCTAGATTGCCCCCTTCGTCTGAGATTAGCAGGCCGCCGGCAAAGAGCCGCGCTAGGAGCGGATACGCCTCTTCGAGCGTCGTTTGAGGCGACGCTCCGCGAGCGCGAGCGAAACGAATTACAGCCTGCGCGACCGTGGACGGGCGAGCGAACTCCCGCAAGAGTTCGGCCGCAGCGGCGTCGATGATTCGCGATGGCGTCCTGACCCGTGGGCGAGTGAGCGCGTAGTCCCCTTCGTTGTAGGCGAGTCGTTCCCGAACGTCGATTGCTAGTTCGGCGACCGGCGTCAAGACGATATCGCTCGGCATCCGCAACAGGTCGGTGATCGGCACGGTGCTATGCCTCCTTGAATACCAATGGTCCCGGCGCCCAAGTATCTGTATCGACCCCTTCGAGCCGTAGTCGCTCGACGGCGAAGCGCCAAGGCTCGGGCGTAGCACGCGCGGAAACGATGGCACGCGCGAGGCGTCGAGCGAGCCAAAGCCGCCAACTGTCAGCGCCCATCCCCGGAAGTCCAGGTTCTGGCGGAGGATCTAGGCCCCACGAAAGAAGACCATCACCGCCGACCTGCGCAGTAAAAGGCACGCCGTGAGCGGGCATGCCATCGAGTCGCTCGCGAATTCGTGAGGCACCCTTGGCGAGGGCCTCAAAATTCCAAAAATAGGCTACGAGTTTATCCGGCCGCAATAGTCCGGCGGCGCCCGCCCCTACCTTAAACTGGAACGCGCGAGTTAACGATAGCGCCGACACGATGGCGGCAAAGCCGTCGCCGGCGAGAGCCTCGGGTTTTGGGCTCAGGTACAGTTTATAAGTGGGACCGCCGGCAGCCGGTGGTCTGCGTGAGCTGGCGCCCCAGCAAAGCCAGCTCGGCGACGGCGATAGCGCTAACCAATTTCGTGAGAGTGCTTTTTCTGCTTGGGCGCCTTCGGCGATCTGAAGATAGCTTGCGTGATTTGCGCGAGGAGATAGCAGACGATGCCAACGCGGCGTTAGCGGCAGCCGATTATAGGCGTAGATCCGGTCCGCAAGAACCCAGGATTCTTCGATCGGAAGGGCCTGGGCATAGCGGAGCGCATCTCTCGAGAGCGACGCGATGCATCCCCCGCCGCGCTTCTTCGTACCTAACCCAAGTAAGGCGATGACGTCGGCCCCGGAAACAAAGCCAGCTCCTACATCTACCTGGAGAACGCCATCGGCGAGTAGCCGAGCCACCTCACGTTGGGCGTCTGAACTGGCTACGTATTGTGGGAGCGGTTTCGGTTCTGCCAGCGTAAGAAAAAGAAGGGCCGTATCACGGTCGACCGACTTGACTCCTAACGGCTCCGAGCCGACACGCGGGCGTAGAACTCCATAGAACGTCGGATCGCTTTGAAGCGCTCCCAGGAAACCGCGCTCCTCTAGCGTCAAGCGGTCGAACAACACCAATTCGTACGCTGGATTGGCGCGAAAAAGGCCGCCGGAAAGCTTAGGGAACTCAGTTACGGCG
The DNA here is from genome assembly GCA_050008615.1 of Candidatus Cybelea sp. Taxonomy (GTDB): domain Bacteria; phylum Vulcanimicrobiota; class Vulcanimicrobiia; order Vulcanimicrobiales; family Vulcanimicrobiaceae; genus Cybelea. The sequence goes on from JBEKMH010000010.1 coordinate 16,843, forward strand.
CGTCAAATCCCTTCTTTATCTTCCGAACCTCGGCTAGTGCGCCCTCAAGCCGGCCCTCCAAATCTTCGGCAGCCTGCCGGCTCTTCGGCTCGGTTATCGTCTCATTGGGCTGCCCTAGTTCGTCGGTCAACTGCTTCCTCAATGTGTCGGGTAGCGCGTCCAACAACTGAGACCAATTGACGAAGGAAATATTATCGCCACACTCCGGAAGTTTAGTTATGCTCTGACCAAAGCAGTCACACTGAATTGTTGATATGTCTGCAGGGTTCATAACGCCGATGACGAGGTCTTTGATCTTAAATTTCATGGTGCCTCTCCAGTTGTGCTGGGAACGCGAGCGCCTTCGTCTATGAGTTTAAAGTCGCGCTTTGAACTCCCTGACGGCGGCCAGCGCCGTCTCGAGTACGCTCTCGAGTCTTGCAACCTCTTCTAGGTTTTGGGGCGTTATTTTGGTAGGTGCCTCGATTTTGCGCAGTTCCGCGGCCATCTGTTCGCTGAGTTCCGCAGGCACCTGCATCTGCACGGCTATCGGAAAGTTGAAATAATTTCTGGCGGTACACAAGATGCTCTCGCCTCGGCATTCCGCCACTATCGGAAGCGTTTTGTTGTTGATCACGACCTGAGCAAAGGACGGACCATTTGAATTACAGGCCATAGCGTTCTCCTCCGGCGACCGGGTACGCGAAAGCAGGGCCTGAGTAATTCGAGTGCGCTCGGCTGCCTCCCTTGTAGGGTAGCCGCTGCTTGTCGGCAGGCCGGGGCGACGCGGGATGATCCGACGTCCGCCCCATATATCGCGGCACTTGCGACCCTGTTTCGGCGTCCAGCTTGTACGGCCTAGGTGTACGTGTCGTGCGTGGTTCGACAAAACGGTCTCAGCGATGATGAGGTCACCGAGGCACTTTGACCTCGACCCTTACCGAACAGGAGAAAACCCATGACTCGTCACCTCGCTATCGCCGCTGGCCTCGTTGCCGCTCTCACAAGCCCCGTGCTTGCCGGCGTCAACCCTGGCGGCCTTATCGTCCGCGTGAGTGGTCCGATTACGGCAAACACCAGTTCGGCCGCCTCACCTAGGACCTACATCGCCGTCCCGATCTCTCCGACCCCCATCTGGCGGCTCCCGAAGGTCTCGCCGGAGACCTTCACTCCGACGAGCGACTTGATCGGCTCGCACTCGTTCTCGGTGTTCTGCACGCGATACGCAGCTGGCAGCTCCGCGACCGCAAGTGCTTGCCCCATCCCCAGGTCCACAAACAACGGGCCCATCGGCCGACCGGTATTGCCGTGTCTCGGCTGCCCGCGGTCGCCCGCGGCCGTTATTCCGTCCAGTAATTTGGTCGGCGGTCGGTCGCCCTTCATTGACGCGCCGGTATCGGCAGTCTACCACCCCCTGGCTATCTCCCGCCCATGGAATCCCAAGACGTTCTCGGTCAGTACGCAGTCGAGCACCCTTGCGCACTACATCGGCCCAGCAGTGGTGATCTCCCGGCACTGGGATCCACCTCGGCCCTCGTCGCGCCTATCGGGCCACTCATTCGGCCTGTCGCTCCAACTAGGGAAGGCCCCGGAAGTCTTCGGCACGATCCATCAGTAACGTTCGCGCTCTTGGCAACGTCGCGGTGAGCGGAGGATTTCGATCCCCGCTCACTCGTGATCTGAGCTGGCTCGCAAGCACGGCGGTTTGGAAACCAGCGACCTTGTCCGTCTCAAAGAACTCGAACCCGAAAACTCTCAAATGCAGCACATCATCGCATGTCAAGCGCTCAAGCTTCTTGCGATGTCTGAGCTGATCCGAAAAAAGGGTGGGACGAAGCCTGTCCTGATTCGACGAAGTTGCGCTTTGATTCGCCTCCAGTGGTCAGCCAAACAAAGAAAAGGCCAATAACTATTGAACAGGCTTCAAAAGCAAACGATGGGGAGGTGGAGGGCTTTCTCCCGTGACCGTTTCAGGCATCCTTAGGATGAGCGGACGCTCCGGACGTCAACTCGTGCTCGGCGACTTAGACCTTCGCAACAACAGTCATCGGTTTTTTGCGCTTCTTCTTTGCCGCGACGGTGATATGGTCGCACGCGTATGGCAATGGGGGCTTCGGCTATGATCCACTCGCTCGTTTAAACCCCAGCGGCGCGACCGCAGGGTTCTTAGCCACTACACGCTGCCAAGAGCGCCGCGCTCAGGAAGACGCCGACGAGATTGCTGATCGAAATACGCATGATCGGTGATCGGCGCGATGGAGGCGCGAAAACCACCGGATTCGTGCTCGTTTCCCGTCCTTGCGTGTCTTCCGCATCTACGGTGTCCGAGGTGGACAAAGATTCGAATCCCGCTGGGGCTATTTTTTCGTCCTTATGCTTTAAGAGTTTTTGCGCTTGCGAAAGGGCGACGGTTGCCATTCGGTTGCCGTGCCGGTTCAATAAGGGGTTAGTGAGCGTTGGTCCCGAGCGCCCCTTCAGGGACGCGCCAGGTTCGTCGGCACTTCAGGCCGCACTGTAAAGGGTGCTCGCGCGCTGATCTTGTCATCGCCAAAATACAAGCACCAGGAATAGTCCCCCGCAGGAAGCGGCACTCCGCCAATATTGAACGCAAACGTAAACGTAACTGGCTGCCAGGTGGCGTTCCCACAGCCGGCACGATTTCGAGCCCAAATTGAACTTCTAGCGGCGCAGACCCATTGGCGTAGGAACCAACGCGGGTTGGTTGTTTCCATCCAGCAATGTGACGCGCGCGTCGATTCGCCGACCGCGATCCTCCCACGGAGCGCTACCAATGACCGCGACGGCCATCTTGAAAGGGCCCGGCCCGACCATATAGATTCCACCGCCGAGTATGTAGAGCTTGCCGCCTTGTACCTCAGCCGCGTCGGCGGGTATCAGCCAAGCTTTCAAACTGTAACCGGGGCGCTAATGCGAAGCGTTGGCACGCGCTTTTCGATCGAAATGTAAGGTGCTTCGTTCTGCTCTCCGACTAAGAGCTTGTCACGCAGTCGCTCATCCGTGGGTCGCGCAATAAACACAGTATCTACCGCAACATAGACTTCGAAAGCAGCGTCTGACGGTTCGGGAAGCGCAAGCGCATCTTCGACCATCGCCTCGACCTGCCAGCGTAGCGCCCGACGTAACAACTGAAGCGCCTCGGCACGATCGTCCCCAACGACCCCGACGCCAGGAACTTCCGGGAGATAGGCGCCCACACCCCCGTCCTCCGCGCCTTGGTCGCTAACTGCGCGCGCTCGAAGTGGTTGCTGACCTTCGCCGCGCGCCGTTCTGGACCAATGAGCCGAGTGGTCGTAAGGAGAAACACGCGCCGATGCCGCAACGCAAGGGCTCCCCGTTCTCCGTGCTGTTCGTTAACGGCGTCCGCAAGGACTTCGGGAACGTGCACGCAGTTGCCGGTGTCAGCTTTTCAATCGTGGCGGGCACGACGTTCGGACTGCTCGGTCCAAACGGATCCGGAAAGACGACGACGATGCGCATGATCCTGGGCATCCTAACGCCGGACGGCGGTACGATCAGCTGGAACGGCACGCCCCTCGACGCCAGGATTCGCGATCGCTTTGGTTATTTGCCCGAGGAGCGCGGGCTCTACGGGAGGATGCGCGTGCGCGACCACATTACGTACTTCGGACGGTTGCGCGGCATCGGAAAGCCCGATAGCTCCCGTTGGACCGCGGAATGGATCGAACGCCTGGAATTGCAGCAGTTCGCCGACCGGCCATGCGCGGAGCTTTCGAAAGGAAACCAACAGAAGGTACAGGTCGCGTGCGCCGCCGTGCACCGTCCAGAGATTCTCGTTCTGGACGAGCCATTCTCCGGGCTCGACCCGGTTAATGCCGAACTGATTCTTTCGGTTTTGAGAGAGTTGCAAACTAACGGGACGACGCTCGTACTCTCGAGTCACGAGATGTGGCAGCTTGAGCGGCTATGCACCGATTTCTGCATTATCGCGCGAGGCCGAAATCTCGCCGCTGGAACGCTTGCGGACCTGCGTCGCGGCTGGCCCGGCCGCCGCGTACGCGTTGCTCCTGGCAGCGCACAGGTGCTGCAAATCTTGGAAACGATCGAAGGGGGACGCCAGATCGAACGCAACGACGTCTCGGTCACCTTCGACCTACCGGCCGCGACGGACTTTGCCTCGCTGCTGCGCTCGCTGGTTGCGGTCGAATCGATCGTCGCGTTCGAGCCGATCGAGCCGTCGCTGCGCGATCTCTATCTGCACGTCATCGAGAACGCGCACGAATGAACATTTTCGTTACCGTGCTCTCGGCAGAAGTGATGAGGCGTTTGCGCTCGCGCGCCTTCGTCGTTGGATTGATCTTTGGAAGCCTCAGCATCGCGCTCATCACACGCTTACCGGCGCTGATGGCGTCGTCGGCCTTCGGCCAAGAACACTACGCGGCCGTCGCCGGGCCAGCCGCACTGGCGGGACCGGCGAAAGCATTACTCGAGAAGGATGGTAGCCTTCCCGTGCGGATCGTTCGGGAATCGGCGACCGCGCCGACGCCGGCGATGTTAGCGGCATGGCATGTGGGATCGCTGCTCGAGCTATCTCGCGTCGGCGATCGCTTGCGCGTCATCGTCTACACGCTGGATCCCTCGGCGGTCCAACCTTCGGCGGTTCGCTACGCGCTGCTCCCGCTCGACGTTTCATTGGCCACGCATCGCTCGCCAATACAACTGCGCACCGAGTTGCGCTTCCCCGTGGCCGTTCGCAGCGTCACGAACTTTCGAAACGCCGCGCAGTCTGCGAGCGCACACGAAACCGCATACCTCCTGCTCCTTCTCCTCTACATGCTGATCGTCTTCAACAGCCAGCTCCTCCTGACGTCCGTCGCCGAAGAAAAGACGAGCCGGATCGCCGAGCTGCTGGTCTCGTCGGTCGATCTGACGATCCTGCTCTCGGCGAAAATCGCCGCTTCAACCGTGCTCGCGCTGCTGCAGATGGCGGCGTGGTTTGTCATCATCGCCGTCCTCGGCGGAGGAATCGCCAACTCGACCACGAGCACCGGCGCTGCGCCTCTCGCTGCCCTCCCGCCGGCGACCGCGATCGAATTCCTCGCCTTCTTCGTGCTCGGTTTCTTGCAGATGGCGGTGATCTTTGCGGGCGCCGGTTCGCTCGTAAACCGCACTGAAGACCTCGGCGCGGTGAGCGGCCCACTCTTTCTGCCGGTGATCATCGCGTTAATCGTCGCGATCGTCGCGTTGACGAACCCAAACGCGCCATACGTCGTCGTTTGCAGCTTCGTCCCCATCATCTCACCCTTCGTGATGTTCTCCCGCCTCGCAATATCGAGTGTTCCCACGGCGCAGTTGCTCGCGGCGGCGTTCATCGACGTTGCATGCGTCATGCTCTTCGCACTCGCCGGCGCACGGCTCTACCGCGTTGGGATGCTGCTCTATGGCCGCCCGCCGTCCTGGCGTCAGGCCGCGCGGACAATCGCGAGGATTCGGGCTTAGCTTACGTTACCGGTTGTCGTTGACGCGGAGCCAGCGGCGACCCGTCGGCCTGTCACCACGAAGCGCGGGAACTCAACTGGATGACCACGCCCCGCCTCGCATGCGAGCATTCCGACGAACCTGAGGCCCTAGAATCCGCTTCCCGCGGCTCCGTGCATCAAAAAGTGCATCAAACGCAGAGCCTCTTTTCCCTTAGGCCTTAGCCGACCAGGCAAGCAAAGGCATCGGCCGCCTCGGCGTCTTTGCTTCGGTAGGCCTTTTGCTGTGCGGCCCGCAAAACATTCACAGACTACTTGACCAGCAGACTCCTGAACGCGACCTGCGGTACGCGGTGCGACTGTCCGTACTGATCGATAACGTCTACATCGGCGACGAACGGTTTGCCGATCGTGTAGAGCGGCGTCGGCGTAATATAAAAGAGTGCCGTCCCGCGCGCGGTGCCTCCGGGCCGAATCGGGGAGGGCGTCGCGTCGAGCGCGGTCTCGACTGCCAGCGTCCCGATGCTAGCCTTCACGATGGAGATGGGCCGTTCGTCGATGTTCGTAGCGCTAATTTCCAAGCGCGCGATGAGGCAGCGCTTACCCTTGAGCGTTCCGATCTCCCAGCTGCACCCGAACGGGGATGCAACGACGCTTACCGTGTCGCGGGATACTCGGACGGGTTGAGTCTCCATGAGCCACGCTGAAAAGCGCTTCCAGCCGCGAACTATCGCTTCGATCCAATAGCCCTCCCGAAAGAAGCCTCTCCATAAGAAAGATCCCGCCAAAGCATAATGCCGCAGACGTCCCTTGGGTGAGATATATTCCAGGCGCACGCCCGGCCGCCTGCTGCGGACATCTACGATCCCCGATCGGTTCCTGAAGCATTCGATGCCAGCCAGTATGCGCCGTTGCAGTGGCAAGCTCAAAGCTGTTCGATTCGCTAATCGACAACATGATTAGCACAGGAGAAACGCTCAACAGTGCGTTGGATGGCCTGCGCCAGCAAGTGGAAACCGCTACTAGGAAAACAACTGAAAACTAAAGATGCCTCCAGCCCGCGTCAACGGACCGGAGGCGTCGCACCCGGAGGGATCACTCCAGATGCACCAAGAGACTACCACGCGACCCATAGCCGTGCCCATCCGCAGCGGCATCGTGGCGCTGAGCGGCTGCAGGATATGCGTTTCCACGTCTCTTCACTTTTCGTCAGTCTCTGCACATTCAGATTCGAATCCCGCTGGGGCTATTTTTTTCGTCCTTATACCGTAAGGGTTTTCACGACACTTCGGGACTCCGTGTTGCATTCGTGTAACATCGGAGTCCCCGTCCGTTCTATTCCGCCGCTATTCGATCAGCCTGTCGAATGCGCTTGCAGCCTCCGCATCGCGCTCGGAGTAGACATGGAAATACCGTTCGGCCGCGATGCCGGTGGAGCGTGGCCGAGTCTCTGACTTACGACCTCGAGAGTCACGCCCATAGAGGCCACCGGCAATAAAGGCAGAGCGATCGGACTTTGGAGCTATCCGACCGCTTGACCTTAAGCCGTGGGAACGACAAGAATCCACATCATTATTCCCTCCGGCGTCTGCTTGCAGTTCTACCAGGCGTAGCGGTCGTTACACCTATCGGCTGACCGCCACGCTGACCGGCTCGTTAAAACCGGTAAGGGTCTTTGTGGCCGAACCCCCCTTCGGATACTTGTAGAACTCGACGTCATTCAATGCGGTATCGGCCCCGACGACCGTCTTGCCGTCAATCCAATACCCGATGACGTCTTGCGCGCTCGACAGCAACGTCGTGCCGACGACCTTCCCGCCCGAGCCCGTTGTCTGGTAAATCGCGGATGCCTCACGATCGTCATACTCCTGGTCGCCTACGGTGACGTACTTGCCGTCCCACTGAACGCCCCCGGGAAAGTAGACCTTTTCGTTGAGCGTGATGGATGTAAAGGTACTGCCGTGTTTGCGCAGCTCTGCAAAGGCGAAGGCCTCATCGTTCGTTTTGCCGTCGACGTAGAGATTGCCCTTATCGTCGTAGCCGCAGAAGTACACGTAATAAATCGGCGTCGAGTAAAACTTCGCGGTTCCCTTTGCTTGCGCGTAGATCGCCACATTACCCGGGCTGCTGCTTCTTCCGATATAGTTGGTGACGGCGAGATTTCCCGTCGCCGGGTCAACCGAACATCCGAAGGGCCCTGAATCAAACCGCAAAGAGTCTCGTCAGCGATTTTCGCCGCCCTCGGTCCGCAGGCAAGACTGCTTCGCACTAACGCGATGCCCCTTCGCCTCGGCACTTGTTGCGAGCGCCTCGACTTTTTCTGCGAGCGTACTCCAAGCGTCTCTTGAACTCTGCACATCACCCTCCTGGATCTGCGCCGCCGCAGAGTAACATTCCGCGATCTCGGAGCCCTGGAAGGCGTGCTTTGACAGCCTGAGCAGGAACATCAGATCGGTGAAAGGGTCCTGGAAGTAAAGCGGCTTGGGCTTCGCTGTTGGCTCTTGAATCGCGGTCATTCCGGACCTACGCGCAAACTCGGCAATCCTGGAAAACGGCGCAGCAACCAGTCGAAGACCGTCTCATGCCACAATGTGCTTGCGCCCTCTTGGCAATGCTCAGCGCCGCCTGACGCACGGTCATAGATCGTTTTCTCGACGGAACGTGCGCCGGTGAGCGCTGCGACGTATGCCGCCACTTGGGCGACTGGTATCCCTTCATCTTCCTCTCCGGCGAGAACGAGCACATCGCAGGAAATACGAGCGGCGACGTCCACCAGGCGGTAAGCGGAAGAGCACTCGATAATTTCGTCGAGGGTTTGCACCCCGTACGTCCATTTCGAATTAGTGATGAGACCCGCCGCGAGCGAGCTACCCGATGTCGCCGGATCCTGCGCCAAAATGACGCCGCGCCGCACGACTTCGGAAAAGTCATAGCAAACGTCAAACGATACGACGCCGTCAATCCGCGGCTCGAACGCCGCCGCGCGCGCCGCGAAGTACCCGCCCATGCTCATCCCGATGAGTACGATCGAAGGCGGCTTTGCGTGAGTGCCGAGGTAGGCGTCGAACACTACCGCATTCGGCTTCTCCCATTGCGCCGTAAAAAAGAGTCCGTGCTCGCGCAGGGCCGCACCCTGACCGGGACCCTCATACGTAAGCACTCCGTAGCCGCGCCGATGCGCCGCCGGAACGAGCTCGAAGTAGAGCTCCTCTAGGGTCGAGTCTTGTCCCCCAACGAACACGAGGAGCGGCTTGGTCTCCCAGCCGGCCGGGCCCGGGTAAAAACTTGCGCGCAGCGCGCCTTTCTCGTAGGCCACGCTCGTACGCTCGTGAGCGACGCCAAGTGCCTCCAGGCCACGATCGAAGGCATCGACCTGCGAGATCCAGGCAGATGGGCGCCGCTTATCGTCCGGCTTTAGAAGAAACTCAGCAGTGCGCCAATAGTTGTGTGCGCGCAGGTACGCGAGTCCCTTGCTGACTTCATCGCACGTTGCCTGTGCGCGGGCAAAGTTGCGGTTGGCCGTCGCGGACCAGGCATCATACCATTCGTCGGCATTGCCCCCGTGAATCAGGCCGATTGTTTCGAGGCACTCGGTTACGTCCGCGCCGCCGTTTGCCACTTCATTGAGCACACGCAGTGCCTGGAAGTGGTATCCCGGATCAGCGAAAAGACGGCGATTGCCGAGCGCATGCGTTGGGTCGTTCGTCGGTACGCTCACGTGATCGAGTTGCGTGGTCATCGTGCTTTCTCCAGCTTGAGGTTTCTATGAGGCTTTCTCCCCTGCCGAGCGCATGGTAGGATTAGATGAGGAGGATGTTTGAAGTGCAAGGACTAGACAATAAAGTTGTGCTCTGCGTCGGCGCTGTTCTTGGTTTAGGTCTTGCGCCAGTCAGTTCGTCGATTCAGGACCCAGCACTCGGTCAATGGCTAGCTCAGGACGCGGCTTGCGTCTCACCGACCACCGCCTCGCCGACCATCGTCTCGCCGACCATCGTCTCGCCGACCACCGTCTCGCCGACCACCGTCTCGCCGACCACCGTCTCACCGACCACCGTCTCACCGACCACCGTCTCACCGACCGCCGCCTCACCGATCACAGTCTCACCGACCACCGTCTCACCGACCACCGTCTCGACGTGCGGCGCGCCGCAGGGGCAGGGAACCCCGCCTGCTGCAACGAGTCAGCCTGCTGCACCGCCGAACGGCGGAGGAGGCTCCGCTCCCGCGCCAAGCCCAGCAACAGACTAATCCCTCCCATATCTTCAATGGAGTATAGCGGGAGCATGGCCAGGCGCGAGCAGTGCCGGAGCGCGTTCTTGCCAGAACGGCGCTTACGGCTGCGTCGCCACCGGAATCATAAGATGTGCGTAGGGCGTGTTCGCCCACATTACGTATGGCTTCGTGGGGTCAGGGTCGGCCGTCGTCGGGTACCCCATCGTTACGGCGGCGGGACCGACTATCATAACGTGCGGGCCGGTCGTCACCCAATGATTGGTCGCGGTCTGAGCCTTGTCGTAAGGGTTGGTGTTACTTGCCCCGTCATCTCCACCCAGCATGTAAACGAAGCCCACGCTGCTGGGCGCGGTCGTGTGAGCCATTAACGCCTGCGCCCACGCCGTCGCGTTCCTGTCGGCGCACATTGGCGTTTTGGGGTCCAACAGCATGCACGTAAAACCATTCGTGCCTGTCTGGACGGTCCGCATGCCTCCGCCTTTTTGCATTTGAACGATGGTCGCGCCTTTCACTACGGCTGACGGAGCGGCGGGCATTATGCCAGCGATGTAATCCGAGTCGGATGTTTGTTGGGCTTGAACGCTGCCTAGACAAGCGATAAATGCAACGGCGACGAACGAGCCGCTCAGAATGTATCGAAACATAGTTCCTCCTCCAAGAAGTGCTGCCCAAGTGCTGTCATGGAGAATACCGGCGAAAAACGGCAGGCCCTCCTAGTTTAGGTTCGGATGATACGCCGCGCCGGAGAAAGCGGGTCCAGGATGGCTGCGTCCGGGGTCATCTGGAGCGCGGACGCAACTGCGTTCGCCCTTGAATGGCCGGCGGACTTCAAGGCCGCGCTTCCGCGTAACGCAAATGTACAGACGGGCTGGACAAGGCCCGAATCGGCGACGTTGCCGGCTAGGCTCGTTATCTGCGTCGCATCTCGGCCGCGCCCGAAAAGGGTGAGCGAATATGCCGAATCCAGTCGCGTTTGCGCTTAATTTTGTTGCATATCGACGGTGTCCGAAGGCGCTTAAGGGAACTCGAAGATCCCAGTCTACGGTTCGTGTGGCACTCACGTTCGTACTGGCATATCCGTGCCCATCGAATACCCTGTTTGCCAGAGCACCAGGTTCGATCAATCGACGCTGTCCAATCTCGGCGGTATGACTTTCGGATAATAGGTCTTCTCAAACTGAGGCATCTGAAGAACTTTTGCCATGCCGCCGCTACGTGCGCCTCAACGAAAACCTGAGGATCAAGGTTAGGGCACGCGACCTGCTTATGGAGCAGCGCGCATCGGTATGACGGTGGAGGTGGCACCGGGTGAACCCGACCCTGCGCCGAAACTCAATCGGCATCGAAGCGTTTCCGCTTCAGGAAGGCACAGCAAATGAGCACTCTAAATTGCGGTCGCTATGCGGTAGGCATTTGCGCCGCCATTTCCATTCTAGCGGGCTGTGGCGGTCGAGCAGGCAGCGATTCGACACCCCCGGTAACGAACACCGGCAACGATGCTAGGCACCATCAAAGGTTCTTATATACGGGTTCAGAGCAGACGTTCACGGTGCCTGCTGGCGTGACGACGGTTAGAATCGATGCCGAAGGTGCTAGCGGCGGCGGCGCCAGTGGCAGTCAAGGCTCCAAAGTGACCGCGGGCCCTGGCGGGGAGGTAAAGGCGACGATTCCGGTGACGCCAGGAGAGAAGTTGGGGGTTTTCGTTGGCGGCGCTGGTGGAAATGGCGGTAGCAGCGGTAGTGGCGGCAGCGGCGGCTACAACGGCGGGGCGCCGGGCGGCGCGGAGTCCTATGGTGGCGAGGGTGCAGGGGGCGGCGGCGCCTCGGATGTTCGTCGCGGCAGCGCTCGCCGCATGGTGGTGGCCGGCGGCGGCGGCGGTGGCGGGGGCACGCACTACGGCTTCTATGAAGGCGGCGGCAATGGCGGTCTCGGCGGCGGCGCTATCGGCGGCGACGGTGGTGACCCGTGCTACTCCTCCTCTTGCTTCGGTTGCGGTGGATCGGGCGGCACCCAGAGCGCAGGCGGAAGCGGCGGTAGTGGCGGCAACGGCGAATCGTCGCTTGGAGCCGACGGCAATCCGGGAAGCCGCGGCAGCGGCGGGTCCGGAGGCAGCAACGAGCCGTACGGCGGCGGCAGTGGCGGGGGAGGAGGCGGCGGCGGCCACTACGGCGGCGGCGGCGGCGGGTCCGGAGCCGAGCGCACAAGCGGGGTTTGCGGCGGGGGAGGCGGCGGTGGTGCCTCTTCGTTCGTGGAGCCAAGCGCGACCAACGTCACAAACCTGCAGGGAGTGCATGTCGGCAACGGCGAGATCGAGATTTCCTGGTAGAGAAAAGCACGATGAGCCGCGCTTGACAACAACTTAGGTTCTCGGCTCATCGTGCCGACCGCATCCGGCATGAAAGCGGACCCCGGAAAGGGCCCCATTTTTGCTCTGCCGTGCAACAGAGAGGTTCAAAAGGAGCAACCGCACTTGAACGTTTTTCGCTATCTGCTTGCGCCTAGAGCCTCGAGCACTTCGCGCGTGGCGTTCGTCAATGGATGATCGCGCCCCATACTCTTCTCTCGAATCGGCGCGCGCGCTCGAGCAGGGGCTCCGCCTCTACGAAACGACCTTGGCCGCGGTAGACGTTTGCAAGATTGTTCAAGGTCTCGGCAACATCCACGTGATCGCGTACGAACGTCTTCGCTCGGATTGACAGCGCGCGCGTGAGCAACGGCTCCGCCTCTGCATACCGCCTTCTAAACGCTCGACCTATCGTCACGAGCAGCCAGGCCCGCTCTGAGTTGCGGCTGAAGACGGATGATGCTAAGCATGCACAATACGCTTTTGTGGATCACCGTCGCCAACGTCAGGATCGACGTATTTCTTAGCACGAATTCACCGCTATTTCCATAAAGGACGCACACATGAGCTCAGCCATTACCGTTTATACTGCAAAGAAGATCGTAACGATGGATCCGGCCTGCCCTGAGGCGACGGCCGTTGCCGTGCGCGATGGATCGATTCTAGCCGTCGGCTCTTTAGTCGATTTGCAGCCATGGCTCCGAGACCAGCGCTACGAGCTCATACGCGATTTCGAGGAAAACGTCTTACTACCAGGATTGATCGATCCGCATCTTCATCCGTTCATGGCAGCGGCGATGGTCATGACCGACATGGTGACGGCGTTCGAATGGCGGCTTCCTTGGGCCACAGTCAAACCGACTCGCGGAAAAGACGCCTACATCGCCGAGATTCGGCGCATCGAACAGGCGAAAAGCGACCCCTCCGAACCGCTGATAAGTTGGGGGTATCATCCGTTTTGGCATGGCGCCGTCGCGCGGGCCGATCTGGACGCAGTCTCTGCCTCCCGACCGATCGTCGTCTGGCACCGCTCGGCACACGAAATGTTCTTCAATACGGCGGCACTGCAGCGCTGGAAGCTCACCGAAGAAGAGGCCCGCTCGCATTCGTCCGTGGACTACGCCGCCGGCCACTATTGGGAATCCGGCATGGTCGAGCTTGCTGCAGCAAAGCTCGCGCCGTACATGTTCGATCGCACCCGCTTCCTCGCCGGGGTGGCGCGCGCACGCGACGTCGTTCGCTCCGGCGGAATCACAACGATTGCCGAGATGTCGTTCGGCATCACCGATCCGGACCTCGAATGGCTCGGACCCCAGGCGGTGCTCGATCGCGACGACGTCCCATTCCGTACTTTCTTTGTCGCCGATGCAAAGACGCCGACCATGAAGCTCGGGGCAGAGCAAGCTCTGGCGTGGGCCGACGCGCTGCCGCAGCGCAACACTCACCGTTTGCGCTTCGGGCGTCACATCAAGCTGTTCGCGGACGGCGCTTTCTATTCGCTCGGGATGCAAATTGGGGGCGCCGGCTACATCGACGGCCACCACGGCGAATGGATGACGCCCGTTTCGTTATTCGAGCAACTAGCAACTACGTTTTGGAACTCCGGGTATCAACTTCACGTCCACACCAATGGCGATGCGGGGCTCGAGATGGTACTGGACACTCTGCAAGTGCTGCAAGATGCAAAGCCTCGCATCGATCATCGCTTTACAATCGAGCATTTTGGCTACGGCACCGATGAGCAAGTGCGAAAGCTGGCGCGCCTGGGCGCCATCGTGTCCGCCAACCCGTATTACATGTACGAGATGGGTGACGAATATCTTCAACGAGCTCTTGGGCGCGACCGCACGTCCAAGATGGTACGTATTGGCAGTGTTGCGCGCTCCGGCATTCCCCTCGCGTTGCACTCGGACTTTGCGATGGCGCCAGCCCAGCCGTTGCGTCTGGCACAAATCGCCATTACCCGCCGCACGGCAGACGGCGCGCAGTTGGCCGAAAGTGAGCGATTGACGCTCGATCAAGCGCTCCGCGCTATTACGGTCGATGCCGCCTTTGTGCTCGGACTCGAGAATGAAATCGGAAGCGTATCCTCGGGAAAACGCGCAGACTTTACGGTCCTCGCTGAAGACCCTTACGGCGTTGATCCAGCGTCGCTCGCTGACATATCGATTTGGGGAACGATATTCGAAGGAAAGCCGTTCCCGCACCTATGAATTCCAGGGACCGTTCTTTATGATCCTGCGGATCTATTGGCCGGAGCAGTCCGCTATTAGCGGTGAATGGAAACTACCAGCGGTACAGGTTGCGAACGCAGGATAAGGCCTCGAATACAATTGGACCGTGACGGGATACCGTCCGGGCAAAACCTCGCTGCTGCGCACAATCTCCCAGGGAGGGAGCGTACCGGATGCGCTAGCGTTCGGGCCGTGAGGTACCAGCACAGCGGAACTACAACCCGGCAGAGGACAGCCGTATTCAGGGTAGGCAGGGAACATGTTCCCGGGTCTTGATGAGATCGTGGTGGACTTCGGTTCGCTCTAAGTTCCTGCGAATGCTCTCGGAGAAGGTCGATTCGATTAACGGAATCGCGGCCGTGGGTAAGGAGACTCCATGAATGAAAACACCTCTGGCCTTTCGAGGCCCCTCGCAAAAGGCGATCGCGTTATTATGAGCAACGGGGCGACCGCAATCGCGCTGGCCGCATACCCCGAAAACTACACTGGCAGTGTTCGTCTCTTGCTCGATGGCAAGGAAGTCGCAGACGAAGCTGAGTCTCTTGTTCCGGATACTGGCGACTTTCAGGAAACGCCGGGGGATTCCGAAAGCCCAATCGTCAGCCAAGGCGACGGCGGCGAAGTGCGAGGTCGAAGCCACCGAATGGAAGACTAGCACCCTGCGCGCTCAATCAACCGCCTCGCAACCGCATCGCTGTCGAGGAACGCAAACGTCATCCCGCCGGCCGGTTGCAAATCGGATCCGGCACCGTAGGCCTGCCTAACATTTTCTAACGGACCGCACAACGGGGTTTTCCAATCGTTGCGAAACGTTAGGGAAATAACTTTATGCAAACATGCATTTGAATGGCGAAGGCCCCTTTGCAAGATGAAGTAGACCACGGCCGCATCCTGACCCTCGACGAAGCACTCAACCATCACTTCGGCTTTAAGGCGTTTCGTCCGCTGCAGCGCGAGATCGTAGAGGCGACGATGGCTGGAGGCGATGTCGTGGCGCTCCTGCCGACCGGCGGCGGAAAATCGCTCTGCTATCAATTGCCGGCACTGCTCGAGCCAGGGCTCACGCTGGTTATCTCGCCGCTGATCGCGTTGATGAAGGATCAAGTCGATGCGCTCGAAGCCAACGGTATTCCGGCGACCTTTCTCAACAGTTCGCTCGATCCGGCGGAGGCCGCGCAGCGGCTGGCAGCGCTCGACCGTGGTGCGTACCGGCTGCTGTATGTCGCTCCGGAGCGCACCGTGATGGCGGGGTTTCTCGCCCGCTTGGAGCACTGGAGCTTGCGCCGCGTAGCGGTAGACGAAGCGCACTGCGTCAGCGAATGGGGTCACGACTTTCGCCCCGAGTACCGCCAGATCGCATCCCTGCGATCGCGTTACCCCGACATTCCGATTTTGGCGCTCACCGCGACCGCAACGGCGCGCGTGCGCGACGACATCGAGCGCTTCCTCGAGCTGCGGACGCCGCGCCGATTCGTTGCAAGCTTCAACCGGCCGAATCTGCGTTATGCCGTCTTCGAAAAGGCGGACGCCGTTAAACAACTGCTGTCTTGGTGTACGGCCCGTGCCAACGAGAGCGGCATCGTCTACGTGCAGAGCCGCAACTCCGCAGAAGAGCTGGCGGCGAAGCTTTCCGCGGCCGGGATCTCCTCTCGCCCCTACCACGCAGGCCTCCTGCCGCTGCAGCGCGCTCGCCACCAGGAGCTATTCATTCGCGATGAGATCCGCGTCATGTGTGCGACGATCGCCTTCGGCATGGGCATCGACAAGCCTAACGTGCGCTACGTCGTACACTACGATCTGCCCAAGAACGTCGAAAGCTATTACCAGGAGACCGGGCGCGCCGGTCGCGACGGCCTCGCCAGCGATTGTGCGCTCTTCTTCAGCGCAGGCGATGCGGCGAAGCAGCGCCATTTCATCCGTCAGATAGAGAATTCGCAGGAACGCGAAAAGGCCGAGCGCCTTCTGCGACAAATGCTCGATTTCGCAGCGACGACGCACTGCCGGCGCAGTCACCTGTTGCGCTATTTCGGCGAGGACGCAGTTGCCCAACAGTGCGGCAACTGCGATAATTGCCAGCAACCGCCGGAGCAAGTCGACGGCACGGACATCGCTCGAAAGGCGCTCTCATGCATCTATCGCGTGCGCGAGTACAGCGGATTTTCCAGCGGTGCGCACCACATCGTCGACGTGCTGCTCGGAAAGCGGACCGAAAAGGTCATAGCATGGGGGCACGATCGCCTATCGACCTTCGGAATCGGTGCCGAGCAGAGTAAAGGCGAATGGATGGCGCTGCTCTCGGAGCTCATTCGGACTAGCTGCATCGACCAGGACTCCGAACATCGAACCTTGTTCGTAACCGAAGAAGGATTGCGGGCGCTCAAAGAGCACCGCGCATTCGCTTTTGCCATGCCACGCTTCGTCGCCAAGGCCGAGAAGCGTCGCAGCCGGCGGCTTCAGGCACTGCCTACCGTCCATGATGATGCACTGTTCGAGAGATTGCGCAGTCTGCGCAAGCGCCTGGCGGACGATCAAGGCGTTCCGCCCTATGTCGTCTTTTCCGACGCGACCTTACGCGAGCTGTGCTCGCGCCAACCGGTGACGCTGCAAGCGTTCCGGCAGATCGGTGGTGTTGGTGACGTCAAGCTCGAGCGCTACGGTACCGCCTTCGTCGAGGAAATACGCTCGTTTGAGGTGGCCGACGCCGCAGGCTAATCATCCGGTTCGATTGGCTCCGGCTTATCTCGAATCGACAGTCCTAGGCTGCGGTGATATCGTTCGTTCTTCGCAAGGGCCTCAGCGATGTCGTCGCGGATACCGTGATCGGCCAGCAGCTCTAACAATCGTTCGCGGCTCTCGCGCAAGTCCCGCGCGTAACCTTCCAGCACCGCGCCGGTCGTGTCGTCGTGTGCCTCCGGCGGCCGGCTCACCCACCGCTCCATCGCCTCGAATGCTGCTAGTCCATTCCGCTCAGCGTCTAACAACCCATCGCGATATACGCTCATGACTCGCTCACAGGTCTCGCAGCTTTCAACGCCGCGACGGGTCGACCCCGCCGACCGCGAAGTCGGTCCATTACGGCTCCTCGTCGGTCGCATAGCGCTGAAAGTACGTCCGCTCGTGCGCGTAGTCCAAGACCAGCCGGTAATGTTTTAGGACATCGCGGCCGAGGATACCGTCAGTCTGGAGATCTTGTCCACGGCCGCCGGCAATAACGGTCGCAATCAGCGGCCCGAGTTGCAGGTTGCCCGCCGAGGTCCGCGGCACGACGTACTGCGTCGCGTCGAGCGGCACTCCGCCGATGAAGGTAAGCTTGGTTTCATCGAGCTGGGTGAGCTTTTCGCCGATCTTGTCAAAGACGTCTTCGTTAATTGTCGTGTAGGGCGAGCCCAGGTCGAGGACGAGCGTCGCACTTTGCTTCTCGAGCCGCACGTCCAGCGATGGTACCCCCGAATGCAGTGGCGTTTGTACGACCGTCCAACGGCGATCCGCAGGTGAGGGTGCTGAGTTTAGGAGCGTCACGCTCTGGTTGCGGAAGTCGATGGCGAGCGGCCGGCTTCCGAGAAAGTCACATCCCAGCATGCCGACGACGTGGACCCCCTGCGCGATATAGTCGTGCTTCAGGACGGTGACGACGAGGTTTGTAGAGTAGACCGGCCCGATGTCGAGACGAGGTAGAACCGCGACCGAGTACTCGACAGGCCCACCCTTCGAACCGGTGTATTTATCGAATTCGCGGCCGCCGAGTCGCCGGATCAGGTCGCGGTCGATCAATATGTCTGTGGCGCCAGAATCGAGCTCGAACCAGTACGGCGTGCCCTCGATGTCCACGCGAATCAGGATGCCCGAATCCCCGAACATCGAGTTGAGCGTCGCGGGGAGAGTATGCTGCGGCACAAAAGGCGTTTTCGATTGAGGAATTGCCAACAGACGTTGGTCGTAAGGCAGGCGTTCGTGCTTTACCAAGCTGAAGTCGGAGGTTTGAGGGGAAAGACTGCTCGAGAGTTCTGCGTGTGACGGGACCGGTTTCCCGCAGACATCGACGTATCCCCAGTATCGTTGGACTTCGACGGCACGGTCGTAGTTCTGCGCGACGATGCGGCGTAACAAGAACGTTCGGGCATCGAAATATTGTTCCTGATCGATCCGAGCGTTGGGCCTAATCTGGAGCACGTATTCGTGCGGAGTTGTCGTGGTTATGCCCAGGACGCGGACCCGCGAGTCCGGCCTGTGAAGCGCCGCCCTACGCACACGGTCAAACGCGGTTGGCAGAATTGAATCCGTCAAAACGAGCCCATTAGCGGTTCTCGCCCACGAACGACCGGAGAGTCGTCCGCGCTCGACTCGCAAGCCGTGGCTCTCGCTGATTAGATGGTAATCGCCTAACCTGGTCGCACCCGCTGCTTCGTAGGCATCCGAACGCCCAAGGTCCCCGCTGCTCGAGACGGAGCGGTAGCGGAAGTGGTAGAGCCCGGGCGCGAGGCACTTTCCTGCGGCGTCGCGGTCGTGGGCAAGCAACTCCTGCGGCGTGATCGTTGTCGAAGCAAACCGTGGCGGGGCCGCGCATGCGTGCAAGGCGCCGGCAACCATCGCAAAGACGCAGAGGCGAAACCCCGGGCGAGAACTGGGGGCCATTCAAGGCCCATTTTTCGACGCGGCCTACTCCCGTCTTGCATAGAGATGAGGATAAAAGGTGTCGTCACAATCGCATGCCTTCACTTGTTAGAAGCAAGTAACGCGACCGGGAGGTATGTTTTCATGAAATCCATTCGGCGCCACATCCCTTTTGCAATGATGTTGGCCCTTGTCACTGCCGTCGCCCGGCCCATCGCCGGCTGGACCCGGACTGTGCCCTACGAACAAATGGCACCGCTCAGCCGGTACCTCATGAGCGATCGTCGAGCGGAAATCGACCTGGCGCGAAGCGCCGCGCCCTCGGCGATATCCCTCCACGCGACCATCCTGGTGCTCGGGCATCACGGCTACGAAGCCGCGGAAAGGGGCACAAACGGGTTTACCTGCGTCGTGGAAAGATCGTGGACGTCGCCGTTTGACTCCAGCGAGTTCTGGAACTGGAAAATGCGCGGGCCAATTTGTTACAACCCGGCTGCGGCGCGCACCGTTCTGCGCTACACGCTCCAACGGACGGAGATGGCGCTCTCGGGGCTGACCAAATCGCAAATGCTCGACCGCACGAAGGCCGCGGTTGCCGATAAGCAGCTGCCGGTGCCCGAACCGGGCTCCATGTCGTATATGATGTCGAAGCACGGCGATCTGGGCGATGGGGTCGGGCCGTGGTTGTCGCACTTGATGTTTTACGCTCCGAAAACGGATGGCTCAAAAAACGGGGCAAGCTGGGGAGCGGACTTGCCGGCGTCACCCGTTGTACTCGACACCTCACGCCGTGTCGTGCCGGAGCCGGAAACGATCTTCATGGTGCCCGTCTCTCATTGGTCCGACGGAACGGTCGCGCCAGCCAAGTAACCTCGATCGCAGCCGCTACTGAGCGGGGCGGGGGAACCCGCAGCCACGCGCTATAACGGATTGCCATGACCAGCGGGGCAGGTTCGGTGCCAAGGTGGTCGCTTTCGCTGCGCATCGCCTTCCGTTTCGCATTCACGTACTTCTTGCTCTACTGCGCTCCGTTTCCACTAATGTGGATTCCGTACGCAGATCAAGCCGGCCAGTGGGTTTACGGCTCTTGGCATGCCGTAGTTCCGTGGGTCGGGCTCCACGTGCTGCACCTTCCCCGGCCGATCACGATCTTTGAAAACGGCAGCGGCGACACGACCTATAACTGGGTTCTGGTCGGCTGCTTCCTGGTAATCGCAATCCTGGCGACAGTCCTTTGGTCGGTTCTCGATCGCAAACGCCAAAACTACGAGCGTCTCTATCGCTGGTCGCGTCTGTACTTGAGGTTATGGCTCGGGGCGTTTATGTGCTCTTACGGAGCGAGTAAGGTAATTCAGTTACAGTTTCCGCCGCCGCTGCTGTCGACTCTGATCGTGCCGTACGCGCAGCACTCGCCCATGGGACTGCTCTGGACGTTCATGGGAATGTCGAAGGCTTACAACGTCTTCGCCGGTTCGGCAGAGATGCTCGCGGGGATTCTTCTGCTGGTTCCGCGATTCACCACGCTCGGCGCCCTCCTCTGCGCGGCCGTCATGACCAACGTCTTTATGCTCAACATGAGCTACGACGTTCCCGTCAAGCTCTTTTCATTCCACCTTCTCGTGGCGGCGCTCATCCTTGCCGGACCCGATCTCGCTAATCTGGCCCGATTTTTCGTCTTCAGGCGCGCCGCACGGCTGACGGTCGACCCACCTTTCTTTGTCAACCGGCGTCTGAACCTTGCCGGTCTCATCTTGCAACTGCTTTTCGCCGCGTTTCTGGTCGGCATCGACGTCTTCAATTCGTTGCAGTACCAGGCATCGCTGACCGACCGTCCGGCCCTTTACGGCGTTTGGTCCGTCAGCCGCGCAAACGTCGACTGGCAACAGGTGGTTTTTGACGACTACGGCTACGTGGCACTGCAGTCTCGCGAGGGATCGATGCAGTACTATTTCCAGAAGACTAACGCCGCCAGGCGGACCATAACGCTTTCGCGCTACCACAGCTCCCATTCCGCCGGCGTTCTACGCTTTATCCAGATGCCGCCGAACCAACTGCGACTTTGGGGGCAAATCGGCAGGCGGCGAATCGTCGCGGACTTGCATCGTGTCGATGAATCGAAGTTCTTGCTCTTACATCGCGGATTTCATTGGATCAGCGAACATCCGTTCAATCGCTGATTCGGCGGTCCGCAGCTACAGCGCCGTTCCATCGGTCGTCTTTGCCAGGGCATGCCGCGGCTTGGGCGTAAACTCGTGCGCATGCTACCATCTGTCGGACGTATCCTCAGCGTCGCAGCCTTTGTTCTTATAGTCGATGGTTGCTCGGGCATGCAGACGGGCGCAATCCCTAGCCCCGGCACCACCGCGCATCGGCAGTTGCACGGCGGTTTCATGGGCGCAGGGCCGGTCGGGAAGGAGATCGTTCTCCACGACTTTGCATCGGGGGCAGATGGCGCACTCCCGTACGCAGGCCTCGTCAGCGTCAAAGGCACGCTCTATGGCACGACGACCAACGGGGGCGCGGACAACTTCGGGACGGTCTTTAAAATCACGGCATCCGGCAAGGAGACCGTGTTGCACGCCTTTATCGGTGGGACGACCGACGGCGTTAATCCATATGGGGGCCTTACCGACGTCAACGGCACGCTCTACGGCACCACCCTAAGCGGCGGCGGTTCGGGATGCTATTCAACCGGTTGCGGGACGGTCTTTAAAGTCACGACGTCGGGCAAAGAGAGCGTCGTCTACAGCTTCAAAGGCGGCGCGAAGGACGGCGCTTTCCCGCAAGCGGGCCTAACCGGCGTCAACGGTACACTCTTAGGCACCACGGTAGAGGGTGGCGCGGACAACCTCGGGACAGTCTTCACGATCACCACCGCAGGCAAGGAGAGCCTTCTCCACAGCTTCACCGGCGGTGCGGACGGTGCGAGCCCTCTCGCTGCCCTGATCAACCTCAAGGGCGCGCTCTATGGCACCACGGAAGTAGGCGGCACGGGTTCATGCAGCGGCTTCCAGGGCGCGGGTTGCGGGACCGTCTTTAAGGTCACGACATCCGGCACCGAACGCGTGCTCTTCACGTTCCCCGGCACAGCGGCCAACGGCGAATTCCCGTTTGGGGGCTTGACCGCCGTAAAGGGCACGCTCTACGGCACGACGGTTAACGGCGGCACGAGTAACATCGGCACCGTCTTTAAGATCGCGCCGTCCGGCTCGGAGAGCGTGCTCTATAGTTTCAAAAATAACTCCGGGGACGGGAACGAGCCGTATGCGGGCCTCCTCGATGTAAAGGGCGCGCTCTACGGCACCACCGGCCAAGGTGGGAGTGCGAATGTCGGCACGGTCTTTAAAGTCACGACCTCCGGCGCGGAAACCGTCCTCTACAGCTTCGCGGGCTACCCGTCCAATGGCCAAACCCCGACTGCGGGCCTCATCGATGTAAGCGGCACGCTCTACGGCACCACCAACGTGGGTGGCAACGGCGAAGCATGTTATAACGACTTCGGCCCGGACGGGTGTGGGACGGTATTCTCGTTGCCGATCGAAAGGAAATGACATGGCGGATTCAAGCCTCCTGATGCCGGGTACCGGCGAAGCGTATCGTCAGGCGCGCGATCGACTGCGAAGCGCGGAGATCGAACTGCGCAACCGGATCGAAGAGGTCGCGGCGATGCGCCGCAGCCTGCCGCCTGGCCCGGTCGTCCCCGACTACGAATTCATCGAAGGCGACAAGCGCGTTCGTTTGTCCGAGCTGTTCGCAGACGGCAAGCCCAACTTGATCCTCTATCACCTGATGTACTGGGCGAAAGACGATAGCTTCTGTCCGATGTGCTCGCTCTGGATCGACGGATTTAACGGCATTGCGCCCCACGTGACGGAGCGGGAAAACTTCGTCATCGCATCGCGCGCGCCGGTCGATAAATTACAAGCTTGGGGCGCCCACCGCGAGTGGCACCGCCTGCGTCTGCTTTCGGACGATGGTTCGGCGTTCGCGCGTGCCATCGACGCCGAGGACGCCGACGGCAATCCAGATTCGACGATCGTCGTCTTCGCAAAGGACGGTGACGAGGTGCGCCACGTCTACACGGCCCATCCCATGCTCGAGGACCGCGAGCGCGGGATCGACTTGCTCTGTTCCGTTTGGCATCTTTTCGATCTGACGCCGTCCGGCCGCGGTGACTGGTATGGGTCCAATGATGGTTTCGACTCCTCGCTGCGTGCGCTGGCAGCCAAAGGGTAGACGATACACCGAGGCCGGAGCTCGGGTTTAGTTTTGACTGCTATGAATGGGACAAGCCTCTTCAAACAGGAGCAGACCCCGTTCGCCGCCCGGCAAACTCTGCACCAGTTCGACCATCCCGACGGCCACGAAAGCCAGAACCGCAAAGATCATGAGACGCATACTTGTTGAACGCTCCGCAGCGTAACTCGGATGAGCCCCTACTCGGAATCGACGGGTTCGTAGGACGGCCGTTGCTTCTGAAAATACTGCCGTGAATACATCGTGGGAATTGGATTAAACGTCCGGGGGTGCTGTGCAAAGTCAAAACAGTCGACGATATTGGCTGCGCGCGAATCGGTCGTGCCCAGGCTCCCCAGTCCCCAAATGTGTTCTACGAACTTCAAGATACTGCCGAACTCGTACTGAGTATGCGAAATATAACCGCGCTTTGACTTTCCTTCGCGCGCAAATGGCGAAACGATCAGCATAGGGACTCGAAAGCCCAAGCCCCCCAATCGATCGAAGAACGGCGGCTTCACGTGATCGTAGAAACCGCCCCAATCGTCCCACACGACGATCACGGCCGTCGAATCCCAATACTTGCTTTCGCCGACTGCATTGACGATGCTCGCAACCCACGAGGGGCCCGTATCCGAGGCATCTCCCGGATGGTCCGAGTTGACGTCGTCGGGCACGACCCAAGAGACGGCCGGCAGCGTACCGCCGGAGATGTCGCTGAAAATAACGGTGGGCTGGTGCGTGACGTTTGTGTGCCATTCGGGACCTTCGCGAACGGCTTTGATTGCATCGAAAGCGTCCCAAAGCGCCCCCGTCCCATGCGGCTCGGGCGGAGAGTAGTACTTCCACGTAACCGATCGTGCGTCGAGCAGATCGCGAAGCGTCGAATACTTTAGGCATGGGAATGGCCCGGCATCGGATTCATATTTCGGAGGGCTGCCGGCGATCAAAAGGGACGTCACGGTTCCCGCGGGTGCGTCGCAACCCCACGGCATGTGCGTGGGAAAATCCACCAACGCTTCGGTCTGCATCGCGTCGATCGTGGTGCCTCCGGCAATCAAGTCTTGGTGAGCCGTGAAGCTTCCGCTGCCTTGCGTCGTAAATAAGTGATCGGCCAAAACGTATTGATCGGCGATAGCCCAGTACGGTCGAATTTGCGATGGCCGGACATATTGATAGGGCTTCTTCCCGGCGGGACCGGGACATTTATTGCTGCCGCCTTCCAAACTAAAACCGTCCATCGCGCCGCGGCCGTAATCTGTGAGGTAGTTTCCATACCCGTGGCCGAAGTCGCATACGCCGTCGAGAGCGACGGGCTTAAGAGCGACGCGAACATCCTTGGATCCGGTTTTCATCATCCCGTATCGCGTACCGTCGGCGCCGGGGTAGGTCGCAAATAAGTTGTCGAAGCTGCGGTTTTCTTGTATCAGGATCACGACATGGCGGATGTATTCTCTTACGCGCACCGCTTCGCGCACGCGCACCGCTTCGTGCGGTTGGGGGATGACGTCGAACGCGGCCGGCGCCGGCCCCTTGCAGCCGGCAAATACTCCGGCGACGGCGCATAAGGTGATTAAACAGAAACGATCGAGATTCTGCGACATGTTGCTTGACGATAAGCCGTTCGACGCTTGCGGGGTTTCCCTGCGCAGGCATCGGGCGGAAGCACCAGGCCCACGCCGAACGGGTGGTCCGGTAAGGAGCCAGAGGCATGAACTTCACAGGTTTTGGCCGTCAACGAGTGGCTGTATTGACATGCGTAACGTTCGCGCTGATTCTTTCGGGTTGCGCGACTCAATCTGGTCCGAGCGTGCCAGCCCCGAATGATCCGAGCGCAAGGACAGGGCAGAAAAAGACCTTTCATTACACGGGCGAGAAGCAGCTGTTCACCGTACCGGCGGGCGTTGAAACGATCACAATCACCGCTGACGGTGCGAGCGGTGGCGGCAACAGTGGTTATATAGGCGGCCTTGGAGGTTTGGTTACGGCCACCGTCACCGTGACCCCTCACGAGTTGTTGGCAGTCTTCGTCGGCGGAAGCGGCAGCAATGGAGGCTTTAACGGCGGCGGGGGCGGCCTCGGTTCGGGCAGTTACGCCAGCTACGCGGGTGGGGGCGCGTCCGACGTGCGCGTTGACGGTACCGGGGAACGCATCGTGGATGCGGGCGGCGCCGGGGGAGCGGGCGCTCCTTCGGGAGACAACACCTATGGCAGCGGAAACGCGATTTTACCGGCCGGCAGCGGCTCATCCGGTTTTGGCGGTAACGGCGGAGGTAGCACAGCTGCCGGCGGCGCCAACGGCTTTCGAGGATACTACGGGGAATCGGGTGGGGATGGCGGCGACGGCGGCACGCATAAGAACGGAGGAATCGGCGGCAGCCCCGGCAGCGGTAGCTGTTCTGGCGCGGCGGGCGAAAGCGGGTCACGTTACAGGGGCGGCAGCGGCGGGAATGGCTGCGCCGACGGCGCCGACGACGGCGGCGGCGGCGGTGGCGGTGGCGGCTATTATGGTGGCGGCGGTGGCGGCGGCTCCGACACTAAGTGCGGCTCAACCTACTATGGCGAGTATGGCTACTGCGACTGGGGCGGCGGTGGTGGTGGCGGCGGCGGATCGTCGTTTATCGAAAAGAAGGCTTCGAACGTCAAAAACATACAGGGAGGGGCACCGGTCGGCGATGGGCTCGTTGTGATCTCCTGGTAAACGAAACCTCGCATACGATAGCGTAGTTCGGAGCAACGTTCGCCTTGGAGTCCGGCCGCGTGTGGTCGTCGATCGGCGTCGCGTTGTTGGCGCTTGGCCTATTAATAAGAGCGGCTTTATACTTTCCGCTCGCGATGTTTCAAATCGACTCGGATGCCGTGCTATCGGGCTTATGCGCGTTTCGCATCGCCGATGGTCGGTACCCGATATTTTTCCCGGGCGGTTACCGCTTGAGCGCCGCGAGTTGTTACGTCGCTGCCGGCTACTTCCATGCGTTCGGGCCGCACCGCACCGGCTTGGCCTTGACCGGACTCACGTGGGGTGCGCTCTATCTCATCTTTACGTTGCTGTTTCTCCGAGCGATACTTGGACGCAAAACCGCATGCTTGGCATTTCTTTTTGCGATCGTGCCTTCGGAGCAGTTCATGACCGTTACCTATGCTCCGTGGGCATACGGTGAGATCATGGCCTCGTGCGCTGCGACGCTGTGGCTGGCGGCGTTGTGGCGAGATAAAGCTGCGCCTTGGCAAGTCCTTTGCTTCGGGCTCTCCGTGGGGCTTGGCATCTGGTTTTCGCTGGAGACGCTTATGGTCGCGCTGCCCGCGATTGGTTGGATTGCTCTAAAGCGACACCGTGTAATGCTTAGCGAAGCCGTCCCAGCTCTTTTTGGCACACTCGTTGGGGCGATGCCGTTTCTGGCGGGGAACGTGATTCACGGTTTTCCGTCGTTCACTGCGAACTGGGCCTCACGCCCGGCTCCAGGCATCGCTCAAGCCTGGGACAACTTCGTTTGGCTCGTGACCTACATGCTCCCAAAGCTTCTGTTTCGATCCTCGGGGTGGTGGTCGGAAACGACCCTCCTCATCGTCGCCTACGTGCTCACTGCAGCCGGTTTTTTCAGGAGCCCTTACCGTTCGCGCGACGTGGGGTTGCTGCTGCTCTTCGTCCTGGGCGCCTGCGCGATCATCTTTAGCTCTTCGCAGGCGGGGACGGGCCGCGGATGGACGGTCCGGTATATCGCGCCGCTGTACGTCGTCGTGCCGCTATTTTGCGCTCTGGGGATCGAGACGCTGTGGAGCTGGAGCAAGGCGCTGGCCGTTGCGGTCGTCGCCGCCCTGCTGATTCCCAACCTGTTCCTCTATGGTCTGCCCGGCAGCCCCCTGCGTGCCGAGCTTACAACCGAACTATCAAATGAGCTGCATCTGTGCGACGTGCTGGCACGACGCCACATCCAGTTGGTTTACGGCGACTACTTCTGGGTTTATGATCTGAACTTCGATAGCCACGAACGAATCGCGGGAATCCCGTCCGCACCGGTCGTGGACTATATGAACTACGCAGATAGGCTCGGCACATCGCCCGTTCGGTGGGCGCTGTTGGGAGGCTTAGACGAAGTGCAGCGTTTCGCGCGCGCACGTCGCGCACGCGGAACGCTGACCACCGACGGCGACCTCTGGCTCTTTATTGCAGAACGCCCCGCTCCAAATGCAGCAAACCTATTGCTAGCGCTGCGACGTACGCAGCGCTAGGACTCTTACGGCTCGAGTTCGTGAACGGTGTTCGAATTCGTATCGGTAAAAAAGAGCACCGTATTGGAATCGTTCGACCCGCGGGCCGCAAGCCCGTAAACGCCTTGCGTCGAGCTGGTGTCCACCACTTCCGTGTCGAGCACCTGACCGCTGGGAGTCAGCTCGACGAGCGTATTGGCCGTCCCCTGCGTGTTGGCGACGACGAGATTGCCGTTGGGAAGCAACGCGGATGCCATCGGTGCGTTCAGCGGCGATCCGCTGTAAACGAGCGTCGCGCAGGTAGTCTTGGGATACTTGCACTGGAATGTTTTTCCGTCGGACCCGACGACGATCTCGTCCTTATCCAACAGCTTGCTCGAGTTCGAGAAAGCTACGATCGTATTGGTTACGCCGTCAACGATGTAGAGGGTATCGCTGTCAGGATCGTACTGCAATCCCGTGGGCCCCAGTCCTTTGCTCACCGCGAAGCCTTTGGCCACTTGCGTTGCCAGCCCGTTTCCATAGAACCCGATGCTGATGCTCACGATCCCTCCGCCCAACGTCGTGCCGCCATAGATGTATAGCGGAGAAAAGTTCTGCGGCGGATCGGAGGAGGCGTCCGAGATCGGATCGGTGATCGTTTTACCGCTGTAAGTTTTCGCCAATCCTCCGTTCTTGTTGATGACGGCAATCTTGCCGCTGGAAAGCCCTGCGCCGTACACCGTGGCGTCGTGGGCACTGATCGCGTCTCCGTCGCAGCCTTTAATCGCATCGTTTTGGAAAAAGCGCACCGGCGATGAGCTTGGCGCCGGGTCGAGGGCTTCCATGGTGGTTCCGTTGCCGTCCACTCCGTTCGAGTCCTCAAAGTTGCAGACGAGAAGTTCGTTCTTCGTCAGCACCCCATGGCATTTGCAGGGGACGACCGAAATCGCGCGCGGTCCCTGGTCGCCATTCTTGGCATCGACGGTCGATCCGATAACGACGTTCTTCGTGAGCTTCTTCAGAATCGACGTTGTATCGGCCGGCCGGCCGCCGTGCGAGGCGGCGCTCGACATTTGCCGCGCCGGATTTACTCCGTCGCTTGGTGGGACCGCGTGTGCTCCACAGGCCGACGCTGCCAGGAGTATCACTGCTGCCGGTATTACAAATCGAAAAAGGCGAAGCGCCATGTTACAACCTCCATTGGGAGCGATTTGACGATGATGCACAAAGGCGACCGGCGTTGTCCCGTGACCTTCTCAGGGAAGGTACTACCACCTACCCCGACGTCGACCCTCTCCGGTTAGAGTTCCGAGCACCCTGCCGGCGTTGCTATTTGTGTCGCAATACAAGCGTGCGGCTCGGGTCGCTACGCTGTGCGGCAAGGACTCAGCATGCTATCAGAGAAGGGCTTGGTATAACCGCCGCCAGTACGATTCGGGAGAAAACCGCCATGCGAAGAGTTGGTTCGACTTTATGTATCATCATTCTGGCGGGCTGCGTGCGCATGCCCGCGACTTCGTCGCTCCCCGCGTCGAGTCAGCCAACGACCAGCGGGCCCAAGTTCCAGCAGATCTTCGTGTTCAAGCAACAACACCAGGGAATAATCCCCGCCGGCGGGATCCTGGGCGTAAGCGGCACGCTCTACGGCGCGACGAACTTCGGTGGAGTTCCCAACAAAGAGTGCTACCCGGGGCATGGATGCGGGACCGTTTACTCAATCGGCACGCCAGGCTCGGAGACCGTCCTTTACCGCTTTCCTGGCGGCAAGAACGGTGCACGGCCGTATGCCGGACTGGCTAATATCGGCGGCACGCTTTACGGAACCACGCAGGAAGGCGGCAAGTACAACAAAGGAACGGTTTATGCCCTCACAGCGTCGGGGTCCGAGAGCGTGCTCTACGAGTTCGACGGAAAAGATGGGAACGACCCGCGCGCGAGTCTGACGAGCGTTAACGGCACGCTCTACGGCACAACGTATTACGGCGGCTCAACGGAAACCGGCACGGTCTTCTCGATCACCCCTTCCGGCACCGAAGCGGTGCTCCACAGTTTTACGGGCGGAACGGATGGTGCGCTGCCGCTGGGGAGTGTGATCGAAGTCAACAACATGCTCTACGGCACGACGTCCTCGGGCGGCGCGAACAACTACGGAGCGATCTTTACGGTCAGTCCCGGCGGTTCGAATTACAGCGTGCTCTATAGCTTCACGGGCGGAGCCGACGGAGCTTATCCTTTCGCGGGGCTGGCGGAGCTGAGCGGAACGCTCTATGGAACCACGCAGAAAGGCGGCGCAAACAAAAAGGGAACCGTCTTCGCAATCACGCCGTCGGGATCGGAGAGCGTGATCCACAGTTTCGGCGGGAAAAATGACGGCGCATTGCCTTTTGGGGGTCTCACGGTCTTGAGCGGCCAGCTTTACGGCACCACGGCCTACGGCGGCTCGAAAAACGAAGGCACGATCTACACGATATCGCCGTCGGGCTCAGAAAGCGTGCTTCATAGTTTCCCGGGTGGACCCGGCGGCCGGGTCCCTTATGCGACTCTTAGCACCATGGCCGGATCGCTCTACGGCACGACGGTATGGGGCGGCCGCAGCGGCGCCGGGGTCGGGACCGTATTCGAGTACACCCCTTAACCGGGGACGGCGCGAGCCGGGGGCACTAAGGGAGCACCTCATAGTAGGCGCTCATGCCGGCGTCCATGTGGTCGGCGACGTGGCAATGGAACAACCACGTGCCGGGGTCGTCGGGCACCATTTCGACGGTCGTCATCTGCGCCGGCATCAAGGTGATAACGTCGGTGCGTTGTCCGCTCCACAGCACGGTGTTACCATGCCAATGGGGCGTGTGGAAATCGAAGCCATTGCCAACGTCGATCACGTACCAGCGCACGCGTTGTCCTTTTTCCATCGTGATTTTCGGTCCATTTGCATAAATGTAGCCGTTGATCGCAAACTTGAAGTTCCCGTCGGCAAATCCTAGTCCAGTCAACGTCGGCGCACCGTTCGAGTCGACTCCGATGAACTCCGATCGCTTCGACTTCTTGAGCGCCGGCTCGTACGCGGCGACGTTCCAGTTATAATACCAGCTTTGGTTCTCATTGAAGACGCGATAGAGCGTGACGACTTCGCGATCGACGTCTTTGGGCGTTCCGTCCGGTCGTGCCATGCCGCGAGCGGTAACGACGATCGCTCCGACCAGCCCGGAGTCCACGTCCTTTTGTTCGTCAACGTGCGAGTGGTAGAGCCACACGACCGAGCTTAGGTCGTTGGGGCCCGGCCCGGCACGCTCCGGAACTTGCCACGTGTAAGTATACGTTTGCCCGGGCGCGACGGCGCCGCTCATCTTGTCGGCCGCGGGGCTTCCGTCGTTATATGCCATCCCCTCTGAGTTCTTCGCGTAAAACACTCCGTGCGGATGGATGCTATACGGGCGCGACGCTTGATTCTTGAAGACCACCTTGATAACGTCGCCGACTTCGGCATGAATGATCGGGCCGAGAATGCCAAGGTACGCATCGCTTGGCAATCTCGGTTTGAGCGTTTGAAAAGTGCCGTCAGTGTATTCGCGGTAGACCGCTTTGCGATAAACGCTGCCGATGTGGTCCGAGTCGTGGACCGCATACGGGCGCTCCATCTCGTCGAACGGCTTGCCAGTGACCTGGTCGATCCCGCTTGGGGCGTAGTTCCACGTGACCTCGTCGGCCGCGATGTAATACGTTCGGACCGTACCATCGGCCAAAGCTGCAGCCGGTGCGGCAAGACAAAACGCCATGGCAGCCGCGGCGATACTAAGAGAGCGCATATTGACGGACTCCTTTTGCTAAAGAGAATCCGCAAGTCGGCCCCTACCTCCTTCCTTGCCGACCGGGCGCCCCGATTTTAAGCCGACACCATCGCGAAAAATGCGTCGGCGCGCGGGTCCGCGCAACGAAGGTCTCTCCCGCAATATAGTGGTTCGCGCCAAGCGCAGAACGCCTCCGCGAAAGCTTCGTAGGCGTTCGTCCTCGCGTACTCCGTAATCGGGTTGACCGGACCAACCCAGCCCAGGATTTCGTGCAGGGCATGCCCGAGCTCGTGCTTGATCGTCCAGATGTTCGCCGCGCGCTCGGTGGGCAGGACGATCGTCGTTCGTCTGCGATCGGCCGGCAAATGCTTTTGGGTGTAAAGATAGTCGCAGTACGCTATATCGCGAAGGCTCCGCCCGTCGTCACTCGTCTCGATGGACGTTAACCCCGCCCACACGGGATCGACGCCGCATAAAAAGTCGACACGTTCGAGCCGTTTGCGGATGGACATGGGCAGGGCATCGAACGCACCTACGATCGCGTTGTGAAATACCGGCGAACCATAACGCCTCACAACTAAGTAACGTGGCGTGGAGGCGCAACGTTCCCCGAACGCCTCACTCGGCAGTATTAGAGGACTCTTAGAGCGTATCGGCGAGCAGGTGACGCACCAACGCCGCATGACCCACGCATCGGCCGCGCTGCTCGCCGCGGCGCTGCTGGCCGCGTCCCCGGCAGCTTCACCTTCGCCGGCGCCCGATGCGGCAGCCCGAGTTTCGGCAGCCCGGAGCACGATTTCGATTTCTGGCGGAAGACTCGCAGGTCCCGGAGCGGGCGTGTTGCGCGATGCTTTAGCCGGCGCGCAATTCGTGATGCTTGGCGAAGATCACGGAACGCGCGAGATCGCGCAGTTTTCTGGTGCCCTTTTCGAGACGCTCGCGCCGCGCGGGTTTGACACCGTCGCAATCGAGACGGGACCGGTGCTCGCTGCCAAAATGCGTGGCTGGCTCGCGTCTTCGGGCGGGCGGGCGCAGTACGCGACGTTCGAAAGCGCTCACGGTGGAACCACGGCGTTCTACGGCTGGCAAGACGAGTATGCTTTCCTGGCAGGCGCAACTCGCGCAACCCGCGGCGCGCTGCGGCTCTGGGGTCTCGATCAAGAGCTCATGGGCGCGTCGAAGCTCCTGCTCGAATCGATCCTCGCGCAACGCCCGGGGCCGCACTCCACCGCGCTGATCCGCGCGATGCTCGCGCAGGATGCCGCCGACTACGCCAAAGCGGCGCAGAGCGGCGACCCGGGCCAGATGTTCTTGCTTCAAGTCGATCCCAGCTCGCTGCACGCGCTCGAGGCATCGCTCAAGCAAGACGGCAACGCTCGTTCGCAACAGCTCGTTGCGGGTTTGATCGCGACGCGCAACATCTATGCAAACTGTTGCAACTCGCTCGCCGCGCAGTCCAATCGAGATCGCGCCCTCCTCATGAAACAGACGCAGGTCGCGTATCTCAACGCGGCCGGCGCCTACGCACGGCCGCCCAAGATCTTCTTCAAATTCGGCGGCGAGCATCTCTACCGCGGGCTCAACCCGTTGAGCAATCTCGACCTCGGAAACTACGTCAGCGAAATCGCTGACGGACTTGGGCTGCGCTGCGTCAACATCCTAGTCTTGGGGACCGAGGGCAAACAGAGCAGGTTCGCCGGGATCGGCAAACCCTGGGCTGACGCGAGCTATAAGCTCGGCGACGAAGACCACGACATCTTCGCTTTCCTCACGCCATTCGTCCACGCGACGGGCACGTCGCCGGCGCTCTACGACCTTCGCCTGCTCCGCAAGAACTTCTCCGCAGCCGGGATCGCCGACAAGGAGTACGCACGGATGGTCTACGGCTACGACTTTCTATTGCTTATCCCGAATACGACCGCCGATCCGCCGATCGCTCAAAACGCGTTTTAGGGAAAGCGCGGCGCGCTTTACCGTGGTCGGAGCACGAGCGTGGCGGTCGCATTCTTCGCGACCGCGGCGGCGCCGAACGGAAGCGGTTGCAGATCGCCGGCAACCCAGGCGCGCGTGAGATCGGTGTAGTGTGACGAGCCCGGTTCCCCCGACTCGCCGCTGGGAATCGCAATCCCGCCGCGATCCCAATCGCCGACGTCCCACACGGCTCGCAAGCTCTGCGCAAATCCCGGCTCCTGCAGGCGAATTGTGTACTCGTCTCCCGCACCGGGCAGCCACGCACCATTTAGAAAGGCGAAGTTCATCGGCGCCAGCGGATGCTCGATACGCATGCCCCCGGCCTCACGCCACGCGCGGCGCTGTTCGAACGCAAAAGAAAACCACCCCTCCAGGTCCGATTCTAGGTCGCGCGCCGCAGCGTCGTCGACGCCGCGCAGCTCCTCGAGCCTCGCGCTAAACTCGGGCGCATCTCCGAGCACCGACCCCCGAAGTATGTGCTCGAGCGCGGCCGCCCGCGAATCCGGTTCGAAGCGTCCGTCCCATCGCCCGAGCACCGCGAGCACGTCCGCTCTGGGTTCCTGCTCGGGATGCGCGCGGGCAAATCGCACCACGTCGCGCGCGATCTCTAGATCGATCGGCGACAGCGTGTCGAGCTGCATCCGCGCAAAATACGCGGCGTCGTACCTTGGACGCCCATGGAGCAACTGCGCGATACGATAAGCGCGGTACGGCGGTTCGAACTGAGCAGACAGGCGGAATGGATAGTCTGGCGCATACGCCTTATTATTTGCAGAGACCAAGATCGAGTCGCCGGCCGGATCCTCTCGTGGAAGCTGCGCGAACGGGATCGGCGGGAAGCTCGCAAGCAAATCGCGCGCCGGGTGGACGTAACGCCCCCACGCCGAATCGTCGGGGACGAGCCCCGCGACGTGATAGGCGACCCGCCCGCTGCGATCGGCGAGAATGAAGTTCTGCGGCGACCCGCGGTAGTTCGCGATTATCCGTAATGCGGTATTGATATCCGGCGCGCGATCTAGCGCCAGCACCGTCGCAATCGTAGAATGCTTCTCCGCGTAGATCGGCCAACGCACGAGGGCAACCGCCGAGCTCGAATGGTCGTTCGGTACGGAGAAGTCGCCCGGCGTGCGATAGTACGACGCGCTTACGTCGCGCGCAAAGCGCACGCGAAACCGCTCCGTCACCCAAAATCTTCGGTTGAGATGACCGGCCTGAAATACGCTGATCGTCGCCATCTCGGCATTCGTCAACGCCCACGCGAGACGCGCGTTGTGCCCGAGAACGACGCCCGGAATTCCGGGAATCGTCGCGCCCGCCGCGTGCATTTGCGGCGATTCGACGTCGACGACGTACCAGATGCCGGGAATCGTCAAGATCAAGTGTGGGTCGTTTGCAATCAGCGCATGCCCGTCGACGGTCCGTCCCGAACCCGCGGCCCAAGCGTTGCTGCCGATTGCGTTGCGCTGCGGCCGCACGGAAACTTCCGCTGCGTTGCAGTCGCTCGGACGAGCGGGCGCAGGCCGCGCGTTCCGCGCACCGTCGATCGTGACGTCGTACCGAGCGTCCGACAGCGGGAAGAGCGTATCGAAGCAGCGAGGCCCGCGCTCCCGCCAAACGGCATCGCGCGCGAATACGTCGTGCCACGAATCGGCGAGTTCGAGCGAGACGACGATGGAGACTGCTAGGGAATCCTTCGGCGTCCACGGCGCGGGCTGGTACAGCAGCATGCGGAACTCGACGGGCAGCGGTTGCGACGCCGCGGCCGCATTAACCCCTTCGCTAAATGCAACGATCGCAGCGCGATCGTTCGGTGCAAGCGCCCGCAGCTGGCGCTCGGCGATGCCGTCGATATCTACCGCTCGCTGCGCTTTGTCCATTCCGAGCGCTTTGGTACCAAATACTTCGGCGAGCCGGCCGTACGCGTAGCGACGGCTCAAGTCCATCTGGAAGAGCCGGTCCGAGCCCTGCGCGTAGCCCTCGGCAAAGTAGAGATCGTGGTCGTTTGCGGCTCTGATATGCGGGATGTCACGCCGGTCGCGCGCGATCGTGACGGGAGCGTCGAGTCCCCTCACGCCGACGGTGCCGCGCGTCACAGCGGTGGCGTGCAGTCCCCGCTCGACCGTCGCGGCATATGCGCTCGCGATCCCGAGCAAGCAGACGGCGAACGCCAACGCGTGCCGCTTCAGCGCAGCGGCGATTGCCGCGGGCGGAGTTGGGTCGGCGCTTCGGATTAATCGAGGGTCGGGCCGCTCGAAGAAACCCACCTTCATTCAGCGTCCGGTAGCGCCGGCCCGTGACCGGCTGAGGAACCTAGGACTTCGTGCAGGTCTCCTTGACGTTGACGACGCGACCGCTCGTTTCGGTGAACGACGTGGTCATCGTCTTCTTCGTGTCGCTCACTTTGACATAGACGAGCGGCGCGTACGAAGCGATGTCCGGCGCCTTCGTCTGGATCGCGTACGTCCAGGTTTTCTTCATGCCTGTCGCCATCGGAGCCGTAGCCACGCTGTAGCCTCCCGTGTCGCCGGTCGTTATCATAACCCAGCGCTTCGCTTGCGCATCGTACGTGATTTTGGCTTGGCTGTGGAAATCTCTCGGAATCCAGGACGCCTTGTGCGTCGTGTCGTCGCGCACGATCCAATAGCCGCTCGGGTCCATTGAGAAGACCTGCGTGACGCTGAACGGTCCCGGCCGGCGAGAACTCAAATCGGAGCATTGCCAAGTGCCGATCAAGTAGTTGAGCCCGGACATATCGGGCTTAGGAGTCATGGGAACCGGCGTTCCTTCTACCTTCGCCGTGGCGCCAAAGGCGGTTGCCCCGGTCGCCATGAGCAGCACGGCCAGCGCGGCGTAGACTCGGTTAGAAACTTTCATAGTGTAGGACCCTCCATTCGGCCGGCCCCTTCGTAGCCAAGCGGCCGCCTCCTATCGCGGTTTGATTCTTTGAGAACCCTAGGCGGCGCTGTAGGCGTTCGAGGCAGTGTACGCGATGAACAACGCAATGGCAAACACGATGAGGATCCCAAACGCGATCGCGCGGTTTGTCCGGCCCGAGTGGGCCTGAAACCAACCGTTGAACGTTCCGAGCGCGCCGCAGAGTATGATGAGCACGAACACGACGTTGAGCCGCCCGACAAAGGCGGCCGCTCCGGGAGCGGTCTGACCCGCCATGAGGCGATCGACCCAGATCCAGACCGCCGAGACGAATACAACCAAAAAGACGCCAGCGCCAAACGCGACCCAGCCTCGGCGCTTCGCGCTCTCCAGAGTCTTGAGCCGCGTGCGGCACTTCGTACACTTCTCGGTATCGCTGCTGGGATTATTGCAGCGCGGACAAAACATCATGATTTGCGCAAGATTCGTCCGGTTTCGACGACCTCGAAGGCCGCGCCGGGGATGTTCTTGAGCTGATCGAGATCGCTGTCGTTCCAGCACGACGATTGACGACCGCCTTCGCCCGCGAAGTACCAGTTCGAGCCGTTCTGCGCGACGAACATCCCGTATTTTTTCATCGCGACGGCGATCACGTGCGCCTGCCCATTGATGTGCGAGATATCGTACGATGCCTTCATCCGCAAGCGCAACCCCATCGGCGCCAGGTCCTTAGCCCGTCTGTCGCTGGCATAGTGGGTCGCGGGATGAATATACCCCGCCTGCGTTTCCTCGAAGGTCACCTGCAATGCATGGTTGATGACTCCTGTCCTGACCTCGGCGCACTTCACCAGAGCGGGTATGATTGGCAGCCCCGCGGCATCCGCGGAGGTCCAGCCGTTTGGACGCAGCTTGTTGGTATCGAGTGCAAAGATCGCGCCCGAGCCGGCCCGCCAACTCTTTCCGTGGCCGATCGGATAGGCGTCAAACATCTCGTAGAGCTTGCACGTGCCTTGTTGCAGAACCAACACGTGGCGATCGCCGGTCGAGTGGGGCCCGCCTTCGATCTGCGCGTTGCGCGGGATTGGATACGGCCCGGGATTGCTCTGTGACCGGTAGTGAAAGCGCACCGGCACCTTCTTCTGCGTGCGGCTCACGACGTTGATCGGAAAGCCCCAGTGTGGATTTTGGCCGAAATCGGGATGAAGGTTGCCGGGCAGTGCGGCGATGTAGCGCGCCGAAAGCGGATCGACGGGATACTTCGAGATGTCGGTGTTCCACGGGTTGTTTTCGGGAAAGATTCGGCAGCCTCCGACGACCGGCACACGCTCAGCCGTAACCTGCCCCTGCGCGTCAATCGGCGCTCCGCCCGTCGCACTCGGCAGGCCCAAACGGCCGCACGAAACCAGCGGCGAAGCCGCGAGAACTAACGCCAGAATGCGCCGCTTCATAGCATCCTCCGCGCTGACGGCTCGAGCCGCTCATTTGCGAGTGGGCGACGTTCGGTCGCGTCGCCCACTCGTGCAAGTTCAGTTAGAGACCGGCGATACCGTTGGGCGTGCCCCAACCCGACGGTCCCGAGTATTGTCCGAACTGCTTGGTTCCGGCATCGCACAGATACGTGCCCTGCAAGCTCGTGGGACAACCCCCAAGTTCTCCATCCTTGATGTAGTGAAAATCCTTCCGGAGTTCGTCCTTCTTCAGTTTCCAGAGCTTTTCGCCGCCGTACTCGCTTTTAGAGTTCCCAGCTAAGGCGAACATGCCGGCCACTAGCGGTGAGGACACGCTCGTCCCGCCGACCGTAAACCAGCCGGAGTTGCCATACGTGTCGTACTCGGCGGCATTCCATGCGACCGCCGAAACGTCGTTACCTGTTCGCAAAGTACAACCTTTGTCGTGTTGCCACGAAGGCTTGTTCACAACGGAGCAGCCGCCGCCGCTGTCGGGCCAGACGGTTTCGATGAACTTCGACCCGCTGCTGACATTGAGAAACGTGCCGCCGACGGAAACGACGGTTTGATAATCGGCCGGATCCTGCATCCCGTAACCGCCGTCACCGGCGCTCGCGAGATACGTTATTCCCTTCGTAGCAAACGCGCCCCCGGACGAAGATCCCGCGCCACCGCCCCAGCTGTTGCTGACGATGCCGGCGCCTAATTTCACGGCTTCGATCTCTGCATCGTAGAGATTGGTTCCGCTATTGTCGTCGGATTCAATCAGATAGATCGTGCACTTCGGACAGCTTGCCGAAACCATTTCAATGTCGAGGTCTTCCTCAACTCCCCAACCCGAGCTACCCTGCGGGTAGTTCTTCGTCTGGCCGAGCTGGTTATATTTGGTAAAATTCGCCTTTCCGAGGCCGAACTCGGTGCGGTAGGCGGCTAGGTCCGTCGCGGCGTTCGGGTTGTCAAACGCGTCGACGATCGCGACGACCTGACCTGCCCCATCCTTCGTAGACGGCAGGTTGTAGCGCGCCTCGAAATTTGCGGGAGTCAACCCTTCGACGTTGGGGCCGGCACCGGTCTTGGACTCGATCAAGACGTCGCAGTGCATATATCCCAGCGGGGCGTCGGGGCAAGCCCGGTGCGCGAGGTGCTTCGCCTGCCATTGCGGCATGGACCCAGTCGAAACGCTTGATTGGCTTGGCGACGACGGCACGTTCGAAGTGCCGCCGGTGCTACATGCCGCGGCAGCGAGTACCGCCAGCATCGGCAAAAAGAATCTGATTTGGCTTTTCACGGGAGCTCCTTTTATTCGTTTAGTGTCCGAGGTATCGGCCCACTTCGACACGAGCCTGCTTCCCAACTCCAGAGTCCCGGCGATCCTTCAGATCGCGCCGCAGGCGCAAGCGTCGATGCGCTTTTTGAGAAAGCGCTGCTCCACCGGGTTGCGAGCCAGCGCAAGCGCGGTCGCAAAGTGCTCGCGCGCAATCGCATTGTTCTTGCGGCGCAACTCGAGTTCGCCTCGGGCGGCATAATAGAACGGATACCGCGCCAGGCGATCGCGGCCGTTCACGGCGTCGATCGCTTCCAGTCCGGTCTGAGGTCCGCGCAGCTGCGCGACGGCGATGGCGCGGTTGAGCGCGACGACCGGCGAGGGCGCGATCTCCATCAATGTGTCGTAGAGCGAGACGATCGCCGTCCAATCCGTCACTTCGAAGCGCGTCGCGCCGGCGTGAACCGCGGCGATCGCGGCTTCAACGTGATAGCGGCTCAGTTCGGTGCCGGTTGCCGAGCGTTCGAGCCACGCCCGGCCTTCGTCGATCATCGCGCGATCCCAACGCGAACGATCTTGATCGAACAACGAGCTTAAGTCGCCCCAAGCGTCGAGACGCGCCGGCAAGCGCGCGGCATCGAGGTACATGAGCGCACAGAGCGCTAACGTAGATGGCACCGCGCCCAACGGATGTTCGGCGAGCAGCCGCGTGAGCCGTATCGATTCGCGACATAAGTCGGTGCGAACGACGGCGTGGGCCGACGCGCCATGGTAACCTTCGCTGAAGATCAGATACAGGGCCCGCTGAACGACGGGGAGCCGAACGGCAAAGTCGGCTGCGTCGGCGATATCGAAGAGCACGCCCGATTCCGCCAGCGTCTTCTTGGAGCGGCTCAAACGCTTCTCAACTGCGGCGGGGCTGCTAACGAACGCGCTCGCAACTTCTCGAGAGCCAAAGCCGCCAACGAGTTGCAGTACGAGCATCACCTGTGCCGGCTCTGAAAGCCGCGGATGGCAGCACGAGAACATCATGCGAAGCTGATCGTCTTTGATG
This sequence comes from Candidatus Cybelea sp., assembly GCA_050008615.1. GTDB lineage: Bacteria > Vulcanimicrobiota > Vulcanimicrobiia > Vulcanimicrobiales > Vulcanimicrobiaceae > Cybelea. The sequence continues at coordinate 56,523 of JBEKMH010000010.1, forward strand.
CCCATTGGGGCGAAGATCTCCTCGACCGCATTGGTCAAGGTCCACTCGGTCTGCAGCAGTCGCCCGAAATCCGGCGCAAAGGTCAGCGCCGTGCGTTCGCGACGCAATAAGTCGATGGCGCGATTCTTCGCAGTCTTCATGAGCCACGCGGATGGGTTTTCAGGGACGCCGCGGAGCTTCCAAACCTCCAACGCTCGGCAGAAGGCGTCTTGGACGACGTCTTCTGCCAGCGCAAGGTTGTGAAGGCCGAATGCCCGCGCGAGGGTGGCGACCATGCGTCCCGCCTCTCGGCGAAAGAGATGGTCGCTCAGCTCCATGTTTACATGTCCATTTTCATGACGGGCCGTACCTCGACTGAGCCATCCACTTCGAGAATCGGGCAGCCGCCGGCGAGCTTTGCCGCGTGCGCGAGATCGTCGGCGACGACGAGCGTGAATCCGCCGACGAGATCCTTTGCTTCGGCGAAGGGACCGTCCGTCACCGTGCCGCCCTTACCTTTGACGACCTTGCCCTCGAATTCGAGCGGCTGCCCCGGGTCCTTTAAATTGCCGCTGACGGTTAGCTCCTTCATCCAGGCAAGCCATTTCTGCATGATCTGCTGTGACTGTTCCGGGCTCGGGTTTCGTTGACCGCCGCGATAGAGATAGAGAAATTCGCCCATGATCGTACCTCCTAGAAGAGTGTTATGTGCCTTAGACGTTTGAGAGGCTTTGCACCGGACATTCTCTTTCAAAAAATCGCCGCGAGCGGAACAGGGCTGGACCGGGAATTTCGGAGAAGTGACGGCGATGCCAACAACTACGTCGCCATTCCAAGAGGAAGTTTGCTCGATCATTAAGGAGCGCCATCTGCTCGGTCACCCTTTCTACGTCGCGTGGTCGAAGGGTGAACTCTCCCACGAGCAGCTCCGGCAGTACGCCGGCCAATATATGCATCACGTGTTGGCGGAGCCCACCTATTTGAGTGCCGTTCACTCGAACACGCCGCACTTTGCAAGCGACGGAAAAAGCGATCTAAGCACGCGGCAGGCGATCCTCCAAAATCTTATGGACGAGGAGTTTGGGCCCGAGAACCACCCGGCCCTTTGGAAGCGCTTCGCCGCGGCGTTGGGACTGTCGGAGGACGACCTTGCCGCGGCCGCGCCGTTGCCCGCGACGCAATCGCTGGTGAGAACCTTCACCGACCTCTGCCGGAACCGCCCGTACTACGCGGGTTTGGCGGCACTGCACGCCTTTGAATCGCAAGTACCGTCGATCGCAGCCGTGAAGATCGACGGACTCCGGCGTTTTTATGGCTTTGCCGACCCTCGCGGGTACGAATTCTTCACCGTGCACGAGGAGGCGGACATCTTCCATTCCGCCGCCGAGTGGCGTTTGATCGAGCGGGCCGCCGATGCTCCGGCAAAGCGAGCCGAGGTTCTCTCCGCAACGAGCGAGGCGTGCGAAGCGCTTTGGAGTTTCCTCGGCGGCGTGTACGACCTTAACGGCGCCGGCTGACAACCGCGGCCTCCGGTATGTCGAGGCCGGTCAACGTTCTCGTAGCATCGCCGCCTGCCGGAAATTTCCAGTAGCCGGCGGTCCCCAGCGATGCGGATGGGGCAATGACTCGTTTGCGCGCCGGATCGATCCAGAATTGGTGCACGTTTTTCGAACCGGCCAGCGAGGTCGAGGTAACCTCCGTTCCGCTGCTGCCGCTTATGCTGAACTGATACACCGAGTCGGGACCCTCGTTCTCTTCGGCGACGGCCACGTACTTGCCGTTCCAGGCAACGCCGCCGGCAACCGTGATGCTTTGATCGATCGAAATGTTGGTGAACGTGCCGCTGCCGGCGGGAAGCTCGGCTAATTGGAAACCGCTCGTGCCGCTCTTATCGCCGTCGACGAAAAGGTTGCCGCCGTTGTCGTAGCTGCAGAACCAAGCTCGCGAGATCGAAGAATCCGTGTAAATGACGGGCTTACCCTTGGCCTTCTTGAAAATCGATACGCTGCCCTGACCGCCGCCCGGCCCCTCGTAGTTCGTAATGGCGAGATTCCCGGTGCTCGGATCGACGGAACAACCAGCGGGGTACTCTCCCGAATCGTTCAAGGTCCTGATGGGTTTCGTGCCGCCGTGCGCGTACTCCGTGATCGTTGCCGTTTCATCGTCCACGATCCATACAACCCCCGCTTTGCCGGTGCATTCACCGTACGGCTCTTCGAAGCCGGTTAGCGTGCCCTCGAGCTCGCCCTTGGGATACGAGAAGACCGAAACCGTGCCATTATTGGCGTCGGTGATGTAAAGGAGCGACGTTCGGTTTGCGCCGGCAGCCATCCACGAAGAGCGGCCGTCGTGGCGGCGCGCAGGTGCAAGTCGATCTGGGCTAATGAGCGGCGGACCACTTCGCAGGAGCGGTTCTGCCGTACTCAGCTGCGGTGCAGCGCCGCTGCAGCCGGCGAGTAGTGCAACGGCCGCGGAGACGCTCGCGGCAGAGTATGGCGCACGATCGATCCTCATCATACCGACACAGATTTCCAAACGAGGGGCGGGACTCTTTCCACAGCCGCGAAGCTCGGGGCGAGATGGCCAGTAGAGACTTGACGCGTCGGGAGTTCGAACTCGTGGTCGGCGAAGCGTTGGAATCGCTTCCAAAGCGCTTCGCCGACCTCGTTGAGAATGTCGTCATCGCCGTCGAAGAGGAACCGACCGACGAAGACCTCGATAGCATCGAGGACGACGCCGGCGACGATTCGGAGCTTCTCGGCATCTACCGTGGCGTGGCGCTTACCGAGCGGACGCACGACATGCCGTTGTTACCCGACGAGATCGCCATCTTTCGCGGCCCCATCAACCGAATCGCCTCCACCAGGGAGGAGGCCGTGGAAGAGGTGCGCGAGACCGTCATTCACGAGCTCGGTCACTATTTCGGTCTGCACGACGAGGAGATGCCGCACTGATCGCGGTGGTGTGGTCTTAGGTCCTCACGCAAGTAACGTTGTACTGCTCTTTCCAGGGGCCACTTGTTTTATATTCGCCGAGGTCGGTTGTCTTCGTCTGGCTATAGGTGACGGTGTCCCGAACCTGCATGTTCGTTCCTGAAGGATTGGAGGCCGTGCCGACCCATACCATCTTCTTTCCGCTCATCGACGACGACTCCGTGCCGTAGCTTCCGTCGGAGACGATGAACGGGCTCCACCAGGTCCTCGTCTTGGCCGCGTAAACGTTGTACCACGTGTTGTCGAAGTTCGTGCCGGTGGAGTGATACATGATGGCGCCGCCGTTGGTACGCGTGACGGTCATGGACTGGTGGCTTGGGCCACCCATCGCCGACGGCATCATGTTGGTACACGACCACGTTCCGACCGCCCAATCGAAGCCGTGCGGACCGACGCCCGGCATCGACGAAGACATCATCTGAGACTGCGCAGCGCATGGAACCGCGACGACAAACGCCGCAAGTACGGCCTGCAAAAGAACCTTCTTCATTCTCGTTCCTTTCCGTGAGCTAGTAGGAACTTGTTTGTTTGCCGAGTCTCCGAGCGCCCCTCTAGGAGCCCATAGGCTCCTAGGAGGCGATGAGCGTCGCGTCTCGCGCCGAGTTCAGGCCATCCCAAAACCCCGCCACCCCATCCAGCATCGCTTCCCCCGCCTCGAGAAAGCGCTGCGCGCTAAAGCTCGGCTTGGCAAAGGCTTCCCGTAGCTCGTCTGAGGTATGCGCGGCGTGGTTCTCCTCCAAGGCGTCGTGCCACGTCCAGAAGCCGAGCGGAAGGCCGGGCATTCGGCTCTTCTTGATCGCGCGTAACCCCGCAATCAGCTCCTTCCAAAATCCGGCGGCCGCCCAATGCTCGATGGCGTACGATGCCCCGGCGGCGGTCGATTCATCCTCAGAGCTATACCAGAACATCAATGCGTCGCAAAAGGCCAGCGTCGAGGCTCTGCCAAAGCGCCGCTTCCCGATCTCGCCCCAACCGAGATCGAGGGTCGCGGCGAAATGCGCCAGCCATTCGAAGTGCCCGGCCGTAAAGCGAAACGTGCCGCCTTCGATGCTGCCGGAAGGCGCGAACGTGACGCCCAGCTCGTTGAGTAAGATCTCTTTGCCCGCGCGGTAGCTTTGGAGGTCCGGTGCGTTGATGCACTTGCGCAGCTGAGCCTCGATAAAGAGGTGGCTGAAGACGGAAAACTGCACGGTGAAGTCGCGAAGCTCTTCAAGCGTTGCCTCACCACGCGCAAACCACTTGGTATATTCGTTATTGCAGACGATTGGGTGGCGGTTTATGCTCTTTGCGACGGCGCGTTCGAACTCCGTAAGGTCCTTGGTTGTCGTGACTGCCTTCATGGTGCTCCTACAATAAAAAGAGCCGCCTCGCATCGGCGAGGCGGCTTTGCATTTTTACGAACTCGTTCGTTAAAGCAATGGCGTACCTTGCCGACTTCGATCGAAGTAGCCGTAATAATAATAGTACGCGTTGATATGCAGAACGAACATGTGTAGGCCAATCTACCACAGGCCTTCGCCGAATGCAAGACCGCCGGAAGCGCCCGCCTAACCTGCCCGGCGGGGAAAGCATGCCCACCGCGGAACCCGATCTGTTACATGAAAAACGCCTTGATATTGCTTACGCTCGCATTGGCGCTGGGGGCCTGTTCGGGTTCCTCGTCCGGTCGCGGCTCCTACGGCTCCGGCGATCCGAACCTGGCGGCGCCGAATCTCGGGGGCGGACCGATCGATCCGTTCTTAACCGACGGCCAAGCGGTGTTACGCGCGTTGGACGCGATTGCCGCGCGTTCCGGACGGCCGATGCGCGTGACCTCCCTCAGCGCAGACCGCATCAACGGCCTGATGGTCGACGTGCAGGAGCCTAAAAACCACATCAACGTCGATCACTACGTGATCGCACCCGACGGTACGCTTTCGGGGCCCACGCCCGTTAAATTGATGTCAATGGACAGCGGTCCGATCACCGCAGCGAAGGTCGACGGAGAAGCCTTTGACCCAAAGGCGATCGCCTTCGCACGCCTTACGCAGACGGCGCGCGATGCAATCGCCGAATCGAAGTATCCCGACGCCCGTGTGACGCAATGGGAGTTCGGCGGGATCGGGCCCGACGACCGGCAGTTCATCTACTTGGAGTCTTCCCGCGCCCGGCCGGTTGCGGTCGTCAACTCGCAGCTGAAGATCCTTACGATGCGGTTCTAAGACGCGCTAGCTCGGGAACCGAGTTGAGTGCGCAGCCCAGGTCCGCCACGAGGTCCTCGACATCTTCGATGCCCACCGAGAGGCGCAGCAGATCGTCGGTAATATCGAGCTCCGCGCGCTGCTGGGGCGTGAGCGATGCGTGCGTCATCCGTGCCGGACTGCAGATCAGGGACTCGACACCCCCCAGCGAGACCGCAAGCGCGAAGACGGAGGTTGCGGTTGCAATCGCACGCGCGCGCTCCGCACCGCCCTTCGGACGGAACGAGACGATGCCCCCGAAACCGCTCATTTGCCGCTTCGCAAGCTCGTGCTGCGGATGGGTCGCGAGGCCTGGGTAGAAGACGTCGGCGACGTCGTCGCGCTGCGCGAGAAACTCCGCAATGGCCTGGCCGTTCTTCGAATGCGCCCGCATGCGCAAGCCGAGCGTCTTCGCGCCGCGCATCGTGAGATAGGCGTCCCACGGACCCGGTATCGCGCCGACGCAGTTCTGATGGTAGGCGACTTGCTCGGCGATCTCGCGATCGTTGGTGATCACGGCACCGCCGACAACGTCGCTGTGGCCGCCGATGTATTTCGTCGTCGAATGGACGACGATGTCGGCGCCCAGCGCGAGCGGCTGCTGCAAAAACGGCGACGCAAAGGTATTATCGGCGACGATCAACACGCCGGCCGGCCGCAGACGCGCGAGCGCTTCGATATCGCACAGCCGCAGCAGCGGGTTGCTGGGCGTCTCGAGCCACAACAGCCGCGTATTCGGCCTGGCTGCCGCCCAGGTCTCGCGAGCGTCGCTGGTATCGACGAACGTTACGTCGATGCCGTAGCGCGAGAGGACCGTCGTAAAGAGACGATGCGTGCCGCCGTAGATGTCGCGCGTGGCGATGATATGGTCGCCGCACGAAAGCAGCGAGGTCGCGCCGGCGACCGCGGCCATGCCCGAAGCAAAGGCCGAAGCGAAGGTTCCGCCCTCGAGCGCGGCGAGTTGGCGCTCCATCGCGGAACGCGTCGGGTTGACGGTGCGCGAATAGTCGAAACCTTTCGTTACGCCGATGTCCGGCAGCGTAAACGTCGCGGTTTGATAGACGGGAACGATCGTCGCCCCGGTTGCGGGACACGGGTCCTGGCCGCTCCAAATGGCTCGCGTCGAAAATCCGAGCGCCGGAGAGCGGTGCGATTTTCCATTCAACATAGACTGCTCCTGATATCCGCCGTAACGGGCGTGCTGATAAGTGGTTCTAAGAGTGCTCGTAACGCGGCCGGCTCGGCCAAAAACGCGTCGTGTCCGTGATGCGATCGTAACTCGATGTATTGCGCGTCGAAGCCACGCAGGGCGAACCGCTGAGCCGCTCGCCGCACGTCTTGCGGACGAAACAGCCAATCGGCGGTAATTCCGACGAACGTCAGCGCGGGTTTTCTGGTGCCGCCCAGCTGTAGGAACACTTCGCCGGCGCGCACGTCGAAAGAGTCCATCGCATGGGTGAGCGCCACGTAGCTGGCGGCATCCATGCGCGCTTCGAAGAGCGCGGCCTGACGGTCCAAATAGCCCTCGACGTCGAAGCACGGTCGCCCCTGTCGATCGCTGCGGCGCCCGTGGCGCTCGTTAAAGAGATCTTCGCTCTTATACGAGAGCATCGCGAGCTTGCGCGCCAGGCGTAAACCTCGAACCGGATCGAGCGCGAGCGCTTCCCGCTGCAGCGAGTTGAGCGCAATGCCCATCGCGCTGTGATGGTCGTGCGCGCCGACCACTACCGCCGCGCCGACTCGTTCGGGCGCATCGAGCGCCCACTGCAGCGCGCGCATGCCGCCCAGCGATCCGCCGATCGCCAGCTCGACGCGCTCGAATCCAAGCTCGTGCAACGCCCGCATTTCGGCTCGCACGATATCGCGAACCGTAATCCGGTGCGAGGTCCTCGTCGAACCGTAACAACTGCCCAGCGCGTTGATGCCGACCACGCACCATTCGCGCGGGTCAAAGAGCGCGCCCTCACCAACGATTCCGGGCCACCAATCGGCGGCGCGACTCGAACCGGTCAGCGCGTGTTCCACCAAAACGACGTTTGAGCCGTCTGCGGTGGGAGTGCCGTAAATAGTTACGCATTGCTCGGCGGCCGCCAGCGTTTGCCCGCAATCGAGTCGCAGCGCGCCGATAGCCACGGTCTCCTCGCGCATCAGGCGTTCACCAGCTCTTGAATCGGAACGTTGGTCAACGCATCGTCCCAGATCGCGTAGTTAGGAAGTTCAGCGGTGCGGGAGAGGCGGTCGAAGAACGGCTCGATGCGGAGCGCCGTTTCGAGCGAGCTCGAGCGGCCGCGCAGGTCGAAGCCGCGACCTTGGCCCAGCGCGTGCAAGACGCTAACGACATCGCCGAGCACCGCCGAACCGGTCGCTGCGCCACCGGCACCCGCGCCGCGCAACACGAGCCGTCCGGCGTCGCGCGCGGCAACCTGCACGACGTTCTCCGCATCGGCCGTGCGAGCGAACTCGTGGTTCTCCTCGACCAGAACCGGCGCAACCTCGGCCAAAACGCCTCGAGGCGTGCGCAGGACCGCGGCGACGTGACGGATTCTATATCCCAGCATCCGGGCGCGCGCGACGTCGCGTTGAGTAACCGCCGTAATGCCGGTTCGCGCGATGCGCGGAGAGGTTACCGCAAGACCAAAAGCCAGTTGCGCAACGACCGCAATCTTGTGAGCTGCATCGACTCCCTCGACGTCGTTGCCGGGATCGGCTTCGGCATAACCTAACCGTTGCGCTCGAGCCAGCGAATCGTCGAATCCCGCGCCTTCTTCCATGGCTGAGAGAATCGCAGTGCAGGTGCCGTTGATGACGCCCGCAACCGAGAGAATCTCGTCTCCCGCCAGGGCCTCGTCGAGCGTTCGTACGATCGGAATCGCACCCGCCACCGCGCCCTCGAAGCGCAGTGCCGCGCGGCGCGATGCGGCCAACGCCTTCAATCGCGGGCCGTGCTCGCCAAGCAAATCCTTATTGGCCGTCACCACGTGGCGTCCGCGCTCGAGCGCGCGCTCGACGAGCTCGGCCGCGTCGGTCGTTCCCCCGATAACCTCGATAACGAGATCGATGTGGGGATCGTCGACGACGGAGCGAGCGTCCCGTGTGAAAAGGCGCCTTTCGAGCACGTTCGAACGCAGCTTTAGCGAATCTTGAATCGCGATCGCGCGAAGCTCGTATCGGACACCGCTGCGGCGTTCGATGGCATCGCGCTCGCGCTGCAGACGATCGGCGACGTTTGAGCCAACCGTACCACACCCGAGCAGTCCGACCCCTACGGTCGTTTTCATAGTTTCCCGGCCTCCTGTTGCGATGGGAAAGCGAGGATAAAAACGCGCCCCCCGCCGTGGTGGCGAGGGGCGCGAGAAGCATTTTTGATTTCCGGACTTAACTTACGAGCTTCACGACGACCCTGCCACATGCATACGCATGCCGCACATCAAGAACATCATACTGCTCGCAGGACCAGACATGGTCCGAAGATTAGCATCCGGGGCGGGCCGATGTCAAGGAAAGAGGGGCTGCGAATACTTGTCAACGCCCTAACGGGACGGGCAAGATTCGCCGCAAAGGTGGGTACAATGCCCAAATGAAGATTGCGGTTTTTGGCTCGGACACCCGCGCGGTCGCCATCGGGAAGCTGCTGGCCGATGCGGGCTACCACGTCTGCTTCGGCGATGCGGCCGGCGTGAATCGCGCCGAGACGGCCGCCCAGCAGGCAGGTGGCGTCGCGGACACGCCCTATAACGACGTCCTCTTGTCCGAGATGTTGATCTTCGCCGGCTCCCGAGCCGAGGTCGATAGCCTGCTGACGGCGACAGGCAGCATTTCGCCAAATGCGGTGGTCGTCGACGCCATGGAGGGCGACGACGGCGGAGGTCCGGATTTGCTGGCCCACAAGCTGGATACGCATCGAGTCATCCGCGCGCTGATTGTGGCTCCGCAGGTGAATGCCAACATTCCGTACTGCGGCGACGATGCCGACGCGATGACGGTGTTCGAGGAGGTCTTTCGCACGGCGGGGTGTCTAACCGCCTATCGCGGCCCGCTCGCCAAGGCCCGCGAGATCACGCTTCCGGGCACGGCCGAGGCCGGCGAAGCCTCCTTCCAGAGCGTCAAATCGACGAACGCCGTCAGCACGTAACCGCGCGGTACGAACTCTCCGTAGCCGAACCCTATCGGCTGGATCTCACCGCGAGCGTTCTGCGGCGCCTATCAACCAACGTCGTCGACGTGCTCGCTCCGGAGGGCGCCTATCGGCGGGCGCTCCAGGTGGACGGGAGTCCGATGCTCGTGCGCGTCACTTCGGAAAAACCGGGCGCGCTCGCGGTAACCCTCGAGGGCGCGCGTCGTGGCCATCCCCTCGCCCTGGAAACGGTGCGCCGGATGCTCGGTACCGAGACAACGCTGAGAGAGTTCGACCGTGCCGCCGCGCGCATCCCTTGGCTGCGTCCGCTGGCGCGGCGGATGCGAGGCGTCAAGCCGCCCCGGTACCCGACGCTTTGGGAGGCCTGCGTGAACGCGATCGTCTTCCAGCAGGTGAGCATCCACGCGGCTAGTGCGATTCTGCAACGGTACGTCGTCGCGCTCGGCTGGCCATTCGAGTTGCGCGACGGAGCAACACTGCACGCTTTTCCGGAGGCCGAGGTGACGCTCCGAGCCAACGATGACACGCTCCGCGCCGCCGGTTTGAGCGCGAACAAGATTGCGGCGTTACGCCGCGTCGGCGAGGCTCTCGCCTCCGGAACGCTCGACGAGCGAATGTTGGAAGAGCGCTCCAGCGTTGAAGCGACGGCACTACTGACCTCGATCAAAGGGATCGGACCGTGGACGGCGACCGTCATCCTCCTGCGGGGACTCGGCCGGCTCGACGTTTTCCCAATGAACGACTCCGGCGTCGCCGGCGGCATCGCGTTTGCGGGCGGCTCGCTGCCGGAAATCGAGAGCGTGCTCGACGCGCTTGGTTCGCAGCGAGGAATGCTCTACTATCACCTGTTGCTCGCGCGGCTCGAAGCCCGTGGCGAGCTCGGCCCGGGAACCTAAGTGCCGTAGCGGCGCTGGCGTAACGCGTAGTCGTCGAGTGCGGCCTGCAGCTCGACTTCGCCAAAGTCCGGCCAGTAGGTGTCGGTCGCCCAAAACTCCGCGTAGGCGGCTTGAAACAACAGGAAGTTTGAGAGGCGAAGCTCGCCGCCGGTTCGGATGACCAGATCGGGATCCGGAAGCCCGGCCGTGTACAGGCGGCTTTCGACGGCGTGCTCGTCGATCGATTCGGGGTCGCGCAACCCGGCGTTTACTTCGCGAACCAACGCGCGCACCGCGTCGCCGATCTCCCGGCGCGCCCCATAGTCGATTGCAAGATTGAGGATCACCGCATCGTTGCCAGCCGTCTTCGCGACGAGGTCGGCAAGCGCGCCGCGAGCCGCGGCGGGAAGCCGGTCGCTGCGCCCGCAGAGCCGAACGCGAACGCCTTCGCGCGCGAGATTGCGAAGTTCGCCGCTCGCCGCCGCGATGCAGAGGCCCATCAGCAGCTCGACTTCGCCGGATGGCCGCTTCCAATTCTCCTCAGAAAACGCAAATACCGTAACGATCCGAATCTTCGCTTGCCGCGCGGCGCGCAGCGTTCGGCGCAGCGCCGCGACGCCACGCTGGTAGCCAAACGCGATCGGCAGCTTTCGTTCGCGTGCCCAACGCCGATTGCCGTCCATGATGATCGCAACGTGATGGGGGATCATGTCGTTGCCAGCTTCGATCTCGTTACCGAGCCCAGCGATCGTTCGTGCACGTCGCGTACGACCGACTCCAGTTCGTCAACGTAGGCGAGGAATCGCTCGCGCCCTCGTTTGCTGATGCGATAGATCGTCAGCGGACGCCCGGATCCCCGCTGCTTATCCGTCGCCACGATTCCGACTTCGGCGAGCGCGTGCAGATGCCGATTCAAATTGCCGTCGGTCAAGTCGCAGGCGCTCTGCAGCTCGGTGAAGCTCAGACCGTCGGGATGGGCGATCAAACACGTGCAGATCGCAAGCCGCCCTCGCTCGTGAAAGATTCGCTCGAGTCCGGCGTACGCAAACGGCGCTTGCGGTGGCGTACTCACGACGCACGATCGAGCCAAATGAGATAGCCGATTGCCACCTGGCCGGCACCGAATCCAATCGGCATCACCCACCAAGCCAGTGCGACGGCGTCGAGCGGCGTAACCAAAAATACCAGGGCCAGCAGCGCAAATCCGATCGTTACTCCAAAGGTCGAACCCGGAATCGCGCCGCGTGAAGCGAAGAGTCCGATCGCATAAAAGGCAAACCAGGTCCCCGGCAGGAGCGCGTACGCGTAATGACCGACGAGCGCGAAGGTAAGCGCGCCTCCCAAGACAATGCTCGGTGCAATCGACAGCGCGGCGGTACGAAAGCGACTGCGCGCGCCAGGTGCGCGGTGCTTGAGCAGCCACACGGCCACGGCCCCGTAGTTGAGCGCCAGCGCGACGGCTAAACACGAAAGCCAGATCGCGAGATACGCCTGCACCGCCTGGGAGCTTGCCGGCATCGGAGCGATTCGCAGTTGAAGAAAGGCTGCGACGAAGGCTGCGATACCACTAGCGGCGGCGGCGAGACCCGAGTAGCCATCAAAACGCTGCAGCGCCGCGAGGCGGTCGCGAACTTCCGCAAGATCGGAAAGCGCCCGCTGAAGTTCCATTCCGTACTTTGTATCACAAAGTTATCTTCAAGACAAGAGCGAAACGGGCAGCAGACAAAGAAACAGGTAGCGAATCGGATGATGACTCACTTGTGCGTGGCGGCGCTGATGCTCGCTCTGACCGCTTGCTCTTCCCAAACGGTGCTGCAGCCTATCGGCCAAGCGCCGGCCCGGGTTGCCGTTCCCTCGGCCGTCCTTGCGCCGCAACCGGATCGCGGAGCATCGTGGCTTTCGGCGAAGGCCGCGAACTCGGGACCTCTTCTCTATGTCAGCGACTTCTACAACTTCGACGTCTACATCTACAGCGTTCCGTCGCTCAAGCGGGTCGGAAAACTCACCGGATTTTTCGAGCCCGAAGGCGAGTGTAGCGACGCGCACGGGAACGTCTGGGTCGCAGTAACGGGCGGCGAGTTGATCGAGGAGTTCAAACCCGGCGTCAAGACCCCGATCGCAACGCTGCACGATCCTCTCGGGTATCCCGCAAGTTGCGCGGTCGACGCGGCGACCGGCAACCTTGCCGTCGCGAACATCTTCGGCACCAGCGGATCGGGCGGCATTCTCATCTACAAGAATGCTCGCGGAACGCCGGCCTTCTACTCAAACCCGGATCAGTTTTACTATTACTTCGACGGCTACGACGCTCACGGAAACCTGTACGCCGGCGGCCTGACGTCGAAAAGCGTTTACGTACTCTCGGCGCTCCGCCTCGGCAAGAAGGCGATGGTCTCGCTCTCTATCCGCGGTGCCACGCTCCATTTCCCGGGGACGGTGCTTTGGAACGGCTCAACACTCGTGCTCGGCGATCAACAATGCAACGGCGGTACGTCCTCCTGCTTGTACGACGCGTCGGTCTCGGGAACGACCGTCTCCGTAACGAGAAAGATTCCCCTAGCCGCTTCGTGCGACGTCGCCCAGGTTGCGTTGCATGGCAAACAGCTTTTTGGCGGCGACTATGAGTACTGCACGCACGTCAAGAGCAGCACGATAAACCGCTGGGCTTATCCGGCCGGGGGCAAGCCGCTCCAAAGCGTTCCCGGCAACTACGATCCGATCGGCGCCGCCGTAACGAGCAACTGAGTAACCTAGGAGTCCGACAGGCTCCTAAGGCGTTAGCTCAAAGACCGTGCCTGCGCCCGCCGAACCGCCGCTCGTCGTCGTTCCGTAGAGAACGCCATCGAGTTCGGTGAGGCCGGCTGTCGGCTCGGCGCCGTCGGGCTTCCCGGCAAAACTATAGAGCATGCTCTGCGCGCCCGCCGTCGCAATCCTAAAAATGGTTCCGGCGTGACCGCTACCGCCATCGCGCGTCGTCCCATAGAGGACGCCGCCGCTCGGAATGAGACCGTCGAGCGGATAGATCCCGTCGGAGCTTGAGCCGCAACACGAGAAGCTGTGGAGGATGCGCTCGCCGCCGGATTCGGTAACCTTGAAAACGCTGCCCTGGAGCATATCGCCGCCGCCAAGCGTCGTTCCGTAGAGAGCTCCATCGAGTGCCAGCAAACGATCCGCCGGGTATGCGCCGTCAGGTGCGTTCTTTAAGGATTTGAAGCGATAAACGACGTGCTCGACGCCGCTCTTGCCATCGACGCTAAAGACGGTTCCGCAGCCGGTCGCGCACAGCGGCGTAGACATCCCGCCGTATTGCGTTGTGCCGTACAAGCTTCCGCCGGCGTGAACGACGCCAGCCACCGGTTCCATTCCGTCGCTGCCGCCTTTGAGAGCGTAGAGCACCTTCTCCGCGTTGCCCGCGACGCTAAACCGAAAAATGGTTCCGCACCCGCTCGCGCAGAGGCGTGTTTTCCGTCCGCCAAATTGCGTCGTGCCGTACAAGTCTCCATCAAAGACGACTAGTTCGGAGAGCGGATTCGCGCCGTCGCTTCCGCCCTTGAAGCTGTAGAGGACCTTTTCGTTCGTGCCGTCCAAGTCGGCTTTGAAGATCGTGCCGCATCCGCCCGAGCAGTTCGTGCCCGAACCGCCGCCGGTCGTCGTTCCGAACAACGCGCCGCCGAGCATCGTCAATCCCGAAAGCGGGGCGGCGCCGTCGGCACCTCCCTTGAAGCGGTAGACCGTTTGTTCGTTGCCGTCGGCGGTTATCCGGAAGATCGTTCCGCAACCGACGGGGCAGCCGGCGCCGCTGCGACCGCCGCCTTTTGTCGTGCCGTACAACGCTCCCTCCGCCACCAACAGGTGCGCCATCGGGGCGCGGCCATCATCGCTCTTACCGCGTTGAGCAAAACTGTAAAGCGTCCGATAACCCGAGTCGTCATCGGGATTCTGCGTGCTCTGCTGGTTCAAGAAATACTTCGGCGGGTACGGTGCCGGAATCGGCTTGAACTTACCCGGCGACTTCGAGAAATCGAAGCTATCGGAGAGATCGTCGGCTCGCTCGTCGGTCGTGTGGAGCGACGGCAAACCAAAAACCTCCTCGGTAAACTTCAGAATGCTGCCGAACTCGTGCTGCGCGTGCGAGACGTAGTGGTTCTTTGCATACGGCGAAATCACGATCAGCGGCACGCGGAAGCCGAGCTCGTACGAGTTATAGACCGGGGGTGCGACGTGATCGTACCAGCCGCCCCAGTCGTCCCACGTCACGAAAATCGCGGTGTCTTTCCAGTAAGGGCTCTTCCCTATCGCGTTGACAACCGCAGCGACCCACGACGGCCCCGATCCGTTGGTCGCGCGCGCGTGATCGGACGCCAGCGCCGTCGGCGTCACCCAAACAACGTCGGCCAGCCTGCCGTTTGCGACGTCTTTCAAGACCTGCGACGACGGCGCGACCACGTCGGTTGAAAACTCCCGGCTTTTAAATATCGGCAAGACCGCATCGGGTCCATTCCAAATCCCCGCTCCGGTAGCCGCCTGATAATACCGCCAACTCAACGACTTCGTGTCGAGCAGTTGCATCAGCGATATGCGGTCGAAGCATGGATAGACGCCCTGCTTCTCGACTCCCTCGGAGTTGATGACCGCGACGAGCGTTCCGGAGGGTGAGTCGCAGCCGCCGTCGCCGCCCCCGCTGGGATTGAATGGATTATCCGCGGCGCGCAACGAGGATCCGTTGGCGATCGTAGACGTCCCGCTCACGATATACTGATGCGCCGGAAAGCTTGGCCCTTCGTTGGTTTGGAACATGCGATCCCCAAACGTATATCGCATCGCCATCACGAAATACGGCTGCGCCTGCTCGCGCGGAACGTAGCCGTAGGCCCGAACGTCCGCCGGAAGACACACGTTGATGTTAAAGCACTGGGAGGGCACCTTATCAAAGCCGTCGAGCTTTCCGCCGTCATATTCGGTCTGAAAGGCCGAGTGCGTGTGCCCCAGATCGTAGGGCGCGGTCAGGCTGATCGGCGCAAGCTTTACTTCCTGGCCTTTTGAGTTAAGGCCGCGGCGCACCGTATCGGCGCCGGGGAAGCCGTTAAAGAGGTCGTCGGTCGACCGATTCTCTTGGAAGATGATGACGACGTGATGAATTTTGGAGGCGGCGCGATTGGAATACCCCGCTGCCGGAGGCGGGAGCGGTGCGATCGAGTTCAACCCCGCAGCGCAACCGGCCAGCACGGCCGCAAGCGCCAGCCAACAAACCCTCACTCGTCCTCCGACGGAGCCTGTCCCGAGCAAAGTAATGTCATTCTGAGCTATGTCATCCTGAGCGCAGTCGAAGGAAGAATGACGAAGGGCTCAGGACGGCGGTTACTGCGAAACGCTCACGGCAACGGGATAGCTGATCCCGTGGCTGATCGAGCCCTCCAACTTGAGATCGGAGGCAGCATGCATCGAAACGCCGCTTGGGCACGAGTTGGTCACGAATAAATCCCCGGTCGCGCTAAGGGTCATGGCGCTCGGGCATTGGATACCCGCCGACGTGACGGCGACGCGTGCCAGCGTCTTTTCATCGTACGCGCTCAGGGTCATGTTCGAGTAGTCGAGGACGTAAAGTTCACCCGAACTGGAGATAATGGCGATGGGCTTAGCCACCCCTTTAGTGATCTGCCGCGGGTGGTTTGGTTCCTTGGGCGGATAAACGGTAATCGAATGGTTTAACTGATTGGCCACGTAAAGGTTGTTAGCCGAGTCAACCGCCAACGCCGCGGGCCCCGCCACGCCTCGTTTGTAGGTTTTTTGCGGCTTGGGCTTACCCGGCGCGTACATCGTGACATCGTTACTGTCAAAGTTCGCGACGTAGAGGTTGCGGTTGCTGTCGAATGCCAGCGACTCGGGGCCGCGAACTCCGTTCGTGAGCGTTTCCAGCGGCGTTGTGGAGCCACGCGCGTAGACGGTGACCGTATCTCCGCCGTTGTTTGCGACGTACAGCTTACCCGAGCGATCGATCGCCATGGCAAACGGCCCGAACACGCCGTTGACGATCACTCGGCCCGGCTGGCTGCTGCCCGGAGAGTAGACCGATACCGAACTCGTTCGGCTGCCGCTGGGCGTGCCGTAGTTACCGACGTACAGGTTTCCCGCTTTGTCGATCGTGAGCGAATTCGGATAAGAGACGCCGCTGGAGATCGAGCGACCCGGCGACTCCTTACCGGGCGCAAAAACCGAAATCGTGCTTGCGTAAAAGTTGGCCACGTACAGCGTTCCGCTCTTTAGTGGATTCGCGAGGCTTCCAGCTTGCGGCGTGGTGCGAGCGAGCGACGCGCCCGGCGGGACCCCTGCCTCTTTGCCCGCGGAGCACGCGACAAGCAGTAACGTGAGGAACAATCCTCTACAAAAAAACCCGCAACGCGGCATTCATAGCCCTTTCCTGATGAATGATGTGAGCGAAACTCTGCTGGGCTTCGCCGCGACGTGAACGTCGGCCTAGAGGTCGACCTACAGGCATGCCACGACGGCCACCGATGCGGCCAACGCGATCACGTCTTCGAGCAGCCCCGCGGGTACGCGACCAATCAGCCCGATGGCCCGAGACCGAGCGGCCAACCCCGCATAAGCCCCGATGACGGCCGCTACGGCGCCGGCCAGCGCCCCGGCCACACCCGACGAACCGCTTAGCGACATGACCGTCCATCCGCAAAAGGCTCCGCTGCATGCCCGCGCGATCAAACCGACGGGAGCCGTCCGCGCCGGAGTTTTGGGATAAAGATCGCCTGCGTATTCGGCAAGCG
Organism: Candidatus Cybelea sp.; assembly: GCA_050008615.1. Classification (GTDB taxonomy): domain Bacteria; phylum Vulcanimicrobiota; class Vulcanimicrobiia; order Vulcanimicrobiales; family Vulcanimicrobiaceae; genus Cybelea. The sequence goes on from JBEKMH010000010.1 coordinate 73,503, forward strand.
CCAGCACGCCTAGGGCATAGGCCAAAGGCGTACTGCGCCGCATGAGCAACAAAACGGCCGGCGCCGTAAACGTTCGCAATCCAGCGAGAAATCCCAAGAGAACTGCGAACAACATACCGCGAACTCCGGAGTAGAGGGCAAGAGAAGTCTGCCTTCGTGGCCAAATTACGGAAGCCCCGCAAAGGAGAGTATGTCCATGGACCAAGTGCGCCGACTGACCGCTGGGTTGGGATGCGTTGCCGCTGTTATCATGGCCGGCTGCGCTTCCGCCGGCGGCTCGACGCCGGCAGCACAGCTCCAGCCGCCGGCTCCGAGCGGCCGAATTCATTATGCCCTGACCCGCGCCGCGGCGCAGCGCCGGCCGTTTCCGGCGAACGCGTACGTCACGTACGACGACGGACCGGTACTCGTCACTCCAAAGATGTATCTGATCCTTTGGGGCTACAAGCGCTACGGCGATCCCGACAACCTCGCGAGCTTGCTCGAGCTCTATGCCAAGAATATGGGCGGCAGCTCGCACAACAACATTTACACGCAGTATTACGAAATCTCCAACAGCGAGAAGACCTACATTACGAACCCGTCCGGACAGTTCGGGGGCGTCTGGAGCGACAACTCGGCGGCTCCCAAGACGCCGACCGACGAAGACGTTGCGGCTGAGGCGCTAAAGTCAGTCGCGCAGCTGGGATACGACGCAAACGGATTATACGTCGTCGCCACGCCGCACGATCACAGTGAAGTAGGATTCGGCACCCACTGGTGCTCCTATCATAGTTACACGTACTACGAAAAGACCGAGCTCCTGGCGTACGCCAACATCCCGTACATGCCCGACGCAGGCACCACGTGCGGCGCGAACTCCATCAAGCCGCCCGCGGACGAAACCGGAGCCGACGAGGGCGTGACGATATTGGAAGGCCACGAATTCGGGGAAGCCATCACCGATCCGGAGCCCTTTACCGGCTGGAACGGCGTCTCAGGCGAGATCGGCGATTACTGCGCCTGGCATAACATCGCCAACGACAAGTTCGGAACGAAGTCCTACACGTCCCAGCCCATGCTAAGCGACGCTACGGAATCGTGCGTCCAAGGCTATAAGAAATAGGCCGCGACTAGGCGAGAAATGCGGGGGCCGGTTAAGCGCGCCCGTCCGTTTTTCCAGAGCGCATACCGCAACGGCTGCTTGGAGTTCATGGAGGCCGCGCCGAGAGAAAGCCGCGTCGATCGATCGGTTCCATTCGCTAACTCCTTTTGTCAAGCCAAAAGAGCGCCTTCTCGATCAATCACGTTTCGTCCGGTCTTGAGCGCCGCGATCCAAAGGGCGCCAGGCAAGCAAGGGCGTAAGTCTACGAGGCGCGGGAGCCGCGCTTTACTTTATAAGGGGAGCGTTCGATGAAATATTTACCTCGCTGTATTGCAGCACTCTTTGCGCTTGGTCTCATCGCTATTAGCGCCGGGCCGGCGCCCGCGCTACAGACACCGGCATGGCAGCACGGCGACGGCCAAAACCTTTCCGGGCAGTATTCCGGATCGGTAACCGACAGCGTACTTGGAACCGGAACGGCCGTCGCGAATCTAGTCGGCGCCGGCGGCGCCCTGGGCGGCTATTTCGTTTTCACCTTTGGAAGCGCGAACTACGATAACCCGACGATCGCCGGGGGCGGCCGAGACGGTTTGCAGCCCAACGACGGCCGCGGCGGCCATGGCAATGTATTTGGCGCCTTCGAATCGACGATCGCCAGCGCGACCTGTGAGTTTTACTACTCCGCCTCGTACAGCTCGTCGGACAACGGGCTCACCGGCAGCTATAAAGCAGTAAACGGATGCTCGGGTGAAACCGGCACGTTTACGCTGACGCAGCAGTGTTACTACAGCAGCGGTAGAGAACACAGCGTGCGGCGCGAGGGCGGTCTGAGTCACTGCTAACCTTTCCTCCTCGAAGGGTTAGAATAACGACGTGAGGGCGGTCGCGCGTGCGACCGCCTCTTCTTCGCCCATGGACGCCCCGGCAGCAAAGAGTTGCGTCAGCTCCGTATCGGTGAGCCGCTCCTTGAGCGTATCCTGGAGGCTCTCGACTATTGCGAGATCGTAATGGAGCCTTTGCCAACCAGCCACGCGAAGCCGTTCCTCGGCGTATCCGATGAGGACGGCGGCCTCAGTTGCATTGCGTTCGGCCGCCAGAGCCGCGACATAGGAAATCGCAAACAGCATTTCGATCGGTTGACGAAACTTCGCTGCTAGCGCGAGCGCTTCGCGTGCAGCCGGCGCGGCCTTTGCGCGGTCGCCTGTGGCCAGGTAACACGCGACCACCTCGCCTACGACCGACACGACGAGTTCCTTATCGGCAAGCGGCTTCGCTTCGATGAGCCATTTTGCCGCCTCGTCATAATTCCCAACTTCAGCCTCGAACTGCCCCAACCACGTCAATGCTCGTGCCGTGTCATCATCGCGGCCCAGCGATCGGTAGAGCGCAACGCTTTCGGCATACATTCCCCGGACGCGCTCGGGGCCGTCCGTCAAGAAACTGCGCGCGCATCGTCGCAGCACATCTGCAAGCAGTCGCCGGTCGCCACGCTCTCGGGCGAGCTTCAGAGCGTCCTCCGCAGCGGATTTGGCTTCGCCTAGGTTTTCACGGGCGCGCTGATTGGCGACTTGCGAGAGTGCGCGAGTCAGGCCCCGATAGTCGTGGGCGTGCCGGTAGAGCGATTCGGCCGCCAGCGCTTGGGCAAGAGAGTTTTTCATGACGCCCTGGTTGTTATAGAGCATCGACAGCGCATATCGCAGGCGAGCCTCGATGACCGCGGGTAGCGATGCGCCGCCCCCCAGCGCCCGCTCGCACCACTGCGTGCCTTCGCTTAAAAGCGAAAGCCTTAGAAAGACTGGCGCCGTATCGCCCGCGATTGCAGCTCCAAGCGCGAGATCGTTGCCATCTCCGGTCGTCCAACTCAACGCGGCGCGGAAGTTTGCAAGCTCGTTTTCGAGACGCACCAGCCAATCGGGACCAGGGTTCGTGTCCCACTCTTCGTAACCGTCGCGGGCGATGGCCGCATAGACTTGTGCGTGCCGTTCCAAAGCGCCCTGCGTCTCGCCGATCTGCTCGAGTTTCTCGCGGGCAAACTGACGGATCGGCTCGAGCAAACGATAACGGGGACCGGCTTCCTCAATATCGGCAACGAATAAAGACTTGTCGACGAGCGACGAGACGAGATCGATCATGCCGACGTCGTCCGTACCGCAGAATGCGATCGCGCTTTCGAGAGTAAACCCGCCCATGCACGGCGCGCAGCGCCGCAAGAAGTCTTGCTCTTGCGGCGTCAGGAGATTGTAACTCCAGTCGATGAGCGCGTGCATGGTTTGCTGGCGCGGTTGGCGATCCCGCCCGCCGGCGAGTACTCGAAGCTCCAAGTGCTCGGAAAGCTTTTGAATCGGGATCGTCCGGACACGCGCGGCAGCGAGTTCGATTGCTAAGGCAATGCCATCGAGCCGCCGGCAGATCTCTTCAACGAACCGACGATTCTTCTCCGCTAAAAAGTCCCGGCTTGCCGCGCGGGCGCGTTCGTTGAAGAGCTGAACCGCAGAATCGAGATTTAACCCCGACATCTGATAGACGTGCTCGCCGGAAACGTTGATAGGTTCGCGGCTCGTTGCCAGAATCGTAACGTGGGGGCAACGGCGAATCACGGCGACCACGACGCGCGCGACCTCGCCAATCAAATGCTCGCAGTTGTCGAGCACGAGCAGCAGTTCGCGTTCGTCCAGGTGTTTGAGAAGCACGTCGAGCGGCGCGGCGCCTTCGGCCTGATCTACGCCTAGCACCGAGAGCAGGACGCTGATCACGAGCGTTTCGTCGAAGATGGAAGCGAGGTCGACGAACCAGGTTCCGTCCTTCCGATCGTTGAGGATCGAGTTGGCCGCCTCGAGCGCAAGACGCGTCTTTCCCATGCCGCCGGCGCCCACGATCGTGACGAGAGCTTCGGTTTCCAAAAGCCGTTCTATCCGCAGAACGTCTTGCTGCATCCCGACGAAACTCGTCGTTTGGAGTGGAAGATTGTTGGCCGGCGTTTCGAGTGCGCGCAGCGCCTTAAAATCCGAGCGCAACTCCGCAGCGACCGCCTGGAAGACGCGCTGCGGCTCCTTGAGATCGCGCAGCGGAATCGTGCCGAGATTGCGCAGCGTTATACCGGAAGGGAGATTTCCGACTAGGAGATCGGCGGCATCTCCGGAGACGAGGATTTGGCCGCCGTGACCGGCCGACAGCAGCCGCGCCACACGATTGACCGGCGTGCCGAAATAGTCGCCCGAGCGCTCGTCGGCCTCACCGGCCGCGATGGCCATCCGCACCCGCAGCTCGTCGACTTCGGCAAAGTCCTCGCGCCCGAGTTGGCGCTGTGCGCCGGTCGCGGCTTCGAGCGCTTCACCGACGCTCCAGAACGCCGCGCAGAACGCATCGCCGATTGTTTTAAAGACGTACCCACGCCGCCGCTCAATCTCGGACTGCAAGATCTCGTCGTGCCGCCGCACGGCATCGCGCATCGCGTCGCCATAGGCATCCCAGCGCCGCGTGCTTCCCTCGATGTCGGAGAATAAAAATGCGACCGTACCCGTGGGAAGAGCCCAACTCTCCACGGGCGCTCAGGTTCAACGGGAGGCGGTCGGGCTTCCCCTTTTTCGCGGTCGGGCTAGCGGTCTTTCCGCTGATATTTCGTCAGGCTCGTTATCGGAACGACCTGCTTGGAGAGCACGGCGACCAACTCGGCGCGACTCTTCACGTCGAACGTCTGGAAGAGCTGGGCGAGTTGATTGCGCACGGTATGCGGGCTGCGTCCGAGCTTCTTGGCGATATCGGCATTGCGTTGCCCTTCGCGCAACAGTTCGAGCACTTCGCGCTTTGCAGGTGGAATGCGCTCGAGCGGAACGACGGTCGATGTTTTCGATTCGGCGACCCGGCGCGCAATCCAACTCTTCGGCCACGGCGCGATCTTTCGTGCAGCCCGTTCGATCCAGCGCTTGTCGTTCGTCGCCTCGTATAGACCCAGCGCACACAACGCGGCTCGCCATCCGTAGTTGAAGTCTTCGAAGATCGACCACGCTTCCGTAAGCGCGGCCTTTCCTTCTTGCGTGTCCCCCAGCCGCAGCCAGGCGACGCCTTGCGAGTAGCTTTCGAAACCCCGGACGCGAGGGTCACTTCCGTACGAAAGCATCGGGATGACCGATGATTTGAGCGAGCGGAAACGTGCCAGATATTGTTCGGCGATCGCCGGGTTTTCGTGGGCGTACAGTTCGGCGAGGACTAGCAGAGCCTCACGCTCTTCACCGGTCACTTCACTCCACGAGATGCGCTGAGCGATGTCGCTGGCTTCCTGCAGTTGCTCGGAGGCAAAGGCCGCTTCGCCCGTATTCCGCGCGAGCAACGCTCGATCTAAGTAACAAAGTACGCTCCAGTGATCCGAGGGCGCCATCTTGCCGGCCTTTTTGAAGGAGCGGAATGCGGCCAACTCGTTGCCTTGAAGCTCATCAATCGACGCCAAGAACCGCGTGACTTGGAAGTGCTCGAGTTTTAGGCCTGCGGTCCAGGGAAGCGCATCGTAAATTTGGCGAACGCGCTCGGCAACGTCATGCAGCGGCATCTCGCGGCACAACAGCGCCAGCGTCAGAAGAGCGTTGCCGCGATAAAATTCGTCCGGGGATTCGGTGCTGTCAAGCTCGTCGAGAGCCTTCTCCAACTCTTCGACCTGCCGGAGGACGTCGCTGCGCCGCAGGGCGATCCACGAAAGCATGATGTGCGCTCTTGCGCGGTTGTTGGGGTCGTTCGAACGCAACACCGCCATGGTGGCCTCTTCGGCCCTCTGGTGGTCGTGCTGCATCCACGCGATGGAGCCGGTAAGGTAGTACGCTTCATCGTACAAAGGATCGCCGGGTAAGAGGTCATTCAGAGCCCGATCGATCAGCCGCTGCCCGGCCACGTAGTCCCTCGTATAGCCGAACGCTGCGCCGAGAAAAACGTCCCGGGCGACGCGAAGGTCGGAATCTTCGGGAAAATCGGAGAGTAAGCCGATGGCATCAAGGAAACGCCGCTCGCGTAATGCTAGTCGCGCAGACGCGATGATTCCATCGAGCGTCGTCTCATTGCCATCAACGAGCTGATGGCAACGGTCAAAGTCCGCCGCTATAAGAGCGCCCTCAAAATCGACGCCGTTAAAGTTCGGGTTTGGTCGAACGGTTGTGTGCATGTTTCCCATTCTGTTGAAAGGTTGCAGGGCCTAACCATATCGACGGTCCCCCGCCGGACGGAGCGCTTTCTACGGTACCTTCGTACCAGCCTTCGGGGCGGCGGAATATTCTCCGCCGGCCTTGAGGAAGCTTTGGAGGCCCGCCGGCTACGGCTAGGCCGGGGGTCCGCCGCCTACCGACGGGGGTCCGCCTCCTACCGACGGGGGTCCGCCTCCTACCGACGGGGGTCCGCCTCCTACCGAATTATGACGCGACACGTGAACAGTCGGGGTCGGGGGTCCGCCGCCTACCGACGGGGGTCCGCCTCCTACCGAAGTCGGGGTCGGGGGTCCGCCACCTACGGAGTCATGGCGCGAGGAGTGGACGGCTGGGGATATGTGCGAGACGTCGTAAGCCGAAGTGGCGTTAGGTAAAAGGGAGGTGCCGGTTAGGTTCCCTGAGGCGCAGCCGCCTAAGAATAACGCCGGCGCCACCATCGTGATGGCGAGCAAGATCGCACGCATCTCTTTTTTTTCCCTTCGGCGCCAGAAGGCGCTAGGAGGCTTAGGGACTAGTACGAATATACTAGTACGAAATCGCCTCCAAAGATAGGTCTGCTCGGTAAACTATGCACTTTCCTTACAAGTCTAGCGGGTACTTAGATGTTATTACGGCACAAGCGAGGGGCGGAAAAGCTCTTTAGACCGCCCGGAACTACGCTTTACCGATCACGGTCCCGCGATGGGCTTGCTTTTTGTTTTACAAGAAGGGGTCTCATCATGTCCTTTACCTGTCTACGGGCGCCAGGGCGGCTTGGCGCCGCCATCGTCGTTGCGCTCGGTCTACCGGCGATTTCCGCATGCGGCGGTTCCTCACCGATGGCAAACGCGATACCCGCCGGGGTGTCGATCCGTCACGGCTCCAGCGTCAGGCCCACCTCCGAGTTCAGCTTTAAGACGGTCAACGATCCGGTCGACCCGACCACCGAAGTCCTGGGGATCAACAACCTCAGCAAACTCTGCGGATACTACGGCAATCCCTACGTGGGATTCGTCGCGCGTCCGCCCTATACAAGCAATAAGTTCTACAAAGAACTCTATCCTGGAGCCACCGACACGGTCGTCACGGCGATCAACAACAGCAACGGCATCGCGGGATGGTACGAAAACTCAAAGGGTGGAATTTTCGGGTTCACCGAGTGGGAAGGCATCTGGACGAAGTACCAAGACAACCACCTGCTCAATCAGAAACAGTACACGAAGCTGCTGGGCCTTTCGGACGACGACCTCGCAGTCGGCTACTATCAGCTAAACGGGGTCGACCACAGCTTTGAAGTGAATCTGTCCACCGGAAAGTTCCAAGGCATAGAACCGCCCGGCGCCAAGAGCTCGGCCGCCACCGGTATCAACGGTAAAGGCGACATCGTCGGCTGGCTGAGCCTCACAAGCGGAGCCACCGAAGGCTGGCTTCTCAAGGGCGGCCTATTCACGGAGTATGCGTACCCCGCCGCCGCACAAACGCAACCGACGGGCATCGACTGGTCCGACGATATCGTCGGTTCTTTCGAAGATGCCTCAGGCAACACGCACGGATTCCTCTTGAACGACGTCCTGTCGACCCAAACTTGGACGCAGGTCGACGATCCGAGCGCCAAAGGGGAGACGGTCGTAACTAGCGTCAACAATCACCACTCGATGGCTGGTTATTATCAAGATCCTAGTGGAAATATCGACGGTTTCTTGGCGACGTTGAACAAAGGCGGAAACTAGACCCTTCCGCCCCATTTCGCGCGAGCGCGAAATGGGAAACGAGGGCCGGTAGCTAAGTTCGAGTCTTCCGCAAAGGCTTTGGCAACCAGGAGAAGACCCGCTTGAAAAAGACCCGGCTCAGCGTCTGTTATTTGGGTGCGGTTCTTTTGACCGCGCTTCTACTCGCCGCGTGCGCGAATAGCTCCGGCGGTTTCAACGGCGCCTCAGGGGCGTCGGCGCTCCAACGTGCCTTGCCGGCGGCGAGCAGCACTCCTACTCCCAGTCCAAGTCCCATTCAGCACGTCATCGTCATCATTCAAGAGAATCGCGCGTTCGACGATTTCTTTTCGACGTTCCCGAATGCCAACGGAACGACCCAAGGCCTGATGAAGACGTCGAGCGGCGACCAGTACGTACCCCTCCAAGAAGCCAACCTTAACTCGACGTGCGACTATACGCATTCGTACCATAGTTTTCTCAAAGCGTACGACGGCGGCAAGATGGACGGGTTCAACTTGGAAGGCGGCAGCGGGCACGGGAACTGTAAAAACAAAACCACGGGCATGTACCAGTACGTTAACCCACAGCAGATTGCGCCGTACTGGGACATGGCGATGCAATACGTTCTTGCCGACAACATGTTCCAAACCCAAGGCAGCGGCAGCTTTACCGCGCACCAGGATCTGATTGCCGGCTCCACGATCATCGATCCGGCCAAGACGAAGAGCCTCGTCGATATCCCAACGCATATTCCATGGGGGTGCGACGCTCCGCCGGGAACGCTCACGTCGGTCTTGCGTTACATCGGTTCGGGGGAACTCATGTACAAGCACCACCAAGGCCCATTTCCGTGCCTGACATACGAGACGATGCGCGACCTGCTCGACGCCCAGAGCGTCTCGTGGCGGTATTACTCGCCGCCGGTTGAGGGCGCATCGGGAAGCGAGTGGAACGCCTTCGACGCGATCAAGGCGGTTCGCTACGGACCCGAGTGGGGAGTAAACGTTACCGACTCGGACACCCAGATATTCACCGACATCACCGCTGGTCAGCTCCAAGCGGTCTCTTGGGTTATTCCCGACGGCTCAGACTCGGACCATCCGGCGCAAAAGGGCGGGGATAACGGGCCATCGTGGGTGGCCAGCGTCGTCAACGCCGTTGGACAGAGTTCCTATTGGTCCACAAGCGCGATTATCGTTGTATGGGACGACTGGGGAGGCTTCTATGACCACGTGCCTCCGCCGTTCCAAGACAATTGGGGCGGCTTGGGCTTTCGCGTTCCGATGATCGTCATATCGCCCTACGCGAAGACCGTCACTAGCAAGAACTACGTCTCGCACACGCAGTACGAGTTCGGCAGCATTCTCAAGTTTATCGAGGGCACGTTCGGGTTGGGAAGCTTAGGCACCACCGACGAGCGAGCCAACAGCATCGTGGACTCCTTCGACTTTACGCAGCAGCCCAGGTCTTTCTCCGTCATTCCGTCAAAGCATAATCAAACTTACTTCATACATAGGGGGCCCACGCACGTGCCGGTTGACACAGAGTAATGCAGAATCTGAAATCCTTCGTACTTCTTATCGGTCTTGGAGCACCTGCTCTGCTTGTCGCAGGGTGTGGTGGCGGGCAGCAGTTCGCGCCGGCGAACGCGCCCGCAGCGGCGCCGATAACGTCCAACGCCAACGCCAAGGGTGGGGCTTCGTACGAGTATACGTGCCAAAGTGAGACCAGCAACATCGATTGCCTCGTCTATCAAGATAACAAGACCGTCCGCACCATTACGAAGGGTCTAAAGAAGCCCCTCGGCGTTGCGGCCGGAAAGGACGGGCTCTTCTACATCGCCGATCAGTCGGCTAAAGATATCTTTGTCTACTCGGCCGGTGGTGCGAAACTCGTTGCAACACTCAGCGACGCAAGTAACGCTCCCGTCGACGTCGCGGTCTACAACGACGAAGTCGCGGCAGCTAACAAGAATACGTTAACGTTCTTCAAAAAAGGTGCCACGAAACCCACGCTGACGCTCAAGGATTCGACCGCGGTGCAAGGGAGCGGAGCGGCATTCGACAGCGCGGGAAACTGTTATTGGAGCTTTACTACGAAGTCGGGCGCGAGTGTTGATGAATTCAAAGGCTGCAAAGGTAGCCCCGTTAATCTGAAGATCTCGCCGGGAACGCCCTACGGCATCGCGTTTGACGGTAGCGGAAACCTGTATTACACGAGCTATAACGCCGCCGGCAGGGGCATTTATACGTGCTCCGGCGTAAAATCGTGCGCTCTCGCCTTCACCAAGCTTAGCTTTATCAATCCGCAATACGTGAACTTCTCGTCGAATTTCGCAGACGTATGGATCGACGATCCAGGCAGTTATTCGTGCTATTGCAATGGACTCTACGGAATCGACGTCAAGACCGGAAAGGAATCCGGAAAGATCCTAAACGGCCTCTCGTTCTTCGATCCGCCTACCGGAGTCGCCATCGGCCCCGGCCCCCTGTAAAGGCACTCCGCTTCCAGGGAAGCTCAGATTTAGATGCAGGGCTAGGAGCGGCGAGCCGAAGTTTACTGACGTAATCGAGGCTCGACGCGACAACGCCCTGCGCTAAATCTGGGCTTCCCTCCTTAGTCGTTGTCCGGGAGCCGGTGGTCCGGCGCCTGACGCATGAAGTAGTCGATGCCGTGGTCCGCCGGGACCGTCTGGAACTTTCTCGGCGGCTTATTGAAGTCGAAGGCATCGTCGGGCGCAGTCGCGCGCTTGTCACTGGCCGCTAACGCCGCAAGGCCGAACGTATTCTCCACGAACTTTAGGATGCTGCCGTGCTCGTAGTGCGTATGCGAGACGTGCCCGTCCTTCGCGTACGCCGAGACGACCAGCATCGGAATGCGCATGCCCAGGCCATCGTAATCGAGCATCGCCGGCGGCTCCGGATCGTACCAGCCGCCGTAGTCGTCCCAGAAGATGAAGATCGCGGTATTATTCCAATACTGCGATTCGCCGAGCGCGTTGACGAGCGAAGCTACCCACGAAGGGCCGGTTTTGCTGCCGCAGCCGGCGTGATCGGAGTTTGCGCAGGTCGGCGTGATCCAGGTCAGATCGCGCAGCTTGCCGTTCGAGACGTCGCTAAAGAAGTTGGTCTGCGGCGAGATGACGTCATTCTTCCAGTCGGCGCCATTGTAAATCGGCGCGATATTCTGGTAGGCACTCCAGATGCCGCCGTCTCCGTTGACCGATGACGCATAGTAGGCCCATGAAAGGCCTGCGCTATCCATTTCGGCGCCCAGCGTGTTGTTGTTCCAGCACATCGGAATGTAGCTGCCGTATTGCCGCTCCGAAGTGAGCGTCGATATATAATCGCTGGTACCACCCTCGCAGCCCCAGTACGACGACGGGTAGTTCACCGCAGAGCTGGCTTGACCGGCGATGATGTACTGGTGCGAGATAAAGCTGCTGGCGTCGACGTTGGACGCGTACATCTGGTCGGCCAGAACGTAGTGTTTGCCTAAGTAAAAGTACGGCTTCGTCTCGGTATGCGGCACGTAACTGTACGGAGGGTTGGAGTTGGGGCAGGGCGGGTAGCTGTACCTTCCGCAGCCCCAGTACTCGTTGTCGAAGCCGTTCATCTGGCAGTCCGTACCAGGATAGCTTCCCGTGCCGTTGCACGACTGGAGAAAGTCGTAGTAGTCGTGGAGGATGTCCCAGCTCGTCTCGAGCCCGACCGGCTGCAGGCTAATCTTCTGTCCGCTCGTGTTGTAGCCGTACTTCACGGTCTTGGCGCCGGGAAAGTCGTAGAACAGATTGTTGAAGCTCCGGTTCTCCTGGACGATGATGACGATGTGCTGGATCTTACCGCTCGAGGTGTGATGATGGATGCTCGTCACGTCCCTAGCGGCTTGCGGGATCGACGAAACTCCTGCACTGCAACCGCCCAGCATCAGCGCGGCGGCTGCAACGGAGAAGAGGGTGGTCTTGATACTGATGCGATACATGGTCGTTCTCCTTAGTCGTTAGTCGTTGTCCGGGAGCCGGTAGTCGGGCAGTTGATGCATGAAGTAGTCGATCCCGTGCTCCGCCGGAATCGTCTCGAACGCCCTCGGCGGCTTGTTGAAGTCGAAAGCGTCGTCGGGAGCGGTCGCCCGTTTGTCGCTTGCCGATAGGCTCGCCAGGCCGAAAGTCGTTTCGACGAACTTCAAAATGCTGCCGTGTTCGTAGTGAGTATGCGAGACGTAGCCCGCCTTCGCGTAGGCCGAGACGATCAGCATCGGAATCCGAATCCCCAGACCGTCGTAGTCCACCTTTGCGGGCGGCTCGGGATCGTACCACCCGCCGTAGTCGTCCCAAAAGATGAAGATTGCCGTCGAATCCCAATACTTCGACTTCCCGATCGCATTGACGAGCGAAGCGACCCACGCCGGGCCGGTTTTGCTGCCGCAGCCGGCGTGATCGGAGTTTTCACACGTCGGCGTAATCCAGCTCAAGTCGCGAAGCCTGCCCCTTGAAACGTCACCGAAGAAATCGGTCTGGGGCGAGATCACGTTCTTCTTCCAATCGGGACCGTTATAGATCTGGCTGATGTTCTGGTACGCGCTCCAGAGGCCGCCGTCTCCATAGACCTTCGAGGCGTAGTACGCCCAAGACAGGCCCGCGTGGTCCATCTCGTCACCAACCGTTTTGTTGGTCCAGCACATCGGAATATTGCTGCCATACTGACGCCCCGAGTTGAGCGTCGCGATATAGTTGCTATACGTGCCTTCGCACCCCCACCATGCTGACGGATAGTTCACCGCGGAGCTGGCCTGGCCGGCGATGATGTACTGGTGCGAGATAAAGCTGCTGGCATCCACGTTGGACGCATACATCTGGTCGGCCAGAACGTAGTGCTCGCCCAAGTAAAAGTATGGCTTGGTTTCGCTTTGCGGAACGTAGCTGTACGGTGGGTCGGCATTAGGGCACGGTGGCTGACTGCTGTTGTGACCGCAGCCCGAATACTCATTGTTGAAGCCGTTCATCCGGCAATCGGTCCCGGGATAGCTTCCCGTGCCGTTACAAGCCGCCAGATATTCGTAGAAGTCGTGGACGATGTCCCAGGTTGTTTCGAGCCCCACCGGGCGCAGGGTAATCTTGCGACCCTTGGTGTCGTGGCCGTACTTCACGGTCTTGGCGCCGGGAAAGTCGTAGAACAGATTGTTAAAGCTACGGTTCTCCTGGACGATGATGACGACGTGCTTGATCTTGCTGCTGGAAGCGTTGTGGTTGAGATCGGCCGGAGTTCGGACGGCCGGCGGAACCGAAGAGGGCCCGCCGCCGCTACAGGCGCAGAGGAGCAGCACGGCGGCCGCACCCGGCAAGAGTGCCCGTTTAATCACTGTCCGGGAGCCGATGGTCGGGCGGCTGACGCATGAAGTAGTCGATCCCGTGCTCCGACGGAACCGTCTCGAACTTTCTCGGCTGCGCGTTGAAGTCGAAGGCGTCGTCGGGCGCGGTTGCCCGTTTATCGCTCGCCGATAGGCTCGCTAAGCCGAAAGTCTCTTCGGCGAACTTCAAAATGCTGCCGTGCTCGTAGTGGGTGTGCGAGACGTAACCCGCCTTCGCGTAGGCCGAAACGATCAGCAGCGGAATTCGAATGCCCAGGCCGTCGTAGTCCAGTTTTGCAGGCGGCTCGGGATCGTACCAGCCACCGTAGTCGTCCCAGAAGATGAAGATCGCCGTCGAGTCCCAATACTTCGACTTCCCGACCGCATTGACGAGCGAAGCGACCCACGCCGGGCCGGTCGAGCTCCCGCAGCCGGCGTGATCGGAGTTTGCGCAGGTCGGCGTGATCCAGGTCACATCGCGAAGCTTGCCTTTCGAGACGTCGCTGAAGAAGTTGGTCTGGGGCGAGATGACGTCTTTCTTCCAGTCGGAACCCTCGTAGATCGGCTTGATATTCTGGTACGCGCTCCAGAAGCCGCCGTCTCCGTCGACCGTCGACGCGTAATACGCCCACGACAGGTTCGCGTGGTCCATCTCGGCACCCAGCGTATTGTTGTTAAAACACATCGGGATGTCGGCACCGTACTGACGCTCGGGGTTGAGCGTCCCGATAGTGTCGCTGGAACCGCCCTCGCACCCCCACCACGAGGACGGATAGTTCACTGCAGAGCTGGCTTGCCCAGCGATGATGTACTGATGCGAGATAAAGCTACTGGCGTCCAGGTTGGAAGCGTACATCTGGTCGGCCAAGACATAGTGTTCGCCCAAGTAAAAGTACGGCTTAATTTCGTCGTGCGGCACGTAACTGTAGGGAGGGTAGGGGTCGGGACAGCGCTGCGTGCCCTGGCCGCAGCCCCACGACTCATTGTCGAAACCGTTCATCCGGCAATGGGTCCCGGGATACTTTCCCGTGCCGTTACAGGCAGCGAGAAAGTCGTCATAGTTGTGCAAGATATCCCAGGTCGTCGAGAGCCCCACCGGCTGCAAGGTAATCTTGTGACCCTTGCTGTCGTAGCCGTACTTTACGGTCTTGGCGCCGGGAAAGCCGTAGAACAGATTGTTTAAGCTCCGGTTCTCCTGAATGATGATGACGATGTGCTTGATCTTGCTGGCCGAGCTCGGGTGATGGATGCCCGTCGAGCCGCCGGGGGCTTGCGGGACCGACGAAACTCCCCCGCTGCAAGCGCCGAGCATCAGCGCGGCGACTGCAACGGGAAAGAGGGCGGTCCTGATTCCGATCCAGCACATCGTCGTTCTCCTTAGTCGTTGTCCGGGAGACGGTGGTCGGGCGCCTGATGCATGAAGTAGTCGATGCCGTGGACCGACGGAACGGTCTGGAACTTTCTCGGCGGTTTGTTGAAGTCGAAGGCGTCGTCGGGCGCCGTGGCACGCGTATCGCTGGCTGACAGCGCCGCCAGCCCAAAGGTCTCCTCGACAAACTTTAGGATGCTACCGTGCTCGTAGTGCGTATGCGAGACGTGTCCCTTCCTCGCATATGGCGAAACGATCAGCATCGGAATCCGCATGCCCAGGCCGTCGTAATCGAGCATCGCCGGCGGCTCCGAGTCGTACCAGCCGCCATAATCATCCCAGAAGATAAAGATCGCGGTATTATTCCAATACTGCGATTCGCCGAGCGCGTTGACGAGCGAAGCCACCCACGAAGGGCCGGTGTTGCTGCCGCAGCCGGCGTGATCGGAGTTTGCGCAGGTCGGCGTGATCCAGGTCAAATCGCGCAGCTTACCGTTCGAAACGTCGCTGAAGAAGTTGGTCTGCGGCGAGATGACGTCGTTCTTCCAGTCGGCGCCATTGTAGATCGGCGCGATATTCTGGTAGGCACTCCAGATCCCGCCGTCTCCGGTGACCGTCGACGCATAGTAGGCCCACGAAAGGCCCGCGCCGTCCATCTCGGCGCCCAGCGTGTTGTTGTTCCAGCACATCGGAATGTCGCTGCCGTACTGACGCTCCGAGTTGAGCGTCCCGACATAATCGCCGGTACCGCCCTCACAACCCCAGTACGACGACGGATAGTTCACCGCAGAGCTGGCTTGACCAGCGATGATGTACTGGTGCGAGATAAAGCTGCTGGCATCCACGTTTGAAGCGTACATCTGGTCGGCCAGAACGTAGTGTTTGCCTAAGTAAAAGTATGGCTTGGTTTCGGTACGCGGCACGTAGCTGTACGGAGGGTTGGAGTTGGGGCAACCCGGCTGGTACTTGTGCCCGCAGCCCCAGTACTCGTTGTCGAAACCATTCATCTGGCAGTCGGTCCCGGGATAGCTGCCGGTCCCGTTACAGGACGCGATATAGTCGCCAAAGTCGTGCAAGATGTCCCAGGTCGTCTCGAGCCCGACCGGTTGCAGGGTAATCTTCTGTCCGCTCGTGTTGTAGCCGTATGTCTGCGTTTTCGCTCCGGGAAAGCCGTAGAACAGATTGTTGAAGCTCCGGTTCTCTTGAACGATGATGACGATATGCTGGATCTTACCGCTCGACGAGTTGTGCTGCATCCTCAACAGGCTTTGGGCGGCCGTTGGGACGGGCGAAACCCCCGCGCCATTGCAGGCTGAAAGCAAAAGCGCGACAGCCAAAATCGGCACTCGGGGAAACGTGCTTAAACTGCGATGCATTAAATGGTTCTCCTTACTCCGCGTCGGGAATGCGATGGTCGGGGGGCTGGTGCTTGAAGTAGTCGATGCCGTGCACCGACGGAACGATCTCGAACTTTCGTGGCGGCGCATTAAAATCGAAAGCATCGTCGGGAGCAGTCGCACGCTTATCGCTTGCCGCTAACGCCGGAAGCCCAAAGGTTTCCTCAACAAACCTCAAGATGCTTCCGTGCTCGTAGTGCGTGTGCGAAACCAACCCCTTCTTTGCGTAGGCAGAGACGACCAGCAGCGGAAGGCGCAGCCCCAGCCCATCATAATCCAGCTTCTTTGGGGCAGCCGGATCGTACCAGCCACCGTAGTCGTCCCAGAAGATGAAGATCGCGGTCGAATCCCAGTACTTCGATTCGCCGATCGCATTGACCAGCGATGCAACCCACGACGGGCCGGTCTTGCTGCCGCAGCCGGCATGGTCGGAGTTGTCGCAGGTTGGCGTGATCCAGGTCAGGTCGCGAAGCTTGCCGTTCGAGACGTCGCCGAAGAAGTTGGTCTGCGGCGAGACGATGTCCTTGGCCCAGTCGGGCCCGTTGTAGATGTGGTTGACGTTCTGATAGGCGCTCCAAATGCCGCCGTCTTCGTCGTAGCTTGACGTATAGAAGGCCCACGGAAGACCAGCCGTGTCCATTTCGTCGCCCAGCGTCTTGTTGTCCCAGCACATCGGAATCTCGTTGCCGTACTGACGCTGCTGCGTAATCGTCGGAACGTAGTCGCTAGAGCCGCCGTCGCCCTCACAACCCCACCAGCCCGAAGGAAAGTTGACGGCAGAACTCGCTTGACCAGCGATGATGTACTGATGCGAGACGAAACTGCTGGCATCGAGGTTCGACGCATACATCTCGTCGGCCAAGACGTAGTTCTTGCCCAGATAAAAGTACGGCTTCGTTTCGGACTGCGGCACGTAACTGTACGGCGGGTTGGAGTTCGGGCAGGCCGGGTAGCCGAACTTTCCGCAGAGCCAGTACTCGCCGTCGAAGCCGTTCATCCGGCAATCCGTTCCCAGATAACTCCCCTTGCCGTTGCACGCCACGAGGAACCCGTTCAAGTCGTGTTCGATATCCCACGTGGTTTCGAGGCCAACCGGCTGCAAGGTGATCTTGTCCCCTTTTGTGTCGTAACCGTACGTCGCGGTTCGGGCGCCGGGAAATCCGTAGAACAGGTCGTTGAAGCTGCGGTTCTCTTGGACTATGATGACGATATGCTTGATCTTGCTGCTCGAGCCGTCGCGATGAGTGCCGCGCTCGAGGCTCGCGGCGCCCTGAGGGACCGATGAAACTCCGCCGCCGTTGCAAGCGCAGAAGAGCAGCGCGATGGCCGCTGCCGGGAAGAGAGATTTACTCGGCATCTGGAATCCGATAATCGGGCGGCTGATGCATGAAGTAGTCGATGCCGTAGTCCGCTGGAACGGCTTCGAACTTTCTCGGTGGCGCATTGAAATCGAAGGCGTCGAGCGGCGACGTCGCGCGCGTATCGCTGGCAGCCAGTCTTCCCAGGCCGAAGGTGTCCTCAACGAACTTCAGGATGCTGCCGTGCTCGTAATGGACGTGCGAAATGCGGCCTTGCTTCGCGTAAGGCGAAACGATCAGCATCGGAATGCGCATCCCAAGGCCGTCGAAGTCCAGCATTTTCGGCGGAGCCGGATCGTACCAACCGCCGTAATCATCCCAGAAGATGAAGATCGCCGTCGAATTCCAATACTTCGACTCCCCGATCGCATTGACGAGCGACGCAACCCAAGACGGGCCGGTCTTGCTGCCGCAGCCCGAGTGATCGGAGTTTTCGCAGGTCGGCGTGATCCACGTCAGGTCGCGAAGCTTATCTTCCTTGACGTCGGTGAAGAAACGGGTTTGCGGCGCGAAGACGTCCTTCTTCCAATCGGGGCCCTCGTAGATGTGCGTAAGGATAGTTAACGGTAAAATTCGCTTGGCCGGCGATGATGTATTGATGCGAGATGAAGCTGCTGGCATCGAAGTTCGAGGCGTACATTTCGTCGGCCAAAACGTACTTTCTGGCCAAATAGAAGTACGGCTTGGTTTCGGAGTGCGGCACGTAGCTGTAAGGCGGATTGGAGTTTGGGCAGGGCGGCTCGCTGCGGTGGCCGCAGTACCAGTTCTCGTTATTGAAGCCGTTCATCCGGCAATCGGTCCCGGGATAGGCGCCCGCTCCGTTGCACGCCGAGAAGAACGAATACGAGCTGTGATCGAGGTCCCATTTTGTAGCGAGGCCGACCGGCGCAAGCACAATCTGCTTACCCTTGGAGTTATAGCCGTACTTCACGGTACGCGCGCCGGGAAACCCGTAGAACAAATTGTTGAAGCTGCGGTTCTCCTGCACGATGATGACGATGTGGCGGATCTTGCCGGTCGAGGCGCCCGCAACGCCGCGGACGACCGACTCGGCCCCCCGGGGAAGCGACGAAAACCCGCCGCTACCGCTGCAGGCCGAGAGCAACAGCGTGGCGGCCGCAAACGGCCGCAACGCTTTACTCAGCGTCCGGGATGCGATGGTCGGGCGCCTGATGCATGAAGTAATCGATGCCGTGCTCCGCCGGGACCGTCTCGAACTTTCTCGGCGGCTTATTGAAGTCGAAGGCGTCGTCGGGAGGGGTCGCGCGCGTATCGCTGGCCGCCAACGGCGCAAGCCCGAAGGTATCCTCGGCAAACCTCAAAATGCTGCCGTGCTCGTAGTGCGTGTGCGAAACGTAGCCGTCCTTCGCATACGCCGAGACGATCAGCATCGGAATGCGCATCCCCAGACCATCGTAGTCCAGCATCTTCGGCGGAACGGGATCGTACCAGCCGCCGTAGTCGTCCCACATGATAAAGATCGCCGTGTTGTCCCAGTACTGCGAGTTGCCGATCGCGTTGACCAGCGAAGCGACCCACGACGGACCGGTCTTGCTGCCGCAGCCGGCATGGTCGGAGTTTTCGCAGGTCGGTGTGATCCAGGTCAGATCGCGGAGCTTGCCGTTCGAGACGTCGTTGAAGAAGTTGGTTTGGGGCGAGATGATGTCTTTGGTCCAGTCGGGGCCATTATAGATATGGCTGATATTTTGGTACGCGCTCCAGATGCCGCCATCGCCATAATACGTGGATGCATAGAAGGCCCACGAGAGCCCTGCGGTGTCCATCTCGTCGCCCAGCGTCTGGTTGTTAAAGCACATCGGGATGGTGTTGCCGTACTGGCGTTCTTGCGTAATCGTGTAAATGTAGTCGCCGCTGCCGGTGCCCGCACAACCCCACCAGCCCGAAGGAAAGTTGACGGCCGAGCTGGCCTGTCCGGCGATTATATATTGATGCGAGATAAAGCTGCTGGCATCGAGGTTCGAGGCGAACATCTCGTCGGCCAGCACGTAGTGCTTGCCCATATAAAAGTACGGCTTGGTTTCGGTACGCGGCACGTAGCTGTACGGCGGGTTAGCGTTCGGGCACGAGCGGCACCCCCAGTACTCGTTGTCGAAGCCGTTCATCTGGCAATCCGTTCCGGGGAGGCTGCCCGTGCCGTTGCACGCCGCTAAGAAGCCGCCTAACTGATGCTCGATGTCCCAAGTCGTTTCCAGGCCGACCGGCTGGAGCGTGATTTTCTGCCCGCTCGTGTTGTATCCGTACTTGAGGGTTTTGGCCTTAGGGAAGCCGTAGAACAGATTGTTGAAGCTGCGGTTCTCTTGAACGATAATGACGACGTGTTGAATCTTGCCGCTGGAGCTGTGACGATGAAAGCGTCCGACGAAGTTTTGGGCATCTTGCGGCACCGGCGAAACTCCGCCGTTGCCGCTACAAGCCGAAAATAATAGCGCGAAGAAGGCGACCGATAATATCCGGATCGCCGTTGGTAAACCCCGCATCCGCGTACTCCTTAGTGTAGCCTTTGATTAAGGGACGATTACGACGCGCTGCGACAAAACTCCCCGGGCTCTAGGTGCTTACGACGATGACGTGCGTCAACTTTTTAAGAGCGGCCCGGGAAAGAGCATCCGGATGCGCGTACCGTGCGACGTTTCGATTTGCATTTGGTGGGCGATCGCACGAATGATGCGCAAACCGAAGCCGCGCCCCGGCAATGCCGATCGCTCGATGAAGCAGCCGCCATCCGAGATCTCGAGACTGAGTTCTCCGCGCTCAAAACGAGCGAGCAACTCGACATCTCGCCGCGGATGCTTCGTTTCTTGCGCGTAGGCGTGCTCGGCCGCATTGGCCAGAGCCTCGCCGGCGGCCGTTGTGATGTCGTCGAGAGCCGCGCCGTCAAAAGCGAGCGCTTCTAAGAACGTGCGTAACGCGCGCCGTATCGGCGCGACGGAGCGCGTCTGCGCGGGACGACAGAGACGCAACTCCGAGGCGCCCATCAGGTGCCGGCGCATTCGGAAAGATACTGCAGCGCCTCGCCACGGTCTGGGAAAACCTTGAAGGCCGTCGCCAGGCCGGCGTACTGGACGAGCCGCAAGAACTGCGGAGCCGCGATAACGATCGCGATCGGTGTGTTGGCGCCTTGTGCCATCGCGCAGAACCGCAGCAGCTCGGTCAGCGCGGTCGAGTCGGCATACACAACCTCCGAGAGGTCCAGCAGAACCGCCCGCGCACCGTTTGAAAACGCGAACGCATCGCGTATCTCACGCTTGCGGCTCAGATCGAGCTCGCCGGCCAACCGGATGGTTTGAATCATCGCATCTTCGTTCACGCAAGCTCCGCTTTTCTACCGGCAGCGACCATCGTTTGGCTGCCGTGCTCAAGGATTGCCACAGAACCGCTCGCCCCGTCGGCGAAACGCAGCGTTAGAATCGCGACATCGTCGGCGGCCTTGCGGTCTGCGAAGATGCGGTTGCAGATTGCGGCGGCGACATCGGACTGCGATGCGTGCGCCGCGGATTCGACGGCGGCGAGTAACAGCTCCTCTCCCTGCACGACATCGCGCGAGTGCTCGATTGCGCCGTCGGTGTAGAGAACCAACAGCGCGCCTGGTATGCTACGAACCCGATGGGTTCGGTAGGCGGCATTGCGCAGCACGCCCAGCGGAAGCGAACCAACCTCTAGGAAGCGCGCCCGCTTTCCCGGCTCCAACAGCACGGCCGGCGGGTGGCCGGCGGCCGCATAAGCGAACTCGCAGTCGCGCGCGTCCACCAGCGCGGTAATCGCCGTGACCATCGGCGACTCATTGCGAAAAAGCTCGTTGTTAACGCGCTCCAGTACGGGCCCAGGGCTCGGATCGATTAGCGCGCAGGAGATGAGGAGTTGGCGCGTTCGGTTCATCGTGACCGCCGCCTCGATACCGTGCCCGGTGACGTCACCGATTGCCAGCAGCACACGATCGCCCGGTAGCTCGAGTGCATCGTACCAATCTCCGCCAACCTTCGCCTCTTCGGCAGCGGGCAAGTAGGTCGCGCCCAGCCGCAGCATCGCCGGCTCCGGCAGAACGTTCTGCACGAAAGCACCCTGAAGGGTGTCGGCGATACGCTTTTCGGCCAAGTAGGCGGCGCGATTCTCGGCGGAATGCCGGCGCTGCTCTTCGGCTTTCGTGCGCTCCTCCTCGACCCGGAGACCAAGGCGATATTGCTGGTACGTAAAGAGCAGCGCCGCCGCGAGGAACGCCGAGATGGCACCGATTGCAAAGAGATCGACCCACGCAATCGCTTGCTGCGCCCGTCGCCGGCTTCGTGCCTCGTCGGCCGCCAGCAAGGTTTCGATCGACGCGATATCGGCTCGAAGATGATCGAAGAGTCTTTTCCCGCGAATCAGGAGCGGCGGCCGGCTAGATCTGGAATTCATGAGCGGAAATGCGACCTCTCGGAGCCATCGGCGATTCGTGCTGGCTGCATCTTCCAGAGCCGCCGGCGCGGTTTGCAGGTGCAGCTTCTCGAGCACGCCCATAGCGCGGCTTATCGTCGCCGGCAGTGCCGCGCGTGCCTCATAATAGGGTTGGAGCAGGGTGGGGCGGCGGGCGGCCGCATATCCGCGGACGCCGGTCTCTTCGTCGAGATCCCGCCGCAGCACGTCCTCGACGAGAAATCGCGCCGTCCCGATGGTTTCCGCTTCGCGAAACGAGCTGGTAACGGTGGACTGAACCCAGAGACCGCCGGCGACCAGCACGCCGACCACAACCGCTAAAAACGCCAACGATACAATGAGTGGCGCGCTAATACGGCTGGGCATCATCGGCCTGTTTTTCGCTACCGCAGAAGAGCCTTTAATGGCCGAGATGCCAACCGTGTTTCTCGCAACGATAGGGTTTTAGCCCCGTCGCCGTGCGCGGAATCGCTCGTTCGGCCTCCTTCCTGGTTTCAAAGGCGGCTTTGGGGGCGCCGTTGCGCTTATAGCAAGAGCGTGGTCCGCCGCTTTTGCGTGCGGCGGTCACTCCTCGCCGTCGAAATAGTCGAGTGGTTCGCCACGCATCAGCCGGCGCTCGGGAAGCGGATGGCTCCACTTTCCGCTGTCGGGATAGAAGCAAGCCTCGCCGATCGGATTATCGGCGATGACGTAGATCGCGAGCATCTCCGCGCCATCGTTGACGAACTGATGCGGCTCGCCCGGAAGAAAGATGCAGGCGTCACCTGCGACGACCGGCGTTATTCCGTCCTTGTGGCGCACGCTGCCGCTGCCCGAAATCACGTGATAGAACTCCCATTGCGCGCTGTGGGAGTGATACGGATAAGGCGCCTTGCCCGGCGGAATACGCAGGATCTCGACGTCGAACGGATGGCGTTCCATAATGTCCGTCGAGTCGCGCTTGCGGCCCAGCGCTTCCGAGACTTGAATCCCCTCGCCCGCCATGGTCCCTTTGGGTGACGACCACTTCATCGGTTCGAGCTCGTTGGTATTAACTTTACGCATTGTTACCTTCTATTGAAACTATTGAAAGCTGTGGACGGAGAGGGGTTTGGTGACGCCGCCGTCGTCGAAGCTCCAGACCTTTTCCGCCAGAACGTCGATGCAGCCGCTCTCCTTCTGCAGCCTGCCTTCGACGATCAGGGTTGACGACGTGCGAATCGGACGGCGGAACGCATCGTAGACCTTCGGGCGTACGATGACGTTGACGACGCCGGTCTCGTCTTCGAGCGTGAGAAAGACAAAGCCCTTGGCGGTACCGGGCCGCTGGCGCGTGATGACGAGGCCCCCGACTCGGCAGCGCGCATTGGGAGCCAGCGCCGGCAACTGTACGGCAGGCGTGACCCGCTGTGCAGCGAGCAGCTCGCGGAAATGTTCCATCACCTGGCCGGTGGGCGTGATGCCGGTCGACCAGAGATCGAAGGCGGCAAGCCTGCGGTGCGCCAGCGGTTTGAATTGCACGGCAGGTTCGTCAACGTCCATCAGCGCTCCCAGCTCGCCGCGCGCCTCCCGCTCGTCCAGACCGCGCAAGGCCCACATCGCTTCGCGGCGCGATGCGTGCCATGGGGAGAATGCGCCGGCAATCGCCAGATTCTCCAAGGCTTCGCGCTCGAGCCGCGTTCGCTGCGCGAAGTCGAGCATGCCGGCGAACGGCCCTTGGGCGACGGCTCGCTCCAGCCGTTGCCGTTGTGCTTCGCCTAAACCGCGCACGAGATGAAAGCCCAAGCGCAGCGCACCGTCGTTCTCGACGCGCGACCAATACTCGCTGGCATTGATTTCGACGGGCCGGATGGCCACCCCATGGCGCCGTGCATCGTTGACCAGCACCTCGGTCGAGTAAAAACCCATCGGTTGTACGTTGAGAATGGCCGCGGCAAAAATTGCCGGCACGTGGCATTTTAGGTACGCCGACGCATAGGCCAAGAGCGCAAAGCTGGCGGCATGCGACTCCGGAAATCCGTAATCGGCGAATCCCTCCAGCATGTGGAAGAGCTGCTCGGCAGCGGTACGATCGATGCCGTTGCGAATCATGCCGTTAACCAGTCTGGCGCGCATCGCGTCCATACGCTCGCGCGAGCGCTTGTGCCCCATCGCGCGGCGCAGCTCGTCGGCTTCACCGCCCGAGAAACCCGCCGCTTCAATCGCCAACCGCATGCCCTGCTCTTGAAAGAGCGGCACGCCCAGCGTTCGTTCCAGTACCGCTTTGAGCTTGGGATGCGGATAGGTCACCGGCTCCAAACCCGAACGCCGGCGTAAGAACGGATGGATCATCTGTCCCTGGATCGGTCCGGGACGAATGATGGCAACTTGCATGACGATGTCGTAAAAACAGACCGGTTTCAATCGCGGCAGCATCGATTGCTGGGCCCGGGATTCGATCTGAAAGACGCCGATCGTATCGGCGCGCTGCATCATGGCATAGGTTTTTTCGTCGTCCGCGGGGATCGTGTGCAGCGCAAGATCACGCGGCACCGCGGGCCCTTCGACTCCACTCAGGACAGGCTCCAGCCACGAATCGTTGCGAGACAGGCAGCGCCGGTAGAGCGTAAAGGCCTCCCGCAAGAGCGAGAGCATTCCCAAGCCGAGCAGATCGATCTTGATCAAGCCTAACTCTTGGAGGTCGTCTTTGTCCCACTGCACGACCGTGCGATCGCGCATCGTCGCCCACTCGACGGGCGCCACGCCAACCAGCGGATCGCGCGTGATCAGCATGCCGCCGGAATGGATGCCCAAATGGCGCGGAAAGTTCGCGATGCGCCGGCAGAGTATAAAGAGCAGCTCGGGGCCGGCCTCTAGCGGCAGCTCCTCGCGCACGTCGAACTCGCGCGCGATCGCATCGACCTGCTCGAGAGCCAATCCCAATGCCTTGCCGACGTCGCGAATGGCCGAGCGCGTTCGATAGGTGATGACCTCCGCGACCATCGCCGCGTTCGTTCGGCCGTAGCGCTCGTAGACGTATTGAATGACGCGCTCGCGATCTTGATGCGCGAAATCGATGTCGATATCGGGAATTTCACGGCGCTCTTCCGACATGAATCGTTCGAAGAGCAGGTTCATCGCGATCGGATCGACTGCCGTGATGCCCAGCGCATAGCAGACCGCCGAGTTTGCCGCCGAGCCGCGGCCTTGACAGAGCACGTCGAGCGCGGCCGCTTCCCGGACGATATCCCAGACGATCAAAAAATAGCCGGCCAAATCCATCTTGGCGATCAGGCCGAGCTCGTATTCGAGTTGCCGCTCGACGCGAGTATCCAGCGGCGTTGCATAGCGCCGAGCCGCCCCCTCATAGACGAGTTTGCGCAGATAGCGCTGCGGCGAGCTTCCCTCCGGCACCGGAAAGAGCGGAAACTGTCCCGCGAGCCGCTCGAGCCTAAAGGCGCAGCGCTGCGCGATCTCGACGCTGCCCGCAATTGCTTGCGGGTATTCGGCGAAAAGCCGGCGCATCGCGGCCGGCGGCTTGAGATGGAACTCGGCGTTGGGGCGCAGCTTATTGGCGGCACGCGCCTGCGCGATCGTCGTGCCGTCGCGAACGCAGGCGAGCACGTCGGCAACCAGCGCATCGTCGCCGGTCGCATAGACGGCCGCATTGGTTGCCACGTACGGCAAGCGGCAGCGCTCGGCGATTCGCACGAGCTGCAAGTTGCGTTGCGTCTCTTCTGCGGTGAGGTGTTGTTGGAGCTCGAGATAGAAGCGATCGTGAAAAATTGCAGCGAGGCGTTGCGCCTCTTTTGCCGCTCCGCGCAACCCGCGTTGCGCCAGCGCGCGCTCCACGCGACCGCAAGGACCGCCGGAGAGCGCGACGAGTCCTCCGTTGTAAGCCTCGAGATCCTCGATTCGCAGGCGTGCATCGCCTTTGCTCCCCCGCATTTGCGCCGCGGAGATCAGCCGGCAGAGATTCGCGTAGCCGCGCTCGTTCTCGACCAGCAGCACGAGATGTGCGCCGTCTTCGAAGGTCAGCTCGCCGCCGATGATGGCGCTGATGCCGCGCTTACGCGCGCAGCTCGCGAAGCGCACCGCGCCGTAGAGCCCATCGCGATCGGTGAGCGCGATGGCGGCGAGATTCAGCTCGGCGGCGCGCTCGACGAGCTCTTCGGGATGCGAGCCCCCCTGCAGAAAGCTGAAGTTGGACCATGCGTGGAGCTCGGCGTAATCGATCTTGATTGCGGGCTCAATCGTTGCTATTCATACACGCCGCGCATGTACCAGTGCAAGCCTTGACGGTAAATGCGGGCGAAGGTGCCGTCGGCGAGGACGACGTCGTACTCGTCGCGCGCGACCGGTGAGGGCGTGAGCGCACGTTCGGCGATGCGCCACGGGCCGGTGGACTGCATCACCACTTGCCGGTCGACCATCGCCGGCGCGCCCGCGCGCAGCTCGACTGCGATTTCGCGAACTTCAAGTAAACGCAGTTGCGGAACGAGCCTCTGCTGGGGCGCGTTCGCTTCTCCTTCGATGAGCTGCGGCGATCGCGACGGCCCGAAAGGCTCGTAGGCGAAGCGATCTTCGAGGAGATGCGCTTCCCGCGTCGTGGCGCGCGCGATCCGTTCGCCGAGCATCGCTTCGAGACGCGCGATCGTCACGGCGACGCGGTGGCGGTCGAAGTCGACGCTGCTAAAGAGCGCCTGCGCTTCTCCTCCTTCTTCGAGCCGGCGCGCCTGCACGCACAGCCCGACGATCGGCGCTTCGAAGGTCGCGCCTTCGAGCTTGGCGCGCAGCATGTCGAACATCGTGCGCTCGTTTGCGGTCGGCATGGCAAGCGGCACGTCGAACGTACACGTTTGCGCATCTTCCAGCTCGAGGGCGAGATGCAGTGCGCCGGCACGTTTGCCGCAGCGCTCGAGATCGGCACAGACGCGCGTCAGCAGCATGCGCAGCGCGAAGAAGACCTGCGCCTCGTCGACGGCGCGCCCTTCGCCGAAGATCGAGGCCTCGATCGCAACGGCGCGGCTTCGCGGGAGGAAGGGCCGGCGATCGATGCCGCGTGCGAGCTCGTGCCAGCATGCCGCCGCGGCGCCGAAACGACGTACAAAGGGTCCGTGCGGCAGTTGCGCGAGATCACCGAGCCGCTCGATTCCAAGCAGCATCAGCCGCTCGATGACTTCCGCTTCGATATCGAGCAGCGTCAAGGGAAGCAACGCGAGCAGCTCGCATTCCGAACCCGGCTCGCAGACGCTGCCATCGGCAACGTACGCCGCCGCTCGCGCGACGATTTTATTCGATCCGACGCCCAGCCGCAGCGGCGCATCGAAGACGGCGAGCACGCTTCGCGTCTGCGCCACCCAGGCGCGAGGATCTCCAGCGATGCCGTGCATCTCGAGAAAGGCTAAGCCCGGGCGAACGTCGTCAATCAGCGGCGAGACCGCATCGAGAACATCGAGCATCTCCTCCCACAGCCTAGACACCTCAGCCTCAACGCAGAGCAACACTATTTCTCCTTCGTCCTTCGACTGCGCTCAGGATGACAACACTGCGCTCAGGATGACAACACTGCGCTCAGGATGACAACACTGCGCTCAGGATGACAAGGATGACAGGGCGCGCACGTGAGCTTGGCGCCCGGGTAGCAAGTGCTTGTGTTTGCGCAGGCCGATGCAGAGCTCGAAGCCGGCGAAGCTGCCCCAGAGCCCATGCGTACCTCGCATAATGATCCGCTCGAACGAACAGTGCAGGCGCAGTTCCGCTGCCGCGCTCAACGCGGCGCCGGCACGCACCGCCATCACGATCAAGAGCACCCCGTTGCGATGCGCGAGCGTGGCCAATCGCGTCCAGATCGAGTCGCGCAGAACGATAGCCGGCATGAGAATCAGCCGGCAGATCCGCGAGCGCAGCAGAATGTCGGCCGCGCGAGCAACCTCGAGCGCTTTGCGAACGGGAACGACGAGAACTCGCTCGAGGCAGACACCCGCTTCGGCGAGGCTGGGCGGGTAGAGCGCCCCATCGTCGAGGATCGCGACCAAGCCTTTCCGAGTCATCGCGGCAACGAGTGCGGCCGCGACGCTCCACCGCCCGGTCGCTCCTTCGAGCGTGGCGACGCTGCCTGCAGGGAAGCCGCCGGCAAGCATTTGATCGAGCTCGGGGATACTGCTGGGAACGGCGCCTTCGACCGGCTGAGAGGACAGGCTTGGTCTGCCGCTCAGCTCGGCCTTCAGCGCCATGAAGGCTTCTCGGTGTCCTTCGACTGCGCTCAGGATGACATAGGGTTGGGAAGCCGCGAGCGCCGCCATGGGAGATTCATGCTAATCGAACATATGTTCGATGTCAAGCGGTTCGGTTCGCTTACAGGCGCTCTAAGAGAGGCTCGTCCTCCAATCCCGCCAGGTCGGCCGGCACTCGCGCCCGGACGCGCGCCGCGAGGTGCGCCGCGAGTGCCTTTCGGCGATCGGGCGCCAGCGTGTCACGGCGTTCGAGAAAGCGTTTGATCAGGGCCCGTTCTTCGCCGGCGAGGTAGGCCGTTGAAGCGTACGTGGGCTCCTCATCGCGCGCGCCTAAAGAGCGCGGCGTGGCTAAAGGCGCATCTCGCACAACGATGGTGCCGGCCGCGAGATCGCCGAGCCGCTTATTTTCCGGTGAAATCAGTGCGCTGATCGCGGCCAGAATATAGTAGCCCAGCAGCGCTTCCCCAACGCGAATCAGATTGCGAATTAGCGAAGCGCCGAAGTCGATTGGATAGCCGCCGTCCCGCACAACGCGAAGGCCGAGGAGCTTCTTGCCGGGAGTCTGCCCGTTCCAAACCGTTTCGGAGAGGATAAAGTATCCAAACAGGACTGCGAACGCGACCGTAATGATGAACGCAACGGCAAAACTTTCGCCAAGCTTCTCGGCCGCGTCGGGCGCGAGGTGCTTGGGCAAACGTGATGCCGCGAGAACGATTCCGGCAAATATGGCGCCCAAGGTTGCAAACTGAATCAGTTGATCCACGGCCAGCGCGAGAAAACGGCTTCCCAGCCCGGCTAGTTCGTAGGTAAATGCGATGCTCTCGGGCGTACGAACCTCAACGGTACGATCCACCACACCGAGGTTCGACGGCGGCCGCTCGCCAACTCCCGATCGTTGACGCAAGCCGCTTTCATCACGCGCCGATCGGAGACGTGGCAGCATCTCGATGCATTCGTTGCGCGCATCGAGCGCCGCGGCGTACGCGCGCTCTCGCCGGATGAGGTCGCCGAGTTCGGCCGCCTCTACCGGGCCACGACCAGCGATCTTGCTTACGCCCAAGGGCGCGGCTTCGACCACGTTTTACTGGAGTATCTGAACCGCTGCGTCGCGCGCGCCCACGCACAGGTCTATGCCCGAGCGCCCGAGAGCGGCACCCGGCGAATCGCCGGTTTTTACGCGCGGGTCTTTCCCCAGGAGTTCCGCCGGTCGCTCCCCTACGTCGCCATCTGCACGGCGATTACGGTAGCCTGTGCTGTCGTTGCCTACGTGCTCGTCCGCAATCATCCGGCCGACGCCTACGCGATGTTGCCAAAAGCGCTCGTCCCCGAGACGATCCGTAAGAGCTTGCACGATTCGAACTTCGCGGTCGATCCAACCTTTGGGCCGGCGATGTCGGCGATGATCATCGCAAATAACGTCAAGGTCGCGATCGTTGCCTTTGCGGGTTCGATCACGCTCGGCGCGCTGACCGTTTATATCATCGGTTTCAATGGATTGATGCTCGGGGGAATGGCCGCGCTCTTCACCAACGCCGGGTTCGGGAAAGACTTTTGGGCGACGATCGCGCCGCACGGCGTCATCGAGCTAACCGCCATCCAGATTGCCGGCGCAGCCGGTCTGCTGATTGCGGCAGGCGCGCTCTTTCCCGGGCGCCGGCGACGGCGCGACGTCTTAGTTGCCAATGCACGACGGGCCGGAACGCTGATTTTGGGGGTGGCTTCAATGCTGGTCGTCGCCGGCACGATCGAGGCCTTCGTTTCGCCGCGCCGCCTGCCGGTTTCGGTGCGGATCGCGATCGGTCTGTTCACCGCACTC
The DNA here is from genome assembly GCA_050008615.1 of Candidatus Cybelea sp. Lineage (GTDB taxonomy): Bacteria > Vulcanimicrobiota > Vulcanimicrobiia > Vulcanimicrobiales > Vulcanimicrobiaceae > Cybelea. Next base: position 103,372 of record JBEKMH010000010.1, read on the forward strand.
GTGCTCGTTCTGTATTTTACGGGCGCAGGCCGGCGTGACGGCGGCGTTACAACAGACCGCGCCGCTTAACGCGCAGATACTCGTCGATCAAAGTCGTCGTTAGCGCCTTGGCCGGCACGTCGATTACGATGGTTCCGGTACGCTCCAGCATCGCTTTGGCGACGCGGCGTTCGTTCGCCAAGTCGAGTGCGACGCTCGCGCGGTACGCCTCGCCGGCGTTGTGCGGCTCTTGGCTTAGCGCCGCGCTCACCGCCGCATCGTTCATGAAGACGCAAATGAGCAGATGGTGCGCCGCCAACGACGCCACTTCGGCCATCGTCGCCGCCTGCGCGAGCGGATCGATCACGTCGGTGAGAAAGACGATCAGCGAACGTTTGTGCAGGTGATGGCGAAGGTACGTGAAGGCTCGAGTGTAGTTTGCTTCCTCGAACCGCGGCTCGAGGCCGTAGAGTGTCTCGGCGAGGCCGGCGACCGACGATCGGGTCGAACGAGGCGCTCGAGCGGCCAGGATATCGCGCGCGAATGCCACGAGGCCCACGCGGTCGTTGGCGAGTCCGGCGATCTTTACCAGCGAGAGCGCCGCGGTCACGGCATAGTCCAGCTTGCGGCCGCTGCCGACCCGCGGCGTCATCAGCCGGCCGCAATCGAGCAGCAGCAACACGTTCTGGCTGCGCTCGACTTCGTGCTGCGCAACCATCAGTTTCCCGCGCCGCGCGCTCGCTTTCCAGTCGATCGTACGAAAGGCGTCGCCCTCGCTCCATTCCCGCAGTGACTCAAACTCGGTTCCCGTGCCGCGCAGCTTCATTCGGCGCAGTCCCGCCTCGATCACACGGTTGCGCACGTGCAGCCGGCCATATCGTTCCACGGCCGCCAGGTCGGGGTAGACCCGGATCGGTTGCCGCGCGCCGGTGCGGCACCGGCGACGCACCAGGCCAAGCGCGTTTTCGTACCAGAAGTAGAGGCTCTGCAGCTCACCGGCACCGCGCGCGATCGGCGTCACCGCGCGAACCAACGTAATGCGACTCGCCGAAGGAACCTCACCGATGCACTCGTCGACGTCGAAACGCAACGCCGGCACGGGGGTTTCGATGATGCCGACTCGCGTGGTGCGTTTCGATCGGTTTTCAACCGTGTAAGAAAGCTCGGCCCGTACGCCGAGCGCGAAGTGAGCCGGGGGTAGGCGCTCGACGCGCAACGCCGATGCCGGCGGCCCGAGCAAAGCATCGGCGAGCGTCGCGACGGCCAGCGCGGCACCCAGGAACGCAGCAAGCCATACGAAGAGCGTGACGCCCGGCGAGCATGCAAGAAGCAGCGCGATCGTGGCGAGGGTCCAGAGAAATCGCGGCGTGACCCACGCCGGCAACCAAACTTTAGGCACGCGGGACCGCAACGGCGGCGAGAACCTCCCGCAGTACGTCGCGCGCGGAGACGCCTTCGATCTCGGCATCGGGCGCGACGATGAGCCGATGTGAAATCACGAAATCGGCAACGTCCTTTACGTCGTCGGGTGTCGCGAAGTCGCGGCCTTCGATGGCCGCTGCCGCTTGCGACGCTGCGAGGAGCGCGATGCCAGCGCGCGGCGACGCGCCCAGCGTCAGTCGCGGGTGCGTTCGCGTCGCCACGACGATGCGGTAAACATAGTCACGCACGGTGTCGGAGAGATGGACGCGCCGAACCGCCGCTTGCGCTTCGAGCAGTTCCGCCGCGCCGGTCACCGGCAGAATGCTCGATGTTTCCAACGCTCGAGCGTCGAAGCCGGCTGCCGCGCGCGCGAGAAGCTCCAGTTCCTCGCTCTCCAGCGGGTACGTCGTCTCAACTTTGATCATGAACCGGTCGAGCTGCGCCTCGGGAAGCGGATAGGTTCCTTCGTACTCGATCGGGTTTTGCGTCGCGCAGAGCAGAAATGGCGCAGGCAGCGGATACGAGACGCCGTCGATGGTGATGCGCGCCTCTTCCATCGCCTCGAGTAACGCCGACTGTGTTTTAGGCGGCGTACGGTTCACCTCGTCGGCCAGCACGACGTTGGCAAAGATCGGACCGGTCCGGGTTGAAAACTCCGCGGTCTGCGGATTGAAGATGGTTGTCCCAACGACGTCGGAGGGCATCAAATCCGGCGTGAATGCGATACGCCGGAAGGTTAGTCCCAGAAGCACGCTGAGCGCCCGGGCCGCCAGCGTCTTGCCGGTGCCGGGCACGCCTTCGATCAGCACGTGGCCGCGCGCGAGCAGTGCGATGATAAGGCCGTGCGTCAGGCGGTCCGAGCCAACGAGGATCCGCTCCATTCCGGACGCAAGCCGGCCGGCAACTTCCTCAACGGATGTATTCACGCGTGGTCCTTTCGCCTTTGGAAATCGATCGCTGCCCGCCACACGACTTCGTCGTCGGGTGGGCGGCGACGTGAGCGGCGCATCAGTTCCGCCATCGCGGCGATGTACGCGGACGAGTCGCGCTCGTCCGCCGGCTCGGGTAGATATGGCGGTGCGAATGGGACGTTGGCCCCGATCAAGGCCAGGCCGACGATGGCAACGACGAGCCAGACGGCGGCGTGGACCGGCCCCGGCAACGCGGCCCACATCGTTAGGCGATCGTCGTAGCCGTGGACGTACTCGTCGAACGCCGCCACGCCATGGTTTGCGATCGCGTTGTAGACGAAGCGCAGGTTATCAGCGTTGCGCAGCTCCGCGTTACCAAAAAGGGAAGGCGCGGAAATTGCAACGACCTCGCCCTTGCCGTAACGATACCAGATAGCAACCATCCCTTGATTGTTGGCCAGCAACGGCGTGCCGCGCGGCTCTTTGAAGGGAAAGATCCAGTCGATCGACCCGCTCGCGCGAGCGGCGCCTGCGGTGTACGCGTTTCGCACCAGCGCGACCGCATCGCCGCCGCCGGGTGCTTGCAGGGTAGTTCCGGCGTTCGGCGTCACGTCCTGTGGCCCCGCGAACTCGGTATCGATAGCGACGAGACGCCCTCCCGCCGCGACGAAACCGCGGAGCAATTCCGCATCGCGTTCGTCGAGCGGCTTGGCGGAGGGATCGTGTTCGTATCCGGTGACGATCAGCGTCCGAATGGCGGGATCGAGCGTGCTGAGTTCGCGCTCGAAGCGTTGCACCGGAACGCCGGCGGCACGGAGCACCCCGTAGAGCGCGCGGTACCCGTTCGGCCCCGTGTCGTAGGTCGAATAGACCGAGGGGCGCCGTTGTTGCTGCAACGAGCTGCGCTCCAAGCTCAGCAGCACGAGCAGCAGCGCACAAGCCGCCAAAAGGATGAGGTCGGGACGGAGTCTTACGGCTGCACTCCCTCTTGGAGCAACGCGGCGAATGCGTCGCGTGCGCGATGCCACTGCGGCTCGTCGACCGCGCGCTCCGCGTACGCCTCTTGGACGAACGGCGCGGCGACGGCATCGAATGGAGCGACGAGCCTAGCATTGCGGGCTCGCAACTCGCGTCGCAAATCTCCGACCGTCGCACTGGCGGTTCCGTTCACGGCGCCATGGCGGTCGAGCAGCGCGACCATCGCGGCAAAGAGCAAGAGCGCCGCCGTGCGGTAATCGCCACGGCCGGCGGCGTTGCAGGCCTGTCGGTAGAGCGCACGCGGAGCGGGCGGTTCTTGCAGCGGTGCAGCCCGAGGACTCGACGCAGAGCGCTCGACCTGCAGATTTCTCAACAAACGCACCACGACGAAAATCAACAGGATGCCGACGAGCACGAGCAGCAGGTCGCCGAGGCTCGCGGCTCCCTGCGGGCCGACGCGGACGCGCGCAAACACGAACTCCCAGAACCCTTGCCAGCGCTTATAAATCCAATCCCAGGCTTGCAGCCACCAGGGTTCGGGCGCCGCGGCAACGGTAGTCTCGGCGATTTGATACCTGCCCTTCACATCGAACTCGCGTTGCGCCAGGGCCCGCAGATCGGGTGGAGAGACGAGCGGAGCCGGGGCCGTTGCAAGACGGGCGGCCACGTGGGCGCGATTGGCCCGCAACCATCGCTCGATCAAGGCGTCTTTCGAAGGCACCAGCGCAGCCGCAGCCACGATCGCGACGATCATGCGACGTTCGTGGCGGAGAGACGTTCGAGGCTGGCTTCGAGGTCGAAGCCTTCGCGCCGAATTCGCACGTCAAAATAGTAGACGGCTAAGAGCACTACCGCAAACGGGGTAATGACGGCGCGAGCGAGACCTTCGATGATGGCCTGCAGCGCGGGCAAGTGCACGAATGCCGCGCCGATTGCCAAAACGCCGAAGACCATAGATCCGCCGAAGACGGTAGCCCCGGCGGCAACTGCGAAGAGCAGCGCCCGCCAGAATTCGGCCCGGTTAAAGATACGCGCAAAACCAAGCGAAAGCGACTCGATCACACCGCGCTCTTCGATCACGACCGAGTACATGGAAAAGGTGAGCGCAACGTACAATGGTGCGACCAGCGGAATCGAGACGATCAAAACGAGGATTGCACCGGTAAAGCCGAACCAGAACCACACCGTGGGCGCAGCCGAGACCTTCCCAAGCAGTACGGTTACGACAACGATAGCCGCGACGAGCAGCACGGTGGCGACGTACCAGACCAGCGCCACGGCGAGGTCTAACAGGATCAGCCCCAAGATCTGCAGCCACCGGCGGAGCACGATCTGGTAGGACCCCCAAAACGTTACCGGCCGATTGCGATACAATGCCGCGACGCCCACGGCCACAGCGTTAAGCGCAAACGGCCAAAGCAAGTACGTTAAGAATAGCATTGCGATGGAAATCGCGATCAGCCCCGGAGATTCGAAGATCGTCGGGATGTGTTGCGTTTGCGCGCGCGCGGGGTGCCGGAGTATCTCGACGATCGTGGAGAACTCCGGTTGGGAGCCCAGATCGAGCAGGTATTGCATTATCGAGATCGGCAGGACGAATACGACGACGATGGTCGCGAACGGGACGAGATTGCGAATGTACAAGGTTACGGCCCGGTCGAAAATCTCGCCGAATCCGAGAGGACGAAGCTCCATCGAGGCGCCTTCTTGCAAGCTGATTCGAACCCCCTCCGCCAGCGGGAAGCGGGCCGGTCAAACCAAAATCAGAGACGATCCCGGTCGTGCGGCGCGTTAAGGTCCATCAACGGCCCGACCGGTACGATTCGGGTCGGGTTGATGTCGTCGTGCGTCATGTAATAGTGGCGCTTGATGTGATCGAAGTTCACCGTCTCGGCGATGCCGTCAATTTGATAAAGGTCGCGCAGATAGCCGTAAAGGTTCGGATAGTCCACGATCCGGCGAAGGTTACACTTGAAGTGGCCGTAGTAGACCGGATCGAAACGGACGAGCGTCACGAAGAATCGCCAATCGGTTTCGACGGGTCGCTCCCCAAAGAGATAACGGCAATATGCCAAGCGCTCTTCCATGGCGTCGATCGCCGTAAAGACTTCGTAGGCAGCGGCTTCGTATGCTTCTTGCGATGTTGCGAAGCCCGCGCGGTAGACGCCATTGTTGAACGATTCGTAGAGAAATTCGTTGAGCTCGTCGATCTGGGCGCGTAGCTCGAGCGGATAGAGATCGAGCTTCGGATTGGCGGCGAAGGCATCGAACTCACTTTCCAGCATGCGCATGATATCGTCGTCGGAGTTGCTGACGATGCGCCGCCGTTGCTTATCCCACAGCACGGGCACGGTCACCCGAGAGATGTAGGCCGGATCGCTGGCCGTGTAGGCGTCTCGCAAAAACTGCCAGCCGTTGACGAGATCGGGCTCCGCCGTCGTGAAGCGCCAGCCGCGCTCGTCGCGAATAGGGTCCACGATCGTCATGCCGATCGCGTCTTCCAAGCCTTTGAGTTTGCGAACGATGATCGTCCGGCATGCCCACGGGCAGGCCAACGACACATAGAGATGATAACGGCCGGCCGCAGCTGGGAAACCCGAGCCGCCGCCGGCGGTCACCCATTCGCGAAAGGCGTCCTCTTGCCGCGCGAAGCTGCCGTCGGTGGCTTGTTCGTCCGGAAACTGCCCCTGCGACAGAGCCCGTCCTGAGCTTGTCGAAGGGCTCAGGGCGACGCGGCCCGGGGCAGATAGGTGAGGCCGGCCTGCTCGAGGATCGCGCGCCCAGGGCCGGTCAGAACAAAATCCGCGAAGGCGCGCGCGGCTTGCGGATGGGGCGCGGCCTTCATGATCGCCAGCGTATAGGTGATGCGGTCGGTGAGCGCGCCGCCGCCGGGGAGCGGGACGAAGCGATAACCGCGCGTGATGGCCTCGGTGCGGTAGAAAAATCCGACGTCGGCTTGACCGGTATCGACGCGCGCGAGCAGATCTTGTTCGGGGAAAATTTGCGACGGATTTTCATCGGGTCCGAGAATGCGTTGCTCGCCGTCGTGCCCCAACCACATCGTCATCCCCTCGATCGTATAGCCGCCCTTGGGATCGAGCTGCGGGTCGGTACGACCGATCCGCAAGCCCGGTGTTTCGAGCGCCCGCTCCAGCTGCGTCGTGCCGTTGGCGACGCCGTCAAAGAGCGCGGCGTATTTGGAGTTTGGCGCCCAGGCGATCCCGAGGCTCGTGCCGGCAAACGTCGTCGCCGATGCGACGCGGTCTCCGAGCTTCTTGACGAGTGCCGGATTGACGCTGATGAAAACATCCGGCGAACGAATGCCGGCCGCGATGAGGTTCGCCAGCTCCTTGCTGCCGCCGGGCTCGCCTTCGAACTCGATTCCACGTTCGTGCAGCGCTGTTTTGAGCGGCCCCTCCATCGGCGTCACGAGGGAACCCGCGTAAAGAACGGAGAGGACGCCGAGGCCGGGGCCGGGCGTCGCCGCCTGCGCGTGCATCGCAGTAAACGAAACCGCGAGGCTTAGGCTTGCCGCGAGGGCTGAAAGTCGAGCGAATGTGAGTTGATGCAATAGCGGGTTCCCTCCGGTCCAGGACCATCGTCGAAGACGTGGCCCAGATGCGAATCGCAGCGCTTGCAGCGTACTTCGACGCGATGCATGCCGAGGGTGTGATCGTCCAACAGCCTTACATTTTCCCGCTCGTCGGGATGGGTGAAACTCGGCCACCCGCAATGGGAGTCAAATTTTTCGCTCGCTCTGAAGAGCGGCTGCCCGCAGGCGCCGCACAGGTAGGTGCCGTCGTCCTGAATTTGGAGAAGCGAACCGGTGAATGGCGCTTCTGTGCCGGCTTCGCGCAGAATGTGGTAGCGTTGCGGGCCGAGTTGGGCCTTCCACTCTTCTTCGCTTTTTTGGACCTCGGGTGTAACGTCGTGTTTCATCTGTAGCTACCATAACGAGCGGAGGCGCCAAAGCGATGCATGCGCGAAGAGCAGCCCATGAAGCTGCTCTTCGAGATCCTGCTGTCGGTCTTCTTACACCCGATCGCCATGATCCTGATGTGGATCAATCTGATCGGCCGCGGCGACCTGACGACGTTCCAGAAGGTCATCTGGTTCGTCGTCAGCATCATTTGGGGCCTGGGCCCGATTCTTTACCTGCTAGTTGCGGAGGGCTCGCTCTGGTAGCAGCCCGCTAGTGCGGTCGACCGCCGTGCCCGCCCCCGCCACCTGAGGCGTGGCCGGCCCCGGCGGAGCCGTGCACCGTCCCACCCCCACGATAGCCGCCGCCGTAGCCGCCGCGATAACCGCCGTACCCGCCGCGGTACCCGCTGCCGTAGTAGCCGCTACCGTAACGGCCGTAGTAGCCGCGGTAACCGTAGGCCGTTCCGTGGTAGCCGTAAGGTCCACGGTAGCCATAGGGGCCGCGGTAGTAGCCGTATCCTCCGTAGTAGCCCCACGGACGATAACCCCAGCCCCAGCCGCCCCAGTAACCGCAGCAGCCCCAGCCCCAGCCAAAGCCAAGGCCGATTCCAATGCCGATGCCCCAGGGATACGCCCCACCGTAATAGCCAGAGCCGTAATAGCCGGAGCCGTAATAGCCTGAGCCGTAATCGGGGTAGCCGCCGCCTGCGTAATAGGCGCCGTTGTAGTTCGGCGTGTAGGCTACGGCTACGTCGATACGGTAGGCCTCAAACGTCGGGCCGTTGGCATGACCATAAATGGTGACGGGCATGCCCTCGACGAGCCGGGTGCCGACCGGATTGATCTCGGTGCCTTGGTGCATCGAGATGTGGTCGTCGTAGCCCCGATCGTCGCGCATGTAGACAGTGTAGGCTCCGTCAAAACCGGTAACGGTGCCTCTGATCTGGTCCTGAGGAGCTACCGGGGTTCCATAGCTCGGAACCGGTTGGGTTCCGTAGCTTGGCTCCGGTTGCTGCGCGCCGGCGACCCCCGGCACAGAAAGGCTGAGGACCGCAGGCAACACGGTCCAGAGAAGTGTCTTGTGAACGAAAGATGTTGCAATCCGCATGTTGGCACCATTATAACTCGGCGGCCGCGCCGGCAGGGTTAGAAAATGTGCAAAATAATGCCCTCTCGCCTTATGGGGCAAGCGGCCGGAACTCTCGCAACTCTGGCTCTTGACTCCGACGTTGCGTCAGGGGTTACGCTCGACCGGAGGAACGACGATGCAAACGCAGAGCGGCGGATTGCGCCGGATCAAAGCTTTCGCGACCGAAGCCGGGGTCAGCGTTCGGACGCTGCATCTCTACGACCGGCTCGGGCTGCTACGGCCTGCGGCAGTGAGCCAATCCGGTTACCGTCTCTATGGCGAAGCCGAGTTGGAACGCCTCGAGCACATTCTCGCGTTGCGTTTCGTCGGCTTGCGCCTGGCTCAGATCAAGGAACTGCTCGGGGGAGCGGACCAGCCGCTCATCGCGGCGCTGCGCATGCAGCGCGAAGTGATCGCACGACAGAAGCACCGGCTCGACTCGGCGCTTACCCTTATCCAGGAGGCTGAACGCGCGCTAACCGCCGGCGCATCGGCCGACCGTTGGAGGATTCTCAGAACCGTCATGGAGGGATTCGAAATGCAAAACGATTGGAAGTGGACGCAAGAGTACTACTCGGAAGCGGCACGTGAGAAAATCGACGAACGCAGACGCAACGTGGCGCCGGAGCTCGTCGAGCGGGGACAACGCGATTGGACCACTCTTATCGCGGAGGTCGAGGCTGCCGTTTCACAGGGCATCGAGCCATCGGGTGCCGACGCGCGAGCGCTCGCGCAACGTTGGCGCAGTCTGGTGGCATCGTTCACGCAGGGAGACGGCGAGATTGGCCGCGGCTTGAGTCACCTATGGTCGGATCAAACGCATTGGCCGAAGGACTTCAAGCGGCCGTGGAGCGACGCGGCCGATGCATTCATCAAGCAGGCGATGGGCTGCGAAGCGAATGGAGCCGTCGATGGGGATTGAACCCATGATCTCGTCATTACCAATGACGTGCTTTACCACTAAGCTACGACGGCAATCGCGCTAGGATTCCCCTGCTGGTACGAGGCTCTCGGCGGGCAATCCTATCGCTCTGATGCCTGCCGGCACATCGAAAACGGGACCCTCTCGTTCGAGAGGATCCCGTTCTGTTTTAACCTGCTAGTGGTTCTAGAGCGTTACTTATCCGAAGGAGTGTACGCAGCGCCATAGAGGCAGCTGACTTCGTACGGGCTCTTCTTCGGCGACCACTTGTTGGTTGCGAGCGTGCCGACGTTGTTCCAGTCGAGGTCACAATCGGCATTAACCGCGGAGGTGTCGGTCTGGTTGAAACCGAGGCCTTCCGGCGATCCAAAGAGGTCGACCGGCCCGAGTGAACTGCCCTGCACGCCGCCAGTGGTGAACGTATAGATCTTACGCGAGCTGCAATCGAGGGCGTTGACCGTTTGAGTGCTGCCCTTGGTGCTTACGTAAACGCCGCCCGGGCATTGCATCGTTCCCGGATTGAGGATAGAGACGAAGGTAGGCGCGTCGGAGGTCGGGTTCGTGACCTCGGCGACGCCGTAACCGTATTCGCTGTTGGCGTAGCCGTAGTAGTCAAACCACAAGTTGCCGTTCGCGTCGGTGTCCATGTAGTACGCATCGCAGATCGGGTCGCAGTCCGCGCCGCCGATGAGCGACGGCGTTGCAGACGGATCGTTCGCCGGCCAGTACAGAAAGCCGCCGCCATCGTAGAATCCGCAGCTTCCGCCACTGGTACAGAACTCTTCCTCGAAGAACTCCAGTGAAAGGAAAACGTTGTTGGCGGTTTGAGCCGAATCGTAGCCGTAGCCTTCGTAGAAGCCGCAATAGGCGTATCCGGCGGGCACGTTCGTACATTCGCCGCCGTAAGTGGCGGTTTCGGATCCGTCTTTGGTGTACTCCTGAACGCCGCTATAGAAGTCCGGTTCCGTTTCGTCGCACGTAACCCAGATATTCTGGCTATGATCGACCTTGACCATGTACGGCTCGTAACACTCGTTGGTCTCGGTGTCGATGGCGCCGACGGTCGCGTTCATCTTGCTGTCTTGCCCGAGGAGATAGTCGTAGTCGAGGAGCGAGCTCCACTCGGCGACTCCGCCACCGCCCTTCTTCTTATCGGGATTGAACCCGCGGAAGAACGGGCGCTTGTGGTGCTCGACGTACTGCACCTGCTTGGCCATCAGGTTGTGGGTCATCGGGTTCGGGATTTTGCCAGCAAGCTCCAGCTTCATCAGTTGCAGCGTGGTCAGCTTGCCTTTATGCCCGATGTACATTTGTTTGACGTGGGCATCCATATGGGGCCGAAGCACGACCGTGTAGCGGCCCTGCGCCTGTGACTGGGTCGACCCCGATAGCGGGGGAGCGGACCCTTGAGGATTGCTTGAACATCCTGCGAGAAGTGCGGATATAACAACAGCACAACCCGCCGTAGCTAACGAAAATCGCATGTCGTCGATTTCTCCTTAAGAATAGTGAGAAACGTGGCTCCGCCATTTTCTCAACAGCGTGCCTGGGGTAGGCCGCCGAGGGTTCGGTGACGAGCGGGCCCTCCCTGTTAAGATGTTAACAAACCGGAAAAAAATCGGCGTACGGGCGAATGCGGCAAATAAAACGGGCCCTGCGTTCGGTCTAACCTGCGGCTCGTCCGCGATTTGTTTGGTCGCGCTAGGGATCCTTGCCAAAACAATCAAGCAGAAACCGCAGATCGAGCGCGCACAGGTCTGCTTGCTCAGCGTTTCGAAGCAGGCGAGTCCAAATTGCCAGAACAGGAAGGCGTACTCCCGGGTGATGAGCGCCTGCGCTAGCGCTCGAGGACCCTCCGAGGGGCCCGTGTCCCGCATCATAGTCAACGCGCAGCAGTACGGGCCTTAAGCTCAGACGGCGCCGTCTGCGGTCGCGAACTTCGCCACGATCCACGGCGCGACGCGCGGGTCGCCGCAAATGCCGATCCTCTCCGAACTCGCCTCCGCCGCGAACTTGGCACTCCGCAAAAATTCCGCCCCGCTCGAGCCAGTTCGTTCTGCGGGATACGTTGACGATGGCCGCGTCTTCGCCTACGGGATTCTCCGCTCCGGCGTGGCTATTGCTAGCCGGCCATGCTGACGGTCACGCCCCACGGCGTTGTGAGACCATCGATGGTTTTGGTGGGCGAACCACCAGCCGGATAGTTCCAGAACATCACGTTCGCGCTGTCGGCATTAGGTCCGATGACGTTGGAGCCGTGAATCCAAAACTGAACCGCATAACTCGAACCGCCGAGCGAAGTGGAGCCGGTTTCCGTTCCGCTGCTGCCGCTGATGCTGAACTGATAAATCACGTTGGCTTCGTAATCTCGAATCGCCACGTAATGGCCGTCCCACTGAACGCCGCCGGCGAATCGGATGTTCTCATTCAGCCCTATATTCGCAAACAAGGCTTTTCCTTTGGGAAGCTCGGCAAAGGCGAAGGCGTCCGCCGTCATCCCGTCCACGTAAAGGTTCCCCTGGTTGTCGTAGCCACAGTACTCGTAGTAAATGATCTGGGGATCTTTGTGCGTTTTTCGAGTGCCACGCGCTTTTTTATAGATCGCAACGTCACCGGGATACGTTGCGGGCGTACTAATGTTCGCGACGGCAAGATCTCCTGTCGTCGGGTCGACGGAGCAGCCGCCTGGGTCTTCGCCCGGATCCTTCAAGGTTGCTAGCGGCTTCGTGCCGCCGTGCGCGTACTCCAGAATCCGGAACGCACCCTCGTCCGTGACAAAAACCTTCCCCGCTTTATCGACGCACAAGCCCCATGGCCGATTAAAGCCGGTAAGCGTCCCTTTTAGAACACCTTCGGGATACGAGTAAACGTATACGTCATCCGTTCCCAAATCAGAGATATAAAGGAGGTCGGCTTTCTTTGCGTCGGGAGCCATCCATGATCGGGCGCGATCCGGACGCACGGTCAGCATCGCGTTCTGTCCCATTGGCTCTCGCGGGCCGAGAGATATCTGTGACGTGCCGCAGCCAACGAGTGTTGTAACGGCCGCGCAAACACCTAACGTATAGCGAGCCGCATTTGAGAGTTGCATAAAAACTCCGTACTTGAAAGCGAACATACGAGCACCCCGAGAACGCGAGTTCCTAAGTTCAGCTTGGGAGGCTTTGGCGCCTTTAGCGCAGCACTCGTCTCAACGTGCGTCCGGTGATCCCCACGGCCGCCCCTAGGGTCTGCGGCGCCAGGGGCAATAGCGGACCATTCACCCGAGAGGAGCTCGTTTGAATAAGCCTTTGAAGCTTGTAGTCGCACTCGCCGTCGTACTCGCGCAGGTGGCATGCACTGCGAAAGGTTTCTCTAACGTGCCCGAGGAGGAGGGGCCGTCGGCGATGCTGCGGGCCGCCGTACGGGATGGCTCGAGTCCGATTCAACACGTAATCTTTATCGTCCAAGAGAACCGGTCGTTTAACAACTTGTTTATGGGATATCCGGGCGCCAAGACGCAGGACTACGGGTACGACACGAACGGCGATAAAATTGTTCTGCACTCTCAAGATCTCGCCCAAAGTTGGGACATCGACCACTTTTCGCCCGCCTTTTTCGCGGCCTGCGATGCTCAAAAGAAACTCCCCGGCACGCACTGCAAGATGGACGGCTGGAACAACGAAGAAGCCGGTTTCGGTTCCCCTGCGAACTATGCGTACGCGTACGTGCCGCGCGCCCAGATAGAGCCTTACTGGACGATAGCCAAGCAATACGTCTTAGCCGATCACATGTTTGCATCGAACCTTGACGGCAGCTTCATTGCGCACCAGTACGCGGTTGCCGCGTATGCAAGCCGGACCGTGGATTCCCCAGCGTTGGACTGGGGATGCGAGGGAGGATCGCATGACACGATTCATACGCTGACGGCAAAGCGCACCTACGGCTCGAGCATCGTGGCCTGCTTCGACAACGCGACGATCGGCAGTGAGGCCGACTCGGCGGGCGTGAGCTGGCGTTTCTACGCCGGTACGATTTATGGCGACGGCGGCCTGTGGTCTTCATATCAGGCCGACAGCGCAGTCTACAACGGGCCGGACTGGACGACCGACGTAATCAGCCCGCCGTCGCAGTTTCTCACCGATATCGGCGCCGGACAACTCGCCAACATTACCTGGATTACGCCGACCTACAGCAACTCGGACCACCCAGGATTAAACTCGGATACGGGGCCGGCGTGGGTAGCGTCGCTCGTCAATGCAGTTGGGACAAGCAAGTTCTGGAACTCCACCGCGATCTTTGTGATGTGGGACGACTGGGGCGGATGGTTCGACCCGGTGAAGCCCCTCTATAAAGATTACGACGGGCTCGGCTTTAGGGTGCCTCTACTGATGGTCTCGCCGTACGCCAAGCGCGGCTACGTTACGCACGTCCAGTATGAGACCGCGAGCGTCCTTCGATTTATGGAGGATACGTTTGGCCTCGCGCAGCTTGCAGCCGCCGATGCGCGCGCGAAGGATCCGGCAACCGATGCGTTCGACTACAGCCAAAAGCCCCGAAGGTTCAAGGAGATTCCCGGCGCAAAGCCGTCGGCGTATTGGATCTTGCAGGAGCGACGCTCGCCCTGGCACGCGAAGCCGAAGAGCTTCCTCGGCGACGACTAGCTTAACCGCGTACGGGAAGACGATAAACGGGGTCGCCGGCATTAACCGGCGACCCCGTTAGTGACTACCTAACTCGAACGAGGTACTTAGGTTACTTCTGCGAGCTAGGGCTATAGGCCGCGGCTTCGCATTCGTCGCTGGCGCAAGGGATACCGCCGGTGAAGCTATAGTTCAGGGTGAGGCCCGACGGCCGATATTTGTAGACTTCGACATCTTCTGAGCTGAGGTCCGTCGTCACGTACCGTAAGCTCGCCTTACCTACATGACCGAATATGCTCTCACCCGTCAGATTGCTTTTGCTGATAAGCGTACACGCCGGGTTGCAGCCCGAATAGACGTACACTTGGCTGGGTAGCGAGAACGAGGGGCCGAACAGGCTCGTTGTAACTAGGTTACCTTTACCGTCAACGTCGACGCCGCCGTAGAACGGGTTCACGAAGCCGGTGGCAACTTCGCCCGCTCCGCTACAGCCGGCGAAGTAGACGAGAGACGCAACGTCGTCCGAACTAATCCCATCCGCCCAGCAATCGCCGTTGGCCGCCATCCCAACGCCGCCTACTTCGTATATATTGGGGTTGGTGAGATCGGTCGAGCAGCCGCCGCTCAGCGTGCAGACCGCGATGTTGCCGGGTGTGCTTTCGCCGAAGATATTGCCGACGGCGATAGTTCCGGTCGTTGCGTTGACGGCAGACGCGTCAGATGCTTGGCCGTACGGGTCGATGATCGTTCCGAGCAATGGCCCGCACATGCCGGGGCCGTACACATTTACCTCGTGTTCGCTTGAGGAGTTTTCCTCCCCGTTGGGGACCATCAGGTTGCCCGAATTGTCGACGCCGAAGTTATTGACATACCCGGTCGGACTGACGGTGCAAGTCGACGGGCCGTTGCCGGCGTTGTTCTTCGGAAAGCCGTAGAGGTCAGTGCCCCCAAAAGTTGAGACGTAAATGCCTTGCATCTGCGCTGCGGTGGCACGCGCTCCACGCATCGGCAGGAACTTAGATGGGAGAAACCGCTGGGGAATAGCGTTGACGGCGATGCCGCGGAAGCCTGCGCCCTGAGCCCTGCTGTTGGCGCCGACGGTGGGCACCGAGGAACTCGGCGAGGATGTATTACCCGAGCAGCCGGCAAGTAAGCTTACAGCGACCGTGGTACACAGTGCTGCTGAAAAGAAACGCATTGGGTGAAGTTCTCCTTCAATGTAGCTGGGTTGCGATGGGCCACATTGAGTCCCAACAAGAGTAGCCTCGATGCCAAATGAAGCGTGCCCGCATTTGCAAATGCACACCGCTCCGCTCTCCCGCAAACTCTCTGGCGGGCCCTGAGCGTCTATTGGGCTTTCTTGCAACAGGAATCCTTCTTCGCCCTTTGCTCGGCAGGTTTGTCGCCAGCTTGGTTAATCTAACGCCGGATCGTTAGAATAGGGCTTTTTCTGGAGCGGGCGGCGGGCATCGACGTGCTGACGGCGCACCGCGCCGGGCAGAACGCGATCAAACTGCGGTTGCCCGGCTACAACCCGGAGGGTCTCATCTTCTGCGACCCGGCAACCGGCCTGCCGTGGGGGCCTGATCGATTCTCGCGTGTCTTTTCGAGGCAGATGCGACGGCTTAAGATCAACGTCACCTTCCACGGTCTGCGTCATACCTTCGCTACCATGCTCCTGCGGGCCGGAGTGTCGATGAAGGTCGTCTCCGACATGCTCGGGCACGAGACGATAGCGATCACCGCGGACATATACGCCCACGTCCCCGAAGCTATGCTACATGAGGCAGTCGGCCGTCTTGGCTTCGCTGCCGGAAAGCGGGCATCATGAGCGACGATCTCACCAAGCGGGTCAAGCGTCTCGAAACCAAAGTCGGGCGGCTGCACCTAAACCCCCGTTCTGCACCAAAACGGGGATAGGGTCCCTTTGGGGACCCTTGTGATTGACCGACTTGACCTTTAAGCTAGATGGAGGCCGCGGCGGTGTTAAATAGCGAGGTGAGGTTCGTGCCGAGCAGGGCGACGCCGGTGAGCGCGACGAGCGCGATCAGGGCGACGAGCAGGCCATACTCGACCATGGTTGCGCCTTCTTCGTCGCGGAACAGGGACGTGAGAGTGGACATAGCTTCCTTTCGGTGTAACGGGTGACGAAATACTGAAAGTAGCTGGTCCCTGGCAAGCTGTGCCTAGATGCCGCACCCGAATACTGATATTAACATATAGGGCGCGTTAACACATCAACGGATAACCGCCCAGTTTGTTCTAAGGTCTTTGCCAGGCGCAACGCCCCCTCACGCCTCGCTCGCGACGAAAGCTCGCTCTCGACAGCCGAGGCGATACGTCGAGCGTTGAGCGCCTACCCGGTCGCGGCTCGTGCCCTTAAGGCCACCGGGCTGCTCGGGGAAGTGCCATCCGTCACCAGAAACGTAGGAGTGAGTCGAGAAACGCCTTATTTCTCGGGGCTTTTCATGGAGCGGGCGGCGGGAATCGAACCCGCGACTCTTGCTTGGAAGGCAAGGGCATTACCACTATGCAACGCCCGCAGAAACTTGGGCAGGGCTGGATTTGAACCAGCGTAGCGCTTTCGCACGCCAGATTTACAGTCTGGTGCCATTAACCACTCGGCCACCTACCCACGACTCTTTTAATTGTGGCTGACCTGGGTACGATACTCCAGCTACCCGCTCCTCGGCAAGATAACGCGGGTCACTTCCCAAAGGGGTCCTCATGGCCTTCTCATGTGCCCCTAACGCGGGTACCTTACCATGGAAGCCATAGCATCCTTCGCCGCTTTTGGAGTCTGGACAGATGGCGCGCTCATCGGCTCTAGCGACTACCGCCCTCGTTGGGCTGCTCCTTACGGGGTGCGGTGCGGCATTCGGCCAAGCGGGCGCTTCACTCCCCGCTGCCGGTGACGACGTGCAGACCGTCAGCGACGCGGCCGATTCCCTTGTCGCCAACCGCAGCTCCGCGACGCAGAACGCAAGGGCGGCCATCGGCGTCACCGACGCGCTCGGCTCGATCATTCGCGACGTCAGCAACACCGAGCACATTCTTTCCGGCGTGCGCTCGCTCAAGCAAAACACCGGCACGCACGGAGTCTTCTCCAAGTCGCTCCTGGTATTAAACCCGGGCGGAGGCGGCGTCTCCGGGTACTGCCAGAGCTCTGCGGGCTACAGCCTCAAAGGAATTCCCTCACTCGACGAAACGTTCGGCTGGCAAAGCGGCGTCTACTCGAGCGGCGCGCGCATCAGCGCAGACCACGGATTTTCAACGTGGTCCGCAAATACGAGCGGCGAAGCCGTACGGGCACCGATCGGCGGGCTCTCGGTCGTGCGTAACGGAAGCGCGAGCTGTCCGATGATGGCGCCCATGTTTTCCGTGCGCGGTGCGACGGAGAACGAGGCGTTTTCGATTCCGATCATGCTCACGTATCGTCACGGGACGTTATGGAACCTCAGCGTAAGCAACGCAAGGTTTGCCGGCGGCGAGACCGTCGACGTGGCGATGTCTTCCGGCCGGCCGCCGTCACTCGCCGGCTTCATCACGAGAGGCAACACCGATTTAGCGACGTTTCATACCAGTGCCTATGGCAAAGGTACGCTCACGATCACGAGCACCGGCGCCCAATACGCCATCGCCGATTGGATCGTAACCGGAACACCGTAGCCCCCGTCGCGTCTCTTTCTAACGCTCGCGTTGCAAAGGAGTTTTGCATCTTCTTCGTGCTGACTGCCATGCATATGGCACACCGAAGCTATAGCATCAATGCATGAATCCAAAGAAGTTTCGCGGATGGTGCTCGAACGGTTGAGGTAACGCGATAAAGATAGGTGCGACCAAGTATTGCTCCCCAAACTGCATGCACCAGCATCACTTTCAGCGTCGCGTCGAAATTCTCGAGGCCGGCTTGTACAGCACCACGAATTTCGGTGGGTTTTTGCGAAGGTACCTTATTCGCCGCTTCGGCGAATCTTGTACACGATGCGGGTGGGCGCAGAGAAATCCGGTCACAAAAAACATGCCGATCGAAGTCGAGCACATCGACGGGGACTGGCGGAACAATCGCTTGGACAACCTAACCCTTCTCTGTCCGAACTGCCATGCACTAACGTCAACGTTCCGCGGCCTGAACCGCGGACGTGGACGAGCACATCGTCTTGGAGGGCGCGGTAATCCGCTGCGCTTTCATAAAACGCCAGTGAAGCGCGCCGCAGCATCGTGTCGGGAGGTAATTCCGGGGCGTTCGATACAACTTCCATTGTTGCTGCCGACGTAGCTCAGCTGGTAGAGCATCACACTTGTAATGTGAGGGCCGTGGGTTCGAGTCCCACCGTCGGCTCCGATAAATCTCTAACGTAGAAAGTTTGATTTATGCCTCGAGTCGTTCATTTCGAAATTCACTCCGCGGATCCCGACGCGGCGGCAACGTTCTACTCGACGATCTTCGGATGGAAGATCTTCAAATGGGACGGACCCATCGAGTACTGGGTCGTCCAGACCGGCGAAGGCCCGGGCATCGACGGCGGGATTCTTCGGCGCCAAGGCGACGCGCCGGCCACCGGGGCGGCCGTCAACGCCTATGTTTGCACGATTGGGGTCGAGGCGCTCGATGAGACGCTGACGTCAATAATCGTCAGCGGCGGGGAGATCGCCGTTGCAAAGCGCGAGATACCGGGCGTCGGAATGTTAGCGTACTTCAAGGACCGGGACGGCAACATCTTCGGAGTGCTCCAGCCCGCATAAGGCATAGATTCCATCATGCAAAAGGTTAGCCCCAAATGGGCACGCGGCGGCCTCGTGCTCGTCTGCGAGCGCTGCTTCAAAGAGCGCATTCCCGAGGAAGACCCGGAGGTCGCCGAACGCATCGGGGACTTTCACCTTCGCAATTGGCTCAAGGAACGGCTAAAGCAAGACGGGCATTGGGGCGCCATACGCGCGATCAGCACGAGTTGTATGGACGTCTGCGCGCGCGGCCGTGTCACCGTGTGCATCGAACCGCCGGCCGGCGAAGGCACGGTGATGGTGCTCGATCCGCTCGCCGACCGCGAGCAACTCTATCGCACGATCGTCGCGACGCTCGGAAACGAGCAATAGCTCGTCAAAAGATGGGAAAACACGATGGCGCTCGCACTGGCATTATTGGCAGCGTTCTTCTCGATTTGGATCGTGATTCCGGGCCCTTTCGCTGCGCTCTTCATTCTTACGGTTGCCGGCACGGAGCTGTGGCCGGTACTGACGGTGCTCGACGGCGTCGCCCTCGTCGTCGCACTGCGCTCGCGTCGTCGCACGCGACCCGTGACCGTAATGATCGCGCTCGCGGCGCTGTCGTGCACGCTAGTCCCGCCGCTTTCGTATGCCATACGGGGCCCCTATGTTCCGTTGTCGGCGTTGCTGACGCCGTTGCCCGGGCGCGCGGTTGCCGAGCGCCGGGGCGCACCGGTCGTGCTCGTTATTTATGGCGGGGCGTGGGAGCATGGTTCGCCACGGAACGACGCGCGGCTCAATGCAATCATCCGCTCTTGGGGATATCGGGTCATCGCGCTCGATTATCCGCACGCGCCCGGATCACGGTGGCCGACGCAACGCGACGCCGTTCTGGCGCAGATAGATTCTTTACCGGCCGGCCGCATCGTCTTGCTCGGACATTCGTCCGGCGCGCAGTTGGCGCTCATCGCCGCGGCGCTGCGGCCGCATCGCATCAGCGCGGTAATAACGTACGAAAGCCCGGTCGATTTGCGGCTCGGCTATGAGTACCCGCCCCAGCCCGACGTGATCGACCAGCGCCACGTCCTAGCAGATCTCTGCGGCGGCACTCCGGAGCAGCAACCCGCCTGCTACCGAAGCGGCTCACCGCGATACGTCGTCCATGCCGGAATGCCGCCCGTTCTGATGATAGCGGCCGGACGCGACCACGTCATCCCGCTCGATTTCGAACACCTCTTACGTGACGAGCTGCGCGGCTATGGCGTTGACGTTACCTACGTCGAGCTACCCTGGGCCGATCATGCCTTTGAGATCATCGCCTCGGGTTTCCACAATCGCATCGCGTTGTGGTATCTTCGCCGGTTCCTGGACCGTCTGGGTGCTACTGGAACTCGAACTCCGCCAGATTCTTCTCGATCTTCCGCTTGACGCGCTGAAGCGCGTTGTCGATCGATTTGACGTGACGGCCAAGGTCGCGCGCCATTTCTTGATAGCTCTTGCCTTCCAGATACGATTCCAGCACCTGCGACTCCAGCTCAGAGAGATTCTGGCGAATGCGCTGGCGGATATCGTCGGAGACCTCTTGCGTCACGACCAGCTCTTCGGGGTCGGAGGTCTTCTGCGACGCCATCACGTCGAGCAGCGTGCGCTCGCTGTCCTCGTCGTAGATCGGCTTGTTGAGCGAAATGTATTGATTGAGCGGAATATGCTTTTGGCGCGTCGCCGTCTTGATCGCAGTGATGATCTGGCGTGTAATGCAAAGCTCGGCAAATGCGCGGAAGCTCGAAAGCTTATCGGCCTTGAAGTCGCGCACGGCTTTGTAGAGGCCGATCATCCCTTCTTGGATGATGTCCTCACGGTCGGCGCCGATTAAGAAATAACTCTTCGCCTTAATGCGGACGAAGTTTTTGTACTTGTTAAGAAGGTACTCCATCGCGAGATTGTCGCCGGTCTTCGCGATAGCCACCAGATCTTCGTCAACCCGCTGCTGGTACTCCACGCCATCCGAGACGGGGTGGGTCATTGCCATATTTTTTGTCTGCCTCGTGAGTAGGCGTGCCGCATGCGCGGGCCGGGGCCCGTCTGGCACGGCACGTCGAGGCTTAGTATATAGGAGGTTCCCCCTCTCCCGTCAAGGACGAGGCTAGCATGCGCTGCCGAAGGGCCTCGAAAATCAGGACCCCCGCGGCGACCGAGGCGTTCAGCGAGGCGACCCGGCCGCGCATGGGGATCCTCACCAGGAAGTCGCATTCCCGCTTGACCAGGGGCGCCAGCCCGTCTCCCTCGCTACCCACCACCAGCGCCAGGTCGCGGTTGAGGTCGGCCTTGCCCAGTTCGATTCCGGCCGGAGAGGCGTCGGCACCGACGACCCAGATGCCGGCCTTCTTGAGGGTCCGGATGGTGTCGGCGATATTGGCCACTCGGGCGATCGGCAGATAGGCTGCCGCCCCCGCAGCCGCCTTGCGAACCGTGGCGTTGATGCCCGCCGAACGGCGCTCGGGCAAGACCAGCCCGTCGGCGCCGGCGGCCTCGGCCGTCCGGACGATCGCACCGACGTTATGCGGATCGGTCAGATGGTCGAGCACGACCAGCAGGCGACGCGAGCCGTCGGAGCGGCGAAGCGCGAGGACGTCGCCCAGCGAAGCGTACGGAAACGGCGGCGCGGTCGCGATTACCCCTTGGTGTGCCTTAAAGGGAACGCGATCGAAGAACGCGCGTTGCTCGAAACGAACCGGAACGTTGCACTCTTTCGCCCGCGCGAGCAGCACGCGCAGCGCCGTATCCTTGGTGCGATCCGCCGCTACCGCTATCGAACGTAGTTGCTCGCCGGCAAACAGCGCTTCTTCGACGGCATGAATGCCGTAGATTAGGTCGTCGAAGTCGAGCGCCGGCTTTCGATTGTTCGCCCATCGACCGCGGCGCTGCGCGCCTCCGCTCAGGGTAACACCAATGGCGGGCCGTTACTCAAGGGGTCAGTGCAAAAACGGTTCCGCATCCTTTGCCTCCACATCCCTTTTCGTCACCACCACTATACGTCGTGCCGTAGAGAGTCCCGTTTACGTCAGTCAAGTCGGCCCGTGGCTCATCCCCGTCGGAACCACCGAAGCTGTGCAAGACGTGCTCGCCGCCGCTCGTACTGATGCTGAAGACGGTTCCTAAGCCGTCCGCGCCGCCTCCGTATGTGGTCCCGTAAAGCGTACCATTCATTTCAACTAAGCCGGCGAGAGGATTGCCACCATCCAAGCTAGAGCCACCTTTGAAGCGGTACACAACCTTTTCCGAGCCGCTTGTCGTGATGCTATAGACGACGCCGCAACCGAAATTGTTTTGGCATCCCGACTTTCCCCCTGAGAAGGTGGTACCGTACAGTCTCCCGTTAACGTTTATCAGCCCCGAGAAGGGCTCAGATCCGTCCGGGGCGCCTTGGAAACTGTACAGCACCTTCTCCTTGCCCGACCTGGTTAGCGCGTAAACGATCCCGTAGCCGGCAGACGAGGAGCCAGAGGCGCCGCCGAGATACGTCACGCCGTAGAGCATGCCGTTGACATCGAGCAGGCTCCCGCGAGGCCCGTAACCGTCGCCATAATTAGGACCACGAAAGGCGTAGAGCACATTGTACGCGCCCGATGCGGTGATGCTGTAAACGTCTCCGTCTACGCTTGGGCCCGCCGGGCCGTACAGCGTCCCGTCGACATTGATGACGCCGCCCGTAGGAATCGCCGCGCCACCACCGCTACCACTGCTGCTCGCGCAAAAACTATGCAGCACTTTCTCGCTGCCCGTCGTGGTTATGCTGTACACTGTTCCAGACGACTGAGACCCGCAGGCCCCACCGAAAGAGGTCGTGTCGTAGAGCGTGTCTTTCACGTCAATCAAGTCGTATGCGGGCTCGTTCCCGTCGCCGGAGTTTTGACCGAGAAAGTAATGCAGCACCTTCTTCGTGCCGGTGCTTATGCTGTAAACGATCCCACAACCGATCCCGCTGAAGCCGGCACAGGCGGACGAATTGTTATATTTTCCGCCATTGACGGTGGTGCCGTAGAGCCTGCCATTGACGTCGATCAAGCCGCCGTCAGGATTCGCTCCCCCGATATCGCGAGACTCTTGAGCGTGCACGCCGAACCGATGCAGCACCTGAAATGAGACGGAGGTTAGACCGCGCGCCGCGGTCCTGGAGGCGCCGATTCGCTGCTGCATGTCGTCCTGAGCGAGTGGAGCGAGCCGCGGGGCGCCGCAAGCAGTCAGCGCAAACGCACCGATGCAAGCAGCTAAGCAGTTACGCGTGGAAACGATCATTGTCGGCGGCTCCAAAAACGGAAGGTGATTGGAGGCGAATACGTTCGGCGCGAAGGGTGCCGAATCCTAAGAGTGCTTCAGGATGACGCGACTCTCCAAGTCGTACCCTCTTTGCCGTCCTTAAGCTCAACGCCGCACCGCGCGAGAGCGTCGCGCAAACGATCTGATTCGCCCCAGTTCTTTTCAAGGCGGGCCTGGGCGCGCAGCGCGACCACTCGTTCCACCGCCTCCGGCGGCATCATGCCGTCGAGATTCATGCTAAGCGCGCTCTGCAAGCGCTGCGTAAAATCGGGCGGCAACTCGGCCGCGGGTTCGGCGAGCCACGATGCGTTCGGCTCGATGCCCAGGATCGGCAACCAGTAGTCGAGGGCGTCTAACGCAGCGGCACCGCGGCCTGGATCGGCGTCGGGATCGGGCAGATCGGCGACAAACTCGAAGAGTACGGCGAGGGCGGCCGCGGTGTTCATGTCGTCGTCGAGCGCCGCTTCCAGCTTCTCGTCAACGGTGTGTCCTTCGACTACGCTGCGCCTCGACTGGCTCTGCTCGCTCGGTGTCGCTCCGTTGCGCATGACACTCTCTTGGCCACTTCGCTCCGGACGGTACAACGAGCGATACCCCGCCTTGATCCGGCTCAGGCCCAGCGCCGCCGCGGCTATCGAGTCTTCCGTAAAGTTCATTACTTTGCGATAGCCCGTTTGCAGAAAGAGCCAACGAATCGCCTGCGGATCGTGACGCAGCAGCATGTCCGATAGCGGCTCGAAGTTTCCCAGCGATTTTGCCATCTTGCGGTTGTCGAAGAGCAGCAGGCCGCCGTGCACCCAGAAGTTTGCCATCGGGGGCTGCGCCATCAGCGGTTCGCTCTGCGCGATCTCGTTCTCGTGATGCGGAAAGATGAGGTCGGCGCCGCCGCCGTGGATGTCGAAGCCAACGCCGGGCGGATCGAGCAGCGCGCGCGCCATCGCCGAACATTCAATGTGCCAGCCCGGGCGCCCATCGCCATACGGCTCGAATGGCCAAGTCGGCTCGTGCGGCTTAGCAAACTTCCACAACGCAAAGTCGAGCGGATCTTCTTTATTTTCGTCAACCTCGATGCGCGCGCCGGCCTCGAGGTCGGCGACGTTCCGATGTGCCAGGCGGCCGTAGTTTTGAAACGTCGCAACGCGATAGTAGATTCCGTCGCGGGTGACGTACGCGTGTCCGCTCTCGACGAGCTCACGGATCATCTGCTGAATCTCGCCGATATACTTCGTGGCGTACGGCTCGAAATCGTACTCGAGGATGCCGAGCTTCCGCATCGATTCCTTAAACTCGGCGTAGAAGTGCTCGACGATGGCGTGATAATTTTGACCGGTTTCGATTCCCGCTTTGATGCTGCGATCGTCGATGTCGGTGACGTTCTGCACGTAGGTCACGCGATAGCCGCGATGGGCCAGATAGCGGCGCAGCACATCGAAGAAGAGAAAGGAGCGCGCGTGCCCGAGGTGCGCCTGCGCGGAGGGCGTGAGACCGCAAACATAAATGCGAACCTCGCCTTCGCGCAACGGCACGAACTCCTCGACCGTACGCGTTCGAGTGTTGTAGATTTTCAGCGGCACCGCTTTTAGATCACCCAGCTCCAGGATTCGTCGCCGGTCGCTTCGCCCTGCTCGAGCTCGTTCAAGCGTTTTTCGAGCTGCTCGAGTTGGCGTTGCATCCGAACGATTGCATCGGTCGTCGGATCGGGCATCTCGACCTGCGGGCGGGTCGAAACGACGCGAACCGGTTTTCCGTCTTGCGCGACGATCCGCGCCGGAACGCCGACGACGGTCGCATTGGCCGGCACGTCTTTCACGACGACCGAACCGCCGCCGACCTTTGCGTTATCTCCCAGCACGATGGCGCCGAGCACGGTTGCGTTCACGCCCACGGTGACGTTGCGCCCAAGCGTCGGATGACGCTTGCCGTGTGAGAGGCTCGTGCCGCCGAGCGTGACGCCTTGATAGATCGTGCAGCCGTCGCCAATCTCCGAGGTTTCGCCGATAACGACGCCCGAACCGTGGTCGATGAAGACGCCCTTGCCGATGCGAGCCGCCGGATGGATCTCGATTTGCGTCAGAAAGCGCGTCACGTTTGCGAGAAAGCGCGGCAGCAGCGGAATCCCTGCGGTATAAAGCGCGTGATTGATGCGATGCGCGACCAGCGCATGAAAGCCCGGATAGGAGAGGACGACGTCGAGCCAGCCGCGCGCGGCGGGGTCGCGGTCTTGCGGCGCCTGCAGGTCGGCTAGTAACGTTTCGAACGGCTCATCCATTTTCCAATAGTGTAACCCGTCAATCCCGGTCGAGGTGACACGGCCGTTCTTCGACGGAGCCTGTCCTGAGCGTAGTCGAAGGGCTCAGGATGACAAGGCCGAGTCGAGCAGCGCCACAGCGAAGGCGGCAATGCCGGTGCCGTCGCCCGTATAGCCCAGGCCCTCGCTCGACTTGGCCTTCACGCTGATGCGGATCTGGTCGATCTCGAGCCGAACCGCGAGGTTCGCACGCATCCAGTCGATGTGCGGCGCGAGCTTCGGACGATCCACGACGATCGTGGCGTCCGTATTGACGATCTCGAAGCCGGCCGCGCGCACGGCCGCGGCGCACTGCGCGAGCAGTTCCATCGAGTCGGCATCCTTCCAGCGTGGATCGCTTGCCGGAAAGCGCGTCCCCAGATCGCTCAATCCGGCCGCTCCGAGCAGCGCGTCGGCGAGTGCGTGGGCGAGGACGTCGGCGTCGGAGTGGCCCAGCGCACCGCGTTCAAACGGAATATGGACGCCACCCAACATGAGCTTGCGTCCTTCGACTAGCGGGTGCGCGTCGAATCCGTGGCCGACGCGCATCATCCTTCGACTGACACCGGGAGCGGGCGTGCGTTCAGAATTGTTTCGGCCCGAATCACGTCGCCCGGCCGCGTGACTTTGAAATTGTCACTCGTGGAGGCAACGACGACGACGGAAACGCCGACGCGTTCGAGCAACGCCGCATCGTCGGTGACGGCAATGCCTTCAAGACGGCCGCGTTCGTGCGCCGCGCGCAGGTCGGCGGCCAAGGCGAACTGCGGCGTCTGCGCCGCCCAGAGTGTACCGCGATCCAGCGTCGCGCTGACAATGAGCGAATCGCGGTCGACGAGTTTGATCGTATCGACGACAGGCTCGGCCAAGAGCGATGCGCGTCCCGCTCGCACTTCGCGCATTCCGGCAAGCACGTCCACGGCCGTGACGAGCGGACGGGCTCCGTCGTGAACGAATGCGGCGTCGCAACTTTCGCTCAGTGCCATGACGCCCTCTCGAGCGCTATCTTGGCGCAACTCTCCTCCGCGCACCACACGATGCGTGAGGTTCGGCGCCAGGCGCCGGGCGAGCGCGGACATCGGCTCGACGGATTCGGGCTCGGTCGCGATGACGAGCTCCACGATTTGCGGCATTGCCGCGAAGGTTTGAATCGACCAGCCAACCATCGGCACTCCCGCGATTTCGATAAACTGCTTTGGTCGCCCTAAGCGCAGGCCACGTCCGGCCGCGACGATGACCGCGCCCCATCGCACTAGGTCGAGCCTTCGCGTTTCGGGCGCGCAAAGATCATTCGGCCGGCGACCGTTTGCAGCACACTCGTAACGACGACGTCGGCCTCCTCGCCGATCAAGCGGCGCCCGTGCTCGACCACAATCATCGTGCCGTCCTCCAAATACCCGATGCCTTGGTGCCCTTCTTTTCCTTCGCGAATGACCGTGACGTGCAGCTCCTCGCCGGGCAGGACGACCGGCTTGACGGCATTGGCAAGCTCGTTGACGTTGAGTACGGCGACGCCTTCGACGTGGGCTACGCGGTTGAGATTGTAGTCGTTGGTGACGAGTTTGGCTCCAACCTCGCGCGCAAGACGAACGAGGCGTGCGTCCACGTTTCCGGGCGCCATGTCGGTGAAGTCCCGCTCGCTGATCTCGAGGACCGTAAGCTCTTGCAACCGCGTGAGTACGTCGAAACCGCGGCGGCCGCGGGTTCGTTTGAGCGGGTCGACGGAATCCGCTATCGACTGTAGCTCACGCAAGACGAACCGCGGAACGATGAGCACGCCGTCGAGAAAGCCGCTCTCCAGGATGTCGACGATCCGGCCGTCGACGATCGCAGAGGTGTCCACCAGCTTCGGGGCGACCGCCGCCGAGCCGGCCGCCACTCCGCGAGCCACCGGAACGATTCGAGTCTTGGCGCCGATTCGCGCGCCGAGATAGGCGGCGAAGATCGACACGATGAGATAGAGCACGATGGCGATATAGGTTCCGGCCCGGCCGACGTCGGAGATCAGCTCAAAGACGATGCCTTTGATCAAAAAGGCGATCAAAAGGCCGACGACGAGGCCGACGGCGCCTCCGGCAATCTCGGCCGGCGTCAACCGATCCATCGCGCCTTCAGCCTCGCTCAGCTGACCCTCGAAGAGCGCTTGGGCAAGCGGCGCTATCAGCGCCCCGAGCAGCGCGCCCGCGACGGGCGAGCCAATCAAGAAGATCAGCTGCATCGTCTCGCTGGCAAAGTGCGGCGAAAAAACGCTGAAATACGCCTCGCGGCCCAGCAAGAACCCGGTCACGCCGAAGACCACGACGAACCCGACGCGTAAGACCGTCCCCGATAGATTGTTTCCTACTCGAATGTTATAAAGGCTCCGCAAACGTCGTTGGCAAGAAAACGGCCTCGACGCGTTAACCGTAGCGTGTCGGCCGTCCGTTCGAGCAATCCCGTCTGTGCAAGGTGACTTACGACAGGATCGTAATCTACGATCACATCGATGCCGTAACGCTCTTTGAAATCCGCCAAGCGAACCCCTTGCACGGTCCGCAGTGCGAGCATCATCGCTTCCCCGGCCTGGCGGCGGCCTTCCAGGCGCTCGGCCTCCGACGGAACCGGCCGGCCTTCGAGCGCCGCGGCCACGTACTCGTCGAGCGACCGCGTGTGCACCCAGCGAACGCCGTCGCGATAGGAGGCAGCCCCAACGCCCAACCCAACATACTCCCCGTTCGCCCAATAGTTCAGATTGTGCGCGCACTGTTGGCCGGGTCGAGCGAAGTTGCTGATCTCGTATTGTTGATAACCGGCCGCATGCAGCAGGTCGATGGCCAAGGCGTAGAGCTCCGCCTCACGCTCGTCGTCGAAGAAGGCCGTAGGCTCGCGCGCGCGCCACGCCGCGTACGGCGTGTTCTCCTCGACGGTCAGACCGTAGGCCGAGATATGGTCCACCTGTAAACCCACGGCGCGGCGCAGGGATCGCTCCCAGCTTGCCGGCGTCTGCCCGGGGACGCCGTACATCAAATCGAGCGAGACGGAGTCCATTCCCGCGGTGCGCGCGGCGGCGACGACCGCGTCGACCATTTCGCCGGTGTGCTTGCGCCCGAGCGTGCGAATCTCGTCCGGCTCGAACGACTGAACGCCGATCGAAAGCCGCGTGATTCCGGCTTGGCGGTAGGCGACGAGATCGCCATCCCGCACCAGTTCGGGATTGACTTCGATCGAACGCTCTGCCGTAACGCCAAAGCGGTCTTTCAGCGACCCGAGAAGCTGGGCGATCGTTTCGCAGTCGTAGGCGTTGGGGGTTCCGCCGCCAAGATAGAGGGTTGCCGCCGTCGCGCGCGGCTCGCGTGTGATCTCGGCAGAAAGCGCTTCGAGATACCGGCGCGCCGACGAAGCGCGCAGCGGCCACTTTGCAAAGTCGCAATAGGGACAGAGATACGCGCAAAACGGCAAGTGGACGTAAACGCCGAGCATTGCGGCGCCGGCCTTACGTGGCCGCGAGTTGCGGCGCGATCTGCTCGCTGATTTTACCGACGACGTCGTGTTCGACTTCTTCTGCGGCCGCCTTGATGGCGTGTTTGATCGCATTGCGACTGGAGCGCCCGTGCGTCACGATGCAGTTTCCGCGAAGGCCGAGCAACGGCGCGCCGCCGTAGGTTTCGTAATCGAACTTCCGCCGCAGGCGCTTCAATGCGGGCGCCAGCATGTACGTGCCGATTTTTGTGACGATGTTGCCGCCGAGCAGCGCATCCTTCATCACTCGCCCAAGGTCGGCGATCATGCCCTCGCCGGTCTTGAGCACGACGTTGCCGACGAAGCCGTCGGCGACGATCACGTCGGCGACGTTGTGAAAGAGGTCGCGACCCTCGACGTTACCGATGAATCGAAGCGGCGCCGCCTCGAGCAGGCGTGCCGCTTCCAGGACCAGTTGGTTCCCTTTGCTGCGTTCCTCACCGTTTGAGAGGACGCCAACACGAGGCTCGGCGATTCCGAGCACGGCCTTCGCATAGGCCGATCCCATGACCCCGAACTGCTCGAGCCATTCCGCACGGCAATCGACGGTCGCGCCTGAATCGAGCAGGATCCACGGCGTTGGGCCGTTGAGCGCCGGCCAGACCGTCGCAATGGCCGGACGCGAGATCCCTTCGATCGTCCGCAGCTTGATGAAGGCGATCGCGACGAACGCCCCGCTGTTCCCGGCCGAGACGACGGCATCGGCCTCGCCTTGCTTGACGAGATGCACTGCCACCCCCAGCGAGGTGCGCTCGCAGGAGCGGACCGCCGTCGAAGGCGAGAGATCCATGGCGACCGCTTCGGGGGCATGTACCAGAGTGACGCGGTCGATCACGGGCGAGGGCAGCAGCGAGCGAACGCGCGCTTCATCGCCTACCAGCACGACCTCAACGTCGAACTCTTTCGCGGCGAGCAGTGCTCCGGCGACAATCTCTTCCGGCGCGTGGTCGCCTCCCATCGCGTCGACTGCGATGCGCGCTCGCTTCACGGGAGCCGTCTTTGGGGGCCACCCCTGGAATCCTTGCCCCCGGTCAACATTTGCGCTTGCCCTGGAATGCGCCGCATGGTACTATCTGCCGGCTATGGCCAAGCGATGTGAAGTTTGCGGAAAAGGACCAGCGGCGGGCAACAACGTCAGCCACGCTATGAATAAGACGAGGCGGCGCTGGCTCCCGAACCTGCAATCGGTGCGGGTCGACGACCGCGGTGTGCACCGTACCGCGAAGGTCTGCACGCGCTGCCTCCGCTCGAAAAAAGTAACGCGCCGCGCCTAGCGGCGCCCTTACCCGAAGTGATCCCAACCCAGGGAATCGAGCGCCGCTCCGCGCCAGGCGACACCGCGCCCCTTTAATAGCGCGCCCACAGGCAGCAGTTTTCTCTTAAAGCGCTTTTCATAGCGTCCGGCGAGGTAGCGGAACGCCCGCGACCGGATCGCCACCAGTAACTCGAAATCTTCACCGCCCGCCAGCGCGAAACGCGCAGGGTCTTCGCCGAGAAGTTGCGCGACTTCGCGCGCGGAGTCTGCTACCGGAATATCCTCGATTCGCCCACCGCAGTCGCTCGCCGCGCAAAGGCGTCGAGCGTCGGTGGAGAGTCCGTCCGAGATGTCCATCATCGCCGTCACGTTTGCGCTTGCGGCTAGAAAGCGGCCTTCCGCTATTCGCGGCACCGGCCGTCGAAAGGCTTGCAGCGCCGCATCGCCGCCGGCGCCTTCGATGAGACGGGGGTCGTTTGCGACTTCGAGTCCCGCACGCGACGCACCGAGTTCGCCCGTAACCGCGAGAACGTCGCCGGGCTTGCCGCCGGCCCGCGTTTTGACATTCGACGGGCGCACTTCACCGACGACCGTCACCGAGATCGTCACGATATCGGAACGCGATAGATCTCCGCCGGCGATGGCGATCTTGAAACGCCGCGCGGCGGCAGCGATGCCCTTATAAAGCTCCAGTATCTCGGCGCTGCCGTTGACGTCCGGCACGCCCAAAGCGACGGTCGCCAGCACGGGACGAGCGCCCATCGCGGCCAAATCGCTGAGTGCCGCAGCCATCGCCCGCCAGCCGGCATCTTCGAGCGACATCGTAGCGCGCTTAAAATGGACGCCTTCGACGAGCATGTCCGTCGAGATGACGCTGCGATGGGAACGCGAGGGCTGCCAGAGCGCCGCATCGTCGCCGATGCCGAGAATGACGGGACCACTTCGCCCTTCGACGGAGCCTGTCCTGAGCGAAGTAATGATGCTGTGGACGATATCGTCTTCGGTCACGCCAATAGCGAGCGGATCCGGCGCAACGCTGCGGCAGGATCCGGCGCGCCGAAGACCGTTGCACCCATCACGAGGGCGCCGGCACCGGCCTCGACCAGCGCGCGCGCGTTCCCTTCGCCCACGCCGCCGTCCACTTCGATCAAACAGCCGGGATTGCGACCGTCGATCAGCGCGCGCGCTTCGCGTACCTTTTCGATCGCGTGTGGGATGAACTTCTGGCCCGAGAACCCGGGATTGACGCTCATCACGAGGACGGTGTCGCAGTCTTCAATGATGTCTTGCAGCAGTGCGACCGGCGTTTGGGGACAGATCGCTATTCCCGCCTTCACTCCCATCGACCGCAGATGCACGAGCAGGCGCTGGGCGTGCGGCGTCGTCTCCAAATGGAAGGTGATACGGTCGCATCCCGCCGCGCGAAAATCGTCTACGTAGCGCTCCGGCTCGACGATCATCAAGTGCGCGTCGAAGGTGAGCGGCGACAGCCTCCGCAGATCGCCGATGATCTTCGGCCCCCAGGTGATGTTCGGAACGAAACGCCCGTCCATCACGTCGAGGTGCAAATACTCGGCGCCCGCCGCTTGCACGCACGCAATTTGCTCCGCAATTCGCGCAAAATCTGCCGAAAGCAACGAAGGCGCAAGGATCGTCATCGTATCGGCGTCCTTCGACTCCGCTCAGGATGACACTTGCTCAGGGTGACACGGGCGCTCAGGGTGACGCTGATGGTGAGGCGGAGGGCTTCGCGTTGTAGACCTGCGGCGGTTCGGTTCCGAGGCGCGTTTCGCCCACGAGCGTGTCGTTGACGTACATGTCGAGCACGGACGTTCCGACCGCGGTGACGGTAAAATCGAGCTTCTGCCCGGGCTGCGCAAAGGCGTGGTAGAGATCGTACTGGCCCGTTGCGTCCGTGAGAGCCAGGCGCACGTCGAGCTGCGTGGTGGGCTGCGTCGTGGGCTGCGTGGTATCGGTTTCGGGAACCGAGACGAGCACGCGGGCCTGATGGATAACGTAGCCCGATTCGTTCGGACCGGCACTGACCTGCAGCGATACGGGCTCGTACGATGCGATCTTTGCATCCGGCGCCGGAAGCTGTCGCGCGACGACGCCGTGTGCCGGCCCGCTTCCGCCCAGCGGAGTCCAGACGATCTGTCCGAGCGTAACGCCGGTATCCGCTGCGACCGTCCGCGCTTGATCGATCGACAATCCGACAAAATCGGGAACTCGCACGTTCGCCCGGCCGCCTTGGCTCACGACCAGCGCGACGGAATCACCCTCGTGCATGCTGGTTATCGGCGCCGGAGACTGCGAGATCACGTGCCCCGCGGGGATCACGTCGCTCTTTGCATAGGCGACCTTTCCGAGTGTCAGGCGCGCGCGAGAGAGGTCGAGCTGCACCTCACGCATGGACTGGTAGCGAAAGTCGGGCATGAGGCGCGCGACGATTCCGTCACTAATAACGAACGAAACCTGGCGCCCTTGGCGAACTTGATCGCCGGCCGGCGGGCGCTGCGTGATCACGACGCCTTGGGGATAGCGATCGCTCGTCGTGTGATCCACGACGGCCGAGCTGAGCTTTATTCGCTCGATCTCGGCGTTGGCATCGGTTAGCGTTTGCCCCACAAATGAAGGCACGGTCACCGTCGTGGACGGAGGAATCAAGAAATCGTAGATCTGATGCCCAAACCAGACGACCAACGCAACGAAGATCACCAAGACGATGGTAGAGGGCTTCAGGTAAGCGCCTCCACCGGGACTTGGCTAAAGTCGAGGTTGCTAAAGACCCGCTGCGCGTCTTCGTGCTCGTCGAGAGCATCAAGAAACGCCAGCGCAGCGCCAAGCGCGCCGCCGCTCAGCTCGATCTTCGTTTTCGGACGCATGCCGAGATACGCGTCGGAGATTCGCGCCCCTCGGGTGCGCAGCGCGTCGCGTACGCCGGCCAGCATCGCCGGCTGCGTATAGATGACGGCGACGTCCGCGTCGTACTCGATGTCCTCGACCCCGTCGACAAGCGCCTCGTCCATCACCGCGTCCTCGGATTTACCGCCGGGATCGATCTCGACGATGCCGACCGGATCGAACATCCACGCAACGCTGCCGGTCTCTCCCAAGGTGCCATCGTGCCGGCTGAAAAGAAAGCGCAGCTCCCCGACCGTTCGATTTCGATTGTCCGTCGCCGCATCGACGACGACCGCCAATCCGGCGGGGCCGTAGCCCTCGTAGCGAATTTCCTCGATTTCGCGCTCGCCGTCCTGTCCCGAGGCTCGCGCGATGGCGCGCTTGATGTTCTCCTGCGGCACGTTGAACTCGCGGGCTTTTTCGACCGCCATCTTGAGCCGGTAGTTGGCTTCAGGGTCGGGCGAGCCGCCTTTTGCCGCGAGAATGATCTCTTTGCTGAGCTTCGTGAAGAGCGCGCCCCGCTGCGCGTCCACTTTGCCCTTCTTGAGCTTGATATTGTGCCACTTCGAATGTCCAGACATTTTATGCCAAACCTCTTCTGGAGAGCCTTCGCTTGGAGCCTGTAGGGTTACGCCCGTTTTCGGATTCGTTGCCGAATTTTGTTCGAAAACCAGGCGCAATGAGGGAGCGAAACCGTAGCTTCGTGACCGAAGAGCAACGAAGTGTTCGGGCAAAAGGCGGCACGAAGACGGAAATGCGGCATAATCCTACAGGCTCCTAGCCCGGGCCGATTATCCAGGTCGGGAACCACATCCGTTGATGCCATGCGTCCCATGGAATTGGGTGCGCCGCAAGAACTGGATAGAAATAGATGAAGCCTACCGCCGCGGCCGCGACGTACGAGCCGACGGCCAGCCCTGCGAGCCATCGGAGATTCTCCCGGCCGCGCAGCCACGACCAGGCCCGCTGCAAGAAAATCGCGTTACACAAGCAGATCAACGGAATGTTGACGTAAAAATGATAGGCGAAGATCAGGCGGGGCGACCCGATCCACGGCAGCCATTGCAAGAGGTAGGTGATAACGATCAGCGCGTAGGCTTTGTTTCGTTCTCGCCACGCCAGCACGCCGACGAACGGCACGCAGAACAAGCCGAACCACAAGATGATCGGATTCGGCATCGAGGTAATCTCGTAAACGCAGCAGCCCTTGTCGTTGGTTGGATTGTTGCGGCGATCTTGATAGAAGTATGCAACCGGCACGTAGTCGAGCGGCCACTCAAACCACTTCGAGGAGTACGGGTGAGTGGCCACGAGGTTGTGGTGATACTCATACATCGTATACTGCCGGTAGACGACGTCGTTGACGTTGTGAACCTCGCCCGGATCGGGGGAGTTCCGTACGAGGTCCGGAACCCAAACCAGTGCGTACACCGTGGCGCTCACGAAGAGAATCGTCGCCAGCGCGCCGTCGATGCGAAAGCCGCGCGGATTGCCCCAGAGCGTCGGCCGCAGCTCGAACAGATACCGTTGGAGCCAGACGGCGATCAGCACGACGAAGCTTACGCCGAAGCCCATTACGCCATACCATTTGGAGCTCACGAGCAGCCCGAGGGCAACGGTAAAGAGCATTAGCCAACGCCGCGACGTGTGGCCGTTCTCAACGGCAGCCGTACTTCGGTCGCGAATTTCGTCGTCGGCATAGGTGACGCTGCCCGCGGGCGTATCGTAGTGAACGCTGCCGTCACGCGAATAATCGATCTTTAGCGGATCGTCGCGATAGACCAGCGTGCCGCCCTTGCCCTGCGAAAGCTCGCCTCGCGCGATCTTTCCGCGCGAGTCGATGGTTCCGCCGTCTGCAGCGAAGAGCGAGGTTCCCGCGGCATCGCGCAGCGCATAGGAACCTTCAGCGTACGAAAGCTCCCGCCGCCCATCGCCGAAGAATCGCGCGAACAGCACGTAACGGACGAAGAGATAGACTCCGCTGGCGCAATAGAGCGCCACGACGACCGTCGAGGCCGTATCGAAGTGCCACAGTGCGCGACCAATCGAAGCGGCTCCCACGCCGGCGAACAACGCGCCGGCAGCGCCGGCTACCAGAGCCCAACTGGGAACGGCCACGTGCGCTCGTTCGCCGACCTGCGAGTTGATCCAGAAACGGTAGAACGCGTAGACCGCCAACGTCGCAAAGAAGACGACGAAGCCTTCGGGCGTCGCGATTCGAGACTGCACGAAATGCATGCCATCGAAGGTCAGCAGCAGGGCGGTGATCGTTGCAAAGACCGTCGAGCCGGTGACGCGCTTGGCAAAAACGTAGAGCAGCATGACGACCAGCGCTCCGAATACCACGTCGAGAAAACGCCAGCCGTACGAGTTGTCGCCGTTGGGCATGTGGCCCACCAAGAGATTGAGGCCCGGCCACCCGCCAAGACCATGGCCGTGAGGCATCCCCCCGAAGAGCATGATAGAGAGCGTTATCATCAACTTGGTCAGTGGGGGATGCGTATTCTCGTAGATCCGCATGTTCTGCAGATACTCTTCGCCGGCGCGCGCGAAGTAAATTTCGTCGAAGATCTTATCGGGTGGCCACCAATAGCCGATGAACGACAGAATGAAGTTCCCGACCCCCAGCACCGCTACGATCGCATAATCGAGCGGAGCGCGCATCGCGGTCAAACCCTCGCGAGGATCGAACCAGTGGCGCGCCGTGGGGAGAACGGGCGCATCCGCTTGCGGCGCCGGCTCGCGGGTCGACGGAGACTTGGCCGGGCGCAACTCCGCACCGCCCAAGAATTGGTAACCGAGTACGAAGAACGTGCCGACCGCAAGCAGCGAAAAGACGGTCGTCCACAGACCCCAGAGATTTTGTGCGTTGACGCCTGGGACGTTGCCCGTGACCGCGTGCAGGTACTGCAGGCTATAGAGGAGATTTGCGAAGAGCACGATCGAGAGCGCAATCGCGCCCCCAAGGTAGCGGCGCGCGAACGGAATGCACGCGATCGTAAAGAGTAAGCCGTTGAAGAGATAGCGTTCGTGCATCCGCGTCGCCAATACGAAGAAGGCTAGCGTCGCGATCGCGCAGGCTTCGAGCAACGCCGTGGAGGTGCGGCTTTGGACGTAACGCCAGACGACCAAGCCCATCGCTGCGACCACGAGCAGTAAGCCCCAGAGATATTGCGGAAGCCCCAAGATGTACTGGCTGTCGGGCACCCACATCGTACCGCGCAGCGCCCACAGGTTGAAGGCATTTACGGTGTTGTACGGATAGACGTTCGAGCCGAAGGCGTATTGCTGCAACAGCCAGCCCAGCGCCGCGACCGGATTGCTGGGATGAAACGGTTCGGTTACGGCCAGCGCAAGCAGCAGGGCCGCGCCGATGCCGATCGCCGTCGCAACGATCCGCTCGCGACGCCGGCTCCTGTCCA
The DNA here is from genome assembly GCA_050008615.1 of Candidatus Cybelea sp. Taxonomy (GTDB): domain Bacteria; phylum Vulcanimicrobiota; class Vulcanimicrobiia; order Vulcanimicrobiales; family Vulcanimicrobiaceae; genus Cybelea. The sequence goes on from JBEKMH010000010.1 coordinate 139,646, forward strand.
CAAAGGCAAAGGCAACGAGCAACGGCAGTAAGACCGTTGCTTGCGGTTTGATCAGAATCGAAGACCCAAACGAGAGCCAAGCAAAGACGATCCACGCCAGGTGCGCCCGCGATTGCGACGCGGCATCTTCACTGCGCAGGAGTGCGTAGATTGCCAGAAGCGCCAGGCCACCCGAGATCGAGTCTACTTGTCCCCATGACGCGGAGATGTAAATGGTCGCGGGATTGAACAAATAAAAGGCGGCCACGCCAAAAGCCGTGGCGACCCCGGCGAAACGGCGAACGATCGCGTAGAGCAGAAGGCCGACTCCCAGATCGGCCAGTATCGCCGGCAGCTTGACCAGCACGTGAAGCACCGCATAGCCGGTGTCGTGTGACGCGAAGAGCGCGTGCCAGAGCCGGCCGATGATGCTCAGGATGTAGAAATAGCCGGGTGGATAGTCGGCAAACCCTGCGGTCGAGTAAAACGCTCGGAAGCCATGCTCGCTCAACGACAGCGCCCACGCCGCGTACGTGTTTATGTCGGTCTTAAAGCCTTCGTTGCCGACGAAAAACAACCGCACGAAGAACGCGACGAGGACGAGCACGGGAAGCCCCCACACTTGCAACGCAGGCCGAGCAGGCGCACGCGTCATGCGACGGTGAGGCCGAGCGTTGCTGCCAAGAACTCTCCGAACTCTCGATTGGGATGGCGTTCGATCACGCCAACGTGCTCCGCCGCCTTTTGCGTGGCTGCCTCGCGAGCGCCGAGCTCGTCGAGCGCCTCGACGACGCTTCGGACGGCGGCGTCATCGAGTGAAGAACCACCCGCATAGGCCTGCGCCACGGCGCTCCGCGCGGCCGACGGCGGCCGCGAGATCGCCCAAACGACCGGAAACGTCCATTTTCGGCGTGCGATGTCGCTTCCGGCGGTCTTGCCGGTCTCGTCGAGCGTCGACCAAATTCCGGCGACGTCATCGCGAATTTGAAACGCCATGCCGTAGGCGCGCCCGACGGCACCGTAGCCTTCGACCGTCGCCTCGTCGCAGCCGGCGGCGTACGCGCCCAGACGGCACGAGGCATCGAAAAGTTGGGCGGTCTTGCACTCGATCATGCGATAGTAGCCCGGTTGATCCACCGCTCGTTCCGACTCGAAATCCAGGTCCAGCGACTGCCCCTCGCACATCACGGCATGCGCTTCGTGCAGGAGCGCGATCATTTGCAAGACTCTGGCCGCATCGAGGTACGCCGCGGCATGTTCCAAACTCAGAAAACTGAGCGCGCACATCGCATCGCCCGCATTGATCGCGGCGGCGACCCCGTACTGGCTCCACAACGTCGGCCGCCCGTGGCGCAGTTCGTCACGATCTTCGATATCGTCGTGGACGAGGGAATAGTTATGAAAGATTTCCACGGCTACCGCCGCATCGAGTGCGTGCTCGAGCGGCGCGCCCTCACCGGTTGCAACCCGCATGACCATTTGAGGCCGTAAGCGCTTTCCGCGGCGCGCCGGCCCATAGCCACCGTAGCCGAAGTGGCGCAAAAGCATATCGGAGATCTCTTCCGATCCCCGATATCCGGTAATCCGCTCTTCGAGGGCCCTTTCAAAGCGCTCGGCGAGGTCGGCCGGATTACGCAGAGGCTGCGAGCTCCTCCATCCGAGCCTCGACCTCGTCCACGAGCCAGCCGGGCGTTGAGGCTCCCGACATAAGGCCGGCAACGTGCACGTTCTCGAACCACTGCGGACGCAACTCGTCAGGTCCTTCGATATGGTAGGCTCGGGCGCCGTGGGATTCGGAGAGGTCGGCGAGATGCTTGGTGTTGGCCGACGTCTTTCCGCCGACGACGATCATTACTTCGACGCCCTTTGCCAGCCGGAGCGCCTCGTTCTGCCGATTGTGCGTATCGGTGCAGATCGTGTTGACCGCGCGAACTTCGTAGTACTTCGCCGAAAGCTCGCGAACGATTTCGGTGAACCCTTCGCCGGACCACGTCGACTGCACGACGACGCCGACTTTACTGGAGCGCGGGAGTTTCTCCACGTCGGCGCGGCTTTGGATGCACCACGCGCCGGGCACGTGACTCAGCGTCCCCTTGACTTCGGGATGATTGGGATCACCAATAACCACGATCTTATAGCCGTCGGCTTTGAGCTTCTCGGCTTGCACGTGAATCTTGGTGACCATCGGACAGGTGGCGTCGATGATCTCCAGGTTCTTCTCCCTGGCCTTTTCGAAAACGTCCACCGGCAGCCCGTGCGCGCGAACGAAGAGCGCGCCGGAGTCGACGTCGTCGACCGTCGTGGCATTCTTCAAGCCGCGCGCCGAAAGCGATTCAACCATCTGTGGGTTGTGCACCACGTGCCCCAGCGTCGTTACGTCACCGCGGGAGGCAATCGCCTCCTCCGCCTTCTTTACGGTAATGGCAACGCCAAAGCAGAATCCTTGAACGGATGCCTTACGTATTTCCACCAATACTCCCCGCCAGTAGTTCGATCGCGCTCATAATCTCGCCGGTAAACTTCGCCAAGTCCTCTCGGGTTGCTTTCCGGCCGGCCTGCAACGAGATCGGCGGCCCAAAAGCAACGTCGATGCGGTGGAGGCGCAGCGCCTGGTCGCTGCCGAGTATGCATGCGGGAAGGACCGGAGCCTTCGCCAGTGAGGCCAGGAGTGCGACACCTGTCTGAGGTTGGACCTCACCAGTGCGATTACGAGTGCCCTCGGGGAAGATTCCGACGGCTCCGCCCGCTTCCAAGACCTGCAGCGAGCGCCTGATGGCGGATGTCGCGCTGCCCTTCCGGTCCACGGCATAGGCGCCGAGGCCGCGAATCATGGCGCCGAGCACGGGAACCTCAAACAGCTCCTTTTTAGCCATATAGCTGATGCGCCTCGGGCAGAGGCATCCCATGAGCGGCGGATCGAGATACGAAACGTGATTGCAGGCCACGATGAGAGGCCCCGTGGCGGGAACGTTCTGCGCTCCGAAGACCCTCGCGCGCCACAGCACTCGCGCCGTGCAGCGTACCGTCGCCTTCGCAAAATCGTAGAACGCCGTGTTCATCGTCCTTCGACTGCGCTCAGGATGACAACCTGGAGGTTAGGCGGCAGATCTCGTCGACCACGCCCGCTGCGTCGATGTCGCTGGAATCTATGTGGTGCGCGTCGTGCGCCGGCGCGAGCGGGGAAACCGCGCGGGTTTCGTCGAGGCGATCCCGCTCCCGGATCTCCGCGGCAAGCTGGCGCGCATCGACGCTAACTCCCGACTCCTCGAGCTGCGCGCGCCGGCGCGCGATGCGGGCCTCCGGAGATGCCGTCAAAAAGATCTTTACCGGTGCATCCGGCAAGACCACGGTGCCGATATCTCGCCCCGCCATAACCACGGGTGCGTTTTGCGCGATCCGCCGCTGCGCCCGAACCATTGCGGCGCGCACTTCGGGCTGTGCGGCGACGGTCGAGACTATCGCGGTTACCTCGCGGCTTTGCAACTCTAACTCGGTCAGATCTCGCCCGCGGGCGAAGATGCGAAAGCCTAGAGGCGCTTTCTCGTCGAGCTTCACCTCGACCGGGCTCGCCTCTGCGAGGCGAGCTAACGCAGCGCCGTTATCGACGTCGGTCCCCGTGCGCAGAGCGAGATACGCCAGGGCGCGATACATCGCACCGGTATCGAGATAGAGTATGCCCAGGCGTTGCGCCGTCGCGCGCGCGACGGTCGTCTTACCCGACGCGGCCGGTCCGTCGATCGCGATCTGTACGTGCGCCGGCGTCGAGACTACTCTCCAAGGAGATAGCGAGCGTGCACGGATCGTATCCTTTATGTAGGCGGGCGGGCGTGGCGTTTGATTCCTTGCTTGGACGCGAGTGGCGATGCTTCCTCGCTTAGAGGCGTGTCGCTAGGCGAAGCGAGCGCGTCGCAGAAGGCTAGAAAAAGCTTGGCAAAACCACGATCCGTCTACTTTTGTTCGGCGTGCGGATTCGAATCGACGCGCTGGCTGGGGCGCTGCCCGCAGTGCGAGGGGTGGAACTCGTTCGACGAACGCCCCTTCACTGTCGCACCGCGGAGCGCACGCGACAGGCCGGCGGCCGCGCAATCGGCTACGCCGCTGCCTTTGCACGAGATCAGCTCGGCCGGCGTCACCCGCTTGCGTATGGGCATGCCGGAGTTCGACGCCGTCTTAGGCGGTGGAACGGTCCCGGGAAGCTTGACGCTGGTCGGCGGACCGCCTGGCGCCGGCAAGTCAACCCTGATGCTGCAAATCGCTGCCCGCCTCGCGCGCGGCGGCGAAGTCGTCTACGTCTGCGGCGAAGAGTCGGCGGCGCAAGTAAAGCTCCGCGCCGATCGTACGCTGGCCACGGAGACGGCAACCGAGTTGCTCGTCTATCCCGAAACGAACCTTCGCGCGGTCCTCGATCGTTTGGAGCGACAGAGACCGCTTGCATTGATCGTCGACTCGATCCAAACGGTCTGGCTGCCCGAGTCGGAAGCGTATGCCGGCAGCATTACTCAGATTCGGGACTGCACGCAAACGCTGATGGAGTATTCGAAGCGAACCGGGTGCGCGACGTTCATCGTCGGCCACGTCACCAAAGACGGCGCCATCGCCGGACCGCGCCTGCTCGAGCATCTGGTCGACACGGTGTTATATTTCGAAGGCGAGACGAATGGCGAGTACCGCATCCTGCGGGCGTACAAGAACCGCTTCGGATCGGTCGACGAAATCTGCGTTTTTTCGATGCACGACTCGGGTTTGCGTGAGGTTTCGAACCCTTCCGAACTCTTTGCTGGAGCGCGCACGCAGCGTCCCAGCGGCTCGTGCGTCGTCGCATCGATCGTCGGCTCTCGTCCGGTGCTCATCGAAGTCCAGGCGCTGGTCGGCGAAACCAGCTACGGCACGCCGCGACGGTTGGCCAACAATCTCGACCAGCAGCGCCTCGCGATGATTCTCGCGGTGCTCGAACGGCGAGCGGGATTATTGCTAGGGACGCACGACGTGTACGCGTCGGTGGCCGGAGGGTTGCGGGTCAGCGAACCCGCAGCGGACCTGGGTATTGCCTTGGCAATTGCTTCGTCGTTTCGCAACGCGGCGGTGCCGTCGCACGTCGCGGTCTTTGGCGAGCTGGGATTATCGGGCGAGGTGCGCGCCGTCGCCGGAGCGGAGCGTCGCGAAGCCGAGGCCCGCAAGCTCGGCTATTCCGATGTTATCTCACCGGCGAATACGGGCGACATCGTCGCCGCGATCGCAACGGCGCTGGGTTAGTGTCCTTCGACTGCGCTCAGGATGACAAGCCGCTCTTTGAGATTGTGCCGAATCTTTCGGAGGGACGCGACGCGACTACGATCGAGGCGGCAATTGCGGCGGTCGAAGCGGCCGGCGCGCGCGTTTTGAACTGGAGCAGCGACGCCGTCCATCATCGCAGCGTTCTGACGGTTGCCGGCGACGAATCGGCAGTGCTCGACGCGGCCGTCGCCCTAGCGGGCGTAGCACTCGAACGCATCGATCTGCGGAGCCACTCCGGCGTGCATCCACGCATCGGCGCGCTCGACGTACTGCCCTTCGTTCCGCTTCGGGGCGCGACTCTGGCTGACGCCGCGGCGCTGGCACACCGCGCGGGTATCGAAATCTGGCGGCGCTATCGCGTGCCTTCCTTTTATTACGGCGCGGCGGCGCGAACGCCCGAACGTCACCCTCTCCCGGCAATTCGCGCAAACGCCGATTGGCTGCCGGACGAAGGTGACATCTCTCGGCATCCCAGCGCCGGAGCGATTGCGATCGGCGCGCGAGAGGTCTTGATCGCGTTCAACATCGAGCTGGCGACCACCGATCTCCCAGCGGTCCGAGCGATTGCCCGGGCCATCCGCGAACGCGACGGCGGCCTGCGCACCCTGCGCGCGCTTGCCCTGCCACGCGGCGACGATCGCGTGCAGGTCTCGCTCAACATTACGGACTATGCTGCAACGCCGCTCTATCGCGTCGTGGAATTGGTTCGCGAGCTCGCCGCCGAACGCGGGATCGAAGTGCTCGGGTCCGAGCTTATCGGCTGCCTTCCACTAGCCGCGGTCGAGGCGACGGCCGCATATTACTTGGGAGTCACAACGCTGTGAAAATGAGAACGACGCTGTTTGCGCTGCTGCTTGGGCTTTTCACCGCGCAGGCCGCGCCGGCGCAAAATGGCCCGGGCGATGCCGGAATCTTCACGACGACGCTGCGCAACGGGTTGCGAGTCGTCGTCGTCGAGGATCGCGCGGCTCCGGTCGTTCAAACGAGCATGTGGTACGGATTCGGCTCGCTGCAGGAGACGCCGGGCAAGACCGGCCTGGCGCACGCTCTCGAACACATGATGTTTCGCGGAACGCCGGAGATCTCGTCGGGCGGCCTGGACGACATCGTTGCGCGCTTGGGCGCGCAGATGAACGGTGAGACGAACTACGACTACACGCAGTTCTATTTCGAAATGCCGGCGGACAAACTGGACGTGGCGCTGGGGATCGAGGCCGATCGGATGCAACACGCCTCCCTGAGTGCTGCCGGCTGGGCGATCGAACGCAATGCGGTGCTCAACGAAATCGACGGCGATGCCAGCTCGCCGTTCTTCAATCTGTTGTCGCGGGTTCGGGCCGCAGCCTTCCCCGGACAACCGGCCGGCCGCACGCCCTTGGGCAATCGCAGCGACGTTGCCGCGGCCACCGTCGCGGATATCGCCCGCTACTATCACGAGTGGTACGCGCCCAACAATGCGACGCTGGTGATCGCCGGCGACGTCGACCATGCGACGGCGTTTGCAAAGGCTCAGCGCTTCTTCGGTGCGATTCCTTCCAAACAGTTGCCCCCGTGGTCGGAACTCAATCCGAAGCCGGCGTACGGCGCAACCGTCGAAGCGCAGTTTCCCTTTCCGTTCGAAATTCTCGATCTCTCCTACGCGATTCCCGGCGACACGCAGCACGGAGAGCCGGCCATCAGCACGCTGGCAACGTTGCTCGAAAACCAGCGGTCCCCGTTTTATAAGGCGCTCGTCCAGAGCAACATCGCGCTCGCGATCGAAACGGACGCCGATACGCAGCTCAAAGGCGGATTACTGCACGTCTTTATTATTCTCAACCCGGGCCACGGCAGCAGCGAAGCCGCATCCGTCTTTGCAACGACGCTCGACTCCGTGCTCCACAACGGTTTCGATCCCGATCTCGTCGTCGCGGCGAAGCGCATGACGATCGCGGAGCGGCTCTACGGTGCCGACTCGATCGACGGCATCGGCGATCTCGCAGGCTACACCTACGGCATCGTTCACGAAAGGGTGGCCGACGAGGACCGCCGTCTGGCAGCGCTAACCGGCGACGATCTGCTCGCCGCGACACGCACATATTTGAGCCACCCAACCGTCATCGGGCACCTGAGCCCCAACGACAGTCCGCCGAAAGGCAACTCTGAGAAGAGCACGTCTGAGGCCAGCGACGATTTCTCCAAACGCGTTCCAAATGGCCCGATCGTCGAACCAAAATGGATCGCCAAGGCCGTCGAGACGCCGACGACGGAACGCAGCACGCTGGCACCGGTCGAGTTCACGCTCGCCAACGGATTGCGCGTCATCGTGCAACCCAAAACCGACCGTCCTACGGTGGTTATCAAAGGCACGATCGCGAGCTCTCCGGCCTTCGAGCCGCTTGGGAAGGAGGGCATTTCTCGGCTCGCCTCTTCGGTAGCCGATTACGGCAGCGCCGCGTACCCGTTCGCACAACGCCGCAAAGCCACCGACGAGATGGGCGTCTTCGTGAATACCGGACAAGACTTCTCGGCGACGGCAGAGTCGCGCGATTTCGAGCGCGTCGTGGCGATCTTGGCCGACGGCGAGGCGCATCCAACCTTTGAGGATCCCTGGTTGAGCGTCGAGCGATCGCAGCTGTCCAACAGCTTACAATCGGAGGGCCGCATCTCCGGCGTGCTGATCGATCGCGCCTACAACCGTCTGCTTTTGGCCGGCGCCGATCCGAGTTTGCGCCAGCCGACGGCACAGAGCGTCTCGGCCATCACGCGCGACGATTTGCTGGCGTACGCGGCGACCTATTGGCGTCCGGATCTGACGACGATCTCCGTCGTCGGCGATCTTTCGCCGGAGCGCGTGCGCTCGGTCCTCGAGGCGAGTTTCGGATCGTGGAACGCGGCGGGGCCGAAGCCTAACGCGCGTTTGATGGCAATGCCGCCGGCGGCGAGCGGCCACGACTATATCGGCACTCAGGCCAATCAGGTCTTCATTCGACTCGGGCAGCCGGCGCTCTCGCGAGCGAGCCAGGATTACGATACTCTCGCGGTGCTCAATCAAATTTTGGGCGGCGCGGGTGCATTTGAATCCAGGCTCTGGCAGGAGTTGCGGCAGAAGCGCGGCCTCGTGTACAGCGTCAACAGTTCACTCGAGGCGGGTGCGGATCGTGGGGATCTGCGCGTTGAGCTGAACGCTTCGCCGGAGCGCGTCCTTGAAGCCGTCGGCATCGTGCGGCAAGAGCTGCGCCGCCTCCAGAACGAACCGGTTTCGGCTACGGAGCTGCAAGAAGCGAAGGTGCGCCTGATCAGCAACGCGCTTTTAGACGAGGCTTCGACCACGGGGCAGGCCAAACAACTGCTCGATATCCTGGTCTATCGTCTGCCGCCCGACTACTATCGCACGCTCAACGAACGCTTCTCGCGCATTACCGCCGCCGACGTGCAGCGCGTGGCCCGCACGTATTTGCGGCCGGAGAGTTTGGTCGAAGTTTACGCCGGCCCGTCGGGGCCGTGGGCGATGCACGCGCTATGATCGAGACGCGCAACCCGTCGACCGGTGAGGTGATCGAGCGCATCGCGCTGATGGACGCCCCGCAGATCGAAACGAAGCTCGCAGCGGCTGCGCGCGGCGCGCAGCGGTGGGGACGCGAGGATTTTTCCGGGCGCGCGAGCTTGTTGCGAGCCGTAGCCGCTCGTTTTCGCCTGGAACGCGAGGAACTCGCGACGACGGCCGTGCGCGAGATGGGCAAGCCGCTCGTGCAGGCGCGTGCCGAGATCGACAAATGCGCGTTTGGGCTCGAGTACTTTGCCGAGCATGGCGAAGCGCTGCTCTCGCAGCAGCTTACTCCGTCTTCGGCGTCGCGCAGCTACGTCGCGTTTCGGCCGCTCGGCGTGTTGCTGGCAATCATGCCGTGGAACTTTCCATACTGGCAGGTTATTCGAGCGGCCGCGCCGGCCTTGATGGCGGGCAACGTCGTGCTGCTCAAGCACGCGACGAATACTACGCGATGTGCGCTGGAGATCGGGCGCCTTTTCAACGAGGCGGGTGCGCCCGAAGGGTGCTTCGGCGCGCTGCTGATTCCCGGGAAGGAAATGAGAAAGATCGTCGCCGATCCGCGCATCGGCGCCGTTACCCTCACCGGGAGCGAAGACGCCGGCGTCTCGGTCGCGCGCGCGGCCGGCGAGAACTTAAAGAAGTGCGTGCTCGAGTTGGGGGGCTCCGACGCATTTGTGGTTCTCTCCGACGCGGATCTCCAAGCAGCGGCGAAAACGGCCGTCACCGCTCGTTTTCAGAACAACGGCGAGAGTTGCATCGCGGCTAAGCGGTTCATCGTCGAGGACTCCGTTTACGACGAGTTCCTTGCGCGCTTTGCGGAGACCGCCGCAGCACAGATCGTTGGAGATCCTATGGAAGAGGCTACGCAGCTCGGTCCGTGCGCCCGCGCGGATCTGCGGCAATCCGTCGACGATCAAGTACGCGCGACGGTCGCTGCGGGTGCGCGACTCGTCACCGGCGGCCGTTTTCTCGAACGCCCCGGCTTCTTCTACGCGCCGACCGTCGTCGCCGAGGTGACGCCGCAGATGACGATGTTCGCCGAGGAGGTTTTTGGGCCCGCGGCTGCCGTCGTACGCGCGAACGACCTCGAGCACGCGTTGGAGCTTGCCAACGCATCGCGCTTTGGACTCGGCGCGAACCTATGGACGGCCGATATTGCGCTTGCCGAAGAGCTTGCGGGACGAATCGAAGCGGGCAACGTCTTCATCAACGGCATGGTGGCGAGCGATCCGCGCCTACCCTTCGGCGGCGTCAAGAAGAGCGGCTACGGCCGCGAACTCTCCTCGTTCGGCATCCACGAGTTCGTGAATATCCAAACGGTTTGGATCGCGTAACCGCCAAGCGCTCGCGTTTAGGGAAGCTGCGCGCGGGTAAACTTGCCCACGAAACGGAGGTTAACGTGGGGAAAGATACGCTCGATAAGGCCGCCGATGCGGTAAAACGCACCGTCGACGACGTCAAGGATACGGTTCACGAAGGACAGCATCGCTCGGCTGCGGATATGGAACGCGCCAAGCGGGAGACACTCGGCAACGAAATGACGCCGGGCGAAAAGATTGGCTCGGCGGTCAACGAGGCTAAGAATCGCACGCAAGCGGAGTACGACGCGACCAAACGCGACATACGCGAAAAGACGTAAACCGGTCTTGCGAGCCGGGCGGACGGTCAGCGTGGTTCGGTCTTCACGCTGACCATCACGTCTCCGCGCCGGATCTTGTCAAGCGCGTCGAAGCCTTCGGTCATCTGACCGAAGACCGTATACTGCCCGTTGAGGAAAGGCGCATCGCCGAGGCAGATGTAAAACTGCGAGCCCGCTGAATCTGGTCGGGAAGCGCGTGCCATGGCTACGGTTCCGCGCTCGTGCGGCCGCGCGTTGAATTCGGCTTTGAGATTGTATCCGGGCCCTCCCGTTCCATCGCCTTTCGGGTCCCCGCCTTGAACGACGAATCCGGGCTCCACTCGGTGGAACTTGAGGCCGTCGTAGAATCCCGCGTCGGCGAGCTTCATGAAGGCCGCGCAATGAAGCGGCGCGTCGTCAGGAAAAAGATGGAAGACGATGTCGCCATGTGCGGTGGTAATTCGCACTTGCGAGAGATTCGCGCGGTCGCTGAGGTCGTTTACTTCATCTGCTTGGGGCGGAAGGTGTGTCATTCCGCTTTTCTTCCGCCGCCCGGAGAGCAAACCATTCTTACGTTATGCGGTTGGCGCTCGGTAATAGCGGAACACAGGTGAGGGTGGAAAAAGTTCGGCGGCGCGCCCGACGTAACGCTCGCTTACGAGTAGCCATTCCTCTCGCATGCGCAACTCGAGGCCGATGGCACTGCCCCGATAGGTGCTCGCAACGATGGTGGTACGGCCTTCTTTGCGCAATCCCAGCACAGGATATCGAACCGTACGCCGCTCACTGTTCGGGGCGCTCCCGTCCGAGGTTATCTCTCTCGGACCGATAAGCAAGGCACTTTCGCGTCCCGAAAGTTCCAGTCGCCGTTTATACTTTTCGGCCAGTTCCGGATCCTCCGTCAGACATCTTTGGAGTTCCCCGTACGAGCTGCATGCATACAGCTTCTTAAAGCCTTCCTTGCCGAACGTTAGGTTCGCAACCTTGCGCGAAACGGAGATTTCGTCGCGAATCCACTTTCCGAGGAACGGCGCCAGCTCCGGCGGACCAAAGGTGAGTACCGTCGGCCTCAGCACGACACCGGGAGTTGCGCGCAGTATTCGGCGATTCGCGCTACTCCATCGCGCACGCGTTCGGCGTTCGCGACCCAGCTCAGGCGCAGCCAGCCTTCCATGGATTCGCCGAACGCGATACCCGGAATCGCGACGACGTCGAAGCGCCCGATCAAGGCGTTGGCGGCATCGAGCGACGGCGTCCCTTTGGGCAATCGCACGCAGATGTAGAAGGCGCCCTCCGGATCGACGAACGGCAGGCTGCTGTCTTTCAGCGCTTCCCGCGCCAAAGCGCGATGCTTCCGGTACCACGGCGCGTGCTCTTGCAGATTGCCCGGAGAGCGAAAAACTTCCAGAGCGACGTACTGCGCAATCGTATCGGCGCACGAGACCGCCCAGGCATGCACTTTGATCGCTTGCTCTAAGAATGCGGCGGGCCCGAGCATCCATCCCAAGCGCAGCCCCGTCAGGGCGTTGCTCTTACTCAGCGAGTTCGCGACGATCGTGTGAGGATAGAGCCGCGCAAGATCGGCTGCGCCGCCGACGAACATCTGCTCGCGGTAGATCTCGTCGTGGATCAGCCAAATCGGCTCGCCCGGGCGCCGCGATAGTGCCTCGACGAGCATCTCGGCCGCATCGCGTGAGATGACGCGGCCCGTCGGATTGCAGGGCGAGCAGATCACGATGGCGCGCGTCCGTTCGCCGATGGCCGCGATGATTCGCTCGGCATCGAACTCGAAGTCGTCGTCCTCGAGCATCGCGACGGTGCGCACGCCGATTCCCTCGAGCGCCGCCATCTTGACGTACGACGGAAAGGCCGGCTCCACGACGAGCAACTCGTCACAGGACGGATCGAGCAAGGTCTTGAGCGTCACGTACATCGCCTCTTGCGAGCCGATCGTTATGCAAACGTTCTCGGCGCGGTCCATTGCGGGGTAGGCATAGTGCCGAGCGATGAGCTCGCGCAGCTCGAGGTCGCCGGCGTTGGCCGTGTACTTGACGCCGCCGGTTCGCACGCGCTCGAGCGCGCGCTCAAAATACTCGATGCGCGGCAACAGGGTAGGCTCCCCGAGGCCCAGATCGATCGACGTCGGGCGCTTCTGAGCAGCGAGCTGCCTGATGAGCGAGGGCGCAATTTCGGAAACGCGCGGATTCATACGCCTACCGCAAGTTTTTGGCTTACGTGAAGTTTCCTCTCAGTTAGCCGCGTGCTGGGCGGCGGCGCAAAGTTCGTAGACGTGTCGAGCGTCGGGTATTTCTTCGAACGACGGCGCTAAGGCGCCGCCGGACCAATAATCCCAGTTACGACGTGTCGCGCCATCACCAAAGCTTATCGTACCGCTCCCGTCGTGGCACAGCTCCAAACCGATCGACTTTAATGCGGGAAGGTGGAAGCGCGTTATGCCACCGCCAGGTCTATCCACGAGAATGAGCGCGGAGTTCGATGTCAGACCATAATAGGTACGGCTGCGAACGTACGCGTCCCAGAAAAAGCGCCCCACGGTAATATAGATGCCAACCGCAACGAACGGAACTCCCCAAAGCTTAAACATCAAAGGGGCGCGCCGCACCACCACCGAGTACTCCCAAAAGATTGCAAACCCGCCCCACAGTAAGCTAAACGGAATCTGGAACACGTCGCCCCTATGGAACCGTACACCCGTCGGGGGCCGGCCCGTCCATTGCAGGTCGTTTGCAGATACGCCGTACTTTAAGAAAACCGCCTGGGTTTGCGTCATCACCCTTCGACAGAGCCGGTCCTGAGCGCAGTCATGTCATCCTGAGCGCAGTCATGTCATCCTGAGCGCAGTCATGTCATCCTGAGCGCAGTCGAAGGACGACGGGCTCAGGGTGACAACGTGGAATCATACGGCTACGTCGTGCTCGCGCAGGGCGGAGTTGAGCGAGGTTTTTAGATCGGTTGATTCGTTTCGAGTTCCGATGATCAGCGCGCACGGCGTAGCGTATTCGCCGGCCGGAAACTGCTTGGGCAGCGTTCCGGGGATCACGACGGCGCGCGCCGGAATGCGGCCTTTGCTGCGAACGGGCTCCTCGCCGCGGACGTCCACGATCGGCGTGCTCGCCGTCACGACGACCCCGGCGCCCAGGACGGCCTCGCGCTCGACGCGCACGCCCTCCACGACGATGCAGCGCGAACCGATGAATGCGCCGTCTTCTACGATGACGGGTGTGGCTTGCGGGGGCTCGAGAACCCCGCCGATGCCGACGCCGCCCGAGAGGTGGACGCCCTTGCCGATCTGCGCACAGGAGCCGACGGTCGCCCAGGTATCGATCATGCTGCCTTCGTCGACGTACGCGCCGATATTAACGAATCCCGGCATCAGGATAACGTTGCGTCCGAGAAAACTCCCGTAGCGCGCGACGCCGGGCGGCACGCAGCGCACGCCGAGCTTCTTATAGTTCTGCTTCACCGGAAGTTTATCGTAATAGGCGAGCGCATCGCCGGGATTGTTGATCCACTCGTTCGAGCGGCGCTGGAAATAGAGCAGGATCGCCTGCTTCACCCAAACGTTGGTTACCCAATCGTCGTCGCAGGGCTCGGCCACTCGTAGCCGGCCCGTGTCGAGCATTGCGATCACCCGGTCGACTGCGCGCCCCTCGCGGCCGCGCACGTCGCCGTCCCCCCGCGCCAGCGCCGAAATCCGCGTTTCGAGTTCGTCCTTCACCACGGTAGCGGAGCTACGGCGCCAGGGAAGCGCGCCCCCGCCTCGCATTAACATAGGCCACCACGGGAAAGGAGTAGTCGTGCCGAACTCGCCCGCCGACGAGCAGCGAATCAATGCAATCCGTTTTTTGGCCGTTGACGCGGTCCAAAAGGCGAACTCCGGCCATCCGGGCATGCCGATGGGTGCGGCGGCGATGGCCTACACGCTGTGGACCCGCCACCTGCGGTTCAATCCCAAAGACCCGCACTGGCTAAACCGCGACCGCTTCGTCCTGTCTGCGGGACATGGGTCGATGCTACTTTACGCGCTCCTCTATCTCACCGGCTACGACCTGACGCTCGACGACATTAAGCACTTTCGACAACTCGGAAGCAAGACGCCAGGACACCCCGAGGCGGAGCGCACGCCGGGAGTCGAGGCAACGACCGGGCCACTGGGGCAGGGAGTCGGCAACTCGGTCGGCATGGCGATTGCCGAGGCGCATTTGGGCGCGGTCAACAACCGCGAGGACCAAGCCATCGTCGATCACTTTACCTATTGCATTTGCGGCGACGGCGACCTGATGGAAGGTATCAGCCAAGAAGCGCTTTCTCTTGCCGGCCACCTCAAGCTCGGCAAACTCATCGTCTTATACGACGACAACCTGGTTTCGCTCGCCGGTCCGACCGACATCACGCTGACCGACGACCCTGTCGCGCGCTTCGATGCCAGCGGCTGGCACACACAACTGGTTCCAATCGATAAGGGCAACGACGTCGCGACGCTCGACCAAGCGATCCAAGTCGCGAAAAACGTGACGGACCGGCCGTCGTTCATCGCGGTGCGCACGCACATCGGCTACGGCTCGCCGCGGCAAGACAACTTCTTGGCCCACGGCGAAGCGCTCGGCCCTGAGAACGTGCGCAAGTCAAAGGAAGAGCTGGGCTGGCCGCTCGAGCCCGACTTCTACGTGCCCGATGACGTGCTGGCATTCTATCGGCAAGTCGGCGAGAATGGCGCGGCGCTGGAGGGCCGCTGGAGCGAAACCTACAACGCTTGGAAGCGCGCGAATCCGCAGTTGGCGGCAGCCCTCGAGCGGGCGCTGCGCGGCGAAGTTCCCAGCGATCTCCCCTGGCCGGTTTTCAATGCCGAAAACGGCAACGTCGCAACGCGCGACGCGGGCGGCGCGGTGATGAATGCCATCGCAATGAGCCTACCCGAGCTCGTCGGCGGGTCGGCCGATCTCGACCCGTCGACCAAGACCTATCTCAAGAACTGCGGCGATTTCGAGCCGGGAAACTACGGCGGCCGCAACATTCACTACGGCGTGCGCGAGCACACGATGGCGGCGTGCACCAATGGGATCGCGCTGCACGGGGGTTTGCTTCCGTTTGCCGCCACGTTCTTCAACTTCGTCGACTATCTCAAACCCGCGCTGCGGTTGGGCTGCTTGACCGGCATTCGCTCGATCTACGTCTTTACGCACGATTCCGTCTTCCTCGGAGAGGACGGCCCAACGCACGAGCCCATCGAGCAGCTCGCGACGTTGCGGGCGACACCGAACTGCTACGTCGTGCGCCCCGCCGACTCGCTCGAGACGCTCGAAGCCTGGAAGCTCGCGATCGCGCAAAAGGACGCACCGTGGGTGCTCGTTCTCACGCGCCAAAAGGTTCCGTTCCTCGGCGCGCGCGATGCCGCGGTTAGCCGCGGCGCTTATGTCCTCTCCGACGCCGGCGGCGGCGATCCCGATCTCGTTCTGATCGCGACGGGCTCCGAAGTCTCGCTCGCGGTCGACGCGGCAAAGATTTTGGAGGGCAAAGGTGTGCGCGTGCGGGTCGTCTCGATGCCGTGCTGGGAACTCTTCGATGCCCAGCCGCAGTCCTATCGGGACGAGGTGCTGCCTCCGTCGGTCACGGCGCGACTGTCAATTGAAGCGGGCGCGACGCTGGGATGGGCCAAGTATGTCGGCGATCGCGGCTTCGCGTTTGGGATCGATCGCTTCGGCGCGTCCGCGCCGGCCGCCGACGTCGCGCGGTACTTTGGATTTACGCCCGAGAACGTCGCCAACGTCGCCCTCGAAAAGTTCGCACTCGCCGTTCGTTAGGAGAGACCGAATGAAGAATCAGATCCAGCAACTGCTCAACGACGGGCAGAGCGTTTGGCTCGACAACCTCCGCCGCAGCATGTTCGCCTCGGGCGAACTGAAGCGCATGATCGATCAAGGCCTGCGCGGGATGACGAGCAATCCGACGATTTTCGAAAAAGCGATCGGCGCCGGCAGCGACTACGACGAGCAACTCGGCAAACTCATCGGCTCGGAGAAGAGCGCCGACGCGCTCTTCTGGGACCTGGCAATCCAAGACATTCAAAGCGCGTGCGACGCCTTCGCTCCGGTCTTTGAGTCGTCGGGCGGGAACGACGGCTTCGTCAGCCTCGAGGTCTCCCCGCTGCTGGCCAACGACACAGCCGGCACGATCGCGATGGTTGAAGAGTTGTGGGGACGCGTGAAGCGCCCAAACGTCATGATCAAGATCCCGGGCACCAAAGCCGGTCTGCCGGCGATCGAAGAGTCCATCCACCGCGGCTACAACATCAACGTAACGCTGATCTTTTCCATCGAGATGTACGAACGTGCCGCGCAAGCGTACGTCAAAGGCCTGCAGCGCCGCATGGCCGAGGGCAAACCAATCGACCGGATTCGGTCGGTCAACTCGGTCTTCGTCAGCCGCATCGACACCGCCGTCGACAAACTCTTGCAAGACCGCATAGGTAAGGGCGAAAAACTCGAACACCTGCTGGGTAAGACCGGCATTGCCAATCTCAAGCTCACCTACCAGAAGTTCAAAGACATTTTCTACGGAGACGATTTTGCGACGCTGCGAGCGAAGGGAGGCGCGGTTCAGCGGCCGCTGTGGGCTTCGACCTCGACGAAGAACCCACACTATCCCGACCTGATGTACGTCGAGACCGTCGTCGGTCCCGACACGGTCAACACGATGCCGCCCGCAACTCTCGAGGCCCTGCTCGATCACGGAACGATCGTCGCCGACACCGTCGAGAGCGACCTCGGCGCCGCCAATGACCTGATGCGCGCGCTTCAAGACGCCAAGATCTCGCTCTTCGACGTGACGCACGATCTGCAACTCGACGGCGTTACGCTCTTCTGCGATTCGTTCGCGGCGCTCCTTGGCGCGATCGTCTATAAGCAGAAGCTGCTCGAGTCGGGCGGCGCGGAGCGCGTGCAGCTCTCGCTAGGCGCGTCAAACCCGGGTTACGACGCAGCGCTGGAGACGCTCGCGTCGGCCGATTTTCTGAAGCGAATTTGGGCGCGCGACGCAACGCTGTGGTCCACGCAGCCCGACGACGTCGCGATCATCAAGAAATCGTTAGGCTGGCTGGACATCCAACAGCGCATGCTCGAAGATGTCCCCGGTTTGCGCTCGTTCGCAAAAGACGCGAAGGAGCACTTCGATTTTGCGGTGGTCTGCGGCATGGGCGGAAGCTCGCTGGCCCCCGACATTCTCGCCGATACCTTCGGACGCTGCGACGGCTACCCGCAGTTGTACGTCCTCGACTCGACGTGCCCGCAACAAATTAAGGAACTGGAAGAGAAAATCAACGTCGCCGAGACGCTCTTCATCATTTCCAGCAAGAGCGGGACGACAACCGAGCCCAACGCCTTCTACGCCTACTTTCACGAAAAGGTCAGCAAGCAGGTCGGATCGGCGCAGGCCGGCCGTAACTTCGTTGCCATCACCGATCCCGGAACGTCGCTCGACAAAGAGGCAAAAGAAGAGTCGTTCCGCGACGACTTCAAGAACGATCCTAATATCGGCGGCCGCTACTCGGCACTCTCTTTCGTCGGCATCACGCCCTCGGCAAGCGCCGGGTACGACATCAACCTGCTGCTTGATCGCGCGCTCGGCGCAATGCACGCCAACGATCGCACAGTCGATTCCCGCAGCGCCCCCGGCGTTCGCTTCGGTGCAGCCATCGGCGGACTCGCAAAAAACGGCCGCGACAAACTGACCATCGTCACGCACCCGCAGGTCAAAGCTTTCGGGGCGTGGGCGGAACAGTTGATCGCCGAATCCACCGGCAAACTCGGCCGAGGCATCGTACCGATCGAGGGCGAGCCGCTCGGCGAGCCGGCGGACTATTCCGACGACCGCGTCTTCGTCTACGTCGGCGCTAATCTCCCCGGCCCACAGCCCGGCGTTGCGGATAAACTACGCGCGCTGGAGGCAGCCGGTCACCCAGTGATCCGCTTGGAGATGAACGATGCCTACGATGTCGGCGAGCAGTTCTATCTTTGGGAAATCGCGGTCGCTGCGGCGGGCGTCATTCTCGGCATCAACGCCTTCGATCAGCCCAACGTACAGGAATCCAAAGATAATACCGTCGCGCTGCTTGCAGAATACGCGCGCAACGGCAAGTTCGACGAGCCCAAGGCTAACGTCGAGGGCCCCGATTTTAGCGTGACCTACCTTTCGGGATCCTTCGTCCTTCGACAAGCTCAGGATGACAAGGGTGACAAGGGTGCGCAGAACGCGACGCAAGCGTTGGCGGGGCTGTTCGGGCAGTTGCGCTTGCACGATTACAACGCCATTACTGCCTATTTCGCGCGCAATGCGACGCATACCAAGCTTCTCGAAGAACTGCGCTTGAAGATCCGCGACGCGCGGCGCGTCGCGACGACGGTTGGGTTCGGACCGCGCTTCCTCCATTCGACCGGCCAACTCCACAAAGGCGGTCCCGATTCGTGCGTCGTGCTGCAGATCACCGCCGACGATCCCGACGATCCGATGATTCCAGGCATGAAGGTCGGCTTTCGCACGCTCCTTGCCGCACAAGCGCTCGGCGATTGGATGTCGCTGGACAAACGCGGGCGCCGCGGCGTGCGCGTCCACCTCAAAGGCGCCGTCGAACCGGCGCTGCGCGCGCTGATTGCCGCGGTCGACGACGCGCTCTCGGCCCGCGTCTAGCTCGAAAGGACGAGTCTTAACATGCAACTCGGAATGGTCGGCCTCGGGAAGATGGGCAACTTCATGACGCAGCGCCTGATCGCGGGCGGTCATCAGGTCGTCGCGTACGACCGCGACCCGAACGCGGTCGCGACCGCCGCGGGCGCGGGTGCGACCGGCGCGCAGAGTCTATCGGACATGGTCGCCAAGCTTACGACGTCGCCGAAGATCGCATGGGTCATGGTGCCGGCCGGCGCCCCAACCGAAGAGACCATCGCGCAGCTCGCCGACGCAATCGGCAGCGGCGGGATCATCATCGACGGCGGGAACACGAATTATAAGGATGGCTTGAAGCTTTACGCCGATTGCAAAACCAAGGGCGTCTCGCTCATCGACGCGGGCACGAGCGGCGGGGTTTGGGGCTTGAAAGAGGGTTACTGCCTCATGGTCGGCGGCGACGACGAGCAAGTGCGCAAGTGCGAGCCGATCTTTCTCACGCTGGCCCCGCCCAAGGGCTACGCACATGTCGGTCCCGCAGGCTCGGGACACTTCTCCAAGATGGTTCACAACGGAATCGAGTATGGACTGTTGCAAGCCTACGGCGAGGGCTTCGAGATTCTGGAGAAGTCTGCGTACGAGTACGATCTCGGCCAGCTTGCCGAGCTTTGGTGCCATGGCAGCGTCGTTCGTTCGTGGTTGCTCGAGTTATTGGTTCTCGCGTTTCGCGACGATCCGGGCTTGAAGGATATTCGCGGATACGTTGACGACACCGGAGAGGGCCGCTGGACCGTCGCGGCGGCCATCGACGAAAACGTTCCGGCGCCCGTCATCACGCTCTCGCTGCTCGCGCGCATGGCATCCCGCCAAGACGAATCGTTCAGCGCAAAGGTCGTTGCCGCGCTACGCAATCAGTTCGGCGGGCATGCCGTCAAGGCCGAACCGCGTGCTTGACGCCGTCGCGACCAACCCGCTGCGCGCGGGCTTGCCCAACGAAGGCATCAGCACGCCGTGCAGCGCGGTCTTCTTTGGTGCGAGCGGCGATCTTTTTAAACGCATGCTACTGCCGGCGCTCTATTCGATGCATTTGCGCGGCACGCTTCCGGACGCGTTTGCGCTGGTAGGTTTTTCGCGCACGGCCTTCGACGACGACGGTTTCCGCGACTATTGCCGCAAGCAGCTCGAACTCTTCATGCCGCAGGACAAGAAGCCTCAAGGCCCGCTCTGGGAAGACTTCGCGAAGCGAATCAGTTACGTCACCGCCGACTTTACCAACAAGCAGCACTTCCTGGCGCTCAAAGGCCGGCTCGCGCAGAACGATGCCGAGTTTGGCACCGCCGGCAATCACCTCTTTTACCTTGCAACGCCGCCGCCGGTCTTTCCCGTGATCATCAACCATCTTAAGGAAGCCGGTCTCGATAAGGACCCCAACGGTTGGACGCGCATCGTGGTGGAGAAGCCCTTCGGTACCGATCTCGAATCGGCGCGAAAGCTCCAGCAGACCATCGAAGCGGTCTTTCCCGAGAACGAGATTTACCGCATCGACCACTATCTCGGGAAGGAGCCGGTGCAGGACATTATCGCGCTGCGCTTCGCCAACACGATTTTCGAGCCGATCTGGAACCGCAACTACGTGCAAAACATCCAGATCACTTCGGCCGAATCGCTCGGAGTCGAAGAACGCGGCGGTTATTACGACAGCGCCGGCGCGCTGCGCGACATGATTCAAAATCACGTGATCAATCTACT
Organism: Candidatus Cybelea sp.; assembly: GCA_050008615.1. Classification (GTDB taxonomy): domain Bacteria; phylum Vulcanimicrobiota; class Vulcanimicrobiia; order Vulcanimicrobiales; family Vulcanimicrobiaceae; genus Cybelea. Next base: position 160,474 of record JBEKMH010000010.1, read on the forward strand.
CGCGCTGGTTGCGATGGAGGCGCCGATCAGCTCGCACGCCGACGACATCCGCAACGAAAAGTACAAAGTGCTTTCGGCAATCCGGCCGCCGTCGCACGGCGACGTCTGGTCGCTCTCGGCGCGCGGGCAGTACGGCGCGGGAACGATCGACGGCGCGGCGGTCATCGGATACCGGCAGGAGCACGACGTCGCACCGGACTCCACCACCGAGACCTGTGCGGCGGTCAAGCTCATGGTCGAGAGCTGGCGC
>JBEKMH010000011.1:0-69873 GCA_050008615.1 Candidatus Cybelea sp.
TCTGCGCGACGCTGTTTCCATTGTTTCCAGACGTCGCGTTCGACGGAGCCGCAACCGCACTTAACCCACCGAACGCTACGATTAGCGCAGTGAGTATACCGGTGCTCAGTCGTTTCACGAGTACCTCCTTAAAAAGAACGTTTATCGGTAAGGGAGCTTCCTTACACATGCCAATAGACGGGCGGCCGCCCGAAGGTGAGGCCTTCCCGTACCAGGACACGATACGCGTTATTGCTCAATTACGCAACGTGGTAACCGCCACAGCCACGCCGCCCCGACCAACGTCTCACCTAGGGCTAACGCGAAGGCAACCTGCGGAGCCTGGTGTCCCGCTCCCAGCCGAAGGCCCTGCAGAACTGCCGTCGTCAAGGCAGGCGCGATGATCTGCGGAAGGACGATGGCGAGGTTCCAGATCCCCATTGCCGCCGCCATTGCATCTTTCGGGAGGAGACGGCAAGCAATCGCCCAGTCGGCTACTAGGAAGACTCCCCAACCCAAACCAGCTAGCAGGGTGGCTAGCGCCACGCCGGCGATGCCATGAGAGCCTATGAAGAGGGCCAGTGCTGCGATGAACCCCGCCGCACCCGCCGTGGCGACGAGACGCTTGTCCATCCGATCGCTCGGGCGAGCCGCAAGCGCCGCGCCGATCGCCCCGACCAGCGTAAAGCTGACGATGAGAATGCCCGTCTCGCGTCGCCCGTCGGCCAATGTCGCGGGTCCAAGTACGCCATCGACATAGAACAGCAGATAGCCCAGCAGGGTGTAAAAGCCGATGTAGAGCAGAGCGCGCGAAATAAACAAGTCCACGAAGGCACGCGTCACCGGCGGTCGTTTTTCGGATGCGGCCGGCGAGAGGCAAAATGTCAGCCGGCGCACGTGCGCGGAAGTAACGAGACACGTAGCGAGCAGCAGCGCGCTCAATGAGGTGCCTAACGTGCGCGCGCTGGTGATAAAGCTCGCGGCCAACGCCCCGATCGCGTTCCCGGCGCCTTGAAAGGCGGCCATCCACGACGACGCGATTCCAGTGCGCTCGCGATCGACGAAATCCGGAATGATCGCCTGATAGGGTCCGATCGCCAAGTTCAACGCCGCTTGCACCGCGACGTACGCAACCGTAAGGGCGACCAGCGTGTGAGCACCAAAGAAAAACTCGATTGCAACGGCTCCGCCCAACGCGCCGACGACGTAGAACTCTACGCGCCGGCTGCCGCCGCGGCGCCGCGCATCCGAATAGAAGCCGACGATGACCTGAACGATCGCCGCGACGATTGCGCCCGCCGTAGCCAGGCGGCCATAGGCGATCAGCGCATCCGCGGGAGCCAGCTCGATCGTGCGCGATTGCAACGAAATTCCCAACAACGCGCCCCAAACCGCTTGAATGCCAAGCCAGAAAAGTGCGAGCCGAAACGGATTAGCGGTTTTGGGTTGCATAACCGTACTCCGCCGCCGTATCGACGTCAAAGGCCAGCTCCGGAGCGCAGCCTCGCACCGCACGCGCCGGAAGATGCAAAACTCGTTGCGCGGTCGTTTCCAAGCTCGCGACGCTCAAACGCCCCGCCGCAAACCGAATCAGTGCCGAAGGACCGATCAGGCCTGCCATGCGCCACGGACGTTTCCGCGACTCGAAAATGGCGGTTGCCGCTCCGGCGACTCGCGGCGCGCTATCGGGCGGTAGGAGAAAGACGCCGCCGTTGACCACACGCTCGCCGGCGAGCGTAATTCCGGTTGGCGGCGCTTGTGGAAAACGTGCGGTGTAGGCGGAAAATTCGGCGAGCGGTACGCCGAGCGCACCGCTGGGTACGCGATCGATGAAGTCGCGGACTGCCGCGGCGGTTACGTACGGCAAGTCACTGGTCGCATAGAGCAGCGGCTCTCCGTCCTCGGGCCACGCGCGCAGCGCGCGCAAGAGGTTTTCACTTCCGGAGGGGCTCTCTTCCACGAACTGCTCGACGGCCGACCCGTAAGCGTCACGGACTTCGTCGCCCCCGATTACCGCAATCCGATCTGCGCCGCAACCCCGTAGCGCTTCGAGCACACGTGCGAGCATCGTCGTGCCGCGCACCTGAGCCAGTGCCTTTACCTGCGTTCCGGCTGCCGCTGCAAAAGCGCCGTCGATTCGGCCTCCTGCGGTAACGACCGCTTTCACTGCCGAGGCACGCTACTTCTTGGCTATGGTCTTCTTCTTACCGGCGACGGTGCGCTTGGGACCTTTGCGGGTGCGGGCGTTCGTTTTGGTTCGCTGTCCGCGAACCGGCAAGCCGCGGCGGTGACGGATGCCGCGATAACACCCGATGTCCATCAAGCGCTTGATGTTGCCCTGAACTTCTCGGCGCAGATCTCCCTCGACTCGCAGCTGAAGCGAATCGATCGCATCGCGCAGCTTCTTCTCGTCCTCTTCGCTGAGCGCTTTGACGCGCACGTTCGGATCCACGCTGGCAAAGGCGAGCAGTTTGCGCGCCGTCGTCGGGCCGATTCCGAAAATATACGTAAGCGCAACCTCCACGCGCTTTTCGCGCGGAAGATCGATACCAGCGATACGAGCCATTTTTCTTTAAATTTCCTTGTTGAATCCTGAGCGTAGTAATGTCATCCTGAGCCCTTCGACTGCGTTGAGGATAAACTCCATCGAACGACGCGGACTATCCTTGAACCTGTTTGTGTTTTGGATTGACCTCGCAGATCACCCGCACTTTTCCGTGCCGCCGGATGATCTTGCACTTCTCACAAATTTTCTTAACCGATGGTCTGACTTTCATTTTTCTTACCTTAGTTTCACGTCATCCTTCGACTGCGCTCAGGATGACACTGGGAGGTTACTTATACCGATACGTTATTCTGCCGTGCGTCAGATCGTAGGGCGACAGCTCGACCAAGACGCGGTCCCCTGGAAGAATACGGATGAAGTTCATCCGAATTTTTCCCGACACGTGGGCCAAAACGCGGTGGCCGTTCGTCAACTCGACCCGGAACATCGCGTTGGGCAAAGGCTCCACGATGGTGCCTTCCACTTCGATCGCCTCTTCTTTGGGAGTGGCGGTCTTGGCCGCTTTTTCGGCCGTTGCTTTGCCGCGAGGCGGGCGCCCGCCCCGCTTACGCGCCATACACCCTCCCCAAGCACCTCACGCAATAGCTTCCCTCGGCGGCCGGTACCGTTCGATCTCCGGATCCTCTGCGTAGTCGCGCAAAGTCAGAATCTGGGGCCCATCCTCCGTCACGGCGATCGTGTGCTCGAAGTGCGCTGCGAGTTTACCATCTGCCGTAACGACTGTCCAGCCGTCCTTCAGAATCCGGACCTTGGGGCCTCCCTGCGTGATCATCGGCTCGATGGCGAGCACCAAGCCGGGTCGCAGTTCCATCCCAGCCCCCGCCTCGCCGTAGTTGGGAACCTGAGGCTCTTCGTGCATCGCCTTGCCCACGCCATGCCCCACCAGCTCGCGGACGACGCCGAAGCCATGCCCCTCGGCGTGGGATTGCACCGCCGCCCCGATATCGCCGAGGTGCTTGCCGCGTTGCATCTGCGCGATACCGACCGTCAGGCACTCTCGCGTCACGTCGAGCAGGCGTTGTGCCGTCTGCGAAATGTTGCCGACTGGAATCGTCACGGCGCTATCGCTGACGTAACCATCGAGCGTCGTGCCGATATCGATCGAAAGCAGATCGCCGTCGCGGAGAACTCGCGACCCCGGGATTCCGTGGACGACTTCGTCGTTGAGCGAAGCGCAGATCGAGCCGCGAAATCCGTTGTAACCCTTAAAAGTGGGGATGCCGCCCGCCTCGCGGATACCGCGCTCGGCGAGCCCGTCCAACTCCTGCGTCGTCATCCCCGGGCGCGCGGCCTTCATAAGTCCGGTCAATACGCGCGCGGTAACCTTGCCGCTCGCGCGCATTATCTCGATTTCGCGCGGCGACTTCAGGGTTACCATCTTGCCCCAGGAGCCTGCGCGGCGCCGATCGCCGCAGCGATCCGTTCGGCAACGGCCTCGACGCTTGCCAGCGCGTTGACCTCCACGAGCTTGCCGGTCTTCCGATAATATTCGATCAGCGGCCTCGTTTGCGCGTCGTAAACGTCGAGGCGCGTCGCTACCGTCTCGGCGCGATCGTCGTCGCGTTGCAGCAGCTCGCCACCGTCTTCGTCGTCAATGCCCGCGACCTTCGGCGGATTGGTCAAGACGTTGTACGTCCTGCCGCTGCGCGGATTGGTCCAGCGAGAGGCAAGCCGGGCGATCAATGTCGGGCGGTCGGCGCTGAAGAGAATTGCGCTCTCGAGCGGCCATCCGCGACGCCCGAGCAGCGCGTCGAGGGCCTCCGCTTGCGCGACGTTGCGCGGAAAGCCGTCCATAACGAAACCGGTCGGCAGCCGGCGCAGCTCGCGTTCGATCATCGCGATGACGAGCTCGTCGGGAACGAGCTCCCCGCGCGCCATATAGCCTTCCGCTTGGCGGCCAAGCTCCGTTTGTTCGACGCAGTTGCGACGAAGAATGTCGCCCGTCGAAATTTGTTCCAGGCCGAAGCGCTCGCGAAGGATGCGAGCTTGCGTCCCTTTGCCGGCGCCGGGCGGCCCAAGAAAGACGACGCGCACGACTACCCCAGCGTTCCTATCGCTTGATGAATCCGCGATAGTCGCGCATCGCCAAGCGCGCTTCGATCTGCGTGATCGTGTCGAGGGCCACGCCCACGACGATCAGCAGCGAGGTCGAGCCGAGATAGAACGTGGTCACCGAAAGGCCGCGCTGCAGCGCTCCCGGCAAAACCGCGAGCAGTCCGAGATAAATTGCCGCCGCCGTCGTGATTCGAATCAAGATCTTGTTGAGGTAATCGACGGTCGGCTGGCCAGGCCGGATTCCAGGAACGAAGGCACCGGTCTTCTTCAGATTGTCGGCCACGTCGCGCGTGTTGAGGACGATCGAGCTATAAAAGAACGTGAAGACGACGACGAGCAGAAAATAGACGATGTTGTAGAGGAACCCGTTGGGCGTGAAGTAGACGTTGAGCCACGCCGAGAAACCTTGCAGTCCTCGCTCGATCGTCGGCCAAAGACCGCTGCCCACAATCGCTTGACTGCGACCGAACCACGCGAGCGCTTGTTGCGGCAAGAGCAAGATCGAGATTGCAAAGATGATCGAGATGACGCCCGCGTTGTTGAGGCGCAGCGGAATGTAGGTCGACCGCCCGGCGAACATCTTCCGACCGACCGTCCGGCGCGCTTGCTGGACCGGCACCCGGCGCTGCCCTTGGTATAAGAAGATGATCGAAACGATGATCACGATCGCGATGGCGATATAGAGCAGCAGGTTGAGCAGCGATTCGGCGCCCTGACTGGCCGAGGCGTAGGTCTGTGTAACGTACTGCGGATAGCGCAGGACGATGCCGATGAAGATGATAAGCGACACGCCGTTGCCGATGCCTTTGTCGCTAATCTGCTCGCCGAGCCACATCAGGAAGAGCGTGCCGCCCACCATCGCGACGATTGCGTAGAGCAGATACCAAATGCTCGTGTCGTAAAAGACGCCGGAACGCTCCATCGAGATCGCCATGAAGGTGGCCTGAACCGTGCCGAGCACGATGGTCAGCCAGCGCGTGTACTGGCTGATCTTTTTGCGGCCTTCCTCGCCGCCTTTCTTCGCCATCTCTTCGAGCTGCGGCATGACGACCGTCATGAGCTGCATGATGATGGACGCGTTGATATACGGGGTGATGCCCATCGCGATGATGGAAAGCTTCTGCAGCGCGCCGCCCGATAGGAAGCCGAGCAGGTTATAGAACGCGCCGCTCTGGAGCACGCGTTGCCACGCTTCCTGGTTCACGTTGGGCAACTGCACGTGGATCATGAAAACGAACCAGGCAAAGGCGAAGAAAACGAAGAGAATCCGCTGCCGGATCTCAGGTACGAGCACGGCCGCCCGCAGGTTATCGAACACTATGCTTGGTCCGCGGCTTCTTCGATCTGCGCTCCGGCGGCCGCCAACGCTTCGCGCGCGCCCTTCGAGAAGAGCACGTCGCGGAAACGCAGACCCGCCGGGAGGGCGACGCTGGGGCCGCCGTCACCCAGAATCTTTACGCCGTCGCGCAGCGATTTGAGGACTCCGCGTTCGCGCAACGACTCCGGCGTAACGTCAACGCTGGCATCCCACTTGGCGAGCCGGCTCAGCTTGACGACCGCGAGCCGCGTGCCGAAGTGACCGGTATCCCGCGCCTTCTGCGAATACCCGCGCCCGTGCGGCAGACGGCGCGCCCAGGGGGTTTGCCCGCCTTCGAAGGCCGGCCCTTTGCCGCCGCCGGAACGGACCGTCTGACCCTTGCCGCCCTCTCCGCCGGTTTTGACCATGCCCGAGCCATGACCGCGACCGATGCGCTGCCGCTTCGGCCGGCTTCCAGGCGCGGGTTTGAGGGCGCCGAGTTTGAGAATCTGTTTTTCTGCCATTTGATTATGCCGCGTAGATTTCTTTAACGGTCTTGCCGCGCATCGCGGCAACTTGCTCGACGGTCCGCAGCGAAGCGAGCGCGGAGACCGTCGCTCTCACCACGTTGATCGGGTTGGTGGTCCCCAAACACTTGGTGAGGATGTCGTGGATGCCGGCCAGCTCGAGGACGGCGCGCACCGACCCCCCGGCGATGACGCCGGTGCCCGGCGCGGCCGGCTTGAGCAGGATCGTCGCGGCGCCGACTTCGTGGCGCACCTCATGGGGAATCGTTCGCTCGACCATGGCGACGGTGACGAGGCTCTTGCGAGCCTGTTCGACGGCTTTGCGAATTGCCTCGGGAACCTCGGCTGCCTTGCCGATGGCGAACCCAACCTTGCCTTTGCGGTCGCCCACGACGACGAGGGCGCTGAAACTGAAACGCTTACCGCCTTTGACGACCTTGGCGACGCGATTGACGCGCACGACCGTCTCTTCAAAGCCACTATTGTCGCGTTCGCGACCTCGGTATTGCATCAGAAAGTCAACCCCGCTTCGCGAGCAGCGTCCGCAAGCGCGCGCACGCGTCCATGGTATTTGTATCCGCCCCGGTCGAAAACGACTGCGGAGATCCCGGCGGCCTTGGCTTTGCTTGCGATCGCCGAGCCGACCGCCTGAGCGGCCGCAAGGTTCGTCTTAGAGCTCAACCCGGTTGCGAGCGATTCGTCGAGCGTCGACGCCATTGCCAGCGTGTGTCCCTTCGCGTCGTCGATCAGAACGGCGTAGATATGATGCAGCGAGCGGCGCACGAAGAGCCGCGGCCGTTCCGGCGTGCCGGAGAGCTTCTTTCGAAGACGCATGTGGCGCTCGCGCCGCGCCGCCGCTTTACTCATCACTTCTTTCCAGCCTTTCCGGCCTTACCGAGCTTCTTGCGAATGCGCTCGCCTTCATAGCGAATGCCCTTGCCCTTGTAAGGCTCCGGCTCGCGCAGGCGCCGGATGTCGGCGGCAACTTGCCCCACGGCCTGCTTATCGATGCCGTCAACGTGAATCTTCGTTTGGCCTTCGACCGATAGCGCGACGCCTTTGGGTGCTTCAAACGCGACCGGATGCGAATACCCGAGGCTTAACGTCAGGTTCTCGCCCGATTTTGCGACGCGGTAGCCGACGCCGCTAATCTCCAGACTCTTGCGGAAGCCCTTGCTGACGCCCTCGACCATGTTCGCAATGAGCGTACGCGTCAAACCGTGCGCGCTGCGATGCTGCTTCGCATCGCCTTTGCGACCGACCAGGACTCTTCCGTCCTCGAGCTGGACGTCAACGACGCGGGAAAGAATCTGCTGATGCAGCTCTCCCTTCGGGCCGCTGACGCGCACGACGTCGTCTTCTACCTTCACGTTGACGCCTGAAGGCAGGACGACGGGCAGCTTACCTATGCGAGACACGGTCGCACCGCCTTACCAGATGTACGCAAGAACCTCTCCTCCGACGCCCTGCTTCTTCGCGCGTTTCCCCGACATGATGCCCTGCGGCGTCGAGATGATCACCAAACCGAGGCCGCCCAGGACCCGGGGGATCTCCGTCTTGCCCGTGTAGACGCGCAGTCCGGGACGAGAGATGCGGCGAAGACCCGTGATGATCTTCTCCTTCTCCGGGCCGTAGCGAAGCTGAATTCGAATTTTGCCTTGGGGACCTTCGGCCACCCGTTCGAAGCTCTCGATGAACCCTTCGTCTTGCAGAATTTGCGCGATGGCCGCTTTCGCTCGCGAGGCCGGCATATCGACCGTCTTGTGGTTGGCCGTGTTGGCGTTGCGGATGCGTGTCAGCATATCGGCAATCGGGTCGGTTATCGACATGTGCTCGTGCTCCTTACCATGAGGCCTTCGTGACGCCGGGAACCACGCCGGCATGCGCGTTCTCCCGGAAACAAATCCGGCACATCGCAAACTTGCGCAGATAGCCGCGGGGACGCCCGCAGACTTTGCAGCGATTGTGTCCGCGCACCGAAAACTTTGGCACGCGTTTCGATTTTACGATTAAACTCGTTTTTGCCATTACTCCAACTATCTCTTCGGTCCGGCGGGCGTCGAAGCGGCCTTCTGCAACGGCAAGCCCATCGCTACCAAAAACTCCGAGGCCTCTTCGTCGGTCTTGGCCGTCGTGACGATCGTGACGTCCATGCCGCGCGTCTTGTCGACCTTGTCGTAGTTGATCTCCGGAAAGACGAGCTGTTCGCGCAAGCCTAAGTTGTAGTTGCCGCGACCGTCGAACGACTTTGCGGGAAGCCCGCGAAAGTCGCGGATACGCGGTAGCACCACGTTGAAGAGTTTGTCGACGAACACGTACATCCGGTCGCCGCGCAGCGTTACCTTGGCGGCGATGTTCATTCCGGCACGCAGCTTGAACGCCGCGATGGATTTCTTCGCCTTGGCGACGACGGGCTTTTGACCGGTGATCGCGGTCAGCTCGCTGACCGCAGCATCGAGCGCTTTCGGATTGACGATCGCCTCACCGACGCTCATGTTCACGACGACTTTCTCCAGCTTAGGAATTTGATTGACGTTCTTGTAGCCAAAACGCTCTTGCAGCTGACCGCGAATCTGCTGCTCGTAACGTTCCTTCAGACGCTCAGCCACCGGGTTACCCTCCCTTCGCCGATTCGCGCGCGGGCTCGCCGCAGCGCGCACAGATGCGATGAACGGCACCGTCGGCAGCGCGGCCGCGGCGCAGCCGCGTCGGCGCTTTGCACTTCTCACAGACATACTGCAAAGCCGAAAGCGGCAGCGGTGCCTCCTTCTCGATGATGCCCCCGGTCTGAGTCGAACCGCCCATATTCGTTGCCTTCGCGTTCTGTTTGGTATGCCGCTTGACGACGTTGGCGCCTTCCACGGTCGCGGTGCCGGCTTCGATCTGCACGGCCTTTATGGTTCCGCGTTTACCGCGTTCTTTGCCGCGCCGAATCATCACCGTGTCGCCCTTAACGACGTATGCCTTCGCCGGCATCCTAAAGTACCTCCGGTGCGAGAGAAGCGATCTTCAAGAAGCCGCGCTCGCGCAGCTCGCGCATAACCGGCCCGAAGACTCGGGTGCCGCGCGGGTCCAGGTTATCTTTTTCACCCTTGATGATCACGCAAGCGTTGTCGTCGCAGCGAACCACCGAGCCGTCCACGCGCCGCATCGGAGCGCTGGTCCGCACGACCACGGCCTTGACGACTTGACCCTTTTTCACCGCAGCGCCCGGAATCGCGCTCTTGACGGTGCCGACGATTATGTCGCCCACGTGCGCGTAAACGTGTCGTCCGCCGCCGGTGATGTGAATCACGAGCAGTTCGCGAGCGCCGCTGTTGTCGGCAACCCTCAGACGAGTCTCTTGTTGAATCATTTAGCCCGCTCCACGATCTCGACCAGACGCCAGCGCTTCTCGCGCGATAGCGGACGGCACTCCGCGATCCGCACGACGTCGCCGATATTGGCTTCGTTGCGCTCGTCGTGCGCTTTGAAGCGCGTGGACTTGCGCACGATCTTGCCATAGACGGGATGCCGGACGCGCGTCTCCGCGACCACGACGATCGTCTTTTCCATCTTGTTGGAAGCAACGCGCCCTTGCTTAACGCGCCGCTTCGCTCGACCCATCTCTTGGTCCAAGACCTGGGCCGAGGAGTCGTTAGGCTGCTCCATGCTCGGCCTCCGCTAGACGCTTCTCGTAGATGACGGTTTGGATCTGCGCGTACGAACGGCGCATCGCGCGAATCTTGCTGAAGTCGGTCAAGTGACCGGTACGCAGCGCGAAGCGCAGGGTGAAAAGCTCGGACTTTGCGTCGCGGGCCTTTTGCTGCAGTTCGTTGATGGTCAGATCGCGCAATCCGTCGAGCTCACTCTTTTTCACGATGTTTCCTCGCGTGAGACGATCTTGGTGCCGATCGGGAGCTTGGCGGCGGCTCGCTCGAGCGCTTCGCGCGCGACATTGGGAGCGACGCCCGAAAGCTCGAACAGCACGCGCCCCGGCCGCACGACCGCGACCCAAAACTCCGGGTTTCCCTTACCCGAGCCCATGCGGACTTCGGCCGGCTTTTTCGTCGCCGGCTTATCCGGAAAGACCTTGATCCACACTTTTCCACCACGTTTGATGTGACGGGTCATCGCGATACGAGCCGCCTCGATTTGACGGCTGGTCATCCAGCACGGCTCCATCGCTTGCAAGCCGAAATCGCCGAACGTCAACGAGTTGCCGCGAGTGGCCATCCCGGTCATCCGCCCCCGCTGGACTTTGCGCCACTTCACACGTTTTGGAGTCAGCATGTTACTCGGTTACCTCGGTTGGCGGAGCGGGCTGAGGCTCCGGCGCGGACGCCACCGGCTCCGGCGCGGACGCCACCGCTTCGGGCGCGGGAAGCGAAGGTTCAGGCGCGGGCATCGAAGGTTCGGGCGCGGCGACCGCGGCTGGGGCGGGGCCCGCGGGGCGACCATCAGGGCGACCGTCACGGCGTGCTCTGCCGCCACGCTCGCGGCGTTCGCGGCCGCGATCGGGACGATCTCGAAGGGCTCCGTCGCCGCGAGGCTGATCGGGCAGCACTTCGCCACGATAGATCCAGACCTTGACGCCGATGCGTCCGAAGGTCGTAAAGGCTTCAACCTGCGCGTAGTCGATGTCGGCGCGCAGCGTATGCAGCGGCACCTTGCCGTCGGCGTTATGCTCGGTGCGTGCGATCTCGGCGCCGCCGAGACGCCCGGAGACCTGCACCTTGATTCCCCGCGCCCCGGCGCGCATCGTGCGCTGGATCGACTGCTTCATCGCGCGTCGAAATGCAATTCTCTTTTCAAGCTGGTCCACGATATTCTGGGCGACCAGCCTGGCGTCGAGCTCGGGATGCGAAATCTCCATCACGTTCACCGAGATGCTCTTGCCGGTGAGCTGCTCCAACGTCTTGCGAATCTCGTCGATCCCGACGCCGCGTTTGCCGATAATGATGCCGGGCTTGGCTGTGTTGACGATGACTCGAGCCTGGTTGGCCCGCCGCTCGATCTCGATCTTACTGATCGAAGCGGAGCGCATCCAGCGATTGAAGGATTTACGAATCGCAACGTCTTCGTGCAGCCACTCGACATAGTGCTTTTTCTCGAACCATCGGCTGTCCCAGGTGCGCGTGATTCCCAAGCGCATGCCGACCGGATGAATCTTTTGTCCCACTTAAGCTCCCTTGGCGCTTGCCGCGCGTTTGCGCGCGCCGGCTTTTTTCCGGGGTGATTTCGCCGCAGGACCGGCTCCCGGAGCCGCGCGACGCGTTGTCCGCGCTGCCTGAACCGATGCGCCGGCCACCTTCCGTCGGGGCTTTGCCGGCGGCGTCTCGCTCACGATCACGGTGACGTGCGAGAGGCGCTTACGCTTAAAATACGCGCGGCCTTGCGCGCGTGGATCGACTCGCTTCGTGAAGCGGCCCCCGGGGCCGCCGTCGACCGTAATGCGAGTGATGTAGAGTTCGTCGGCATTCATGTCGTGATTGTTGCCCGCATTGGCCACCGCGCTGCGAACGAGCTTCTCGATCGGCTCGGCCGCGAAGACTTCGGCGAACTTCAAAAGCACGAGCGCCTCGCGCACGCTCTTGCCGCGAATTGCATTGGCGACGCGCCGCAGTTTTCGCGGCCCGGTGCGCACGAATCGCAGGTGAGCGACGGCCTGCGGAGCCCGTTCCGTCACGTTTTCACCGTGGCTTTTTCCCCACCGTGACCGCGGAAGTGCCGCGTCGGAGAAAACTCGCCAAGCTTGTGACCGACCATATTCTCCGTGACGTAGACGGGAATGTGCGTCTTGCCGTTATGCACGCCGATCGTGTGGCCGACCATCGTCGGCAGCACCGTCGAATCGCGGCTCCACGTCTTGATGACCCGGCGCTCGCGCGTCTCGTTCAGCTTCTCAATCTTCCGGACGAGATCGGGTGCGACGTACGGACCCTTTTTGAGCGAACGCGACATTATTTCGAACCTCTCCTGCGAACGATCATCTTCGTCGTGCGCTTGTTCCGCCGAGTCTTTTTACCCATCGTCATTACGCCCCACGGCGTCGTCGGCGGACGGCCCGATGTCGAGCGCGCTTCGCCGCCGCCGTGCGGATGATCGACCGGATTCATCGCGATGCCGCGAACGGACGGGCGCTTCCCAAGATGGCGAGAACGGCCGGCTTTGCCGATGACTTGGTTCTCGTGCTCGACGTTGCCGAGCTGTCCGATGGTCGCACGGCAGTCAATGTGGATCCGGCGCACTTCGCCCGACGGCATCCGGACCTGCGCGTATTGATCCTCTTTGGCCATCAGTTGCGCCGACACGCCGGCGGAGCGCACGAGCTTACCGCCCTCACGGGGCCGTAACTCGATGTTGTGGATCACGGTGCCGACGGGAATATTTTTGATCGGTAATGCATTGCCGATCTTGATGTCTGCGTTCGGGCCGGATTCCACGACCTCGCCGACGCGTAAGCCGAGGGGCGCCAAGATGTAACGCTTCTCGCCGTCGCGGTAGTGCAGCAGCGCGATGCGGCACGAACGGTTGGGGTCGTACTCGACGGTCGCGACCTTCGCCGGCACGCCGTCCTTCGTCCGCTTGAAATCGATGATGCGATAGATCTTGCGCGTGCCGCCACCGCGATGGCGCACGGTAATATGGCCGTTGTTGTTGCGGCCGGAATGCTTCTTGCGAACTTCGATCAGCGAGCGTTCGGGTTCAACCTTAGAAAGATCCGAAAAATCGAGCGTGGTCAAAAAACGCTTGCCCGGCGACGTCGGGCGGTATTTCTTAACGGGCATGATTATTGCTCAAAGTAGTTGACTCCGCCGAGCTCGATCTTCTGACCGGCCTTGATCCTGACGATTGCTTTCTTGTAGTCGCTCATTTTGCCGCGAATGCGCACGCCGCGGCGTGCCGAGTTGCGCGCCTTGCCTCGCACGTTGATCGTGTTGACTTCCAAGACGTTGACGTGAAAGATCTCTTCGATCGCATGCCGGATCTGCGTTTTGGTGGCGTGCGGGTGCACCACAAACGTATATTGCTGCATCAGCGCGTCGGCCATCGCTTTTTCGGTGATGCGCGGCGCTACGATCACGTCACGGGCGTCCATCGGCGTGCTCCCGTTTTTCGGCGAGGCGCTGGGTAAGAGCGTCGTACGCAGCGGTCGTAAAGAATAGCCGGTCGAAGCGCAGCACGTCCTTGACGTCGAGCGCGCCGTCGTCGGTGATCCCGACTCGTTGCAGGTTTCGGCCGACCCGTTCGATGTCCGCTGCATGGGCTTCGCCGCGGGAACAGACGATCAGCGTCTTCGGCCCATTGCGCGCCGCCTTGGTGCTCCCGAAGAGCAGCTTGGCGAAGCCCGCCGTCTTTCCGATCGAAAAATCGGCCGTCTCCAACAAAGTGACGGCATCGTTATGAAAGCGGTCGGCTAGAGCCGCAATAAAGGCGAGCCGGCGTTCCTTCTTATTGAGCGACTCGACGAAACTGCGCGGCTGGGGGCCGAAGACCACGCCGCCGTGACGCCATTGCGGCGAACGAATCGAACCTTGACGTGCGCGCCCGGTGCCCTTTTGCCGCCACGGTTTGCGCCCGCCGCCGCGTACTTCATCGCGCTTGAGCGTCGAAGCAGTTCCGGCGCGCGAGTTCGCAAACTCGCGGTGCACCGCGCGGTAGATGACCGTGAGCTTATCGCCAAACTCGCCATTGAGAACCGCGGGCGATTCCATCTCTCGGACGACCTTTCCCGAGGCGTCGATCACATTAGGCATTATGCTTTTGTCCTGAGCGCAGTCCTGAGCGCAGTCCTGAGCGCAGTCGAAGGACGACGCGCCTTCACGCTTTGGCGAACCAGCACCAGGGCGTTCTTGCCCCCGGGCACCGCACCGCGTACGAGCAGGAGGTTGCGCTCTCCATCGGCCCGCACGACCTCGAGATTCTGCTGCGTCGTGCGGTCGACGCCGTAATGCCCCGGCCGGCGGCTGCCTAGCACGGTGCGCCCGGCGTTGGTGTCGCCGTTGGACGCGGGCTGGCGATGAATCATCGAGCCGTGGCTTGCGCCGCCACCGCTAAAGTTATGGCGTTTGATGGCTCCGGCGAAGCCGTGACCCTTGGAAACCCCGACGACGTCAACGCGATCCCCGGGTTCAAAGCCGGTGACCGTCACCGCTTGGCCCAGCTCGCAACCTTCCCCGGCGTCGCGAAACTCGCGAACGAAACGAACCGGGTCGACGCCCTGCTTCTTGAAGTGTCCAGCCTGCGCTTTGGTGAGGCGGCGCCGCTTGATGGGCTCAAAACCCAAAGCAACGGCCTCGTAGCCGTCTTTTTCCTTCGTCCGCAGAGCAACGACCGTGCAGGGACCCGCCGCGATCACCGTGACCGGCACGTGCCGGCCGTCATCGGTGAAGATGCTGGTCATCCCGACTTTACGGCCAAGGATGTTCTTCATTCGCCTGTTTCTGTGAGAATCGCCAGGCCACGGAGCCAGGCGTATTGTAGTATTTTTTTCGCCGGGACGCATTAGAAAGCGAACCGGCATGGACCGCAACTTCGGAAGTGTACCAGGGCCTTCGCGCAAGGTCAAGGCTGGGGCGCCTTCGCCTCAGGTAAAGGCCCCCAGGCCGGTTATCTCTTTGCCCACGACCAGCGCGTGCATCTCGCTGGTCCCTTCGTAGGTCAGCACCGATTCCAAGTTGTTCATGTGGCGAATGACGGGGTACTCCAGCGTCACGCCGTTTGCCCCGAGAATGGTTCGCGCCTGACGGGCGATCTCGAGGGCCTCGCGGACGTTGTTGAGCTTGGCAAGGCTGACCTGTGAGGGATGGAGGCGACCGCCGTCTTTTGCCCGTCCGAGGTGCAGCGCCAAGAGCGCGCCCTTGTTCAGCTCCACCAGCATGTCAACGAGCTTCCCTTGGGTCATTTGAAAGGCGCCGATGGGGCGATCGAACTGCACGCGGGTCTTGCTGTATTCGAGCGCCGATTCGTAGCAGCTTCGCGCCGCGCCGATCGCTCCCCAGATGATTCCAAAGCGCGCTTCGTTCAAGCACGAGAGCGGGGCCGCCAAGCCATCGCCCAGCGGCAGCAGCGCATCGGCGGGGAGGCGGCAATCGGCTAGGACGAGCTCGCTCGTAACCGAGGCGCGCAACGACAGCTTCCGCTCGATGTTGGTTGCCGAGAAGCCTCGCGTGCCGCGTGGGACGATGAAGCCGCGGATACCGTCACCGGTTTGCGCCCAAACGATCGCGAGATCGGCGATCGATCCGTTGGTGATCCACATTTTCGTGCCGTCGATGACCCAATCGGATCCGTCCTTGCGAGCGTAGGTGCGCATGCCGGCCGGATTGCTGCCGAAGTCCGGCTCGGTCAGGCCGAAACAGCCGATCAGCTCGCCCCGCGCCATCAGCGGCAGCCACTGCTGCTTCTGCGCCTCATCGCCCCAGCGATGGATCGCGTACATCGCCAGCGATCCCTGAACCGACGCAAAGCTGCGAACCCCCGAATCCCCGGCTTCCAACTCTAAGCAGGCGATCCCATAGGCCACCGCGGTTGCGCCCGCGCAGCCGTAGCCCTCGAGGTGCATGCCCAACAGTCCGAGGCGCCCAAGCTCGACCCCGAGTTCGCGCGGAAGCGTTCCTTCCTCGAACCATTGCGCAACGTGGGGCAAGACGCGCTCGCGCACGTATGCACGCACGGTATCGCGAACCAGACGTTCTTCGTCGGAGAACAGCCCCGCGACGTCGATGAAGTCGACCGGGTCCGGCACGCCGGCTACCGCTTTAGAACGCGCGCGAGTTTGTCGAAGAGCGCCTCGGTCGAGCGCTCGAACTGATCCTCGAAGCGCCTCCAGAGCAGGCGTCCATCGGTATCCGACAAGATCGCGTCAACGCGATACTCCACGACCGTCTCCTTGCCGACGGTGGACAGGTGGAATCCATGCGTGCCGTCGAGGCCATCGTTGCGGAAACGCCAAACGATCCGCTCCTCGGGAGCCGCCTCGTCGAGAATGCTGTGGATCCCCAGGTGCCATTCTTCGGTCCGGCCCGGCGCCAGAGGCCCGGGAGAACGCATGAACGGCTGCGACGCAAACGGCCAGATCTGATCGCCAGAAGTGCCCATCTCTTCGAGCAGGTGGTAGATGCGGCGCTTCGTGCCGTGGAACGAACGCGACCGGAGCTCGTGAAGATCGATGGGCATGGCCGTTCGGTTCGCTCAGCGAAGCGCGACAACCCCTTACTCAAAAAGCGAGTAAGGGAGCTACTGTTCGGGTCTCTTGACGAATGGCAGCTTCGCCGTCAACAGCGCTTCCTTCTCCGCCAGTTTTGCCAGACTCTGAACCACGACGATCGCGACGACCGTTATGATCACGGCGTAGATGAGCTCTGCGACCACGCCGCTGCCCGGCTTGAGAAAGAGCGCGATGAAATCGCTGATGAATTTATTCCACGCACCGGCAGCGATGAGACCGAAGGCAACCGTCGCGAGGCCGATCATCGTGCCGAGGTAGGTCGGTTTAACTTCCATCCATGGTGCTTAAATGGAGCGGGCCGGATGCCTTCGCATCCGGCCCTATGGTTACCAAGCCAAAGTACCGTTTCATCCAGGCGGCATGCGGCTAGTCTTGAGAAGAGCTAGTTTCGGCACGGAGTTACGGTGACCGGTGAACTCATCGTGCCGGTGTAGTTGGTACCACCGTCGCCGGTTCCGCCGCCGGTTACGTACTGTTTGAACGCCTCCGGCGTGCCGGCGTGATTGGTGTTGAACGGAGGATAGTTGGCGTCGTCGAGAGCCTTCACGCCGAGCTTACCGTACCGATTCGTAAGCTTGGTGTAGACCGCCGCGCCCCACTGCCATTTGATCGCGCGTCCGTCTTTACCGTAAAACTTCGCCGACCAGGTGACGTTCGTTAGGTTCCCGGGCAGGCGGTTATTCGTTTCGTACCCGATACTGTTGAGGAAGTCCCGACCGGTCGCCGCATCCGGCGCGATCATTTGCCAATGATCTCCAAACGGGGGGAAGCGCAAATTGACCGTACGACCCTCCCTGAGCTCGAGACGCATGTTTGGACCCTCGATGGCATAGTGGGTTTGACCGACGCTAAACGTCACCAGCGACTGGCGCATCTCGAGCACCATCGGCGCCTTCGCTCCCACCGACGAGAACTCGCTGGAAAATAGAATCCACGAACCTTTTGAGATCGACGTTCCGTTAAAACCTTGCGAAGTCGCGTTCACGGCGCATGTGTCCCTGTTCGCGCCGTGCGTCGCCGAAATGGTGAAAGACGTGATGGGATTGCTCGACGATGGTAGGGGAGGTTGCCCGCCGGCACAGCCGCCGGACACGAGGACAAGGGAGAGGACCCCAGATGCATAGGGCGATTTCATAGACTTCCCCTTAAAGACGTGGCCTGATGGTAGTAAGC
Source organism: Candidatus Cybelea sp. (assembly GCA_050008615.1). GTDB lineage: Bacteria > Vulcanimicrobiota > Vulcanimicrobiia > Vulcanimicrobiales > Vulcanimicrobiaceae > Cybelea. The sequence goes on from JBEKMH010000011.1 coordinate 17,811, forward strand.
AGAGCATAGTCGCTGCTGCTGCCGCTGGTGAGGTAGTTCTTCGCAAGCAGAGGTGACAGTGGAAGAGCCCCAAGGCCATAACGCCCGAGCGCGGCTTCAATCGTTCTCATCATGCCTTCCTCAAATCTGCGAATGTAATGGAACGCTTCCCGGCCTGGCCGGTCGAGGTCCCAGAGTAAGAAGCGCCGAGGAACGATGACGATTGGTCCCAGGTCAGTTAGGACTCTATCACGGTGATGTTTAGCAGTCAACAAAAATTGACGCTGATGGATCGCGGCAGGGGGTTTGTGAGGACTTTTCATCGAGCCCTCTAGCAAGGGCATGCTAATGCGTTGGGGTAACAGCAAAACGCCCGCAGCCTCTGGCTGCGAGCGAAAAGTGGCTTCCTTGAATGCGCCTAGGCTTTGAGCTCGATATCCACGCCGGCCGGCAGATCGAGGTGCATCAAGGCATCCATCGTCTTGGGCGAGGCTTGCAGGATGTCGATGAGGCGCTTATGCGTCCGCATTTCGAAGTGCTCGCGTGACTTCTTGTCGTTATTCGTCGAGCGCTGGACGCAGAAGCGGTTGATCTCGGTCGGCAGCGGCACCGGCCCGCTCACGAAAGCGCCCGTGCGTTTGGCGGTCTCAACGATCCGCTCGGCCGATTGATCGAGCACCTTGTGGTCGTACGCCTTGAGGCGTATGCGGATCATTTGCTTCGCCATGAAAGTATACGCCCTATTCGCTGACGGACGTTACGACGCCCGCCCCGACCGTGCGGCCGCCCTCGCGAATCGCGAATCGCAGACCTTCTTCACAGGCGATCGGCGTGTGGAGCTCGACGTCCATCTGGACGTTGTCGCCCGGCATTACCATCTCGACGCCGTCCGGCAGCTTGATCGTTCCGGTTACGTCGGTCGTCCGAAAATAGAACTGCGGCCGGTAGTTCCCGAAAAACGGTGTGTGCCGTCCACCCTCCTCCTTGGAGAGCACGTAGACCTCGGCTTTGAACTTCCGGTGCGGTTTGACCGAGCCGGGCTTGGCCAGCACTTGGCCACGCTCGATTTCGTTGCGATCGACGCCGCGAAGCAGCACACCGATGTTATCGCCGGCGATTCCGGAGTCGAGGAGCTTTCGGAACATCTCGATGCCGGTCACGACCGTCTTCTTGGTCTCCTCTTTGAGACCGACGATCTCGACTTCTTCTCCGACCTTTACCTGACCGCGCTCGACGCGACCCGTTCCGACCGTACCGCGCCCGGTAATCGTGAAGACATCTTCCACCGGCATAAGGAACGGCTTGTCGACCTGACGCTCCGGCTGCGGAATGTAGTCGTCAATCGTGTCCATGAGCTTGAAGATCTGATCGGCGTCAGCGTCGCCCTTCCGCCCGCTCGAATTGAGCGCCTTGAGCGCCGACCCGCGAATGATCGGGGTGTCGTCGCCCGGGAAGTCGTACTTCGAAAGCAGTTCGCGAATCTCCAACTCGACCAGCTCGAGCAGTTCTTCGTCATCGACCATGTCGACTTTATTTAGAAAAACGACGATCCGCGGAACGCCGACCTGACGCATGAGCAGAATGTGTTCGCGCGTTTGGGGCATCGGCCCGTCGGTCGCAGCCACCACGAGGACCGCGCCGTCCATCTGCGCGGCGCCGGTAATCATGTTCTTGATGTAGTCGGCATGGCCCGGACAGTCGACGTGCGCGTAGTGGCGCTTGGCCGTTTCGTATTCCTGATGCGAGATGGCAATCGTAATACCACGCTCTTTCTCTTCGGGAGCGTTGTCGATTTGATCGACGCCGACTTTCTGCGCGAGCCCTTCGGTCGAAAGGCAATGCATGATCGCAGCCGTTAACGTCGTCTTTCCATGATCGACGTGACCCGTCGTGCCGATATTCACGTGCGGCTTATTCCGCTCGAACTTTTGTTTAGCCATCTCTATCCTTTTCTTTTAAGAACGCACTGCACTTCGCGCAGTGCTTTGGCGCTTCGCTTTGCTTCCGGCTTCCGCCGAAAACGTCGCTGCGCGCCCCCATGCCGACTCCGCGGCATGGGTCCCCATTTTCAGTGCACTACAATCTCATGCAGTGCGCCCTACCACTTAGAACACGGATCCAGGCGTACTAGATGCCTCTTTTTTCCGCCTTACGCGGTAAACGCCCCCATCGAGGGGGCGCCACGACCCGAATGGTATCAACCAAAACCTCCCAAGTCAACGCTCCGGCCAAGGCATTTAGGCTGGGGCCAACTTCTTCCCGACTGCCTTTGCCACGATCTCTTCTTCGATGGACTTCGGCGCCTTCTCGTAGTGCGAGAACTCCATCGTGTACGTCGCCCGCCCCTGCGTCGCCGAACGCATGTCGGTGGCATATCCGAACATCTCGGAGAGCGGCACGTGAGCGGTAATCACCTGGGCACCGCCGGGCGCCTCTTCGGTGGCATGGATGGCGCCGCGACGGCGGTTTAGGTCGCCGTTGATCGCACCCATGTACTCCTTGGGCGTCGTTACCTCGACCTTCATAATCGGTTCGAGCAAGATCGGCCCGGCCGCGCGGTTTGCCTCTTTCCACGCCATCGAGGCGGCAATCTTAAAGGCCATTTCCGACGAGTCGACCTCGTGGTAGGACCCGTCGAAGGCGACGGCCTTAAAATCCATTACGGGGAAGCCGGCAAGCACGCCGCTTTGCGCCGACTCTCGAATGCCTTCCTGGACGGCTTTGCTGTACTCTTTGGGAACGGCACCGCCAACGATCTTCCATTCGAAGACGAATCCGGTGCCGGGCGGCTGCGGCTCCACGCGCAGCCAAACGTCGCCGTATTGTCCTTTTCCGCCGGACTGGCGCACGAAGCGGCCTTCCTTTTCGATCGTCTTGGTGATCGCTTCCTTATAAGCGACCTGCGGCTTGCCGACGTTGGCCTCGACCTTGAACTCGCGGCGCAAGCGATCGAGGATGATCTCGAGATGCAGTTCGCCCATGCCGGCGATGATCGTCTGCTGGGTCTCCTCGTCGGTGCGCATCCGGAAAGTCGGATCCTCTTGCGCGAGGCGCGTGAGCGCCAACCCAAGCTTGTCCTGATCGGCCTTACTCTTGGGTTCGATCGCCTGGTGAATGACCGGCTCGGGGAAGGTAATCGATTCGAGTGCGATCGGCGAGCGCTCGTCGCAGAGCGTGTCGCCGGTGCGGGTGTCGGAGAGTCCGACCGCCGCGGCAATATCGCCCGCACCGATGGAGTCGATGTCCTCGCGATGGTTGGCGTGCATTCGCAGGATGCGCCCGATGCGCTCCTTGCGCCCGGACCGCGAGTTGAGCACGTAGCTGCCCTTGTTCAACACGCCCGAATAGACGCGAAAGTACGTGAGATTCCCATAGGGATCGGTCGCGATCTTGAACGCAAGCGCGCAGAAGGGTTCGGCGTCGTCGGCCTTCCGAGTGATCTCGTCGCCCGTTTTTGGGGCTTTGCCAACGATTTGCTTGGCCTCTAGCGGCGAAGGCATGTATTCGACGACCGCGTCGAGCAGCGGCTGGATTCCCTTGTTCTTAAAGGCGGAGCCGCAGAGCATCGGAAGAACCGTGCCCGCGATTGTCGCCTTGCGCAGCGCCGTCTTCATGCGGTCGATCGGCAGCTCTTTGCCGTCGAAGAACATCTCGAGAAGCTCGTCGTCTTGTTCGGCAATGGCCTCAACCAGGTGCTGGCGCCATTCCATCGCCAGCTCGCGCAGCTCGCCCTCCACCTCTTCGTGCTCCGCCATGGTCGAGCCGAGATCGTCCGTATAGACGGTCTTCTTCATCGTAAAGAGGTCGACGATGCCTTTGAACTTGTCTTCGGCGCCGATCGGCACTTGAATCGGAACGACGCGAGCTCCCAGACGTTCGCGAATCTTATCAACGACGTTGAAGAAGTCGGCTCCGACGCGGTCCATCTTGTTGACGAAAACGATCCGCGGCACCTTATATTTGTTGGCCTGGCGCCACACGGTCTCCGATTGCGGCTGCACCGCCGCTACGGAATCGAAGAGCGCGACCAAACCGTCGAGGACGCGCAGCGACCGTTCGACTTCAACGGTGAAGTCCACGTGGCCGGGCGTGTCGATGATGTTGATGCGCGTATCGCGCCAGGTGGTCGCGGTTGCCGCCGAGGTAATCGTGATGCCGCGCTCCTGCTCTTGAACCATCCAATCCATCGTCGCGGCGCCGTCGTGCACTTCGCCCATCTTGTGCACGCGCCCGGTGAAGAACAGAATGCGTTCCGTACAGGTCGTCTTGCCGGCGTCGATGTGCGCGGCAATGCCGATATTCCTCGTGCGTTCGAGCGGATATTCCCTTGTAGCCATGGTCTTTTATCTAGTAGAGAGTGGTTACCAGCGATAATGGGCGAAGGCTTTGTTCGCTTCGGCCATCTTGTGCGTGTCTTCACGCTTTTTGATCGTGGCACCGGTGTTATTGGATGCGTCGAGCAGCTCTCCAGCGAGCTTCTCTTCCATCGAGCGTCCGTTACGGGCGCGCGCAAAAGCGATAAGCCAGCGCATCGCCATCGCTTGGCGGCGATCGGGGCGCACTTCCATCGGCACCTGATAGGTCGCGCCGCCGACACGGCGAGGACGCACTTCCACCAGGGGCATCGCGTTGGAAAGCGCCTGCGAAAAGATTTCCATCGCATCGCGGCCGGTCTTTTCGGAGACGATCTCGAGCGCACCGTAGGTAATGTGTTCCGCGGTCGATTTCTTGCCGCAAAGCATGACTTTATTGATAAAGCGCGCCAGCACTTTTGAGTTGAACTTCGGATCGGGCAGAATCTGCCGCTTTGGAGCCGGTCCTTTACGAGGCATTACTTCTTCTTCTCGCGCTTGGCGCCGTATTTGGAGCGGCCTTGCTTGCGGTTCGCCGTTCCTGCGGTATCGAGCGTGCCGCGAATGATGTGGTAACGAACTCCAGGGAGATCCTTGACGCGCCCGCCGCGCACGAGGACCACCGAGTGCTCCTGAAGATTGTGGCCGATGCCGGGGATGTAGGCGGTCACCTCTTCACCATTGGTCAGCCGGACACGTGCGACTTTGCGCAGCGCCGAGTTGGGCTTCTTGGGAGTAACCGTTTTGACTTGGGTGCAGACCCCGCGGCGCTGGGGATTGCCAGTTACCTCGAATGCGCGCGTCGGTAAATCCGGGTGGCCCGGCTTGGGGCCGGTCAAGATCACGCGGAATGCCCGCGTTTTAACCTTCTGCTCGGTCTTCTCTCGCCCGCGGCGCACCAGTTGGTTAATCGTTGGAATGGCTTGCTCCCCATAAAAGTAAACGACACAAACAACGGCCTCACCCGCAGGTGGGACCGGACATCAACTATATCAGGGCCTCTTTTTGGCGTCAAATGGGGGGCGCAATGGCGGCGAGCGGCGGGCTGCACGAAAATCCAAGGTTAGGCGTCCTGGACGGCTTGCGCGGGCTGGCGGTCATGCTCGTCCTCTGGTACCACGTGTGGGAGATCTCGTGGCTCTCCCCACCCTCTTGGCTCGCCTTCCTGCCGGCCACCGGCTTCGCGGGCGTCACGCTCTTCTTCTTTCTCTCGGGTTTCGTCATCTCGTACCCGTTTTTTCGGGCGGACGCGCTAGGGAAGCCGCCGCCCTCGTGGGGCCACTTCGCGTGGCGCCGCTTCATTAAGATCGTGCCGTCCTACGTGCTCTCGATCGCGGTCGCGTATGCGCTTGGCTACGCTCAGAGGCAACCGAGCGCGGCGCTCTTGCCGGACCTCTCGACCCACCTGCTCTTCATTCACACCTGGTTTCCCGACCGATATGGCAGCATCAACGGCGTGCTCTGGACGCTCGCCGTCGAAGTCGAGTTTTATTGCGTCTTCCCGTTGATCTGGTGGGCGTTTAGGCGCCGGCCGTGGCTCTCGGCCGGCGCAATGATCGCGATCGCTTGGATCTGGCGAGCTTCGTTGTTCCACTGTTGCTCCACCACGCTCTTCGCGCAGTATGAAGAGAACCTCCCCGGTTATCTCGACATCTTCGCATTGGGGATGCTCAGCGCGTATTTGTTTGTCGCCCGGGGTCATCTGCTACGGGCCCCCGCGATGGCTCGCATCGCGCCGTTGATTGCGCTCGGCGGATTTGCGGCGCTCTGGCTGCTGCTCGCGGACTGTTTCGCCTATCGGTTTGCCGATCAGTGGTCGGGCGTGTGGCAAATCGATAAGCGGCCACTGCTCGGCCTCGCATTTAGCGCGATGGCGTTGGGTTCGCTGGCCAGCCCGCGATGGTGGCAGATTCTTCTGGACAATGCGCCGATGCGTTTCCTCGCGACGATTTCGTACAATCTCTACCTGTACCATCAAATCGTCGCGCGAGAGTTGCTCTGGTATCACGTCCCGCCGTATTCCGGGAGCCCTCACTACGACACAGAATGGCAAGCCCGGTATACCGAGCTTGCCTTTGGACTTGCCATCGCAGTTGCGACGGCGGTTACCTACTTTTTCGAACGCCCGCTATTGCGGCTGCGGGGTCCCCGTAGCGCGCGAGAGCCGGTTAAAGCTGTGACTTGAAGATGCTCTCGGTCAGATTGGCGATGCCCGGAATCCGAACTTCCTTGCCCTGAAAACCGGTGACGGTCGTCCAAATCCAAACAACGATCGAAAGCAGCCACAAGATCGGATAGAGTATCCAGAGGTGGATGAACATGAGCACGGTCCAAAGGACAAAGTACACGGCCCACATCGTGATCGATTGCGCCGCGGCCCATTTCACAAATTTATTCGTGCCGCCGCCGACGAGCATAATAATGCCGCCAAGGAGCGTGAACAGATAAGCGAGCCCGGCCGCCACGTTGGGCTCGAGCCCGAACGGCGTATCTTTGGGAGGTTCGGTCACGGACATAAATGCTGCCCCTTTCGGCTCCAGTGCGACTGCAAACTTGTCGGCCTTGGTTTGCTTAACAAGGGGGGCGAACCTTTATCTAGCCCTCGCCCGTAAAAGGCTGCACGCGGGCGCGTGGGAAAGGGCTGCGCGGTGAGTCGCAGGATCGAACCCGAGGGCTGGCCGCGGCCCAGCGGATACGCCCACGGCATTGTGGCTGAGGGCCGCTACCTCGCCGTCGCCGGTCAGATCGGCTGGAACGAGCGGTGCGAGCTGGCCGGTGAAGGCTTTATCGAGCAGGCCGGGCAGGCGCTGCGCAATGTGGTCGCGATACTTCGCGCGGCCGGTGGCGAACCTGAGCACCTCGTCCGCCTGACGTGGTACGTCACCGATAAGCAGGAGTATCGCGACAACCTCGCCGCGCTCGGCAAGGCGTATCGCGAAATCGTCGGCCCGCATTTTCCGGCGATGGCGCTCGTGCAAGTTGCCGGCCTGCTCGAAGACGGCGCAAGAGTGGAGATTGAAGCGACGGCGGTTCTACCGCGCGACGACTGACGCGAGGCTTCTGTTGTTTCCTTCAAACGGCTATACTGGCCCTTAGCTGCTTCTTTTGATCGTCGCCCTGACTGCGTTCAGGATGACACTCGGCATCGGAGGTCACCATGCGATTCGAACGTCTCGCTTATCTCCCACTCGCGGCTGCGGCATTGGTCGCTGGCTGCTCCCCGGCACCCACCACGGTGCCGGGCGGCAGCGCGCAATCCCGCCTTTCAGTCGCCATGGCTCTGCAGAACACTTGGAGCAGCGGTAAACCGATCCCACACCCGGTTACCGGCGCTGCCGCCGCCTCGCTCGACGGGAAGATCTACGTCCTCGGAGGCCTCGACAATACGCTTTCGCCGTACGGCGTGACGCAAATCTACGACACCAGGAAAAAGATATGGACCACGGGTGCTTCGATGCCGACGCCGCGCTGGGACGTGGGCGCCGTCCTCCTGGGCGGCATCATCTACACGGTCGGCGGCAACTACACCGAAGCAACGGCGAGCACGGCGGTTGAAGCATACGATCCACGGGGCAACTCGTGGTCGAAGAGGGCTGCACTGCCATTTGCAAATGCCCCATCGGTCGCTAGGCTAGGGAGCCTCATCTTCGCCATCGGCGGTTATACGACCGGCTCCGGTCGTATCGCTAATGTTTATGCCTACGATCCAGAAAGCAATTCGTGGAAGGAACGCAAGTCGCTGGCTGTCGCGAAGTCGAATTTCGGTGTCGGAACAATCGGTAATTCGATGATCGCAGCCGCCGGCGTGGCAAACTCCGGTTATACGACCGACAACGAAGCTTTCAGCAAGAAGGACAACGCCTGGACGGCTGAGGCCAGCGCGCCGATTTCGCTCGCTGCGCCGTGTTTTGGCGTAATCCAAGGGAGTCTCTACATGGCCGGCGGCGAGGACGACGGCAGTACCGGCACTACCAATGCGGCCGAGTCTTACACGCTCGAAGGGAACGCTTGGAAGATGCTCGCCCCGATGAAGCAATCGCAGGTCGGCGCGGCCTCGGCTGTAAGCCGCGGCCAGCTCTACTGCATCGGCGGCGCCAGCCAAGGCTATCCAAACGCCGGCACAACGTTTTACAACAACGTGCAGATCTACACGCCGTAGCCCAATCGGCGAGAATGCCCTGTTGCGAAGTCGTTGGCGAAGCGCGCGCTCATCATGGGGGAGCGCGGAGTTTGTAGCGTTGGAGTTTGCCGGTTTCGGTTCGGGGGAGCTCGCTAACGAACTCGATCTCACGAGGCGCTTTGAACGGCGCGATCTGGGCTTTACAAAACTCACGCAGCTCGTCGGCCTTTGCGCCCGTGGCGACGCAGCCGTCAGCGAGCACGACGAACGCCTTGACGAAGTTGGTTTCTTTCGCCGGATCGCGCTTGCCTACGACCGCAACCTCTTTGACATCGGCGTGAGCGATCAGCGCCTGTTCGACCTCGGGGCCGGAGATGTTGTAGCCAGCCGAGAGAATCATGTCGTCCATGCGTGAGACGTACCAGTAGTATCCGTCGGCGTCGCGGCGATACGCGTCGCCGGGATAGTTCCAGCCGCCGTGGACGTAGTTGCGCTGGCGCTCGTCTTGCAGATATTTACAGCCCGTAGGGCCTTTGACGGCCAAGCGCCCCACCGTACCATCGGGCACCGCCCGCCCCGCATCGTCGTGAATCTCGGCGACGTATCCGGGCACGACGCGTCCCGTCGAGCCCGCGCGCACTTCATCCTGAGGAGAACCGACGAAAATATGCAACATCTCCGTGCTGCCGATGCCGTCGAGAAGCTTCAACCCCGTCGTTGCGTGCCATTGCTCCCAGACGGCTTTGGGGAGCGTCTCGCCGGCGGAGACGCACGCGCGCAGGGTTGAGAGATCGTGCTGGAGTGCCTTCGCCGCCATCGTGCGGTACGCGACCGGCGCGGTGAAGATCGTCGTCACCCCAAAGGCCGCGATCGCCTCGAGCATTTCCATCGGGCCGGCCTTTTCGAGCAACAGCGTGGCGGCGCCGGCGTGGAGCGGAAACAGAAGCAGGCCTCCCAAACCGAAGGTAAACGCCAGCGGCGGACTTCCACAGAAGAGATCGTCGCGGCGCGGCTGGAGCACCCGGTCGCAATAGGTGTCGCAGATCGCCAGGACATCGCGATGGTAATGCATCGTCGCTTTCGGCGTTCCAGTCGTCCCGGAGGTAAACGCGATGATTGCGATATCCTCCGCAGCAGTTTCGGCGTTAGCAAAATCACTCGTAACGCCGCGCATGAGGCCCTCAAGCGTACTCGCCGCCGGCATATCCCCGTTGAAGTGGAGCGTCTGCACGCCGCCAAAGCCGTTGCACGCCTGCTCCAGATCGTCGCGCAATCGAACATCGCAAAGCGCATGCTTAACCTGCGCCTTCTCCATGATAAAGCGCAGTTCGCCGGCGCGATACTGCGGTACCGTCGTCACCGCAATGGCGCCAGCTTTTAATACGGCGAGCCAGCACGCTGCCAGCATCGGCGAATTGGGCGCTCGAAGCAAAACGCGATTCCCGGGCTCCAGCGCCGTCGTTTCGACGAGCACGTTGGCAATGCGATTGGCCACATCGCGAAGCTCGGCGTAGCTCCAGCAAACGCCGCCGGGCGCGACGATGCAGCGCCTCGCGCCTTCGCCGCTCTCAACGCGAGCATCGAGCAGACGCGTTGCCGCGTTGACGCGAACCGGATAACGCAGCTCGGGAAGATCGAAGCGCAGCTCCGGCAGCTCGTGCGGCGGCGGCAGGCGGTCCTGCGCGAACCGGTCGAGATGCGCGCTCATTTCAGCTTGCCAAAATCTGTCGCGCGATCACGAGCTGCTGAATCTCGCTGGCCCCTTCGTAGATGCGCAGCGCGCGAACATCGCGGTACAAGCGCTCGACGATCTCGCCGCGCGTGACGCCCCGCCCACCGAAAAGCTGCACCGCGCGGTCGCAGACGCGGCCTGCAGCCTCGGTCGCAAACCACTTCGCCATCGCGGCTTCACGCGTGATGCGTGCGCGGCCGCTATCCTTCGCCCACGCGGCGCGATACACGAGCAGTGCGCTCGCATCGGCGTCGGTCGCCATCGTCGCGATCGCCGCTTGCGTGAGCTGTAAGTCGGCCATCGGCTTGCCGAACAGGCGGCGAGTCTTCACGTGCGTTACCGATTCGTCCAAAGCTCGCCGCGCAAAGCCGAGGGCAGCCGCGCCGACCGTGCTGCGGAAGACGTCGAGCACCATCATCGCAATCTTGAAACCCTCGCCTTCCTGGCCGATCCGGCACTCGTCCGAAATTCGAACACCGTCTAAACGCAAGGAACCCAGTGGATGCGGCGAGATCGTTTCGATCGGTTTCTCCGCGCGACACCCGGGCACCGCGGCATCCACCGCAAAGGCGCTCAGGCCTTTGGCGCCATCGTCGCCCGTTCTCGCAAAGACAACGTAAAGGTTTGCGATGCCGGCATTGGAGATCCACGCCTTCTCGCCCTCGAGAACGTAGCCGCCGTTTTCGCCCCGCGCGCGCGTCGTGAGCGCGCCTGCGTCCGAGCCGGCCTCGAACTCCGACAGCGCAAACGCCGGGATGCAACGCCCCGCGGCGATCTCGGGCAAGTAACGCCGTTTGAGCTCGGCGCTGCCGCATAACGCAATCGGTCCGCCGCCCAAGCCTTGCATGGCGAAGGCAAAATCCGCAAGCGCGCTGTGGTATGCCAGCCGCTCTCGCGCAAGACACAGCGTTCGGACGTCGAGCTCCGCACGAAGTCCCCCGTACGCGCCCGGCACGCAGGCTCGCAGCCATCCGCCCTCGGCCAACGCACGGACCCACGCGCGTGAGGCTTCGGCGGCATCCGACTCGTCGTCGGCAACCGCCGCATCGTCGAGCCACGCCTTGAGGCCTGCGGAAAACGCGCGATGCTCTTCGTCGAACAGCGGGAGATCGAGCATCTAATCTCCTTCGAACTGCGGTTGGCGTTTGGCGACGAACGCTTCGTAGGCGCGCCGAAAGTCGTCGGTCTCCATGCACGCCGCTTGCGCGCGAGCTTCCGCGTCGATCGCTTCGGGCAGCGGCAGCGCCCACTCCTCGAGCAGCATTCGTTTCGTCATCGCGTGCGCCACGCTGGGGCCCTGCGCAATCGTGCGCGCCAACTCGAGCGCGCGTTCGCCCACCGCCTCCGGCTCGCACAGCTCGTTATAAAATCCCCAATCGTGCGCCGTTCTGCCCGGCAGCGCGCGACCCGTATAGAGCAGCTCGCTCGCCCGGCCGAGCCCGATGATACGGGGCAACATCGTGCAAGCGCCCATGTCGCATCCGGCTAACCCCACGCGCACGAAAAGGAAGGCAATGCGCGAGCGCTCCGTTCCCAAGCGCAGATCGCTGGCCATCGCCAGGATCGCTCCGGCGCCGGCGCAGATTCCGTCTATCGCGGCCACGATCGGCTGCGGACAGACGCGCATCGCCTTCACCAAATCGCCGGTCATCTGCGTGAACTCTAAAAGCTGCTGCGAGGAGCTCCGCGTGAGCGGCCCGATGATTTCGTGCACGTCCCCGCCCGAGCAGAAGTCGGCGCCGGCGCCGGTAAGCACGACGGCTCTGACGCTTGCGTCGGTTTGCAAAGAGGCGAACAGATCCGTCAGCTCGCGATAAAGCTCGAACGTTAGCGCGTTTTTGCGAGCGGGCCGATCCAGGGTAACAGTAAGTACCTTCGCATCGAGCTGCGTTCGCGCTCCGCTCATCTGATACGAAATGGCAGATCCTCTTCGTCGGCGTCGCCCGCGCTGTTGCGCGCAATCACGCGCAGATGATACGAGCGAACGAAGATCGGCGGCGTATCGAGCACGTCGAGCGTGAACTCGAAGCGCCCGGGACCTACGTGGGGAACGTTAATCGAGAACAGACTCGTGCGCACCTCGACGCTGGCTACATTGGTGCCGGTCACGAACCAGCCGGACCAGTGCTCGCCGCGGCGAACGTCGAGCGCGGAGAAACGAATACCCAGAATCTGCGGTGGCGCGTCGTTCGGCTCGACCTTCGGCGTTGGCAGGACCACATAGGGTCCGACGGACGCGTTGGCCGGCATGGGCGGAAGGCGCGATCCACATGCGACCAACAGCAGTGCGAACCAACACGCCCCCATGCGAAGCAGCACATCGAAGGTCGTACGGCTTTACCGCGACGCCACCTGCTCGATTTAGAAGGCACCTCCGAGCATTGGGCATAAAGGCTTGAGGATAATGCAGAACGCGGCCCCGCGCAGCCTCGCGCTCGATTACGCGGTCGGCATTTGCGGCGTCTGGATTTCCGGCGGCTTTTTCCTCGATGCATGGGCGCACGGTCACGTGCCGGTCGAAAGCTTTTTCACCCCGTATCACGCCGTCTTCTACTCGGGCATGTTGGCCTTGGCCCTTACGGCTGGAGCCTTTATCTTGCACGCGCGCCGGCTCGGCTACGCTTGGCCGGACACCGTCCCCCGCCCGTACCGGCTGGCGCTCTTGGGCATTCCAATCTTCGTCGCTGCGGGAATCGGCGATATGTTCTGGCATCATTTTTTCGGGATCGAAGAGGGCGTCGATGCGCTCCTCAGCCCGACGCACCAAATTCTCGGGCTTGGAATCTTTCTCGTCGCAAGCGGCCCGATTCGCTCGGTGCTGGCACAGCGCGATGCCACGACGCCTTCGCGTCAGCTGCCCCTGGTGCTCGGTCTGGCGACGTGGCTGATCCTCACGCATTTCGGCACGGCATATGGTTTCGATCCGGGCGCGGGACGAACCAATGCTCCGCCGCCCATCGCACCGTTTACGCCGGACTATCTCACGGCGCTCTCGATCGGCTACTACAAGATCGCCAGCGGCGTTCTCGGCATCATTCTCGAGAGCATTCTCATTGGCGGCTTTGCGCTCTGGCTGGTCTCGCGCATTCGTCCGACTCCCGGAACGATGACCGCGCTCCTAGTGCTCGGGAACGCACCGGCGGCCGCGGCGTTCACCAATCAGACGCCGCTGCTGCTGGTGACGATCGTCCAATCACTGATCGCCGGCATCGTTGCCGACGTGATCGTCGCGCGCTACGACCCGTATCCGTCCCCGGCAAGGACGATCGCATTCCGCACGTTCGCGGTTGCCGTTCCGATGACGTACACCGGCGTCTACCTGCTGGCGACGTTCTTTGCCGACGGCATTTGGTGGGACTGGAACGTCGCGCTCGGGTCGTGGATTTGGTCGGGAGTCTGCGGCTTTGCGCTGAGTCTCCTGGTCGCCGCTCGCCGAACGGCGTGATCGCCGTCGGGCTGCTCTGCGCCGCATTGCTGCTTCACGGTGCGACGGCATGGCGCTACGGCTACTTCCGCGACGAGCTGTACTTTATCGCCTGCTCGAAGCATCTCGCCTGGGGATATGTCGATCAGCCGCCGCTGGTCGCCGTTGCGGCGTGGCTCGCCGCTCCCGCCGGCTATGCGCTCGTCGCGCTACGCGCGCTCCCGATTCTGGCGGTCGCCGGAACCGTCTATCTCGCGACGCGCCTTACCAAGGAGCTTGGCGGCGGAACGTTCGCACAGCTGCTGGCCGGGATCGCAACGCTGTTGATGCCGGCCTATCTGCTGCTGGGCAACACGCTGACGACGACTTCCTTCGAGCCGTTCTTCTGGACGCTTTCGATCTATCTTACGATTCGCGTCGTTCGCGCCTCCGCGACTACGCGGCCGCGGCTGTGGCTCGCGCTTGCGGCCGCCGTGGCACTGAGCGCGTACGCGAAATACTCGATCGTGCTGCTGGTTGCCGCGCTGATCGCCGGCCTGTTGTTGACCAGCCAGCGCACGGCGCTGCGAACGCCATACTTAGCCTGTGCCGCGGCATTCGTCGCGCTCGTGCTCGCGCCGAACCTTGGATGGCAGGCCGCTCACGGATGGCCGTTCCTGGAGGTGATACAAGGTGACGCTGCCCATCGCCCCTCGTTCGCTAACGGCCTGACGCTGGAGTACCGCAGCCTAGCGAGTAACGCGGTGGCGTTTATGCTCGAGCAGCTGCTGTACACCAATCCGCTCGCTGCGCCGATCTGGTTGGCCGGGATAATCGCACCGTTTCGCGTCCGTGCACTACGCGACTTGCGCTTTATCGCAGTTGCCTACGTCGTGCTCTTCTTCGCCGCCGTGGCGCTGAGCGCGAAAGGCTATTACATCATCGGCATCTATGCAGCGCTGCTCGCAATGGGCGCGGTAGCGATCGAACGCGTTGCCGCTCCTCTGCGTGCGATGGCCCTTAGCGCGCTCGGTGCGGTAGCCATTTTGGCGCTTCCCCTGTCGCTGCCGGTTCTGCCGGTGGAGAGCCTCGTTGGTTATACCAAGCTTCTCGGCCTCACCGGACGAGACGGAACGCCGACGCATCTCATTCAGCCGGTCTTTGCCGAAGAGTTCGGCTGGGATCGGCTTGCGCAGGATGTCGCCCACGTTTATTTTGCGCTCCCGGGCGATGTCCGCGCCCGCACGGCGATTTACGCCGACACGTACGGCGACGCAGGGGCCTTGGACTTCTTTGGGCCGCGCTATGGATTGCCGCCGGCAATCTCGAGCCAAAACAACTACTACCTCTGGGGAACGCGAGACTACGACGGCGCGACGCTCGTGGCGATCGGCGCGACGCGCATCGATCTCTTACGGCGGTACTACCGCAGCGTCACGCTCGCGCGCACGTCCTCCGAACCGTATAAATGGGTCGTCGAAGGGCCGGCGCCGATTTATCTTTGCCGCGATCCCATCGCGCCGTTATCCCAGATCTGGCCCCACCTGCGCTGGTTCGGCGCTTAGAAAACCCGGGACGATCATCGCGACGCCGGTTTGTGAGCCAGTCACCAACATCAGGATTCCCTCGGCAACCTCCTCGACGGTCGCAATGCGGCCTTGAGGATTATTTGCCGCTAAGAACCGGCGCGTCTCTTCTTCGTCTCTGCCGGTTTTCGCGGTGATGTTCGCCACGGCACTGCGGAGAATATCGGTCTCCGTGTAACCCGGACAGATCGCGTTGACGGTCACTCCCGTCCGGGCGGCTTCGGCGGCGACGGCGCGCGTGAAGCCGACCACGCCGTGTTTGCTCGCGCAATACGCCGAGATGTACGGCGCGCCGGCCAGGCCCGCGGTGCTGGCGACGTTCACGATCCGCCCCCACTTGGCAGCGGCCATCTCGGAGAAGACTTCGCGCGTGCAAAGAAACGTGCCGGTTAAGTTCGTTGCGATGATTCGATCCCACATTTCGGAGGACGTGCGCGCCAGCGGCGAGGACTCGACGATGCCGGCGTTGTTCACCAGAATATCGACCGGCCCATTGGCCTCGCGGCACGCCTGGAACGCCCGCCGAATCTCGCTTTCGTTCGACACGTCGGCCGTCGCATGAAAGAACGACTCGCCTGCGTCGACGGCCGGGGAGCGGCTCACGATGCTGACGCGCGCACCTTCTTGCACGAGACGCTGCGCGACGGCGAGACCGATGCCGCGCGATCCGCCGGTTACGACGGCGTGTTTTCCGGCGATTCTCACGATGCCGCCTCGCGGGCCCGAGCTGCAAGTCGTTCGAGCTGCTCTTTCCCCGAAAGGTACTGCACGGGCCAGGGCGCCTCTTCGTAGCCCAGTTCGGCCGCGGCGTGCAGCGTCCAGAACGGATCGGCTAAATGCGGGCGCCCCAGCGCCACGAGATCGGCACGACCTCCAGCGAGAATCGCGTCGACTTGATCCACGTCGGTGATGTTCCCGACCGCCATCGTTGCGATTCCGACTTCGTTGCGAATCCTGTCCGAGTACGGCGTCTGAAACATGCGGCCGTACACGGGCTTCGCGTCGGGCGTCGTCTGCCCGGCCGACACGTCGATGAGATCGGCGCCCTCGTCTTTGAAGGCGCGCGCGATCTCGACGGCATCGTTGCCGTCGATGCCGCCGTCCACCCAATCCGTCGCGGAGATCCGCACCGACGTCGGCCGATCTGCCGGCCAAACCGCGCGCATCGCGCGGAAGACTTCCAATGGATAGCGCAGACGATTCTCCAGCGAGCCGCCATACTCGTCGCGGCGATGGTTGCGTAGCGGAGTGATGAACGACGACAGCAGATATCCGTGAGCGCAGTGAAGCTCGAGCATGTCGAAGCCTGCTTCGAGCCCCATGCCGGCGGCCCGTGCAAAGGCGTCGCGAATCTCGTCCATCTCCGCTCGGCTCAGCTCCGCGGGCACCTGGTTTTTCGGCGAGTACGGAATCGCCGACGGCGCAACGACCGGCCACGTGCCCTCGTCGAGCGGCTCGTCCATGCCATCCCACAGCAGTTTCGTTGCGCCCTTCGGCCCGGAATGCCCGAGCTGCAGGCAGATCTTGGCGCGCGAGGATGCGTGGACAAAATCAACGATCCGCTTCCACGCGGGCACGTGTTCGGGCAAATACATGCCGGCGCAGCCCGGCGAGATGCGCCCCTCTCGCGTCACGCACGTCATCTCCGTAAAGACTAAACCCGCGCCGCCGAGCGCGCGCGTGCCGAGATGGACGAGATGAAAATCACCGGGCGTGCCGTCCAAGCAGCTGTACATATCCATCGGCGAAACGACGATGCGGTTTTGCAGCTCGAGCCCTCGCAGCACAAAGGGTACGAACATCGGCGGCACCGCGCGGCCGCCGAACCACCGTTCGATCCGATCCACATAGGTCGTATCGCGCAGGCGCAGGTTCTCGTGGCCGATCCGTTGGCTACGCGTAAGAAGACTATAGGCAAACTGCTCGGGCGGAAGCGTTGCATACCGCGCGACGTTTTCGAACCACTCCGTCGAGTTGCGCGCGGCGTTCTGCAGCTTGAGAACCTCGAGCTTCCGGCTTACCTCGTATTGCTCGAGCGCCTGCTCCAGGCCGTCAGACTCCGCGAAGGCTAGGGCGTCGGCCAGACCGATGGCGTCCTCCATCGCGAGCTTGGTCCCCGAACCGACGGAGAAGTGTGCGGTATGCGCCGCATCGCCCAACAAAACGACGTTGCCGAAGCTCCAACGCTCGTTACTCACGCGCGTGAAGTTCAGCCAGTCGCGTCCGCGCAAGTGTGCGCTGTTGGTCATGAGACGGTGCCCATGAAGATACGGCTCGAAGAGCTGCTCGCAAAACGCGATCGTTTGCTGCGTGTCGGCCGTATCGAGGCCGTGCGCGAGCCAAGTTTCCTCGCGGCACTCGACGATGAAGGTGCTGAGCTCTTCGTCGAAGCGGTAGGCATGCACGGTGAACCAGCCGTGCTCCGTCCGCTCGAAAATAAACGTGAAGGCATCCAGCGGCAACGTCGTTCCCAGCCACACGTAGCGACAGCGACGGCGCTCGAGGTTGGGCTTGAACTCCTGCGCAAAGCTTTGACGGACTCGGCTATTGGCGCCGTCGGCACCCACCAAGAGATCGCAACGGTCGCGCTCCGCTCCGATGTCGGTGACGTCGGTTTGAAAGTTCAGCTCGACGCCGAGCTCGCCGGCTCGCGCTTGCAGGATCGAGAGAAGCCGCTTGCGCGAGATGCCGCTAAAACCGTGGCCTCCGGATCGAATCGTATGCCCGTCGAAATGAATCTCGATATCGTCCCAATGGACGAACGACTCGGTGATCTCTCGCCGCGTCGCCTCGTCGGCGGCCTGCAGATTCTCCAGCGTTGCGTCGGAGAAGACGACGCCCCAGCCAAAGGTATCCAGAGGCCGATTACGTTCGACGATTCGAACCGGCCATGAGGGAAAGCGTGCCTTGATGAGTATTCCAAGGTAAAGGCCCGCGGGACCGCCGCCAATGCAGGTTACGCGCATGAAGGACGCTTACACTTTGATGAGAGGCGCAGACTAATCCCGCTACGCTGTGGTATTCTACGCTTGAAAAGTGATGCGACCGGCGATTGCGCTCGTTTTCTTCCCGTGCTGTTTCGGAGTTCTTCTGATAGCGGGGCGCGAGGCTGCGGCGGCGCGAGCGCCGGCCTCGGTTACGGTCTCAAGCGGATTATCGGGGACCCGCACGACCATACCGGTGACCTTCAACGGCTGGCGAACCTCCTGCATCTTAGATACCGGCAGCTCGGCAATCATCGTCTCCCCACTTCTGGCGCGTGACGTGGGACTCGCCGGTGAACGTGGCACATTTGAGGTAGCACCCGACGGCCGCACTTATGCCGATCGGGAGTCCACGGTTTCACGCTTCGCCGTTGCCGGCCACACGCTGCGTAACCTTCACGCACTGATCTCATCGCATTTGACCGGATATAGCGCGCTCTGCGGCTACGATTTCTTTATGCGTTTCCCAACCCTCATCGACCGCGAGCATAGCGCGGTCACGCTCTTTCCGGCGGCTTCCAAGATCGCGCGCATGCATTGCCTGCCGGTCAATCTCGCGCCGCGCGTCCCGTTGGCGAGGGTCGAGATCAACGGCACGTGGCTAAGCCAGATCGTGCTCGATTCGGGAATGGCCGGCGGCGGAGCGCTCTGGGACGGCGTGCGTTCGCGCTTGCACAGCCCGCTCGCTTCCAACTCCGGTTATGGAATGAACCGAGGCGGTTTTAGCAACTATCTCTCGTGCGAGGGGTCGGCATTGATACGCCTCGCGGCGGCCACGGCCGCCAGCTCGATACCGATCTGCACGGAGCCGGAGCGGCCCGACGGCTACAACGGAATCATCGAAACGAATCTTCCCTCCGTCCACGCCATGGCGGTCGACTATCCGCATCGGCGAATCTGCTTCGACGTCGCGAGCTCTTCGCCGGCCTGGGCTCGTTTCAACAACCTCCGCCCGCTCTAGGAAAACTCACCCTTTCTTCCGGGCGATGAGCAACCCGTCGCAGACCGGCACCAGCGCCACCTCGACGCGGTTGTCGCGGCCAGCCTTAAAACTGATGGCACGCAGGGCTTGGGTCGCGGCGTCATCTACCGACTCGTCGAGCACCGCGCCGTCCCACAACACATTGTCCACCAGAATCAAGCCTCCGACTCGCACCAGCGCGAGCGCGTCTTCGTAATACGTGTCGACGTTGACTTTGTCGGCATCAATGAATGCCATGTCGAACGGCTCGACCTTCTCGCGCCGCAGCCCTTCGAGCGTCTGAATCGCGGGAGCGATGCGCAGGTCGATCTTGCCCGCCACGCCGGCATACTCCCAGTAGCGGCGGGCTACCGCGCTCGTCGCTTCGTCGACGTCGCAGGCCAGGATGTAGCCATCGGGAGGCAGGGCCAGCGCCATCGCCAACGAGCTGTACCCGGTAAAGACGCCGATTTCCAAGTACCGCCGCGCCCCGATCGTGTGCGCCAGCAGCGCCATGAGCTGGCCCTGCTCGGGACCAATCGCCATGCGCCACTGCGACAGACGTGCAGTCTCTTCGCGCAGCTCCCGGAGCGTCGGGTGCTCGCGCACGGTGGCGTCGGCGATATACTCCGCAATCGCGGGCTCTAAGATCGAACTCTTCGTAGTCATCGCCGTCATGATACCACGATAGTTGGGAGCGCCCGGCATGGGCCGGGCGCTCTGGCATTTTATTTCGGTAGCTGCGGTCCACGGCGAATCGCTGTAGGACTCGCGCATCAGCGCCAGGGCTACCGATCCTCCATCGCTGGAACTCTGGCCGGCGCGCCAATACTCGCGCACCAGGTGAGAGAGCATACGCGCCAGCCACGGATCCCGTGGATACTTGTGCTGCCAATCGAAGATCGCGAGTTCGAGGTGATTCAATTTCGAGAACGCTCTGTTGCGCCGGACCGAAGTATTCGTCCGCAGGCGCAGCATCGGAGAGAGTATCTGCCCGTACTACCTGAGCGCAGGTTACGAACAGAATGCAAAGTGTGGCGAGCGCTGTTCGCATCATGAAGTCCTCAAAGGGAACACTGCCGCACAATTGCGGCGGATTCTAATTTTCGGACGGCCTCAGGGAAGTTTCAGCCTCTTCGCTCGTCACGCTACAGAATTAATATGCCGTTGAAAACTCGTTGCGTTTGTTGAAACGCGTTACGATTTAACGGCGCGATTTAAAAGTGAGTTCCGACACGGCGGATTTGTCCAGCTCGCCCAATCCCATAGCCTTCATGAGCTCGTACTGCTTGAAAGCCGCCGCTGCAAGCGGGAGAGGAAGTCCTGCCTCTTTTGCAAGAGCCAGCGCGATACCGCAATCTTTGGCGGCGTGCGCGGCAGAGAAATAAACGTCGTGATCGCGGTGCTGCATGTCGGCGCCGTCGGTTTCGAGCACGCGCGAGTTCGCGCCGGTCTGCGAGAATACTTCGCGCAACAAGTCGAGATCCAAGCCGAGCGCGTCGCCAAGGCCGAGCCCTTCGGCAAGACCCGCAGTGTTGACGTTCATGACCATGTTAACGAGCGCTTTGACTTGCGCGGCTTTGCCGGCCTCACCGACGTACTTCAGCGACGCGCTCATCTTTTCGAGCAGCGGCTTTACGCGTTCGAAGACCTCTGGCCGGCCGCCTATCATCAGGTACAGCGTGCCGTTTCGCGCCTGCGGTATCGAGCTGGCCATGCACGCTTCGAGCGAGTCGCCGCCGCGCGAGGCCACCAGCCGCTCCACTTCGCAATGAACCGCCGGCGAGACCGTGGCGCAGTTCAAAAAGACCCGGCCCCGCGCGTTGGTCAACAGCGAGTCACCCTCCGGCGCGAAGATCTGATACATCGCCGCGTCGTCGGTGACGACGGTCACGACGACGTCGGCAAGCTCCGCGACACGACCCAGCGACAAAGTTACCTCAGCGCCGGTTTCGGCGGCCACGGCGATGGCCGACTCGGGCCGCACGTCGTAAAGCGCCACGACTGGATACCCGACGTCGTGCAAGCGCAGCGCGATATTTGCTCCCATTCGCCCAGTGCCGACAACGCCGATCTTCACGACAGCGCTATTGCAGCAGTCGCCCTCGCTTGCCCTGCAGTGCTTCTCAGAAGGCGCCTTCGGGCAATCCGCCCAACCTTGCAGACCGGCGATTTCTCGCTTTGCCCATCGGGGCCGCTACCTCGCTTTACCTAATAGGAGATTCTATGTGTACATCACGCGTCATCATTGCTGCGGCGGTTCTGCTCGCAGCCCTCGTTCCGGCCACGAGCTTCGCCCAGGTCGAGAGCACCCCCATACCCGCGCCGCGCAAGCCGGACTTTTCGTCATCCAGCTTCCTGGTGGGAACCTGGACCTGCTCGTCCAAGAGCTCGCGCCGTCCCCGCGCATTTACGACCATTTCCACGTACTCGCTGGATCCGACGGGCTACTGGATGAGCGAAACGTCCACAACTCCCAAGACGTCGTGGGTTCCGACTACGCTGAGAACCTGGGATAAGATCACGTACGATCCCGATGCGAACCGTTGGGTCGATGTATCCTACGGCGACGGCGGCGGTTACGGGCTATCGTTTTCGAAAGGCTGGAACGGCAACCAGATCGTCTGGCACGACATCTCTTTCGTGGCGGGGCCGGACGTCAATAGTCAGACCGATATCACTACCGTCAAGGTCAGCCCGACGAAGACGACGTCCTCGTCGTCATTCACGGAAACAAAAACAGGCCGCCGCGTAATGGTCGCGACGACCTGCATGAAGGGCTAGCGTCGAGCCGGTTCCCGTGTCGCCCTGCGCTCAGGGTGACACGGGCGGCTAGAACTCCTCTTCGGGTGGGTTTTCGGTAAAGGGAGTCTCTTCTTCGTCCCCTTCGTAGGCGGGTTTTTCGTCCTCGTAGACGACGTCTTCGTCTTCTTCCTCGAGCTCGTAGCCTTGCGGACCCTCGACCTCATCGTCGGGGGTCTCTGTCTCCTCCTCGAAGACCTCTTCGGCTTCGATTTCCGCGACCGGCGCTACGACCGGCGGCGCGATGATCGGCGCGCCTGCATCGAGCGGTTTGCTGTCGTCGATTTCCTCTTCTTCCTCTTCTTCGACCTCGACCGGCGCTTCGGCAACCGCTTCGCGCGTCGCGACCACGGTCTGCGAAACGGCACTCTGCTCGTCGCCCATTAACAGCCCGTACTCGCGGCGCTCGCTCTCGCCCATCTCGTCTTCGGGCGTCTTGATGTCGACCTCTTCGCGGTTCTCGGTGAGCACCTTCACGTCGAGCGCAAGCGACTGGAGCTCCTTGATGAGCACCTTGAACGACTCCGGAACGCCAGGCTCCATCACGTTCTCGCCCTTGACGATCGCTTCGTAGGTTTTGACGCGTCCGACGACGTCGTCGGACTTCACGGTGAGCAGTTCCTGGAGCGTATATGCGGCGCCATAAGCCTCCAGCGCCCAGACTTCCATCTCACCGAAACGCTGACCGCCGAACTGCGCCTTGCCGCCCAGCGGCTGTTGCGTGATCATCGAGTATGGGCCGGTCGAGCGCGCGTGGATCTTGTCGTCGACTAAGTGCGCGAGCTTGAGCATGTAGATCATGCCAACCGTAATCGGCCGAGAGAAACGCTCA
The DNA here is from genome assembly GCA_050008615.1 of Candidatus Cybelea sp. Taxonomy (GTDB): domain Bacteria; phylum Vulcanimicrobiota; class Vulcanimicrobiia; order Vulcanimicrobiales; family Vulcanimicrobiaceae; genus Cybelea. Next base: position 40,562 of record JBEKMH010000011.1, read on the forward strand.
CCGCTGCGACCGTCGCGCAACCACGTTTTACCGTCGGCCGGAAGACCGGCGTCTTGCAGCCATTCGGCGATATCCTCGGCGTGCGCGCCGTCGAATACCGGAGTTGCCACGCTCATGCCGAGCATGCGCGCCGCCCAGCCCAGGTGCGTCTCCATGATCTGTCCTAGGTTCATACGCGACGGCACGCCGAGCGGGTTGAGCACGATGTCGACGGGCGACCCATCCTCCATATACGGCATATCCTCTTCCGGCAGCACTTTGGCAATGACGCCCTTGTTGCCGTGACGGCCCGCCATCTTGTCCCCTTGGAGAATCTTGCGCTTCTGCGCAACGTAGACGCGCACCAGATGGTTGACGCCGGGCGAAAGCTCGTCGCCGTTTTCGCGCGAGAAGACCTTGACGTCGATGATCTTGCCCTTCTCGCCGTGAGGAACTTTCAGACTCGTGTCGCGAACTTCGCGAGACTTTTCGCCGAAGATGGCGCGCAGGAGCCGTTCCTCGGCGGTCAGCTCGGTTTCGCCCTTGGGCGTAACCTTGCCGACGAGGATGTCCTCGGGGCGCACTTCGGCACCGATGCGAATGATGCCGCGCTCGTCGAGATCCTTGAGCGCGTCTTCGCCGACGTTGGGAATGTCGCGCGTGATCTCTTCGGGCCCGAGCTTCGTGTCGCGCGCTTCGCATTCGTACTCCTCGATGTGAATCGAGGTAAAGCGATCCTCTTTGACCATGCGCTCGCTGATCAGGATGGCGTCTTCGTAGTTATAGCCTTCCCACGGCATGAATGCCACAAGCACGTTTTGGCCCAAAGCCAACTCGCCCTGATCCGAAGACGGACCGTCGACCATCACTTGACCGGCCTCGACATCGTCGCCGACGGCCACGATCGGGCGCTGGTTGATGCACGTTCCGGCATTACTGCGCACGAACTTGAGCAAATCGTAGGTCTTATCGATTCCCTCCGCGTTTCGCACGGTAACGCCTTTCGCATCCACCGACGTAACGGTGCCGGCTTCATCGGCGATCAGCAGGCTCCCCGAGTCTTTGGCGGCGCGATACTCCATGCCGGTGCCGACGATCGGCGCGTCGGGGCGCAGCAGCGGCACGGCCTGACGCTGCATGTTCGCACCCATCAACGCCCGGTTGGCGTCGTCGTGTTCCAAGAACGGAATCAGCGCCGTCGCAACCGAGACGATCTGCTTGGGCGACACGTCCATGAGCTGGACGCGCCCAGCCGGCTCTTCGATATACTCCTCGGCATAGCGGCAGACGACCGAGTCGGCGGTGATCTTTCCGCTTGCCGCGTCGACCGGCGTGTTGGCCTGCGCGATGATGTATTCGTCTTCGCGATCCGCGGTGAGATAGACGATCTCGTCGCTGACGATTCCCTCACGCACGACGCGATAAGGCGTCTCGATGAAGCCGAACCGGTTGACGCGTCCGTAGGTCGCCAGCGAACCGATCAATCCAATGTTCGGGCCTTCCGGCGTCTCGATCGGACAGATGCGGCCGTAGTGCGAGTGATGGACGTCGCGTACTTCGAAGCCCGCGCGTTCGCGCGAGAGGCCGCCCGGGCCGAGTGCCGACAAGCGCCGCTTGTGCGTCAACTCCGCCAACGAGTTGGTCTGGTCCATGAACTGCGAAAGCTGCGACGACCCGAAGAACTCTTTAATCGCCGCGACGACCGGACGAATGTTGATCAACGCCTGCGGCGTGACCGTTTCGATGTCTTGCACGGTCATCCGTTCGCGCACGACGCGTTCCAGACGCAGCAAGCCGACGCGGAACTGGTTCTGCAGCAGCTCGCCGACCGAACGAACCCGGCGATTGCCGAGATGGTCGATGTCGTCCTTGGGGACGATGCCCGTTGCGACTTTGATCAAGCGCCGAATCACGGCTACCATGTCGCCCCGCGACAGACACCGCGCACCCATCGCCGGCATCTCGAGCCCGGCATCGGCGTATTCGTCGATTACGACGTGCGGACGCTCCACCCGAGCGTCAACGTCGGGATTCTCGATGCGGTAATGGAACTTGCCGTTGAGCTTGTAGCGGCCGACTCCCGCGAGATCGTAGCGTTTCTCGTCGAAGAAGAGCGACTCCAGAAGTTTCTCGGCGTTCTCGGCATTCTCGGGCTCGCCGGGACGCAGCTTCTTGTAGATCTCTTTGAGCGCGTCCTCGCGGGTCTTGATGTCCTTGTCTTTTTCGATCGAGTTGCGAACCAGCGGACTGTCGTCGAAAAGGCGCACAATCGCCTCGTCGGTCTCCCAATCGAGCCCGAGATCGGGGCGAGAAAGCGCGCGGATGAAGGTCGAGACGTAGATCTTGCGGTTCTTGTCGATGCGGACGCCGATCGTACCCTCGGTCTCGTCGTTCTTCGTACCGTTGTCGGTCTCGAACTCGATCCAGGCACCACGGTTGGGGATGATCGTCGCGTTATACGTCGGGCGCGAGTTCGTGTCGACGTCTTGGCTGTAATAGACGCCCGGCGAACGCACGAGTTGGCTCACGATCACGCGCTCGGCGCCGTTGATCATGAAGGTGCCCTTGTCGGTCATGAGCGGAAAATCGCCCATGAAGATCTCTTGGTCGGGAATGCCTTTGATTTCGCCCGACTCAGCCGTAATCAAACGAACGCGGACGCGAAGCGGCGCGCTGTAGGTCATGTCGCGTTCGCGGCACTCCTCGATCGAATACTTGGGCTCGCCCAGCGAATGCTCGCCGAACTCCAGAATTAAGTTGCCGGTGAAATCCTTGATGGGCGAAATCGAGGCGAAGGCCTCCGCGAGACCTTCGGTCTTAAACCAATTGAAGCTCGCCTTCTGCAGTTCGATGAGGTTGGGCACTTCGAGCACGTGCGGAATTTTGCCAAAGGAAAGCCGTTCGCGCTTAGGCCCCGGGTCCGGGCTCTGCTCGACCGTGAACGCCCCGGTAGGCATCGGGAAGGTCGAGGGCATGGCGCGGGAGGTGCTGATTCCGTCCATTCCGACCTTCGACGAGGCAGTAGAGCGCCTCGACCTGCCCTTGGTGTCGCCCGAGCTCTTCGCTGGGGACTTCGGAGCTGTCGTCTTCGCCATTACTCTCTTTCTCGGTGGATAAATGATAAATAAACGATTGCAGGTCTGCTACTCGCCGCAGGGCACACCAAAAAGACGAAACACGGGCTCCGCTTACCGGAGGTGTCTCGCCCTTCTTTTTGTGGCAGCTATCAAGCGCCCCGGGGCATAGGGTACGAGTCTATCACCCGTCGCCGGGACCGTCAAGGATACCTGCTTGGCGGGTAGTGGGTCAGTTAGATATTTGTCGAATCTGGCTATGTTATGAACGCTCGGCAGGTTTTCGGCATGGGAGGCCTCGTTGTGTTTATGGGAGCGCTCGCGGTCTTATATCGCATGCATTGGGTAACAAGCCTCGGCCTAATCGCGATCGCCGTAGGAATGCTTGGGGGATGGCTTTACCACCGGCGACCTGGCGATCGTCACCCTCCAGGAACCACCTAAGCCTACCAAACCCGTCAAGCCGCCAGCCCCCAAGAAAACCCCATGCGGTCGCGCTCGGTCGCAAGGGCGGCAAGGTCGGCGGTAAAGCCCGCGCTAAAGCGCTAACGGCTGAGGAGCGCCACTCGATCGTGGTCAAAGCCGCTAGGGCGCGATGCTTGCCGTGCCGCGCGTTCAAGGAAGCGGGCGACTTCGGACCCACTGGCAAGGGGCCGAAGGGCCCGGCTTCCTCGCAAGGCTTGCTAGTTAGAGACGCATAGTTGGCTGTCAGTAGGGCGATCGAGCGGATCGGCCTAGCGTCCAACAGAGGCCGGCGCCATTTCGCGTGCGTAGATCTGCCGAACGCGGCCGGCGAGTGCGTCCCCGGTAAGGCCGAAGAGCGCTCGCTGCTTCTCCTGCGAATCGTGCTGCACCAATACGCTCGGAACACCCATTCGCTCGACTCGAAGCTTCAGGCCCCGATCCGAGACGAACTCCGCGACCGCCGAACCGAAGCCGCCCGCCAGCGAATGCTCTTCCAGGGTAATCAGGTGGGTGTGGTCGCGCTCGAGCGCGAGCAGCAGCGCCTCGTCCAGCGGCTTGGCAAAACGGGCGTTGATTATGGTGATTTGCGGCCCGTCGCTCAAAGCATCGAATGCGTCCAGGGCGATGTCCACGCTCGTCCCGTAGGCCAGAATCGCTACGTCGCGGCCCCGGCGCAACACCTCCGCCTTACCGTGCACGAGCGGGGCGAGCGGAAGGTCGTGACGGCCGCTGGTCGAGCCGCGCGGATAGCGTATCCCCGAAGGGGCATTGAGCGAGAGCGCGTGCTCCAACATGGGCTGCAGCTCGGCCTCATTCCGCGGAGCCATCAGTGTCATGTTGGGCAGCGTGCGCATGAATGCGATATCGTAGAGACCCATGTGCGTCGGACCGTCGTCGCCTACGAAACCCGCCCGGTCCATGCAGAAGACTACCGGCAGACTCTGAACGACCACATCGTGTACGACTTGGTCGTAAGCGCGCTGCAAGAAGGTCGAGTAGATAGCGCAGACCGGCCGCAATCCGCTCGATGCTAGGCCCGCCGCAAAGCAGACCGCGTGCGCTTCCGCTATGCCGACGTCGAAGTACCTCTCCGGAAAGCGTCTTGCAAACTTGGCAAGGCCGGTGCCGTCGGGCATTGCCGCAGTGATGCCGACCACACGTGGGTCCTTTTCGGCAACGGCGATCATGGCGTCAGCGAAAACGTCGGAAAACTTCGGACGCCCGCCTGGCGCGCTCTTCTTGCCGCCGTTGCTCGGCTCGAACGCGTTGGCGCCGATGCCGTGAAAGGTTCGCGAGTCGCGCTCGGCCGGCTCGTAGCCTTTTCCTTTTACCGTGCGAACGTGCAGCAGCACGGGGCGGTCGAAATCCTTTGCGGTTTGCAGCGCATCGACGAGCACGTCGTAGTTGTGGCCGTCAACCGGGCCGATGTACCGGAATCCTAGCTCCTCGAAGATTACGGCGGCCTTTTCGGCGGGGCCGATGAAGTGCATTGCGCCGATCTCTGCGCCTTCAATGGCGCGCTTCGCCGCCGACCCCAAAGGAATGCGCTTGAGCATTTCCTTTCCGGTTCGCCTGACGAAGTTCGCAAACGGTTTGGTGCGCAAGACGGAGAGATAGGCCGCGATCGAACCAACGTTAGGCGCAATCGACATCTCGTTATCGTTCAAAATGACGATGAACGGGCTTCTGAGCGCACCGGCGTTGTTGAGCGCTTCGTACGCGAGCCCGCCGGTGAGCGCGCCGTCGCCGAGCACCGCAACGACGGTCTCGTCGCCGCCGACCAAATCGCGGGCCAAGGCCATGCCGAGCGCCGAGGCGACTGAGGTACTCGCGTGCCCCGCCCCAAAGGGGTCGTACGGTGATTCGCTGCGCATTGCAAAACCGGAGAGACCGCCGCCCTTGCGGATCGTCCCGAACCGGTCGCGCCGGCCGGTGAGGATCTTATGGACGTACGTCTGATGGCTAACGTCCCAGACGAGTTTGTCCGTCGGAAGGTCGAGCACCCGATGCAACGCCAGCGTCAGCTCGACGACACCTAGATTGGGCGCGAGATGCCCGCCGTTGACGGCGCAGGTGCTGACCAGAAGTTCGCGGATCTCACTTGCGAGGACGTCGATCTCTTCGCGCTTCAGCCGTTTGACGTCGGCTGGGGAGTCGATGCGCTCGATTACCATTGGCGCGATATACGCACCCGCGCGCCGATGCCCTGCGTTGCTCCAAGTACCAATGCGGCCAGCCTGGCCGCGCGCGGCGCCTCTCGCGCCAACCACGCGGCTTGCGGCCAATTCCCAGGTTTGAGCATCGCCCGCAGCGGCGTGCGCCATTCGGCCGAAAGCTCGTGACCGGGCGTGTCGAGCACGACGCGCACCGCCGCAACGCGCAGCGCGGCGATGCAGCCGGTCTCCATGTCGACTCCGGCATATCCTTGCGCCGCCCACATCTCGCGCGCCGCTCCGTTGACGATCGCGTCTGCCGTGAGCATCGCATCAAGAATCGGCTCGATTCCCAGCGAGCGCGCGCCCTGCGTCAGCGCCTCAACCAGCTCGCGATCGCAGATCAGCGCGTCTCCGTTTGGGCGGCGAACCTCTCGCGGAATCAAGACCGTTCCGGTCGGAAGATCGGCCCGCAATCCCCCTGCGAGCCCACAGCTCACGACCGTGTCGCCGAGCGGACCCCTCAACTTCGCAAGCGCAATCCCGACCTGCACGACCCGCGCCTCGGGAAGCACGCGCCGCAACGCTTGGCATTCCAGCGACGTCGCCGCGATCAGGGTGACGCTCGGGCTTGCCGACGGAGGCATCGTCATCGGTGCATCGTAGCATGTGGGAGGCCTGACCCTCGCGGGCGACCAAGGAATTGCCCTCGAGTAGCATGAGTCTTACGCTTTCGGGAAAAAGGAGCCTGTCATGACGACGTCCAGCCAGCCTTTCCTCACCGACATCACTGAACTGCGCCGGCGCGCGAAAGAGAATATGGAGCAAGGCGCGCTCACGCAAAACTACGGAGGCGACGTAGCTCAAGCGATAGAGCTTCTACAGGGTGCCTTGGCCACGGAGATCGTTTGCGTTCTCCGCTACACGATGCACAACATCGCGGCGGTCGGCATCGACAGCGAAAGCGTCAAAGGCGAGTTCGCCGAGCACGCGCGTGACGAAACCGAACATATGGAGAAGATCGCCAACCGCATCAATCAACTTGGCGGGACGCCCAACATGGACCCGCAGGGCCTCAATACGCGCTCGGCAACCGAATACGGCACCGCGACGAAACTGATCGACATGATCAAAGAGAATCTGGTGGCGGAACGCATCGCGGTCGAGCACTATCGCGATCTGATTCGTTTCTTCGGCGATAAGGACCCAACCACGCGCATCATGCTCGAAGGCATTCTGGCCCAAGAGGAAGACCACGCCAACGACATGCACGACCTGTTGGTCGCACACGAAGGCAAGCCGTTTTTGAAGGGCTAGGCCATCCCCGAGTCCCGGTACCACTTGACGGCGCGTTCGAGCGCCGTCTTTATTGCAGAGGCTTCGTAGCCGAGTTCGGCGCGGGCTTTGGACGAGTCCGCGTACATGCGCTCGCGCGATAATCGAACGCCTTCCAGCGGAACGTTCGGCTCGCAAGCGGCGATGCGGCAACGCAGCTCGTCACCATACGCCGCAGCCAGTGCCAACGCGTAGGGCGCGCGCCATTTCGGCATCGGGCGGCCGGTGACTTCGGCCAGCCGCCGCCAAATCTCGTCCATCGCGAGATTCTCGCCGCCGATCACGTAGCGTTCGCCGATTTTTCCCCGCTCCAACGCGGCCACGTGAGCGCGGGCGACGTCCTCGACGGCAACCAGGTTCATGCCGCCGCTTCCCGGCGCTTTCGCCACGATCTTCCCTCGCGCAAAATCGAGCACGAGCTTGCCGGTCGGCGTCGGCTTCGAATCGCCCGGCCCAATGGGGGCCGTCGGAAGCAGCGCGATCACCGGAGCCCGCGACGCAAAGGCGGCACGTTCTTGGTCGAGTTTGGAGCGGTGGTAGCCGCTGTGCGCGTGACCGAGCGTGGCGGAGCTGGACGTAAGGACGACGCGCTCGACGCCGGCGAGCTCGGCTGCGAGCATGAGGCTCGCGGTTCCCTCGACGTTGACCGCCGCGATCTCGCGCTTGGCCCGCGGCGCGAACGTGTACAGCGCCGCGCAGTGGACGACGTAGCGACATCCTTGAAGCGAGTGCGCGAAGGCGCCGACATTGCTCAGGTCGCCCTCGACCGGCTCCGCCCGCTCGTCTACCGCACGTCTCATCCTGAGCGCAGTCGAAGGACGCACGAGGGCGCGCACTTGATAGCCGGCCTCGAGCAGCTCGCCCAGAATGTGCGAGCCGACGAATCCGGTTGCCCCGGTCAGGAAGACGCGATCGCGGTGCGCGATCGGTTCCTATCTTTCGACGGCAGTCAGGCGCGCGTCGAGCGAGTCGAAACGCTGGAGCACCTTGACCTCGAACCGGTCGAGCCGCGTCTCCAGGGCATCAAATCGCTTCTCTAGGGCATCAAGACGAAGTTCCACCTTCTCGAGGCGGCGCGCGAGGCCGGCGACCTCGGCTTCGAGACGTTTGAAACTTTGTTCGGTCGCGTCCCGAAGTGAGAGCACGGCCGCAATAATCGCTTCTCCGTTGATCATAGGCGCCATCCTACACTACTCGTATTGCCAGGGTGTTTCCTTGGAGCAAAGGCCTGCCACAAGGGCGCACGGTAGTACGGTGATATGAAACTTCAATTTCTAGCACTGCTGAGCGTTGCAAGCGTCGCATTTGCGGGATGCGGCGGCATCGGCGCAAACGCGTCGGCTCCCGTCCCGGCAATCTCCGCGCCGGCTGTCGCGCAAACCGCCGCGGCCGCATACTGCAAACAGACCGGCGGAGAGGTCGAGGTTCGCCGTCCGGTCTACGGCAGCAACTCGTCAAATCTGCTCTTTCTCGCGGGCGAACGAGCCTTTTGCCAATACACAAACAAGAAAGACGGCTCGCGTATCCATATTCTGTTGGAGACGCTCTACACGACCAAACCGTCGCTGGCCGCGTTGGCCTATATCTTGAAGCCTACGATCGGCTCGTGCTCGGGAAATCCCGCGTCGTGCTACTGCACGCTATTGGGCGGTTCGGATCAGTTCGGCGGAACTTCGGGCGCCGGCGGCGGCTGGTACAACAAAAAATCGGTCGACCAAACGCTGGAAGCCTGCATCTTCCCGGACATGTCGTCGATCGACTCGTGGGGACTGACCTACCACGCAGACGGCATCATCCGCGGCATCAACTTACAAAAAGTGATGCGTTATAAGTACCCGGGCACGTCGGGCTAGATTGCTTCGATCTTAGCCATCATACCTTGATCTTCATGATCGAGGATGTGGCAATGGAAGAGGAACTCGCCGCGAATGAGCGGGTCGCGGAAGTTCATCAAGAGATCGAGCGAACCCGGGACGCCTTTGCTTCCGGTTGTGGAGCGATGCGGAATAATGAAGCTATCGGCCCAGAACGGGTGGCTGACGGGGACCCCGTTGATTTTCTGCACCAAGAAGTGAAGCTGGTGGATGTGAAAGTCGTGCACCTCTTGCGTGACGTTCACGACGTGCCACTCTTCAACCGTACCGACGTGGACGACGAACATCGGCTTCGCCTTCGTCGAGTAAGCTTTGCCGTTGATGAAAAACTCCGGCTTCGGGTTCTCGCTAAAAACGACGACGCGCTTCGTCGCGGGCGGCGGAAGCTGCGTTGTATAAGCGTTGCGTGGAAGCGCCGAGCCGACGGCAAGCGGTTCCGGCGAGTAAGTCCCGCGCTCCCGGCCCTGCGGCGCTTTGAGGTTTGCAAGGAGTATTTCGGGATCTGGATCGCCGTTGGGTCCGGTGTCATAGCAGAGCGTCCGGAACTTCGCGTGACCGCTCGCGGGCCCGGTGACGACGAACTCGGCACGCGAGGCCGGGGGCACGATTAGCGTCGATTCCATCTTTGTCGGCGGCGTGCCGGGATAGGTGTCGAGCGCAAAACCGTCCACGGCAACGAGTTCGAGTTTTTCGCCTTCGACATTGAGGCGCAGCGTCTTATGCCCGGTCGCATTGAGCAACCGGAAGAACTGCTTTTCCCCGGGCGCAATTGTGATGTCCGGACGCACCGCATCGTTGAGCGAAACGGTGAGATGGTCTCGGGTAGTGCAGGGAGCGGTGTTGCTGTGTTGCGGGTGCGCGTCATCGCCAATTCCCGTCGCGCGCACGACGATCAGCCGCTGCTTCATTTTCGAAAGGCCCGGCAGATGGCGTTCGAGTCCCTCGACGACGATCGCACCCGACATGCCGCTCTCTCCGACTTGAAAGCTAGTCTCGCCGTGCACGTGCGGATGGTACCAGTAGAGGCCCGGCTCCTGATTGGTGGGCACGTGCACGACATAATGCAGCGTTTGGCCGGGCGCGGCGAGGGTGGTAAGAACGTCGTCGCCCGGCTTTTTCGGAGAGGATCCGAGGCCGTGGAAGTGCAGGTTCATGTCGTCCGCGTCGCCCATGTCGGTCATCGGGCCGAGCGCCGTCCCGGGCGGCGGCTCGGTTGGAAGTTCGTCGCTTACCTTGACGTCGATCGTGTCGCCGGGTTTGACCACGATCGTCGGAATTACTGCGAGCACGCCTTTATAAGCGAACGTCGGCTGCCCCGTCGTGTAGTTTTCCTGAGCAACCAGCGAGACTTTCGCGACGCCGTCCACCGATCGAACGCCCGGGGGTTCCGGAAGCTCGGTGTGCAGCGACTCCCGAGCTCCCCCTTGAGCTAAAGGAATCTGCGGCAAGGGGTTGGCCGGACCGCTGCCTCGGCCGGAACACGCTACGAGCCAAGCGAGCGCAATTGCCAAACCGAGGCGACTAGATTTCACCGGCACTTAGTTCATTGCGGCGCGAATCGATTCCTTAATGGATCCTGTCGTGCGAATGACGGCCGTCGGCTCGTAACCGCAATGCGCCATGCAGTTCTCGCACGACTCATGTTTACCGCGCCCGTATTTGGACCAGTCGGTTTCGTCGAGCAGCTCCTGATAGGTGCGGGCGTAGCTCTCTTTGCTCATCAGGTAGCACGGACGCTGCCAGCCGAAGACCGTGTAGCACGGAATCCCCCACGGCGTGCATTCGAAATCGACCTTCCCCTCGAGGAAGTCTAAGTAGAGCGGGCTGTGATTCAGGCGCCACTTGCGGCGCTTGCCGTCAGCGAAGACCTGCGTGAAGATTTCGCGGGTTTTCTTTACGCCTAGGAAGTGCTCTTGGTCGGGCGCCTTTTCATAGGCGTAGGCCGGCGAGATCTGCATCATATCGACTTTGAGGTCATCGTTGAGATAATCCAGGACCTCGCGAATCGATTCCGGGCCGTCCTGGTCGAAGAACGTCGTGTTGGTGAAGACGCGAAAACCGGCGGCCTTCGCTTCTTTGATGGCGTCGATTGCTTTGTCGAAGACGCCTTGCCGGCAGACCGACTGATCGTGGCGCTCGCGCATGCCATCGAGGTGGATCATCCAAACGAAATAGATCGAAGGCTTGAAGAGATGAATCTTCTTCTTCAGCAACAGCGCGTTGGTGCACAGAAAGACGTACTTTTTGCGCTTGACCAGCTCCTCGACGATTTGCGGCATCTGATCGTGCACCAGCGGCTCGCCGCCGGCAATCGAAACCATCGGCGCGCCACATTCTTCGACCGCGGCGATGCAGTCTTCCACGCTCAAGCGCTGGCGAAGAATCTCTTCGGGGTGCTGGATCTTGCCGCAGCCCGCGCACGCGAGATTGCATTGCAGCAGGGGCTCGAGCTCCAGCACGAGCGGATACTTCTTCTCGCCGCGCAGGCGCTTGCCGGCGATATACTTGGCAACGGCAATCTTTTGTTGGAGGGGCATGCTCATGGATTACGTTCCTTCAGGGTCGGTGGCGTCGTTACCCTTGGGCGAGGGCCATTGTGGGGAAGAGATGGCGATAAAGGTGGTAGTTGATATAAAAGTCGCGAGGGAAACCGGTTCCGGTGCACTCGGGCTCGTCCCACGTTCCGTCGCCGCGCTGCCGCTCGCACAGATAGGCAAGACCCCGGCGGACCGCCGGATGTTGCGGATGGCCGGCAAGTTGGAGTGAGAGCACGGCCCAGGCGGTTTGCGAGGGCGTGCTGCTCCCGATGCCGGCGAACGACTCGTCGGCATACGAGTGGCAGCTTTCCCCCCAGCCGCCGTCGGAATTCTGCACCGACACTAGCCACGCGACGGCACGCTCGATCATGTCGTCGCCGGTGCGTAAGGCGGAGAGCGCAGAGATCACGCACCACGTGCCGTAGACGTGATTGACGCCCCAGCGTCCGTACCAGGAACCCCACGGTTTTTGCGTCGCGCGCAGGTACTCCAAGCCGCGATCAATGGCCGGATGCGACACGCCCTCGCCGAGGGCCGCGAGCATCTCCAGCACGTGCGCCGTTACGTCTTCAGTCGGCGGGTCGATCATCGCTCCAAAATCCGAGAACGGCATGCGGTAGAGCAGCTCGCGAGTATTGTCCCGGTCGAACGCCGCCCACGCGCCGTTGCGCGAGTCCATCGCCAGCGTCCAACGCCGCGCGCGCTCGACCGAATCGGCGACGGCACTGCGCTCCCCGCCCTCGAGCAGTGCCAGCACGACGATCGTCGTGTCGTCAATGTCCGGATAGGCGTCGTTGTCAAACTCGAAGGCCCAGCCGTTACCGCGGGCCTCCTTGCACTTCATGCGCCAGTCGCCAGGCGCGTCGTCGGGAATCTGTTCGCGCAGTATCCACGTAACGGCGCGTTGCATCGCCGGGTGCGATCGGTCAAAGCCCGCCATGGCGAGCGCTCGCACGGCCCACGCCGTATCCCACACCGGCGACATGCAGGCCTGGAAGCGCCAATCGCCGCGTTCGTTGATGATAAAGCGGCGCATGCCTTCGATGCCTTTGCGCATCACCGGATGATCGACGCCATATCCCATCAGGTCGAGCGCGATAAGCGAATAGACCCACGGCGGCTGAATGCCGCCCCAGCTCCCGTCGGCCTCTTGCCGCTCGACGATCCATTGAGTCACGCGCTGCCGTGCATCGTCGCGAAACGGTTGAACCGGCAAACGCTCGTAGAGCTTCTGGAACTTCTCGACGTACATCAGCCAATGCCGCGAGCCGGTGACGCGATGCATCTCCTTCTCGCTGCCCGGCGCGATGATTTCGCTCACGTCGACCCCCAGCTCGCGAACCGGCCGTTTCGAAACGACGATCGTCAGCGGCGCGACCGTTCCGCGCGCCCAGCAGGCAAAATCGTAAAGATTGAACGGCATCCAGAGCGGAAAATAGACCAGCTCGGGCGGCAACGACGGCACACCCGACCAGGGATAGACGCCGAAGAGTGCCAGCCAAATCTTCGTGAAGACCCGCGCGTTGGCCACACCGCCCTGCTGCACGATAACGTGGAGCGCCCCGCGCATCTCGTCGCGTGACGGATCGACGCCCAGCACTTTGAGCGCGACGTACGCTTCGATCGTCGTGCTCAAATCGGCCGGACCGTCGTAGTAAAGCGCCCACGATCCGTCGCTGCGCTGGTGCCTCAGCATGTGGCCGATCGCCCCTGCCGCGAACTCGTCGTGCGGTAAGCCCAAGAAGCGGAACAGCAACACGTGCTCCGCCGTCATCGTGACGTTGGTCTCGAGTTCGCCCGACCACCAGCCTTCAGTGGATTGTTCGCGCAAGAGCCAGTCGGTCGCGCGTTTCAAATGCCGCTCGAGCTGCGGATCGGTACTCGTCATCCTGAGCGTTGACCGGCCGGCGAGAGCAACACGGCGGCTGCGAGGTTGCCGCTGCGGACGGCGGACTCCATCGTGTCGGGCCAGCCCGTCTCGGTCCACGAGCCCGCGATCGCGATGGCAGGATGGTTGGTGCGCTGAAGCGTTCGCGTCACGCCGACGCGTGGTAGCCAGGTGGCTTCCGGGTTTCGCGTGACGGCGCTTCGCACGAGCGTTGCGTTTTTGAGCGCCGGCAGAAACGTTTGCGCTTCGCGCCAGGCGAGCGATTCGAGCTCCGCGGTCGGCTGGCGCAGATATTCGTCGGCGGCGCTGAAGCTGCAGCATAAATAGCCCGGTTCTTTTTCGAAGATCCACTGCAGCGGCGATTCGAGCGCCGCGACGAAATCGCGGCCGATGCTTCCACCGTCGTGCCACAGGTGGACGTCGATGATCGGGTACGGGTCGTATTTATCGAGATTGCCGACGCCGTAGCGCGCGGGGTCGCCGAGAATTCGTTCGGCCTGCCGGGGCCCGACCGCAAGTACGACTCCGTCGAATTGCTCGTCACCCTTGGGCTGTCGTCCTTCGACTGCGCTCAGGATGACAGCCGCGTCGGTCGGGGTGATAGACAGCACCCCTGTTGAGGTGTGCACGGCGTCGAGTTGTTTTGCGGCGGCTGCAGCCAAGTGCGCGAGCGGAACTTTTGAGAAGCCGAAACGCGCCGCGCCCGCGTCGCGCAGAAAGGCGGTCTTTAACACGAACATCGCGTCGGTTGCTCCGACGCGATCGAATGGCGCGTTCAACGCGGGAATAAAGAACGGATCCCAAAACGCCGCACGCTCTTGCGCGCCTTGGCCGTTGCGCGTCAGCCATGCCTCGAAGGTTTCGCTTGGGCGGGGTTGGCCGAGGAGAGCCGCTGCCAGTGCCCGAGCGATGCGCAGTTTTCCCGCGAGGCCGAGGTGCGAATAGCTCGCAAACGACCCAATCAAATGAAGCGGCGCCGGTAAGGCCGCGGTACGCAGCCGTCCGGCTTTCCCGCTTCGCGCGAGGATCGTCGCGTCGAATCGGTCTTGCAGATGGATTTGACCGTTCATTCCGACGGCCTTCGCGAAGTTGACGAACTCCGTGCAGCACGCCAAGAAGACGTGCTGGCCGTTGTCGACCTCCACGCCGTCGATCTCGAAAGACGTGGCGCGTCCGCCGAGGATGCGGCTTCGCTCGAAGAGTTCGACGTGAGCGCCGGATGCCTTGAGCGCAAGACCCGCCGCTAAGCCGGCGAGACCGCCTCCAACGACCGCTACGCGCTCGACAGCCACGACCGCACCACGACGAGGAGCTTCTCCGTCTTCGAGAGCGCGGCGCGAGCTCGCAACGGAAGCCCCGGCTCGCGTTCGATCTTCTTGAGCAGCTCTTCGTAGATCCCGGCCATCGTCTGCACGCACGCGGCGGGGCGGCGCGGGATATAGCGCAGCACTTCGTATCCCGTCTCAAAATAGGTTCGCGCCCGCGCGACCTGCTCCGCGATCAGCTCGTCCCAACCCGGGCGAATCTCACCCGAAAAAAGCGCCGATTCCGGGATATCGAATCGCGCGAGGTCGTCCTGCGGCAGGTAAATTCGATTCATATCGACGGCGTCTTCGCGAACGTCGCGCAAGATGTTGGTGAGCTGGAGCGCGAGGCCGAGATCGTCGGCACGCTCTAGCGCGATCGGATCGCTGAACCCAAAAATGCGCACGCACATCCGGCCCACGACCGAGGCAACCAGATTGCAGTAATCCTTGAGATCGTCAAACGTCTGATACCGCGATTGGCTAAAATCCATCTCGACGCCGTCGATGAGCATCTGAAGCTCTTCTTCCGGAATCGAATACCGCTCGATTGCCTCGGAGAGCACGCGTAAGATCGGATCGTCGCCGTAGTCGCGGCGCACGGCCGCAGAGATGCGCGCGCGATGCACGGCGAGGCGCGCCGGCAGATTTTCGACTCCGACGGTGTCGGCCTCATCGTCCACCTGCCTGGCAAAATTGTAGAGCGCGTAAATCGCCATTCGCTCGTGATGGCTGAGCGAGATGAAGCCCCAGTAGAAGTTGCTCGCCTCGCGCTTGGCCATATCCCGGTTGAATCGCTCTGCGCGGAGCTGCTCGGTATCGATCATCATCTATGCCGGCCCTCGAGAAAAACTCTCTACTGCGGCGCGAAGCACCACCGATACCTTCGTCGGCGTCGAAAGGCTCGGCCGTTCCTGCTCCGTCCGGTAGCCGAGCGCTTCGATAGCGTCGCAGATCGCCAACCCTCCCATCCGGTAGAGGGCCAGTTGCAGCCGGAGCGCTCGCGGCACGCAGGCCTCAAGCCGCTTCCCGGAAGCAAGCAAGCCACGGGCGCGCTGCACCATCCGCTCGGCGGCCCCCGTCAGACCCACCGCAGCGACGTCGCTTTCAACCAAGTATTTGCGCCCGATGGCGGCGTCGTGCCGAACGTCTTGCGCGTGGTTGGCCAGCTGCAAGCCGATGCAGACGTCATCGGAGAGCGACTCCGAGGTCTCATCGCTTACGCCGAAGACTCGAAGCACCATCCGGCCCACCGGCGCTGCCGAAAGCCGGCAATACGCGTCGAGTTCTTCCCACGTCGCATACCGCGTGACGCGCTGATCCTGCACGTTGGCCTCGATCAGATCGAAAAACGGTTGCGCCAGAATGGCGCGGCGCTCGATCGTTTCCGCCAATGCGACGAGCACCGGATGGATCGGCGGCACGCCGGCAAAAAGCGCGCGAACCTCGCCGTTCCAGCGCTCGAGCCGCGCCAACGCGGTGCCGTTCGGACTCTCATCGCCGAGATCGTCGGTCGTTCGGCAAAAGGCGTAGATGCGCATGAGATCGAGTCGCCTCGTCGCATCCACAAAGCGCGACGCCACGGAGAAGTTCTCGTAATGCCCGCGCGTCAGCACGCGGCAATATGCGTCGGCGGCCCGCAGATCGAGATTCACCGGCGCGCGTCGATCGTCAAGATGGGATAGGCAAGAACGTGCGGATCCGCCGAGATCAAACTCATGCCTTCGATCTTCGCCTGGGCCACAAGCAGGCGATCGAACGGATTCCGGTGACGATCGGGGAGCGAACTGAGCGCAAAGAGATGATCGAGCGACAGGTTCAGCAGCTCGGCCCCGCTGCGCGCAAGGCGCGACCGCAGATACGTCGGCGCATCCATAGGAAGCTCGAGTTTTCCGCGGGCGTTTTTGAGGACGATTTCCCATGCGCTGACGATCGAGAGAAAGAGCGCATTCCTTCGGTCTGCCAGCATCGAGCGCGAATCGTCGCCGAGATGCTCCGGCGCCAATGCCATCCAGAGCCAGACGTGCGTATCGAGCAGCAGCTTCACTCGACGTACTCGGCAAACTCTTCCGGCACGTACTCGTCGAAATCTTCCGCTATCCAAAAGCTCAGGCCGCTGTCCCAGCCCAGCTCGCGTTGCGCGAGACTTTGCGCCGGCACCAGACGGGCGATGGGACGCCCCGCTTTCGCAATCACGACTTCCTCGCCGGCCTCGACTCGCGCGAGTAGTGCCGAAAAGTGGGTCTTGGCTTCGTGGATGTTCACACTTTTCATGATGCGACGTTAGTCTATCGGACTTAGTCCACTTAGTCAAGTTCGACATTCAAGCCGGCCACGCAACTCCGCCGGCCGTTGAGCGCCCACGCAAAACATCGCTACGCGCAGCGTTTCCACGTATTCGCGGGCGACCTCGAGCGCCGTTTCGAGGCCCTTGTCGGCAGCGCGAAGGAAGGGCCCGGCGATTCCCACGAGGTCGGCTCCAAGCGCCAAAGCCTTGGCGGCCTCGAGACCGGTCCGGATTCCTCCGCTGGCGATCAGCGTCCCCTCCGGCGCGACGGCGCGGGCATCGGCGATCGCTTGTGCGGTCGGAATGCCCCACGCCGCGAATGCTCCGGCGACTCGCGCGCGCCACGGTTCGGCGATCCGATAGCGCTCGACCTCGCTCCACGACGTGCCGCCGGCACCGGCGAGGTCCACGGCTGCGACGCCGGCGTCGAAAAGCGCTCGCACATCCGCTGCGCCGATGCCCCAGCCCACTTCTTTGACGACGATCGGGAAATCGGCATGCGCGCATAACTCGGAGATGCGTCCAAGCAGTCCGCGAAAGCACGTGTCGCCTTCGGGCTGAAGCGCTTCTTGCAGCGGATTGAGGTGCAATACGAGCGCGTCGGCTTTGAGCATCTCGACGAGACGCCGGCATTCCGCGAGTCCGTAGCCCTTGTTCAGTTGCACTGCGCCGAGATTTGCAAACAGCAAGACTTCCGGAGCATCCGCGCGCACCTCGAAGCTTTCGATCGTCTCCGGGGTCTCGAGCAGGACGCGACCGGAGCCCAGACCCATCGCGAGGCCGCAGTGCGCCGCGACCTTCGCAAGACGGCGATTAATCGCCGTAGCCTCTGGGGTTCCGCCCGTCATGCACGAGATCAGCAATGGCGCCGCAAGCGTACGTCCGAAAAGGCGCACCGACGTGTCCACGTCGGCAAGATCGATCTCCGGCAGGGCGCGGTGCGTCAACGCGTAGCGCTCGAAGCCTGCAGTCAGGCCTTTCGCAGCGACGTCGCGTTCGACGTTGATTCGAAGATGCTCCGCCTTTCGCGACGGGGTCGAACGATCAGGCAGCTTGTCGTGCAACGTAGAGTGCGACTTCCGCAAAAACGTCGAGGTGTTCTTTACGCGTGCACGGCCGCAGCGCCCCAATGGATGCAAGCGCGAACTGCTGCGCGCGTTCGCTGTCGTTCGTCTCACCAGCCATCCCCAGCGCCCGTCCCGCCTGCGCGAATGTCGCCGCAACGTCGGCGCCGGCCCCGCCGATGATGGCGCCGGCCTGCAGCGCGGCTCCGGTCAGCGCGCAGCGCCCTTCTGTCGCGCCCTCGCGGTCTGTGATCGCTTCCAGAACCGCTTCCCCGACCAGCCGCGCCACTCGGAGTCGGCGCGCCGGATTGCCGACGTCACTGGCAAGACTGCGAAACGCCAAGGCGTAGAGTGCGTCGCCGGCATTGAGACTCTGACCTAGGCCCCACCGGACGATCGTCCCGGCGCGGACGTCGGCCAGCTCGTCGTGCAACAGCATGAACCGGTCGAAGAGATCGAAGGCGGCCGCGACCGGAAGCGCATCGGCAGTATCGCCGCCATTTGCCGCGCACGCCCAGAGCAACAGACAAGGCCGAACCGGATCGCGCGCATACGTAATCGGAAGACGCTCGGCGATGATGCGTCCCGCGACGGAGTTGAACGGGAAGACGATCTCGCCCAGATAGCGCTCGAGGGACGCGCGATGCGCGCTCAATGGAATCACGCCGGGTCCCGTGACGGCCATGTGGGCGGCGGCAGGCGCTTCATCAGGTAGCGAGCGCGCATGCTTGAAACGCCAAGCAGTTTGTCGAGGCTCGTCAACTCCAGCAGCCGTCGCATGTTGCTCTCGCCGACCAGCGCCTCGAGGCGGTGCCCCTCGCGGCCCAAACGCTTGTAGAGCGCGATCAGCTCGGCCAGCGCCGTCGAATCAAAGAAGCTCGCTTCGCGCAGATCGATCAGGACGTCGCCCTGTGTTCCAACCGAGGCCAACGCATCTCGAAGGCGCTCCCGGTTTGAGACGTCCCATTCGCCCCGCAGCGTAATCACGAGCGCGCCTTCAAACTCGGAGATTGCAATCGCTTGGTATTCTTCTTCGAGCATTCCCGATAGTTTACATCAGGAGCCACTGCTTAGCCCTTTAGAACTTGAAGTAGATGAAGGTCGGCGAGACGCCGGGCCACGAGAAGAGCGCGAGCGCCAGAAGCAAGCCGGCGAGCGCTCCCACTTGGAGGCCGGGACGCAGCCCTTGCCATGCCGGTGCCCCGCTCCAGCGGTCGAGCATCAAGCGCACGGCTCCAAAAATGACCAGGCCGGCGGCAAGCACCGCCAGCCATCCCGTTAGGAGCGACGCGCCCGGCCCACCGGCGAAGAGCGCGCGATACACCCCGAGGGCGACGCCGAAGGTTGGCGCCCGGAAAAGAACCCAGCCCAGCGTGACGATCGCAAACGTGAGGGTCACACGCGCGACGAGCGCGATGCCGGCCGGTGAACTCCCTCGCCGGCCGATGCCGAGCAGCCGCTCGATGCAGAGCATCGCACCGTGAAAACCGCCCCAAGCAACGAAAGTCCATTGCGCGCCGTGCCAGAGACCGCCCAAGAGCATCGTGACCATCAAGTTGCGCAGCGTCATCAACTGTCCGTGGCGGTTTCCGCCTAAAGGAACGTAGAGGTAGTCACGCAGCCAAGTGGAGAGCGTGATGTGCCACCGGTGCCAGAAATCGCCGATGCTCGTCGCGAGATACGGCATGCGGAAGTTCTCCGGAAAGACGAAGCCCAAAAGCCTTGCGCACCCGATCGCGATGTCGCTGTAGCCCGAAAAATCGAAATAGATCTGCATGCTGAAAGCGAAGATCGCGCTCCAGGCCGCGAGCGCGCCCGGATGGCTTGCAATCCCATCGAAGTACGCATTTGCCACCGACGCGAACGGATCGGCGATCGCGGTTTTCTTCAACAGACCGAACCCGGCGCGCGCTAAGCCGTAACTGACGTCGTCGGGTCCCGGCGGCCGCCACGAAAATAGCTCGCCGAAGAACAGACCGGCGCGGACGATCGGCCCGGCCAGCAACTGCGGAAAAAACGACAGATAGAGCGCGTAATCGAGCGGCTTTCGCACGGCGGGCGTACGCCCGCGGTAGACATCCACGAGATACGAGATGCTTTGGAACGTATGGAAACTGATGCCGATCGGCACGAAGAGATTAACGAGCCACGGGTTGGAGTGCATGCCGATCAACGCCGCGACCGTGCCGCTTCCAAAGTTGGCGTATTTGAAGCTCCCCAGGAATGCAACGTTCGCCGCGACGCCCGCACCGAGCAGCAGCTTAACGTGCCGCCCGCCGGCCACTCGCGCGCGCTCAAGCCAAATACCGATTGCAAAATCGCTCGCCGTGAGGATCCATAAGAAGATCACGTACCACGCGTTCCAGCGTGCATAAAAATAGTAGCTGGCAACCAGCAAGACGTAACGGCCCGCACGGCGGGGCAGCCAATAGAAGAGCGCGGCGACGATCGCAAAGAAAAGCCAGAACTCGTACGACTGGAAGCGCAGAGGAATTCCGATGCCGCAAGCCGCCGCAAACCACGAGAGCGAATGATGCTGACTCTGCGGACCCGCCGGCGGACCTGCCGCTGGCCGATTCGCGGCGGGGTATGCCGGCCGAGCGGTTGACCTGAAAATTAGCGAGACCGGCGCACTCCGCGGCTGTTCCCCCAACGCCCGCGCGACGTCCGCGCCCAGGAGGCGGCTAAAGCGTAGGCTGCCCTCGCGATTGAGGTGATCCTCGTCGGCAAAGAGTTCCGGGCGCTCGAGCGCGAGATATTTCGCGGCCGGAATCAGACGCGCGCCATCGTTTTGTGCGATCTCGACCAGCGAACCACTGGGAAGCGGCGACGGCACGCGATGCGCCGGGCGCGTCGGAATTCGCACGAAAAAGACCGGCGTTCCGCCGGCTTCGTAGCGCGCTACGATCGGCGCCAGCCACTGCTCCCGGTAGCGCGCGTACGAGGGACTTGGCTTGGCAGCGGCGAGCACTTGCGTCGCGATCGCAGTGCGTTCGTCGTCGCTCGTTCCGGGGGGGTAGACGATCGTGTTCGTTGCGAAATCGGCGTGCAGCCCGGCGAGCGTCTCGCTTCGCGGGTGAGCGGCAAGCGGATCGTATGCCGGCGATTTGCGGGCCGCTTCGATTGCCGCTTCGCGCGCGAGCGGATTCGCGGCGAGCGCCTGAACATCGTCGCGCAGCTCGGTAGCCCGCCAGAAAAGGTCGATTCCGTTCTCGACGCGCTCGCGCGGGTCTGAGAACGAGCCGGCCAGCTTGGGAATGTCCGTTAAGCGGGTTTGAAAGACGACGTAGCGCAGGTCCATCGAGCGATCGTCGCCGTCGAGGCTGCCGATCGCGGTGTCGTCGTCGGCATAGGTATCGACCGCGATGACGACGGCGCGAAAGCGCCGCGCTTGCGGATCGATCGCCCGCACGAAAAACGGCCAGCAGCGCGGCGTCGTCCCGGGCACGCCGCCGTTGAGAAAGCGCAGCCGACCCGCGGAACCTGCTGCCGCAGGATCGAGCCCCGAGTAGATGCGCGAGTCGCCCAAGACCAAGACGTCGCGCCGCGGATCGCCGCGGAAGGCCGCGAACTGCGCGATCGCCGATTCGAAACTGCCGGTACTTGAAGATGGGTCGAGTACGGCGTGGTAGAAACCGGTTCGAAACGCGCATACGTCGATTGCCGCGAAGATCACAAACGCGGCTACGAGAAGAGCGGCCGTTCTCTTACGTGGCGTATCGAAGGGTGGCTGCACCGAACTGTCCCTTGTTCGACGATAAGTAGGACGCCTTTATGAAAGAGCGCGAAGGCGCGCCGGTCGCTCTGATTACGGTGACCGTGATGCTCGGGATGATCATGGCGATAATCGACACGACCATCGTCAACGTCGCCATCCAAACGATCGGCGGCAACCTCGGCGCAACGGTGGACGAGGTCGCGTGGGTCGCCACCGGATACATCCTGGCCAGCGTGGTCGTGATGCCGCTCAACGGGTGGCTCACCGCCTTGCTCGGGCGCAAGAGGTTCTACGCGATCTCTTTGGCGCTCTTTACGGTCGCATCGTTCTTTTGCGGAACGGCGCGCTCGATCTGGGTGTTGGTTTTCTATCGCATCGTTCAGGGTCTGGGGGGCGGCGCTCTGCAGCCGACCGCGCAGGCGATCCTCTTTGAAACCTTTCCTCCGCAACGTCGCGGCGCCGCGATGGCGATTTTCGGCATGGGCGCCATGGTCGGCCCGGCGATCGGACCGACACTCGGCGGCTGGATCGTCGACAACGCGAGCTGGCCGCTGATCTTCTACATCAACATTCCCATCGGCATCGCGGCCTTTCTGATGACGCTCGCCTTCATTCCCGATCCAAAGTTCATAGCCAAGGCCAAAGGCGGCATCGATTGGATCGGCGTCGGCCTGCTCACTGCCGGATTAGCCTCTCTGCAGTTCGTGTTGGAGCAGGGCGAACGCGACGACTGGTTCTCCTCGCCGGCAATTCAGATCCTTACGGTGGTTTCAGCCGTTTCCTTAATCGTTTTCGTCGTCAAGACGCTACAGGATCGCTACCCAATCGTGGACCTTAACGTCTTCAAGTTCCGATCGTTCTCAATCGGATCGTTCTTGGGTATCATCATGGGCTTTGGGCTCTACGGCACGGCGTTGATCTTGCCGCTCTTCTTTCAATCCATCCTGGGATTCACGGCGTTCGATACCGGCATGGCGCTGATGCCGGGTGCCTTTGCGACGGCCGCTTCAATGCTGATCATCGGCCGGATTCTCAATCGCATCGACGGGCGCTGGTCGATCGTCTTCGGAACGCTCCTCTTTGCCTGGTCTACCTGGCTCTTGGGCGGCCTGACCGTGCAGGCCGGCTATTGGGATGTCTTTTGGCCGCGACTCGTCCAGGGATTCGCGCTGGGGTTCCTCTTCGTTCCGCTCACGACGATCTCGCTCGGCGACGTTCCGCGGGCGGAACTTGCCGGCGCGACCGGTGTCTTCACGTTGCTCCGCCAGCTCGGCGGCAGCCTCGGCATCGCGATCTTAACCACCATGCTGACGCACCAGACGGCCGTTGCATGGAACGTCCTCGCCTCGGGTGTCACCCAAACTCACGGCTACTCCGCCCAACAATTGACGGGAATGGTTAGTCAGCAATCCGCCATGATCGCCTACAACTATCTCTTCCGCGTCACCGCCATCGTTTTCGTCCTTTCGACTCCGCTGATCTTCTTCATCAAAAAACCGCAGTACCGTCCCATGGCCGTTGCGGTCGCCGCCGAGTAATCTATAATGAATCGGATGAGCCAGGGATTCTCTCTCTGCCGGGCGTCGCGTTATCTCTTGGTCGCCGGATTCTGCGCGGCGGCGACCGTAGCCGGCGCCCGCGCGGCCTGCCCGGACGTCTCGGACTCCTATTCGCCCAACCTCTTTAACACGGTCACGAAGGGTGTCGCATTGGCCAACGCATCGTGCACCACCGAGGGTGAGCCCCACGGCGCCTCCTGCAACTCCTTCGTCGGAATGGTCATCGATAAGACGTACGGGCAGCCCGATCTCAAAACCACCGGCGGGTACCTGAGCGTCGCACAGCTCATCGCCTACCTGCCGTCGAGCACGACCTGGACCTTGATGGGCCCCGCGGCGAGCCAAGACGTGCTCAACCAGGCGCAAAGAGATGCCAACAACGGCGCGCCGGTCATTGCAGTTTCAACCGATCACGTGGCGTTGCTCCTTCCGAGCCCGGCTTTGGTGCTTTCGCGGGGTTTTGCGAACCTGTGCGTGCCGATGTCCGCGGCGCACTTCTCCGGCGATCCGAGCCACAACTACGCGTCGGGGCCGCTCTCCCTTTCGTGGCCGCTGCCCGACGGCGTTTCGATCTGGGAACGAACGGGGCCGCTGCTGCCTCAACGCCCATAGCAAGCGCCTGGTTGTTTGAGGTTTTTCTTTTTAACCGAAGGACTTGCCAGGAAGCAAGCAACGTAGTACGAATATGCACAGGCTCTACCAAAACATTAGGGATAGGTACTAATGAACGTAGCGAAAGCGAAATCGGCCTTATGAGGGTCGCGTACTCCCTTATCTCCGCGCGCGCCCGCGACTGTAGCGAGGTGTAGCGCGTGGAAGAAACGCTCGGACGAATAACCGGCCTGGCGGGATCCAGGATCATGGTCACCGGCCAAAACGACACTAACTTCGACACGGCTGTACGCGTCGGTTCGATGGTCGTCATACGCGGCAAGGAAAGCGACGTTGTCGGAGTCGTTGACTCGATGGAGCTCGACGCCGCCTCGTTTCAGCGGCGCGTCGCGGTGACGCCTTTAGGCGAGATTACCGGTTCGCAAATCAACCACGCGACCTTCCATCGCGGCGTCTCGCATCCTCCGGCTTTGGGAGCTTTTGTGGTTCCGGCAACGAGCGCCGATCTCATGAGCGTGTACGTACGGCCGTCGACCTCCAACGTTAGAATCGGTACGCTGAGCCACGATGAATCGCAGCCGGCTTTCGTTATGGTGGACGAGCTTCTTTCAAGGCACTTTGCCGTAGTGGGCGCAAGCGGATCCGGAAAGTCGTGCGCCGTGACGTTGATCCTGTCGGCGATTCTCGCCGACCAGCCGAACGCACACGTCATTCTGCTGGATCCCCACAACGAATACACTGCGGCGTTTGGCGATCTCGCCAACGTGCTCAATGTCGATAACTTAAATTTGCCGCTCTGGCTCTTCAATCTCGAAGAGGCGATCCGAATTCTTGTGCGGGGCGGAACGCACCAGGAACAAGAATCTCAGGCACTCATTCTAAAAGACGTGATTACCAGGGCACGTCGCCACAACGCCGGCGTGGACCGCTCTGCCTCAGGGATTACCGTGGATACGCCCACGCCGTTTGCCGTCCACGACATCCTTCGCTTCCTTAATGAGGAGGTAGGCCGGCTCAATAAGGCCGATGGAGCCATCTCGTATCTACGCTTGCGAGCTCGCCTGGAATCGTTGCGCGCGGACCGGCGTTTTTCGTTCTTGTTTACCGATACGTTAGAGAAACAAGATTCGTTATCGAAACTCGTCGGCGACCTTCTAAGCATTCCGGTCGCCGGAAAGCCGTTAACGATCATCGATCTCTCCGGTGTGCCATCGGAGATCGCGGACGTGGTCGTCTCGCTGTCGTGCCGGGTCATGTTCGATTTCACATTATGGTCTGACCCAGAGCGCCGGCCACCGATTCTGCTGGTCTGCGAGGAGGCCCATCGCTATCTGCCGCAAGACGAGCGGACCGATTTCGCTGCGGGCGCCCGAGCCATCACGCGTATTGCCAAGGAGGGCCGCAAGTACGGGCTATCGCTCGCGCTCGTCTCGCAGCGGCCGTCAGAACTCTCGCTGAGTGCGCTTTCACAATGCGGAACGGTTTTTGCGTTGCGGATGGGAAACGAGCACGATCAGCGCTTTGTTGAGCGAGCGCTACCTGAGAGTGGCTATGCAATGCTCAGCGCGCTGCCGAGCCTGCCGGCGCAACAGGCGGTCGTTTTTGGAGAAGGCGTTTCCGTATCGATGCGCGTCCGTTTCGATGACATACCGCTCGCGCGCCGGCCGCGCAGCGAGAGCGCGACCTTCTCGGAAGCCTGGCGAGAGGATTCGGCGGGCGAGGAGTTTCGCGAGGAAGGGATCCGCCGTTGGCGCACGCAGAGCCGGAGCGCGTAGCTACCTCGCGCTAGCGATAACCTCGCGGCTGCGCTTTACCTCCACAGCCTGTTGCGCGATGCGCGCCGACAGCTCCGCAATCTCGCTGGTAAGCGACTCAGCGCGCTTTTGCGCAGCTTCGACGTCCTTTTCCGCTTGAGCGCGCGCAGACTGACAGGCGGTGACGCCTGCGGCGGCCTCCGCCGCTTTTCTTTGCGCCGCCGCCTCATTCGCGGCCAGCTCCTTTGCACGAGCTTCACGTGGCTCGAGGGCGGAGAGGGTCTGATCTACGAGCCGTCGCGCATCCCGTAACTGCTCCTGCAGCTCCTCTACTTTCGCCTTCGCAGCCTCGGCATCGACACGCGTGCTCACGACGAGACTATCAGTCTCTTGGCGTTCGGATACGAGCGCGCGGTGATGCTCCACGGCGGCGTGAGCCAGCTCATTTGCCTGCTGCTCGAGGGTCACTGCTGCCTCGGCCTTTTCCTTAGCCCACTTGTAATCCGCGACGGCTTGGGCCGCATGGGCTTCCGTTTGGAGCCGCCGTTCGAGCTCGGCTACCTGGAGCAGCAGCGCTTCTGCCGCTTTGCGCTGCTCCGCTACGAGCAGAAAAACATCGTCGGACATCGCAGGTTCCGCCTTCCTTTCCCCGTTGAGAACGGGCGCGGAGGCCGTAAATTTCGCAACTTTCGCTTCGGGGTTTTCGTCGATGTGCGCTTTAACGGGCAAGATCGCGGGTTCTGGGGCTGGCACCTTCACGGCCGGCTCGGCCACCAAAGGTTGCATTGCCCTAGATCCGACTGCTGCAGGTTCGGCTACCACAGTCCCGGCCGGCGGATCCGTCGGCGCGTTTCCTTTATTCGGATCCCCGGCCTTCAAGTCGTCGAGGACTTTGCGAAGACGCGAAGTCTGGGCAGCGGCCCGCTCTGACGTTTCCGTCCCTTCCGTGCCGTCCGAAAAGTCGTCGCTGAGCCGGCTAAAACCGAGGCCCGCAGCAAATGACCCTAAGCGCGTTCGCCAATCGCTGGACACGATAAATCTCCTTACCCAGTGCCTTATTCAAGCGGGCCGCAATTTTATCATTGCCCTCGCCCAGCGGCAATGCCGCTACGGCAGAATCATGACGGGCTGGACGATATTTTCTTGGCCGAAGCCGTCCGTAAAGCTCGCGACGACGACGTAGCGAGTCGGAACCGAAACGGCTGGCGCCGGGAGCGTAACGACGTCGGCATCGGTGCCGGCATCGAGATGGGCTATTTCGCGCGATTGGCTATCCGCAAGGGAGACGCGCAGGCCGTTGCGGGGCGACAGGATGCGAATCTTGATCGGATTGCCGCTTTTCACTTCCGGGGTAAGAACCGCGAAGGTGCCGTTTGCGGGGCCGTTCGCGATCGACCCCGATCCGGATTCGTCGTCGCCCACAACCTGGGAATCGCCGCTCACGGGCCGGCCCGCTAGATCGGCCACGACCATTCCGGCCGTCGATTGCGCGCTCGTCTGCCCTCTGGTCACGTGCACGAGGACGCGCATCTCTCGCACGCCGGAGAAATAGGGAACGACGAACTGCGTCTCACCGAGGCTCGAAAAGGGCTTTTGCCCCCAGATCGTCCCATCGAGACCGAGTAGACGCACGTAGCCTCTCTCCGCCGTAGCAGCATAGGAGACCTCGACCATCTCGCCGGGCTTCGCGATTATCGGCGAAACCGAAATCGACCCGATTCGCGCGACCTTGGCGCGGGCGCCCGACAAGGGCGGGATGGTTGCATTGAGAACACGCGTCTCGTCGACGCTGCCCAGCGGCCCCTGCATCATCATGCGTAGCGTGTACGCGCCCGCAGCCTTCGCGGCCGGAAGGGCGATCGGGATCGACCCGGAGTGTTCTGCGAGCGGCCCGCCCTGCAGCAGGCGTCCGTCTGGGGCGGTGACCACGTAGGAAAGCTTGCCGATGCCGGAGGCGCCGTACTCGGCTCGAACCGTCGTGCCGGCGAGCGCTATCGGAGGGACGGCGAAGGCCGCGATGCGCGGCAACACGCCGCCGAGCGCCGCCGCCGCGGCGATTGCAAGAAGTCCAAAGAGGAGGCTCGCAGCCGCCACGACCACGTACGAGGAGGCCTTCCTTACCGTGGGTGCGGGCGCTTCGACGATGCAGCGGACACCTTCGCCGGCGATCTCGGCAACCGCGCCGTCGAAGGAGGTAAAATCGCTTGGCCAGACGGGCACGCGCGTCTCCGACGTGGAGAGCGGCCCAACCTCGAAGGGAACCGGGTAGGCCATCACAGGCTCGCCGTTACGCGAGACGACCCACGTGCGGCACAGCAAGACGGACTTCGTGCCATTGATCACGTGCAATGCGTAGGTCGCGACGCGATGACGCCGGTCGTAACCCTCGAGCGCGAAGAACGCCGAGACCGTTCCGGCCGGCGTTTGAAGGGCAGTGCCGGAACGGATGCGAGGCCGCCGCGCGAGCCGGCCCGCAGGGCGCAGCGCGAGCGCCGAGCCTAGGGGAGCAAGTGGTGCGTCAATTGGTGATGTGATATCTCGAAGCGACCCGGAAGTTCACCGTCGTGTTCGGTAAAACAAACGGTAAGAACGTGAACGGATACGTGATGTAGACGACGACGAGACTGCCCGGCGCATTACCCATTCCATAGTCGCCCGATATGCCCATGAGGCCGGGATTCACGATGCCGATGTCCTGGCTGGTAATCCAGTTTGCGACATCCTGACCGGTGGGATCTCCCGGCGGGCCATCTGCATTGCAGTGATCGAGCAGCGTACACTTCGACCCTCGAACGCTCGCCCAGCGAGTACCTTGCTGCGCCACGTTCGTGAGAAATGCGTAGGTGTACATGAGC
This sequence comes from Candidatus Cybelea sp., assembly GCA_050008615.1. Lineage (GTDB taxonomy): Bacteria > Vulcanimicrobiota > Vulcanimicrobiia > Vulcanimicrobiales > Vulcanimicrobiaceae > Cybelea. Next base: position 69,020 of record JBEKMH010000011.1, read on the forward strand.
CGTCCAAAGTCAATTAGCCCAAACGTCAGTCCCAACATCACGAGCATGACCAAGACGGTTTCCGGAAGGCTGCTGCCGCGCTTACGATGAGTGTTTTTCATCATTGCTGTTGCACCCGCAAGTAGTCGGACCCGCTTACTGTGACGCGCGCCGCAATGCCTGGGTACGACACCCAGGGAGCGTACGTTGCGCTCACGTTCACCTTGATGTAGTAAACGGTGTTCACGGGCGGGGCCACCTGACTCCAGGAGCACGCCACGGGCGGCAAAACCCCGTTAACCGAACAAAGGTGCTGATATGTAACGGTAATCGGCGTCGGAAGGTATTGCGCGTCGCCCGTCGCCCAGGTGTTGATTCCGTTGAGGTCGGCGGCCGTCATGAGGTTCGCAGAGCCGTAGTTGGCGCCCGAGCGAGCCGAAGCTTGTGCGAGAACCGCATAGGTGGAGTACCGTCCCACCTCGAGGATCCCCATGAACATGAAGATAAATGCCGGCGCCAGCAGAGCGAACTCGATCATCGCGGTGCCCGCTTGCGAGCGAAACAGGCGCGGGCGCAGTCTCCTAATCGTTCGCAGAATCATTCGACGATGACCACCCTTCGTACAATATTTGAGGAGTTCGGAATCGTAACGGCGTTGGCCGCCTGTCCGACCGACGAGAGGAACGTTGCTGCGCCAAAGACCAAGACAACGTTGCCGGTGGTGCAACAGTACTGCGCGGTTGTTACCCCCGGAGCGTAGATCAGGCCACTGATATTAGTCAGCCCCCCAATGAACTTCGGATTGATGGTATTGCCCGGGACCTGATAGTAGAGCACGCCGCTGTAACTCCCGCTCGAGGGCGGACTCAACGACG
>JBEKMH010000012.1:0-69466 GCA_050008615.1 Candidatus Cybelea sp.
TACGATGCGGTCGAAGGGACGCCGCACGATCTTGGAGAGCCGGGCAGCTTTCCGTATGGCCGCGGCATCCGTGCCGACATGTATCGCGGACGGCTTTGGACGATGCGCCAGTATGCCGGGTTTGGTACGGCTACCGAATCGAACGCGCGCTATCGTTATCTGCTCGAGCGCGGCCAGACGGGACTTTCCGTCGCCTTCGATTTGCCGACGCAGCTGGGATATGATTCGGATGCACCGCAATCGCGCGGCGAAGTCGGCAAAGTCGGCGTCGCGATCGATTCGATCGCGGATATGGAGGCGCTGCTCGACGGCGTACCGCTCGACCGCGTGACCGTCTCGATGACGATCAACGCGCCAGCGGCAATTCTGTTGGCCTTCTATCTCGCCGTCGCGCGCCGGCGGGGGATTCCGTTTTCGAAACTCGGTGGAACCGTGCAAAACGACGTGCTCAAGGAGTACGTGGCGCGCGGAACCTACATCTACCCGCCAAAGCCGTCGATGCGACTGGTCACTGACGTGATGGCCTACTGCGCGCGCGAAGTGCCGCTTTGGAACGCAATCTCCGTCTCCGGCTATCACATCCGTGAGGCCGGCTCCACGGCCGTTGAAGAGATCGCGTTTACCCTCGCCAACGGCAAGGCCTACCTGCAGGCCGCGCGCGAGGCCGGCATCGTTCTGGACGACGTCGCGCCGCGCATCTCGTTCTTTTGGAACGCCCACAACGATTTCTTCGAAGAGATTGCGAAGTTCCGGGCGGCGCGCTATCTCTGGGCGCGAATTACGCGCGACGAGTTCGGCTGCCGCGACCCGCGCTCGCAAGCGTTACGGTTTCACGCGCAGACGGGCGGCTCGACGCTCACGGCGCAGGAGCCCGAGAATAACGTCGTACGCGTGGCGCTTCAAGCGCTGGCGGCGGTGCTCGGCGGCACGCAATCGCTGCACACCAATGGGAAAGACGAGGCGCTGGCGCTGCCAACCGCCGACAGCGCGCGAGTTGCCTTGCGCACCCAGCAGATTATCGCCTACGAATCCGGCGTCGCCGACGTCGTCGACCCGATGGCGGGCTCTTACTACCTCGAAACGCTCACCAACGAGCTGATCGAACGCGCGACGGGATTGATCGGGGAAGTCGACGCCATGGGCGGAAGCATCGCCGCAATCGAAAGCGGATGGATGCAGGCGCGCATCGCCGACTCCGCCTACGCCGCGCAGCAGTCGATCGAACGGGGCGAGCAGGTTGTTGTCGGCGTCAATCGCTTCGCCGAGGCCGAGGCCGGGGCTCCCATTACCCTCCAACACGTTGACGAGCGCGCCGAGCGCGAGCAGGTCGAGCGGCTTGCGGCATTGCGCGCGTCGCGCGATTCCGACGCCGTTACCGCAACGCTCGCGATCGTCCGCGACGCGGCTGCGGGAGCACAGAACTTGATGCCGCCATTCGTCGAGGCGGTCGATGCCGGTGCGACGCTGGGCGAGATATGCAACGTGCTGCGCGACGTTTTTGGGACGTACCGCGCCCGAGAGGTCGTTGCATGATGGAAATTGATCATGTTGCGATCGTCGTCGAGGACCTCGATGCGACGCTGCGGCTCTACACGCAGACGCTCGGTTTCAGGCAAGTCTATCGCGAGATCATAGGCGATCAGGGCGTCGAGGCCGTGGGTTTGGAGGCCGGAGGCTCGTTCGTCGAGTTGCTGCGACCGCTCGATGACGGCTCACCGATTGCTCGCTTTCGGGGCGATGCCGCGACGAAGCTCCATCACACGGCCTATCGCGTCGCCGACATCGAAGCCACGCTCGCGGAGCTTAAAGCGAAGGGCGTTCGATTGATTGACGAGCACGCGCGCAAGGGCGCTCACGGAAATCTAATCGCCTTCTTGCACCCAAAGGCGACCGACGGCGTACTTATCGAACTCTGCCAGCCTATCCGCTAAAATAGGGAACTCGTACGACCGCTTGATTTCTGGAAGGTTCCATCGGCGCCGCCGGGCGTTGATATGGTCGGCGCTTGCCTCGGTCGCCGTCCATGCCGTTCTCTTGACGCTGCTGTTTTGGGCCGTAGCGCACACCTTCATACCGCGCGGCGCCAAAGAGACCGTTACCGCGACGACGATTACGGTCCAGCGGCCGCCGCCTTCGACGCCCGCGCCGACCCCGCACCGGCACCCCGCGCGCGTTGTCGTTCGGCACGAAGCGGCGCCCGCGCGCGTGCCCCCACGAGAGCTGGCGAAAATCGTCGCGATTCGCGCCCCGTCGCTTCCGCGACGCCCGTCGACAATACCGTCGAAGATCGAGCGCGACCAAGCCGGATTCGCCAAAGAAGTCGCGCAGCTCAACAAAGAGAACGACCCGCATGCGATCCCGACCATCGATCCGGGTTCGCAGGAATCGGCGACTAAGGATTACGCGTTCACAGCTCCGTCATCGTTGCGCGGCGACCCGCACGGCAATGGGATCATCACGCCGACACGACACTGGCACGACAACGGCCTCGACTGCTATTACGCGCGCTATGAGTTCACGAATCCCGACGGCTCGGAGGAGTACGGCGACATCGTCTGGCCGTTCTGCTACGATCCCGGAGCCGATCCGTTCAACCAGCCTCCGCACCGGATTCCATTCCCGTTCCCGCGTGCCGGATTCAAGCTGCCTCCCGACTCGCTGCTGCCGCCGCAAGAGAAATCGGTCTACGAAGAGTGGCTCACCGACCCCGGCCTGTCATCGCCGTAGCAGCAGCGGCGTAAGCGCGAGACCGTTGAGGACGAACTGCACGGCCAGCGCGGCGAGGATGATGCCGAGAAGCCGGCTGACGACGTGGATTCCCGTCGTTCCGATCACACGAATTAGAAACGAAGAGCCTCGCATGCAGAGCCACGTCACGAACAGCGCGAGGGCGTAGGCCACCGCGACGATGACGTAATCGAGGCGGTCTCCACGCGCCAAGTTGACCAGCAGAAGCACCGTCGCGATCGTTCCCGGGCCGGCAATCATCGGGACGGCGAGCGGAAAGACGGCGGGATTTTCGGTCTCGGCCGCCTCGCGTTCTTCGGCCTCGGTGCGCTTCGCGCCGGTTGGGCGCGCGAAGAGCATATCGATTGCAATCAAGAAGAGCAGCACGCCGCCGGCAATCGTGAAAGCCGGCAGCGTGATTCCGAGATAGCCGAGCAGCAGACGTCCGACGAGCCCCATGAAAAGAATAATGGCTGCCGCAACGAGAACGGCTTGATCGACGATCTGATTGCGCCGCGCCGGAAGGTCGCGCGCCGTCGCTCCCAGGGTCATTGGAATCATGCCGATCGGATCGATGATGGTGAACGCGGTAGCGAACGCGGTAGCGACGAAGGCGATGTCCATGATGCGACGACAGGTTATCGTTTTCGTGAGGCAAACGTCAAGTGTCCGATGGGTACGGCGCATAACGGCGACGTGGAGCTGGCCTTTGACGTCGAAGGCGATGGTCCCGACCTCCTGCTAATCGCCGGAACGGCGTCGGACCGCGCCCTCTGGAGTTTGGTGCGTCCGGCGTTGGCGCGATCGTGGCGAACGATTGCGTTCGATAACCGGGATTCCGGAGCTAGCTCGATCGTTTCGCGGCCGTACGCCTTTGCCGATCTAGCGGAGGATGCCGCCGCGGTGCTCGACAGCGCCGGCGCGCAAACCGCGCACGTCCTCGGGCACTCGATGGGTGGCGTCGTCGCGCAAGAGCTGGCTCTGGCGCTGCCGGCACGCTGCCGTTCGTTGACGCTGGTCTGCTCGTGGGCGCGAACGGACCGCTACGCGCGCAACTGCATGGAGCTGATGCGCGCGCTCGCGCAAAGCGTCAGCGGCGATCGCGCGCTGCTGGCCTCGCTGCTCTGGGTGGGAGCGGCGCCGGCGACGCTGCGTGAAGTAGATATTTGGGAGAAGACCGACGCCGCCATGGCGCTTGGACCGCTCGCGCCGCGCGAGGCGCTGGCCCGGCAGTGGAATCTCAACTTGCACGCCGACACGCTAGAACGACTGCCGCGCCTGCGCTTGCCGGCGCACGTCGTTTGGTGCAGCGACGACCGGCTCTTGCCACAACCGCTCTCGCGAACGTTGATGGAAGCGATACCGGGCGCGGTGGAGACGCGCGTCGACGCGTGCGGCCACCTGCCGATGGTCGATCGTCCGCAAGCATTTTACGACGCCGTCACGGGCTTTCTTGCGAGCGTACGAACGTGACCGGCATCTTCACGATCGAAGATCTGCGACGGCGCGCGCGACGGCGGCTTCCACGGGTGGTTTTCGATTATATTGACGGCGGCGCCGACGGCGAGGTCACCTTGCGTGAGAACTGCGCCGTCTTCGATACCGTGCGTTTTCGGCCACGCAGTGCGTCGGCGATGGGAACCTGCGATCTGCGGACGACGGTGCTCGGAACTCCGATCGAGCTGCCCGTCTTGCTGGCGCCGATCGGCAGCAGCCGCATGTTCTTTCCGCGCGGCGAATGCGTCGCCGCGGCGCAAGCCGGCGCCGCCGGAACGGGGTACGTGCTGTCGACGCTCTCCGGTTGCCGGCTCGAAGAGGTGCGCGCGGCGACGAGCGGGCCGGCGTGGTATCAGCTCTATCTTCTCGGCGGCCGCGAAGCCGCAACGGCGGCGATCGCGCGAGCGCGCGCCGCGGGCTTCTCCGCGCTCGTCGTGACGATCGACACCGCGGTTGCGGGACAGCGCGAACGCGATCTACGCAACGGTGGGAGGGAACTCGTCAACGGCGATCCGTGGAAGATGCTGCCGCACGTCGCGCAACTTCTCGCGCGCCCGGCGTGGCTGCTCGACTTTCTGCGCGACGGTGGAATGATGAAGTTTCCCAACGTCGTGATTCCGGGTCAGGGCCCGATGCCGTACGAAGATGTAGGGGCCGCGTTGGAACGCTCGACGGTAACGTGGCCCGATATGAGTTGGATTCGCGACGCCTGGCAGGGACCGATCGTGGTGAAAGGCGTGCTCGACGGGGACGACGCGCGTCGCGCACTTGATGCGGGCGCCGACGCGATCGTCGTCTCCAATCACGGCGGCCGGCAACTCGACTGCGTCGCGCCGACGCTGCTCGCGCTACCCGGCGTCGTCGACGCGGTCGCGGGCCGCGCCGAAGTCTACCTCGACGGCGGCATTCGCCGCGGCAGCGACGTCGTTAAAGCGATTGCTCTCGGTGCTCGCGCAGTGCTCGTGGGGCGCGCTTACGCCTACGGCTTGGGGGCCGCGGGCGGCGCAGGCGTCGGAAAAGCGATCGAGATTCTTCGCAGCGGCATCGTTCGTACGCTGCGTCTGCTCGGATGTCTTGAGGTCAGCGCGCTGGACCGCTCGTACGTCGATGGCCCGGAATTGCGACCGTGAGTGGCGTTCAGCTAGATTTTTTGGCGAGGCTTACTGTTGTGGCGAAGGGTTCGGAGAATGACGAGAGCGTTTTGGTTGCGGTGCCGCCGGCGGGGTAGTGCCAATAACCTACGGCTCCGTTGACTTGGAAGTTGGGTGCGATTAGCGTGGAGCCCTCGAGCCAGAACTGCTCGACGTTGAGCGCGTTCTTGAGCGTAATGGTTTTCACCGTCTTCCCGGTCGAGCCGTCAATGCGGTAGACGACGCCGCCCCCTCGATTGCCGACTGCGACGTATGTTCCGTCCCACTGGACGCCGGTAGGATTCTTGTCGTTCGAGTTGAGATTGAACGGCATGCCAAACTGCTTACCGTTTTTCGCTAGCTTCAAAAGGATCGGGTCCGCCGATCTGTTCCAACCGTCCACAAAAAGATTGCCGTGGGTGTCGTAGCCGCAAAAGAAGGTCGAATCAACGCTGGTATCCGCGTACTGCTTGGGGCTGCCGTTCGCTTTGGGGTAGATGGCGATCGTGCCGTAAAGGTACGACGAGAGATTCGTCAGCGCGAGGTTGCCGGTGGTCGGATCGATGGCGCAACCGTAGGGAGCGCCCGTCGTCGTCAGCTTGCGAATCGGGCTCGTGCCGCCGTGCGCGAAGACTTGGACCGGCCCGGCTTCGTCGACGACGAAAACGTCGCCGGCCTTATCGACGCACAGGCCCGCGACGGACCCAAAACCGCTTAGCTTACCCACGAGCGACCCGGAGGGGTAGGGGTAGACGTCGACTTGGTTGGTGCCGATGTCCGATACGTACAGCAAGTTTTCACTCACCGCTTCTCGCAGCATCCATGACGAAGTGTGACTCGTGGACCCCGGGATCTGGCGCAAGACTTCCGGCGCACCGGAGCTGGCACTGCTGCAAGCCGCAAGACTAAAAGCAGCCGCGCACGCAAGTGGCACGAAGAGTCGCTTGTTCAACGGAAAGCCCTCATGAGAGATCAGCGTTTTACCCTACCATCGGTGGATTGCGCCGCAGACTTTTGCCATTCGTGGAAACTCTAACGCGCCGTTGCGGCTCCGTTAACGGGTCACCGCGCTTATTCCGTGTCGACCGGCTTATTCGAAGGCTTTTGGTGCAGAAAGAACGACCGCGAGTACTTCGAGCCGATCGTTTGGAACTGCCGCGGCGACTGACTGAAGTCGAACATGTCGCCGCCTTGACTCCCGCTTTCCGGCCCGATGCTGTTGGTCGTCGCATCGCTCGTCCCAAGCCGCCCGAGACCGAACGTGTCCTCGATGAAGCGGATGATGCTGCCGAACGAGTAGCGTTCGTTCGAAATATAGCCGCCGTTACTCCCTTGTCCGACCGTCGAGTAAGGCGAGATTACCAGCATCGGCACGCGAAAGCCCGGGCCGCCCTGATTGTCGCGCGGTAGCGGCGGCGCGACGGGATCGTAGAAACCGCCCCAATCGTCCCATACGACGACGATCGCCGTCGAGTTCCAATACTGGCTCTCGCCGACCGCGTTGACGATACTGGCTACCCACGACGGTCCGTCGTCGGAGCCACTCCCCGGATGGTCTGAATCCACGTTGTCGGCGACGACCCAGGACATTTGAGCCAGGTTGCCGCCCGAGATGTCCGTTAGGATGGTCGTTTGCGGCGAAATAACGTTTGCCGTCCATTCCGGGCCGTTGCGAACCGGATAGATAACGTCGAACGCGCTCCAAATCCCGCCACTATCGCCGAGCGCCGGCGCGTAGTATTTCCAAGAGATCGCGGGCGACGCACCGTCGAACAGATCTCGCAGCGTCGAGTAGCTGCTGCCCGACGACGGGAAATCGTCGGTGCAGGGAAATGGTCCGGCGCGCCTTTTGAACTGAAGCTGGGTCGTGATCAGCGACGTCTTGGTTGTGCTGGGCGAGTCGCAGCCCCACCGCTCGTCGGTATTCGGAATATCGTCGATTAGGCTCTCGGTCGAGTTGATTGCCGTGCCGCCGCGAATGAGATCTTGATGGGCCGGGAAGCTCTCGCTCCCCTGGGTCGTGAACATCGCATTGGCGAGTGCGTAGGTTGAAGCCATCGTCCAATACGGAACGACGTCGGACGGCCGCGTGTACGCATACGGCTCCTTACCTTCGGTTCCACTCGATAGAACTCGCCGAATCAGATTGAAGCCGTTCATCTTGCCGCCGTTATAGGCCGTCAAGAATCCGGTGTATGAATGGATGAGATCTTTTTTGTCCTCAAGAGGCACCTCGGAAAGCTTGATATGCCTCGTATGCCCGTTTACCAGTTCTTCGCCGACGGTCGCTCCAGTGGCGCCGGGAAACGTCGCGAACAGGTTATTAAACGAGCGATTCTCTTGAATGACGAGCACGACGTGCTTTATCGGCGAACCGCTTCCGGCTCTCGAGTTGGATAGCACGTAAGGGCGCGCGCCCAACGAACTCGATGTCCTGCCGCCGCTGCAGGCGGCGAGCACTGCGGCGGTAACGCACATCCAAAGAGCGGGCCTATTCCGTGTCAACTGGTTTATTCGAAGGCCTCCGGTGTAGGAAAAACGAGCGTGAATACTTCGAGCCGATCGTTTGGTACTGCCGGGGCGACTGACTGAAGTCGAACGTGTCGCCGCCTTGACTCCCGCTTTCCGGCCCGATGCTGTTGGTCGTCTCGTCGGTCGTACCAAGCCGCCCCAGACCGAACGTGTCCTCGATGAAGCGGATGATGCTGCCGAACGAGTAGCGTACGTTCGAGATATAGCCGCCCTTACTCCCTTGTCCGACCGTCGAGTAAGGCGAGATCACCAGCATCGGCACGCGAAAGCCCGGGCCGCCCTGATTGTCGCGCGGTAGCGGCGGCGCGACGGGATCGTAGAAACCGCCCCAATCGTCCCACACGACGACGATCGCCGTCGAGTTCCAATACTGGCTCTCGCCGACCGCGTTGACGATACTGGCTACCCACGACGGTCCGTCGTCGGAGCCACTACCCGGATGGTCGGAATCTGCGTTGTCGGGGACGACCCAGGACATTTGCGCCAAGTTGCCGTCCGAGACGTCCGTTAAGATGGTCGTTTCGGGCGAAATAACGTTTGCCGTCCATTCTGGTCCATAGCGAACGGGATAGATAACGTCGAACGCGCTCCAAATCCCGCCCCGATCGCCAAGCGCCGGCGCGTAGTATTTCCAAGAGATCGCGGGCGACGCACCGTCGAACAGATCTCGTAGCGTCGAGTAGCTGCTTCCCGACGACGGGAAATCATCGGTGCATGGAAATGGCCCCGCGCGCTTTCTGAGTTCGAGCTGGGTCGTGATCAGCGTCGTTTTCGTTCCGCTGGGAGAATCGCAGCCCCAGGCCTCATTGATACTCGGGATATCGTCGATCATGCTGTCGGTCGAGTCGATTGCCGTGCCGCCGCGAATGAGATCTTGATGGGCCGAGAAACTCTCGCTCCCCTGAGTCGCGAACATCGCATTGGCGAGCACGTACGTTGAGGCGAGCGTCCAATACGGAGCGATATCGGAGGGATTGACGTACGCGTACGGCTTCGCACCTTCGGGCGGCCCCGATGCATTTCGCTGAATCTCATTGAAGCCGTTCATCTTTCCGTCGTTGTAGGCTGTTAAGAATCCGGTGTATGTGTGGCTGAGATCCTTTGTGTCCTCGAGAGGCGCCTCGGATAGTTTAATTTGCTTCGTCCGCCCGTTTACGAGTTCTTTGCCGACGGTCGCTCCCGTGACGCCGGGAAACGTCGCGAACAGATTGTTAAGCGAGCGGTTCTCCTGAATGACGAGCACGACGTGCTTTATCGGCGAACCGCTTCCGGTTCCCGAATTGCGTAGCACGTCAGGGTGCCCGCCCAGCGAACTCGAATTTGCGCCGCCGCCGCAGGCGGCGAGCACTGCGGCGGTTGCGCAAATCCAAAGAGTGCCGGCAAGCCTTTTCAGCCCAAGCTCCTAGAGCCTACTCCGTGTCGACCGGTTTATTCGAAGGCTTCCGATGGAGAAAGTACGACCGCGAATACTTCGAGCCGATCGGTTGGTACTGACGCGCCGACTGACCGAAATTGAACATGTCGCCGCCTTGGCTGCCGGCTTCCGGCCCAAGGCTGTTGGTCGTCTCGTCGGTCGTTCCGAGTCGTCCCAGACCGAAGGTGTCCTCGACGAAGCGGACGATGCTGCCGAACGAATAGACCACATTGGAAATATAGCCGCCCTTACTCCCCGATCCGAGCGTCGCGTAAGGGGAGACGACGATCATCGGCACCCGGAAGCCGGGGCCGCCCTGATTGTCGCGCGGCAACGGCGGCGCAACGGGATCGTAAAATCCACCCCAGTCATCCCACACGATGATGATTGCCGTCGAGTTCCAATATTGGCTCTCGCCGACCGCGTTGACGACGCCGGCCACCCACGACGGTCCGTTGTCGGTGCCACTGCCGGGATGGTCGGAATCCGCGCTGTCGGGGACGACCCAAGACATTTGCGGCAAGTTGCCATTCGCGATGTCCGTTAATATGGTCGTCTCGGGTGAAATAACGTTTGCGGTCCATTCGGGGCCGTAGCGGACCGGATAGATAACGTCGAACGCGCTCCAAATTCCGCCTGGATCGCCGATTGCCGGCGTGTAGTATTTCCAAGTGATGGCCGGCGACGCGCCGTCGAACAGGTCCCTCAGCGTCGAGTAGCTGCTTCCCGAACCCGGGAAATCATTCGTGCAGGGAAACGGCCCAGAGCGAGGCTCTAGTTTAAGGCTCGTTGTAATAACGGCCGTCTTGCTTCCCGGAGGCGAATCACATCCCCATGACTGATTGGTATACGGCAGATTGTCGATGAGACTCTCGGTCGAGTTGATCGCGGTGCCGCCCCGAATCAGCTGTTGATGAGCCGGAAAGCTCTCGCTCCCCTGAGTGGTGAACATCGCATTGGCGAGCCCGTAGGCTTCCGCCAGCGACCAATACGGAGCGATGTCGGACGGATTGACGTACTTATACGGCGCCGCCCCTTCGGGTCTGCCGTTCGAAGGAAGCCCGACTGTATTAAAGCCGTCCATCTTGCCGCCGTCATAAGCCTTTAAAAATCCGGGGTACGAATGGCTGAGATTCCTTTTGAACACGAGCGGCGTCTCTTTTAGGTTAATGGATTTTGTAACGCCGTTAATGCGCTCTTTGCCGACGGTGGCTCCCGTCGCGCCGGGAAACGTCGCGAAAAGATTGTTGAACGTGCGATTCTCTTGAACGATCAGCACGACATGCTGGATTGGAGAACCGCTTCCGGACGAAGCGGGCAGCAACCCGCCGCGTGCCCCTGCGGAACTGGAAGTTGCGCCTCCGTTGCACGCGCCGAGAACCGCGGCAATTGCGCAAGCTAAAAGAGTTGGCGCCAGTTTTTTCAACATGAGCTCCTCCATACACACCGAGAATTGTCGCACCCTTCGGCAGCGGGCGGAGGTAACCATCGTCACCCGCGCACCTGATGAGCCAGTGTGTGAGTCAGCGCGCGAGTTAGAAATGATAACTTAGGTCACCCTTCGTCCCGGGTCAGGGTGACAGGTTGGGGGCTATGCCTACGTTGATGGAGGTCTCGAACGTCCGGTTCCACGGCAGACCGATCGAGATGGCGGCTACATGGTAGCCCGGATCGAGCTGCGCGAGAATCGCAACTGCATCGTTCCAGAGCAGGGAGCGATCGAGCTGCGCGATCGTAGCGGCGGTGCCGGGCGACAGGAGCGTATGGTCCGTGATTCCTTGCGCGGCGAGCGTGGCGTTGAGTTGCGGGCGGACCTCGTCGTGATACGCGTAGTCGTCGACGAAGCGCACGAAGGTGAACGTGCGATGCGCCAAGGCGTCGTAGGTGTGCAGCCGCCGTCCGGTCCCGGCGGCGATGGCTTCGGCGAGGGCGGTGCCGACGGTGTTGGCGTTCGTGTTCCACGACGAGTATGCGTCGAGCTGCGACGCCACACCCGACGTTAACAGACGTTGCGCGAACGCGGCCTGATCGCGATACGACGTAAGGTAAGAAAGATCGGCGAGGGCCACCGAGCGGCCTTGCTCAACATCGCTCTTCATCTCGTTCATCAGCGCATCGTCTTCCGACGACGTCGTGCCGGGGACGCGCACGTACAGCGCGATCTCGTTCTGCGAGTCGTCGCGGACGCCGCCGCAGACTCCGATCAATGCGTCGATCGCCGCCGAAATCGGCGCGTACTCGATCGGATCTTGATAGAGGGCGCCCGCGGGCGTCGAGTACCGGACGCCGATGCGCGGCGTCCACGTCGCGGCGCGCGCGATCGCATGTGCAACCAAAGCCATTCCGAGTTCGTCGGCGCCCGGCTCGATCGACGCGCGGGTTGACAGATTTGCGGCCGCCAGCTCCGACTGCAAGAGCGCGACTTCCCGAACGTGGAGGCCGACCGGACCCGCGTCGTCTTGCCCGAGCACGAGCCGATCGATGACGCCGTTGGCGGTCATTTGCAAGAGCAGCCGGTCGACGGCGAGATCGCGTACACGCGTGGCGAGATACGCGTCGAGCGCCGGCTCACCAATCAACTCGCGGAGGTGTTCGGCGCTTGCAGTTTCGGTGGGCAACGGAGGGTCGTGAAGGTTGGCATACTGCTGCAAATACGGCCAGACGGGATAGGCGGCGAAAAACATCGTGCCCGCGGGAATGCCGGTCGGAGCGAGGCGCATGATCGTGCCGAAGGCGCCGATCCAAGCGCCGGGAGATTCGCGCCGCAACTGCGCGAGCGCCCGCAAGCGAAAGACGGCGTCCGCGTAGGACGGTCCGGGAACGCGAGAGGCGGTGAGGCCGCCGTACGCCAGCATATCCGTGGAGACGACGAAGGCGCGTGTCTGTGGTTTTCCGGCCTCTCGATTGAGCCACGCAATGAGATCGTCGGAACGACCGGCATCGAGAAAGCGCCCGGTCAAATCGGGTGGCGGCGCCTCGACGGGGACGCCCGCGATTCGTCCGAGCATCACCGGCAACTCGGAGGTCACGGGGCGATCGTCCATCGGCAGAAATGCGATGACTGCCATCAACAGCGCGGCGAGTTGTGTCAGAGAAGACCTCGCAGCGCGCCGTCGTTTTGCTCCAATAGGGCTCGCGCTTGCGCCGCGTCGAGGCTGCGACGCTGCATCAGCACGGCGATCTTCACGCTCCCCCCGGCTTGCGCGAGCAGCTCATCGGCGCGCGCTTCATTCACCTGCGCGAGACGCACGACCAGGCGTCGCGCGCGGCTGCGGAGCTTCCGGTTGTTAGCGACGACGTCGACCATCAAATTATTGTAGACTTTGCCCAATCGCACCATCACCGCGGTGGAGATCGCATTGAGTGCGACCTTCTGCGCCGTTCCCGCTTTCAATCGCGTCGAGCCGGCGAGCGCCTCGGCGCCGGTCGGCGGAACGATCGCCACCTCTGCCGCGTACGCCAGCACGGAGTCGATATCGCCGGTGAGCGCAATCGTGTAGGCGCCGATCGTTTTCGCGCGTACAATCGCGGCAACGACAAACGCCGCCGTTCCGCTGGCCGAGATGCCGAGCACCGCATCCTCGGGGCGGACACACTCGAGCATCGCGTCGTTGCCGGCCGTCGCATCGTCTTCGGCTCCTTCCACCGCATGGACGAGCGCGGTTGTGCCGCCGGCGATGTGGGCTTGCACCGTCTCGGGCGGCGTTCCAAAGGTCGGCGGCATCTCCGAGGCATCGAGCATCGCGATTCGTCCGCTGCTGCCGGCGCCAACGTAGTGCAGCTGGCCGCCGCGCCGGAGCCGGCGCGCGATCTCGTCAACGGCGTTTGCAATCGCCGGCGATTGAGCGAGCACCGCATCGATCGCGGACCGCTGGTCGGCGATCAGCAGCTCGACGAGTGCGGGCGTGCTTAAGAGATCCAGCCCGGCACTCTGCGGGTTTTCGTCTTCGGTCGGCGGGAGGCGACCCATCACGACGCCGCCATTAGGCGCCGCGCTTCATAGAGCGCGCCGATGCACGGTTCGACCCTGCCGGGGAGAACGCGCACGTCGAGCGATGCAGCAGCAATGCGCCGCTCGAGCGCTTGCGTGAGCGCGTTGCCCTCGCGTAAGAGGCCTCCGGAAAAAACAACCGGCAGCGCGTGCGTCGGGCACCGCAGCGTTACGCGCCGAATCAACTCACAGAGACTCTGGGCGGCGCGTTGCACGATGCCGGTCGAAAGCTCGTCGCCTCCGGCGGCGTGACGCAGGACCAGCGGCGCACACGCCGCGATATCGGCAACCGGCATCGAGCTTTGGTAGATGCGCGCGAGGATACCCGAGCGATCGCTGGTGCCGACGTGCGCCGCCAGCTCGCCGAGCATTGCGTTGTCCGCAGCGCCTCGTTCCATCGCGGCCAACAACTGACGCAGGGCGGCGGCGCCGATCGCATACCCCGATCCCTTATCTCCGAGCAGATAGCCGTAGCCTCCGGCGCGAAACGTTTTTTCGCCGATTTCCGCATACGCGATCGAACCCGTTCCGGCAATCAGCACCAGCCCGTCACCTTCCGGTAGCGCGGCCCGTAATGCGATGCGCGCGTCGTGGCAGAGCGCGATTCGCGCGCCGGGAAAAGCGCGGCTCAACGATGCCCGTAACAGCGCCGCTATTCTTTCGCCTCCGGCGCCGGCTACGCCGATGCCGATTGCCGCCGGGCTTTCGCCCTCAAGTACTCGCGCGACGCAGCGTTCGATCGACTGGGCGGCGGCTTCGATTCCGATGAGATTCGGATTCGCACCCGGGCCGGCGACCGTTCGAAGCAGCTCTTCACCGCGAGCGAGTGCCGCGATCGTATGGCTGCCCCCGGCGTCAACGCCTACGAAGACGCCGTGCATTCGCGTTCGACTCGCGCGAGCAGCTCTCGCAGGTTCAGTGGCGCGATCGCGCCGAGCACAACGGGACGAGCCGCGCCGGTTGCCACCGGAACGTTGCCGGCACGCTCCCGCAATGCTTCGTAACCGAGCACTACAAAGGCCATCGCCTCCTTGGCTTCCGCCGGCAGCCCCATCGCATCGGAGAGTTCGACGGATGCGGGCTCGAGCCGTCCCGACAAACGCTCCATCAACGTGCGATTGCGGGCGCCGCCGCCGGCGGCGATAACGCGCGCGTTTTGCAATCCGGCATCCCGGATCGCGCGAGCGACCGATACGGCCGTCAGCTCGCACAGCGTGGCCGCGCCGTCCTCGAGCGTGAGCGCCCTCAGGCGCGCGTGCCGCGCGAGGAAGTGTTTACCGAAGCGTTCTCGACCGGTCGTCTTGGGAATCGGAGCTTCGAAGAACTCGTCGGCGAGCATCTCATCGAGCAGCGCCTCGTCCACACGCCCCGCGCGAGCCAAATCGCCGCCGGCGTCGAAGCGCTGCCGCCCATCGGTGCGTTCGGCGACGAAAGCATCGAGCAGCATCGTGCCGGGGCCCGTATCAAACGCGACGGCTTCTTCGGGCGACGAACCTTTTCGCAGCAGCGTAACGTTCGCTATGCCGCCCAAGTTGAGCGCGACTCGATCCTCGGCGGGGTCGCCGAGAAGCAAGGCGTCGATGCGAGCCACGAGCGGTGCGCCTTGGCCGTTCGCGGCACAATCGGCACTGCGAAAATCGTAACAGACGGTCGCGCCGGTTGCTTCGCGGATCATGAAAGCGTCGCCGGCCTGCAGCGTGACGTGTTGAGGACCATCGTGCCAGAGCGTCTGACCGTGCGATGCCACAAAGTCGATCTTCGCAGATCCAATCACGGCGTTTGCCGCTTCCCCGAACGCCCAGCCTAAGGCGTGATGCAGCCGCGCGACGGCGCCAACGCTGCCCGCATTCGGCGGCAACGCCGCAAGCAACTCATCGTGGAGCACGCGATCGAATGGGAATGTTTGGAAGCGCACGAGTTCCAGCTCGTACGTTAATCCGCGCGGAAGAATTCGAACCAGGGCTGCGTCGATGCCGTCAAGGGAGGTTCCGCTCATCAAGCCGGCGGCGAGCATCAGAGCGCCAAATCCTCGACCATCGCTTCATAGAAGCGCACGCGTAATCCGGGTCCCGGACTCGGCGTGGCGTCGCGTCCAAAATAGACGGCATTGGTAAGCAGAACGCCCTGCAGGTCGCGCACCGGGTCGGCCCAGACGCAGGTTCCGACAAATCCCGTATGACCGAACGACGAGCGATCCATCCAACGACCGCACGAGTTGTCGTTGCTGGTCTTGAGCGCCCAACCCAAACCTCGGCGAAGAACGGAGTCGGCTGCCTCTTCTTGCGTTGCTTCGCGAATGAGATTTAAGGGAAGCGTGCCGCTTCGTAAGCGAGTGAGTGGGGCGAGATACGACTCCGTCACGGCTGCCACATCGGCCGCGGTTCCAAAGAGTCCGGCGTGCCCCGCGACGCCGCCCATAAGATACGCCTTTTCATCGTGAACGAAGCCCGCGACGCGACCGCGCCAAGCATCTTCTTCCGTCGCCGGGATTGCCGTGCGCTCCGAAAAGCGCGGGCGGAAGCCGAGCGAACCGCCGAACGTGCGACGTACGAGCGCGCTGAGAGAAAGGCCGGTTGCGCGCTCGATCGCGACGCCGAGAACGATGAAGCCAAGATCGCTATAGATAACGCGCTCGCCCGGTCGCGCAAGCAGCTCGGAATGGAGCGCGAAGCGCTCGACGTTCTCATCGAGAATGGCGCGATAATCGGCGCCGGAATTCATTCCGGAGTTGTGCGCCAGCAGCGTGCGCAGCGTAATGGCCGCGCGATCGCTGTCCTTCCATTCGGGAAGCACTTGCAACAGCGGGTCGTCGAGCGCGAGCGTGTCCGCCGCAACGAGCTGCAACGCGAGCGTAGAAACGAAAAGCTTGGTGAGCGATGCGAGGTCGAAGCGCGTATCGCAGTAGACCGGTTTGGCCAACGCATCGGCGCGCGTCACGCCGTACGCGCGCTCGAAGACGGGTTTGCCGCGATGCTCGATGCGCGCGACGGCCGCGGTGAAGTCGATGCCACAGGCTGATTCGAGCGCTTCTTCTACTCTGGGGAAGTGGCTCATCATCCTTCGACTGCGCTCAGGATGACAACGACACTGGGAGGCAGCCGGTGGGGATACTATTGCCGAAGAGGACGTCGGCGAGCCCGCCGATTGAGGGGATGTCATCGCCGTAGGCGGCTAGCAGATGACGCGCGGCTGCGAAGAGCGCCAGATCGAACGGCTCCATGAGCGATACGACCACCGCATCGGGATAGAGTTGCAGAATCGTCGCGATCGCTTGGGCTTGCGCGGGATACAAGTGGGCGCGGCGCGCGAGCACGATTGCGCGTCGCCCGCTTTGCGAAAGGGACGTAAGAATTCGGTCAAGATCCTCCGGCTTCGGATCGAGGGGCGCGCAAACGGCGGCTAGCACCGGCGCTTCGTGCTGCAAAGCCGCGGCATCGCCCCCAAACGAGACCGCGACCGACGTGACGGGATCGGCTTCGGGAACGCCGCGCAGCAGCGTAACCGCGTGCCGTCCGATTTCCCGGCCGACGTTGGGATGCGGTGCAAACGCATCCAACGGCAACGCCGGGCTCGCGGATTCGCGCAGGCGCAGAACGCGCTGGTGCGCTTCTTCCAAACGCTCGAGCGGAATGCGCCCTTCTTCCACCGCCGTCTCGATTGCCGCCGCGGCGGCGATTGCCAGCTCGATGTGGTGGCTGAAGAGCAGCAGATCGGCGCCGGCGATCAATGCTTCGACGGCGGACTCAACCGGTCCGTAGCCCGCCAGCGCATCCATCTCGAGGCAGTCCGTGACGAGCACGCCTTTGAAGCCAAGCTTCGAGCGAAGCAGATCGGTCGCAATGCGTCGCGAGAGCGTCGCCGGCCGTTGCGAATCGAGTTCGGGCACGAGCACGTGCGCGCTCATGAACGCGCTCGCATCGGGCGCCACGGCAGCGAACGGAATCAAATCTCGGGCGAGCAACGTCTTCTCGTCCGCATCGAGCACCGGCAGCGCTCGATGTGAATCGACCGAGGTTGCGCCGTGACCGGGAAAATGCTTGTAGCACGGCGTGATGCCGCCGCGCGCCAGGCCCGCAGCAAAGGCAGCTCCAAGCGATGCGACGTTTTGCGGGTCGGAGCCGAACGAGCGCGTGCCGATAACGGTGTTGCCCGGCTCGAGCGCAAGGTCGAGCACCGGCGCGAAGTCCATCGTACAGCCCGCTCGGCGCAGATCGAAGGCGGTTTGCTCGCCGGCACGCTGCGCCAACTCGAGATCACCGGCGGCGCCCAGTGCCATCATCGGCGGAATCAGTTCGACGCCCTGCTGCAGACGAGCGACGGTGCCGCCTTCCTGATCGATGGCAAGGATCGGCGGCGCGCCAAGGTACTCTGCGCGCAGCATATCGGTGAAGAAGCGCAGTTCGGCAACCGACGTGCCGTTGCGCGAGAAAAGCACGTGCCCGGCAAAACCGGCCTGCTCGCGGGCGGTCGGAAGATCCGTCAAGCCGGTAAGGATAATGCCACGCGCTTTTTCCCTAACCTCACTCATGCGACCGCCGCCCCCGTCTCCGAATCGAAGCGCCGGCACCATTGCGCCGGCAAATCCAGCGTCGCGTTCTCGCCCGGCAGGGTCGGATCGGTCGCGGGGACGCGCGCGATGATCGTTCCCCGGTCGGTTTGCACCTCGAGATAGACGTCGGCGCCCGTCGTTTCACGACGCGTGACGCGACCACGCACCGCCCCATCGGCGCAAAGGCGGACGCGTTCGGGTCGAATGCCCACGAGCGCGCCGCCATCGGCGAAAAGATTCATCGGGCGCTCGCCGAGAAAACGCGCGACCGCGAGCGTTCGCGGCGCATCGTAGACGCGCTGCGGCTCGCCGACGTCTTCGAGGCGCCCGTCAATCAGGACGGCGAGCAGGTCGCCGACGCTCATCGCGTCCACGTGATCGTGAGTGACGTAGAGGACCGGGCCGGCGAAGCGCTGCCGCACGCCGATGATTTCGTCGCGGACGCTGCGCCGCAGCGAAGGATCGAGATGCGCGAGCGGCTCGTCGAGCAGCAGCATCGCGGGCTCCGACAAGAGCGCGCGGGCAATCGAGGCCCGCTGACGCTCGCCGCCGGAAAGCTGGCGCGGGCGGCGGTCGAGCCGCTCCGCCACGTGCAAGGCGGCAGCGATTTCGGCAACGCGCTCGTCGCCCGGCTTGCCGTTGCTACGAAGTGCGAAGCGAAGATTCTCCCGCACCGTCATGTTGACGAAGAGCGCGTCGTCTTGAAAGACGAGCGCGGCTCGCCGCTCCTGCGGCGGCAGATCGGCGATTGACGAGCCATCCAAACGCACGTCGCCGCTGCGGGCGCGAAGCAAGCCTGCGATGACGCGCAAGAGCGTGGACTTGCCCGCTCCCGACGGTCCGACGATTGCAAGCGTCGTGCCGCGGGCGACCTCGAGCGAAACGCGATCGAGCGCGGGCCGCACGTGCCGGGGATAGCCCGCTACGAGTGCGCGCGTCGAAAGGCTCATTTACTCCCCAGACCGGAGGAGCGCGCGATACTCGTCGCGAGCGGCCGGGTCGCCGGCGTGGACCCGTGCGATGAGGTCGCGAGCCCGCGTCACCGTGGCGTCGTCGGCCTTTCCACCGGCGAGCACCAGTCGCAGCGCGATGAGCGCGAGGTCTGGCGTGCGGGCCCCCAGCCGTTGCAAACCTTCATAGAAGGCCGCGGCTGGCTGCGCCTGCGAGCGATTTTCGAGCAGCCGGCGCACGACCTCACCCTTGGGCGGCACCCCATCGAGAAGGTAGCCGTCGAGCAACTCGAAGTCCATCGGCCATGGGGTTCGCCGCACGGACCGGCATGCTCTTCGCGCTCCTACTAACGGAGCTGGGAGCTACCGGGAATCAAAACGATGTCGTGCGGCTGCTCGAACGGATGAGCAGTGCCGCCGGACCGGTGTGGGCGACGCACTTTGTCTCCGTATCCCGGCTCACGTTCGAGGGCGAGCCGGCGGTCGTTTCGAGTGAGAGCGAGGGACTTCGGGTCACGCTGCGCCACTGCACCGGCGAACTCTGCGACGGCACTTACTTTGACGGCGAACGCCTCTTTACGGTGAACCTCAACGGCACGGCGCTGCCGGAATCGCCGCAGCCGGTGCCGTACTTGCGGTCGCTGCGCCTCGTTGCCAGCTTGGCTTTCCTGGCGCCGTCGTTCCTTACGCACGGCGGCCGCTTCGGCGATGCCGGAACGGCCATGTTGAACGGAAAGATCTACCGGACGATCGTCGTGGGCGACGGCTTCTCGATTCCGATGCGCGTGTACGTGGATCCAAACACCAGCCTCGTCCGGTACGCGCGCGAGTTCGGCGGGAACGACACGTTCGAGTTCCGCGACTACCGGCGTGTCGGCGCGTTCACGCTTCCCTTTGAAGTCTTGCACGACGGCCAGCTTTTCGAGCGGTACGACGATCGGGCGGCGGTTTCATCGACCTATTATCCGCCACACGGCTTACAGTCGTCGGTGCATGGGGCGCCGGCGGTAATTCCAACCGATGCCAAGGCGATCGAGCCGATCGTGGATTGCAGCGTCGGCGGAATCGCGCTGCGGTGCCTGATTGACACCGGAAACTCGGGGCTTTCGATGAGCACCGAGCTTGCAACCCGGCTGGGCGCCGCGGTCGTCGGGACGTATCAAGTTCGCGGGTTGGGCGGTTACACGACGCAGGTCGTTCGGGCCGGCCCGCTGCGCCTCGGCGATGCGACGTATTCAAACGCCTACTACGTGGTCCTCAGCGATCTGAAACGCTACGGCTACGACGTCGTGCTCGGCGCCGATATCTTCGGCACGACCGAGGTCGTGATGGACCTCGCCTCGCACCTCGTGACGCTGGGCACGCCGCTCGCAGCGCACGCGATTGACGTTCCGATTTCGTTCCAACACTCGGTGCCGGTGGTTCGCGTCGGGCTGGGAAATCTCGACACGGAGTTGGCAGTGGATACCGGGGACGAGTCGAACGTCAATCTTGCGTACGATTTTTATGCCAAGCATCCAGGGTTATTTACCGTCACGAGCCGCCGCTTCGTCAGCGGGATCGGCGGCAGCAGCGTCGAGTTGCTCGGCGAGATCGGCGCGGTGACGATCGGCGGATACCGCGCGGAATCCCAACGCATCGGAACGACGTGGACCTTGCACGGCACGGCCTCGGGCCACCTCGGTGCGGCTTTCTGGCAGCAGTTCGTCGTCGGCTTCGATTATGCCAACGGGGAGTTGCATCTAATTCCGAAGCACTCGTAGTGGCCGGTAACGCCCAAATGTTGCGACGGTTTACGGCGTGGAGCGCGATCCTGTGCATCGCAACCGGCGCGCCGGCGCACGCGCTGGTGGTCGACCGCTGCACGGTGGTGGCGGTTCAAATGATGGACACGGTCAACTCATCCGACGCGCGGCCGGGCGATTTCTTCCGCTTCGAAACGGTTAATGCGGTAACGACCGGCGCGTCGGTAGTGGTTCCCGAAAGAACGATGGGCGAAGGCATCGTCGCCGTCGCGTCGCCCGCGGGGCGCAACGCGCGGCCGGGGACGCTGGTGCTCGAACCGCGCTACCTGATCCTGCCCAACGGCCACCATTTGGAGGTCGTCCTCAATCATAATACCGATTCGCTCGACGAGTCGGGCCGAAACGATAGCCTGCCAGGCTATCTCGGTGCGATTCCGCTGCTTGGCGTGGGAGCCGCAGTCGGCGCGTTCAACTATTTTCGCAAGGGCAAGGACATCGTCGTTCCGCGCGGGACGATGTTCAGCGTCTTTCCAAGCGACGATCCTTTAGTCGAGCGCTGCCAGGATCATCCGTCGTACTGACTTAGCGCTTGAAGTCGAACATGTCGTTGAAGCTTCTGGCACGCCCGTCGTTTATTCCCAGCGTTCGTTGTGTGTGCCTACGCCGCGGCATCCTCACCGCGGCGACCGGCTTTCCGGCCGGATGTAGCCCGCTCTTGCGCGCCAACTGCGCGCGCCCCCGAATCACCAGCGCCGCATTGACGTCGGCATGGTTACGATAACCACATCCGACACAACAACAGATACGGTGTTCGAGGTCAAGCGGTCGCGTAGGCCGGATCAAAGAATTGACCCGACTTAAGCACGCTCCGACGTGGCCTTGGAGCTTTGCCTGCTGGACCACGTCGAGCGGCGTGTGTTCGTCTGCGCCAACGCGGGGACCGCAGCGAGCGCGCAGAGAGCTACGACAAGAACCGGACGCATCGCGCACCTCCTGCGCATAGCGATTTACCAGGAGAAAATTATCAGGCCGTTGTGGGGCTTTCCGCCTCCCGCAATTTCGTGCACGTGCTTCGCCGACGGCTCGACGTACGAGGAGCCGCCGCCACCGCCACCGCCGGAGCCGCCACCATCGTACTGGCCGCAGCAGCCGCCGCTGCCGCCGCCACCGCCGCCGTAGTAGCCGCTTCCGCCGCCACCGCCGGAGCCAGAGCAACCGCCGCCTCCGGTACCACCGGTGAACAGACTTCCGCCACCTCCCGTAACGCCGTCGCAGCTACTGCTGCTTCCCGAACCGCTCGATCCGCCTTCGCCGCCACCTCCACCGGAGGTCTGCAATGCGCCACCCCCGCCGGCGCCGCCTTCACACTCGCCTGCGCCGCCCTGGGCGCCGTTACTGGTGCCGCCGGTCCCGCCGGCGCCAGCGTAACACCAATAATAGCCGCTATTGCCATTCTCAAACTGAAAACTCTCGCCCGTGCCTCCTCCGCCGGCAGCGACAAGGATGCGATCCGATACTTTGCCCTTTCCGGTCCGCACGTCCGAGCTGCCGCCTCCGCCAAAGCCACTTACGCCTGTACCGCCGCCGCCGTTGAAGCCACCGCCGCCGCCGCCGGGATTTTTCGACTGGATGCCTCTGCCGCCCACCAAAATGGTCAGCCTCTGTCCTGGCGTAACGGGAACGGTGGCTTTCACTTCGGCGCCGAGACCGCCCGGCGATTCATCGCTCGCGGCCTTGCCGCCGCCCGCAGCGCCGTAGGCATCTATTGTTATCTGCGCCACGTCCTTGGGCACTGTGAATTTTTGGACTGCATGGGTGAAGGTGAATGTGAAAGTATTGTCCGGCTGCTGGTGCTGCACGTCCGATGCCGGCAGCGCGCCGGTCATCCCATGGGAGCCGCAAGCGGCAAGCGATACCGCAAACACCACGCTCGAGATAATTTGCAGTTCACGTCTATATATCGAGCTCAATGACTTCTCCTAACGTTCGTATGCGACTCATTAGGTTATTGAGGTGTGACTGGCGCTGAGGCGCAGCTACGGCTTTGGCTGCCGAGGGCCGGCCACCTTTCGTGGGCTGCGGGTTTGCCGTCACAGTTCGAAGTTCCGCCGCGTTGGTACGGTCAGCACGGCACGACGCGAGGAGGTTCAATGAAGGCATTGCTGACCGCCGCCCTTTTGGCGGTTATTTGCACGTTCGCCACCGCTGCCGCCCGGGCGGACGAGCAGGCCACCAATACAGGGCCGCTGACGCCTAGCGAGACGAAGTTCGTTGCGTCGGTTCGCGCCGATCTTCTCGCGCGATTCCCGAACGTCAGCGACGCTTTAAAGGCGGGCTACGTTCGATACACCAGCGCCGACGACACGGGTGCGATCAGCTACGCCAACCAGCAATGGACGGCGGACCCGACGCACCCCAGCCAGCTCTGGTACGACAAGGACGGGAATCTCATGGGCGCCGATTTTTCGGTCCCACGCCCCAACGGAGAGCCGCGACCACAGATTTGGGGGATCGACCCCGGGCGCTGGTATGAGTTCAACGGACACGTGCACTATGTCGTCAAGGATCCCGCGAGCGGCAGCGTGCTGTACGACCAATGGATTTGGAACAGTGACTTCGTGGCCGCGGGCGGCAGCCTGTCAAAGCCTTCGGCCGACACCGTCGTGAAGATCGGTAAAGTGCCGAGCGCGAATTATATCGCGACGATCTTCGAGTTTCCGACGCAATGGGATCTCATCGTGTGGGTGAAACCGCACGCCGCGGGTGCGTTCCACTGGTGATGCCGAGTTGAGGGCTACCTCGCCTCGTAGGTAATCGGGAAAATCGCGATGCTAACGACCGGCGTGCATAAGAATTGCGCGGGTTGGTAGCTCGTACCCTGAACCGCCGCCAGGGCGGCAGCGTCGATTCCGGGCACGCCGCTCGATTGCCAGATCTCCGTTCGAATGGCGTGCCCGGAAGAGTCTATGAAGGCCGCAACCTGCGCGGTTCGCGATCCATAGCCGTAAAAGCCGATGACCGGCGTGAACGGCTTCGCGAGCGCGGGGCCTTTATAGATCGAGCCACACGGCTGGGGCGGCAAGGTTTGCAACAGCTTTGCCCCGACACGAGCGAAACTCGCAGGCGCGGCAATGAGGCTCGGATCCGACTCCGTTGGTGCAGCAACTTCTTTCACGAATGACGGACAGTCGCTGACGGGCGCTCCGTCCACACCAGCGCCGTCAACGAAATAGTAATTGAGAAAGATCGGGGACGGAAGCGAGACCAGATAGGCATATCGCCGGCGCTTGCCGTCCGGGCTATTGGGAATCGCAGTCCGCGGGATGTCGACCGTGTAGGCTGCGCCGTTGCCGATCAGGGTTACTCGAGCGGCGTAGTCGGAATCGGCATTCGCCCAGAGAAATACCGCGACCGTTTTGCTGCTCGACGCGTAAGCGGCGACGTTCTGTGCTTCGTCCCACGGTACGACAATTGCAGAGCCGTTGCAAAAGGGATTCTCCCATTCTGAGCCGCGCGGTATGTCGGCGGGCACCGGCATGTATGTGTCCGGTTCGAAGTCCGAACGAAACAGGTACTTCCCCACGACCGCTTGGCAGTTGACGAGCCTTGGCGAGTACTTCGACCCCGAAGCGGCTTTTAGCGCGGCTTCATCGATCGCCTGATTCCCCGAGCTTTTATAGACGTGCGTCTCAACGATGTTACCCGACGGATCGACCGTAATGGCGATCTGAACCGATACCGGACCAAGCCCGAGCGGTTTTGCGGATTGCGGGTACTCCGGCTGCTCCGCTTTGGTTACCGTGGCTTCCCGATTGGGCTCCGCGCAGGCTCGGGCGGCCACGGGAATGGCAAAGAACCCACAAATCGCCGCGAGCGTGCACAGCGTTACCATATGGCGGCTTACGATCACGCCGGAGGCTTCGACGCCTAACTGGGCCGCATCTTCCGAATGATGATTGTTTCTTCGCGACGAATGGCGACACGCATGATTTCACACTTTGTCCGTTCCGCGCTAACCGTTTGCGCCGTCGCCGCCGTTCTGACGGGCTGCGGCTCAATGCGTCAAAGCGACAGTGCTCTGCCGGTTGGGGCACCTGGGACGGCGGCGCAGGGTACGCAATCGTGGATGAATCCGCAAGCGACGAGCCAGGACCTGCTGTACATCTCGGACACCGGGACGAGCGAGGTGTACGTGTACTCGTATCCCGGCGACAAGCTCGTTGGAACGCTGAAGGACTTCAGGGATCCCGGAGGCGAGTGCGTCGATAAGAACGGCAACGTCTTCATAACAAACACGGGCGACGAGGACGTGATCGAGTACGCGCATGGCGGCACGAAGCCAATTGCGACCCTGAACGACCCCGGCTACTTTCCCTTCGGCTGTTCCGTCGATCCAACCACTGGGAATCTCGGCGTAGCAAATAACTTTGCGAGCAGCGGCAGCGGTCAAGGGAACGTCGTTATTTTCACGCACGCCAAGGGCAAGCCTAAGGGTGACTACACCGATCCGAACATCAACCAAATGCTGCTCTGCGGCTATGACGACAAGGGCAACCTTTTCGTCGACGGCCTAACGAAGGGCAGCGGGTTTGCATTCGCCGAGCTTCGCCACGGCAGCACGACGCTCACGAACATCACGCTGGGCCAGAGCATCGGAAACCCAGGCGGCGTCCAGTGGGACGGCAAGCACATCGCGGTCGGAGACCAGAGCACGAACGTCGTCTACCAGTTCAGCGTGAGCGGAAAGAAAGGAACGAAGATCGGCTCGACGCCGCTTACCGGCGCCGCGGACGTCGTTCAGTTCTGGATCGCGGGCTCCAAGCTGATCGGCCCCGATGCGGGTGCGGGGGATGCCGGCATATGGAAGTACCCGGCCGGCGGTTCGGCACTTAAAACAATTACCGGGCTTTACGTCCCGTTGGGCGCGACGCTCAGCAAGGAATCAAACCCGAAAGGCTGAACCGCTCCCTACTAACAGCGGGATGGAGCTCCCGTCTAACCGCCTGCAACGGCTGATGGCTCCTGTCGACATCGTAGACAGGAGTCTTTCTTTTGCACCAGTTCTTAGATAGTAGCAACATGTGGATGGTGGCGGGCGCGTGGATGCTGCTCGCGGCTGTCAGCGCGTTCATCGCCATCCGGATCAAGATGCCGGCGGCGCTCGTCGAGATCATCGCGGGCATGCTTGCCGGAAACCTCATCACGCTTCGGACCAATTCCTGGATCGACTTCGTCGCAGGCTTCGGAAGCATTCTGCTCACATTTCTTGCCGGCGCGGAGATCGATCCGGTCGTACTGCGACGGCAACTCGTCCCGTCCACGGTGCTTGGCGCGGCTTCGTTTGGCGCGCCGTTCCTGGCGGCGATGGCGTTCGCATATTTTTTCGGACATTGGAGCGTCGACGCCTCAAAAATAGCCGGCATCGCAATGTCGACGACCTCCGTCGCCGTCGTGTACGCCGTGATGATTGAGTCGGGACTTGCGGGCAAAGAGTTTGGCCAGATCATCCTGGCTGCGTGCTTCTTTACCGATCTCGGCACGGTCGTTGCCCTTGGGCTGCTCTTTGCGAACTACAATCTCTGGCTGGTTGCGCTGATTGCGTCGATCATCGCCGCCATGGTACTCGTTCCAAAGCTGCTGCCGGCCCTGATCGACCGCACGCGCCGATACGTCAGCGAACCCGCGCTGCGCGTACTATTCGCCGTTATCTTCCTGCTTGCCGCCGTGGCCACATATGCGAAGAGCGAAGGCGTTCTTCCGGCGTACTTTCTCGGCCTAGCGTGCGCGGGTATGATGATTACCTATCCGGACGTCAAGCGACGCCTGCAAACGATGACGATGACGCTGCTTGCGCCCTTTTATTTTCTCAAGGCCGGAACGTATATTCAGTTTGGGGCTGCCCTGGCGAATGCGGCGCTCATTGCCACGTTGTTCTTCGTCAAGGTGATCGCGAAGATCGTTGCGGTATTTCCGCTCGCGCGCTATGCCTTTAAGTATCCGAGCTCGAATGCGAACTACCTAACGTTGATGATGGCGACGGGCCTGACGTTCGGGACGATTTCAAGCCTTTATGGACTGACGCACCACTACATCACCCAGGCGCAGTATACCGCTCTGGTAACCGTCGTTATTCTGACGGCGGTCGTTCCCACGGCGATCGCGCAAGCGCTGTTCAAACCGCGCGAAGAACCCGAAGAAATGGAGTCTGAGGTGCCGTAAGGCGCTCGACAAGGCTTGGCCTGCGGTCGGCCGAAGGAGCGCCGTATGGAATTACGCTACGGCGATCGAGTGCTCATTATAAACCTTGGGATCGAGGGCGAGGTCATCGAAGTGGATACCCGGACCATCGTCGTTCGCTACAAGAAGCCCGACGGCGAGCTGCACGAACACCGCTTTGAGCCTGAGGACTTGGAGTATCGGCCGAAGCCCCACTTGCAGTAATCCCGGCTCGCGGCAGTTGGGGAAAGTTCCGCTGCCGAATAGTAGCTTCGCATCGGAGGTGCAGCAAAAATGAAAACTATTGGGTTACTCTTAGCGGTACTCGTTGGACTTAGTGGACAAGCGCCGGGGTCGGCGCCCGTTCGCCACCTGGTATACGAATTCGGCTACAATACCAAAGCCGCGAGCGCCGGACAAGGGACCGGGACGACGACTATCGACATTTCCGGACCCGTCGCCGACGGCGGCGTCATGGTGAGTGGAACCGATTTCTGGTGGAACACGGTACGGCCACGGGCGACGAATACGTGCGAGGTGTACCCGAACAGCAACGTGCGGTGCGCGCAGGCTCCCTACGCGCTCTCGCCGATGCAGCTCACGCTGTTTCCGCTGCTGGCGCACAACTTTTTCCATGGATTATCGCCGGGCGGGAAGTCGAGCTGGGCGCGGAGCTATCAGGTGAAGGCGGCAATCGTGCCGGGAGCCTCCGGCATGGCGGGCCAATCCACCACCTGGGACTGCGACTATACCCTGCACGGAAAGGGCCCCATCGCCAACGCCGCCCCGCTGATCCTGATCACGGCGCAGGGCACGCTCGATCAACAAAGTGGACGCAGTCTGAAGGCGACGTCGAAGCAAAGCATCGTCTATGACCCGGTCGCGAAGATTCCCGCGATCGTAAACGATGTGCGCACGCACATCCCAATGAGGAGCGTCTACAGCAACGACATGATCGAGCTGAAGCTGAAGAAAGGCTAAAACAAGCTAACGGTCGCCCGCCCCCAAGTGCAACCTCGCGGCGTTCTAACGCATTAGAGCCGTACACCACTTTTGAGGGGAGACCATGAATCTAACGATCGAAAAACCGCGGAGCCCCAAGGATAAGCTTGTTGGGCTCCTTTCGCTTAAGCGCGTCATCGACAAGGCGAAAGCGTACAATGAAGGACAGCTTGGCGAGTACGACTACGACTGTCCTCACGACAAACCAGTCTTCGAATTCCTCGGTACAAACGGTGAGGAATTCGCGCGCAAAGTCAAGGAACTCGGGACCGACGATGCCATTGGCGCTTGGGTGCAGTCCCAGTTTCTCTCCAAGAAGAGCCCCGGCGACATCGACAAGTACAACGCCGAGCGTATGCGCTGGCATCCCGAACCGGGATCGCCCGGGGCGCAATACTTCGAAGGTCTTCGTTCGCAGGTCGCGCCAGACCGGAAAGACGTCGTCACTTGGTTCGACCTTCTCGACCTTGACGAAGGCCGTCCCGTTCCGACGGCCACCAGTCTAAACTAGCGCGTGTCATCCTGAGCGGAGTAATGTCATCCTGAGCCCTTCGACTTCGCTCAGGACAGGCTCCGTCGAAGGACGGTTTCGGGCGAGTGACGGCGCGGAGTTCGCGTACGTCGAACAAGGGTCGGGCAATGCTTGGCTCTTGTTCGTTCACGGGTGGCAAGCCGATCACACCGTCTGGAACGACGTCATCTCCGAGCTTGGCTCCGGCACGCGAAGCGTGGCCGTGGATTTGCGCGGAAGCGGCGCGTCTTCTGGCGCGGGCGGACCGCACAATCTGGAGCGCTTTGCGGCCGACCTTCGCGAGCTTGTTGAAGGACTCGGTATCGCTCCGCTCGTTGTCGTGGGCCACTCGATGGGCGCGACGGTCGCGCTACGACTGGCCGTTGACGCGCCGGACCTGGTCAGCGGATTGATTCTCATCGCACCGGTTCCCGCGGGCGGCGCCGGGTTTTCGCCCAAAGGCGCGGACTACTTGCGGGCAACGGCTGGGGACCAGGCCGCTGCGCGAAAATGGCTGTCGGCGATGTTCGCGGGAGAGACCGACGCGGCGCTGCTCCAGAGGCTCTGCGATGCGGCCGGCAAGACACCGCGGGACGCGGCACTGGAGAGTTTCGAATCCTGGGCGAATGCGGATTTCGCAGAAGCGACGCGAACGATTTCCGCGCCGGCAGTCGTC
Source organism: Candidatus Cybelea sp. (assembly GCA_050008615.1). GTDB lineage: Bacteria > Vulcanimicrobiota > Vulcanimicrobiia > Vulcanimicrobiales > Vulcanimicrobiaceae > Cybelea. Next base: position 28,941 of record JBEKMH010000012.1, read on the forward strand.
GTCGCGCCGGAACGCGATAACCCCGAAACGTACCAGCGCAAGGTCGCCGCGCTACTTCCCAACGCGCGCTTTGTCGAACTGCCCGATTGCGGGCACTACGCAATTGTGGAGCGGCCCCGGGAGATAGCCAAGCTGATCAGTAGCTTGGGATGAGCGATCTGGCCGCGCGCGCTTGCGTGCCGTGCCGTGGCGGCGTCCCGCCGTTGACCGGCGACCAAATCGCGCCGTTGCTCGCGCAAATCGGCGCGGATTGGCACGTTGTGGAGCGTCCCGATCCCAAACACGGAACGATAACCATTCTCACGCGCTCCTATCGGTTTAGCGATTTTGCGCAGGCGTTGCGTGTAGCCGTGCTCGTTGGCGAGATGGCCGAGGAGCAGCAGCATCATCCCGATCTCCACGTCTCCTGGGGCCATCTCGAGGTTGAAATCTGGACGCACAAGATCGGCGGATTAACCGAGAGCGATTTTATCTTCGCCGCAAAGTGCGATGTGCTCGTGGAGCCCGCAAAAGATCCGTAGCTGGGTTCGGGTCGAAGGTCAGCGGTCCGAGAGGCCGAACGTCGCAGCACCCTACTGCTTAGAGGAAGATTCATGAAGAGAACCATTATTGCTCTTTTTGCCGTTGTCGTTGCATCCTCGCTGGCCTTTGGCCTGCACGCGCGGGCAGCCTCGGACGACAGCGCACAGATCAACGCGCTGTATCAGCAATTCACGACGGCGTTTCGGCACAAAGATCTCGACGGCATCATGTCGGTTTATGTTGCAGGCCCGAGCCTGTTCGTCTTTGACGTCGGCACGCCGCGCGAGCACGTTGGTTCCGACAGCTATCGTGCCGATTGGAAGAGTCTTTTCGCCAGTTGGAAGGGCTCAAAGGTTCCGTCGTTTGGAATTGCGGAGATGGGCATCGCGATCAGCGGCGACGTTGCATATTCGCACAGCATTCAGCACATCTCCGGAACGATGACCAGCGGGCAACCTCTGGCGCTTACCGTGCGCGTGACTGACGTCTTACGCAAGATCAACGGCAAGTGGCTGATTGTCATGGAACATGTCTCTGTTCCCATTAACTTCAACACGATGAAGCCCGATCTGACGTCGAAGCCCTAGCGTAGCACCTGGCCTGGCATGGAGCAGGCCTGCGGCTTCGACCGGAGCCAGCTCTACAGCGACGAGGGGCCGTCGATCGGGGCGGTGGGCACGGAGGCCTGGGCCGAGGAAGCTTTGGCGAGCTGGCTGTTGCGATGGAACCGACGCTGGGCGCCGAACGTCCTCACCCTCAAGGAGCAAGGCACATGAAGAGCTTGGGTTTTGGCCGCGTTACGCTATGCAGCTGCGTGGCCGCGGCAATGCTCGCAGGATGCGGCGGAGCGCAGTCGATAGCGGCGGACGGCGCGATATCCCAAAACTTTGTTGACCTAACGCAAACGAGAGCGTCCTCCAAATCACTCCGTCACACATCCGTCACGGAGCGAGTTCTCTACAGCTTTAACGGTAAGCCGGACGGCCAAGAACCGATGGGGGCCCTACTCGACGTGAACGGAACCCTCTATGGCACGACCAGTGCTGGTGGCACCATAAACGCCGGTACGGTATTCGCTATCAACAATGGTGTGGAGACAATAATTCTAGATTTCAACGGGTCGCAAGGCGCGTCCCCTATGGCAGGCCTTATCAAGGGCGACGGCAAGTTTTACGGCACAGCATTTTATGGCGGAAATGCCCCTCCCTACGGCTGCGGATGCGGCCTCGTTTTTAGCATCACGCCATCAGGCGTGGAACAAGTCCTTCACTACTTCGGCGGAGCGGATGGATCGGCGCCCACCACACCCCCGATCAAGATTGGAAACACGCTCTATGGCATTACCACGGAGGGTGGAGCCGGTTTAGGCAATTTGTACAAGGTCGCGCTTCGTTCAAATAAGGAAACGTCTCTGTATAGTTTCAATGAGAAGGACGGCGCGATCCCCGAGAGTTTGGTTGAGGTCAAGCGAAAATTTTACGGTGTGACTTACCAAGGCGGCGCAACCGCGCAGGGTACCGTGTTTGAAATTACAAAGTCCGGAAAGGAAACGGTGCTTCACAGCTTCTCCGGGCCCAAGGCAGATGGCTCGTATCCCTGGGGGAGCTTGACCAATGTTGGCGGCGTGTTGTATGGCACAACGGGGGACGGCGGTACGGGAAACTATGGAACGGTGTTCAAAATCACGCCGTCGGGACAGGAATCCGTACTTCACAGCTTCGCCGGCACACCGGATGGCATGTTTCCTTTTACGGGATTGCTTAACGTTAACGGCACGCTCTATGGCACGACGCCCGGAGGCGGTGCCAACGGCTACGGAACCTTCTTCAGCATTACCACGTCCGGAACCGAGAATGTGCTCTACTCCTTTGGTGCGCCACCAGATGGAAACACTCCCGATGGCAACTTGATTTACGTAGACGGTACATTTTTCGGTGTCACCCTACGTGGTGGAAGCTCAGACTTTTCGGGCTGTGATAAGGGTTGCGGCACTGTGTTCTCCGTATCATACTAACGCGCCCTAACGTCAACGCTTGGTAATGCCCCAATCGCTCCGCGCACGAAGGGCACACTTTATTTAACTCCATTGCGTACGACCCCGCATCGCGCGGGAGAGCTAAAAGTTAAACGCAATCCAACCTCACGACATTTGGTGAGTAATTGATGTTCAGCCAAGACGGCCAGCTCGGGCCGAACGTGTAGTGCTCCAATCCGAAGAAGATTGCGGCACCCTCCTTCTGAAAGGTTTCCGGCGTTGCGCCGCTGCATGGTTCGCGCTTGCAAAGTTGCATCGCCGCTCTCGCGCTCCTGTGCATTGCCGCGCGGAGCGGGCTAAGCCGCCTCGGCTCTTGGTGGCGCGACCTCAGAGGCTTCGGCAACCGGCGGGGCATCATTTTCGCATCGGGTCTGCGGTCTGGCTCGGCCAGAGCCTGGAAAAACGGCCGGAATCGGCCGGCAGCGATTCGAACAGGACGGTCAAATGGGCAATAGCGGCTAAGTTGGGATGAAAGCGATACGCGTGCATCGCTATGGTGGACCGGAAGTCCTGGAGCTTGAGGAGATTCCGGTTCCGGCGCCCGGCCCAAATGAGGTGCTCGTCAAAGTGGCTGCAGCGGGCGTTGGCCCGTGGGATGCGCTCGTACGCACGGGAAAAAGTGGCGTTGCACAAACGCTTCCGCTGACGCCGGGCTCGGACATTGCCGGCGTCGTCGACCGTGTAGGTTCGAATGTAACCGCCTTTGCAGTCGGGGATACCGTGTTTGGTTGTACCAATGCATCCTTCGTCAACGGCTATGCGGAGTTCGCACGAGCAGAGGCGGGCATGATCGCAGCCGCGCCGACGTCGATCAGCGCCGTTGAAGCGGCGTCGGTTCCCGTCGTCGCAGTCATGGCATGGGATATGCTGTTCACGCATGCCGATCTCAAGTCCGGCGAAACCGTGCTGATTCAGGGCGCGTCTGGGAACGTCGGCGGATATGCCGTCCAGCTCGCACGAAGTGCCGGTGCCCGGGTGCTTACCGCCGCTGATAACGAGAAGGGTAGACGTCGTCATCGACACCGTCGGCGGCGATGTACAGCGAGCTTCGTTCGATGACCTTAAGCGCGGCGGCCGACTAATCTCGAGCGTTTCTCAGCCGGATGCCGATCTCGCAACCAGATACGGGGTCCGCGTAGGATTCTTTATCGTCTCCGTTACTAGGGAAGGTCTCGAACGCATTTCGAAGCTCATTGACGCCGGAAACATCAGCGTCAACGTCGGTTCAGTGCTACCGTTGGCGCAGGCACGCGTCGCGCACGAAATGCTCGCCGGAACCGTTTCACACAAACGCGGCAAGATCGTTCTCGAACTTTAACCGTAGCTTACGGAGCGCTCGGCTGCCTGGCTCTTGGCGGCGCGGCCTGTGTCCTACGATCGGTCCGGCAACTGCGCCGATCTCGTCGTGTTGGAGCAGAACATCTTTGAGGTCGCGACGCCCGACATCTATAAAACAAAAATCTCCATGACGATGATGAACGGTCGGTTCACCTACGGCAGGTAGTATTCACGCGGCACGCGGCGTCGCGACGACCTTGTTGACCGGTCGTGCTTGCGGCTTAAGGGCTTGGCGCGATGCTTACCGTAACCGCTATGAGCTGTCCTTCGTGAGTCTTTACGATTCTGGTGGCGTTGGCCTTGAGTTTGTTCCCGGGACGGCCGTCGGCGGAGTAGGCGCCGCGATCGGCCGCACTCGCACTTTGACCCTTGCGCGATCGGTCGACGGCTTCGGCCCGATCGGCGCGGCATGGGTCCGGACCGCTCAGCCGATCGTGCTAAGGGCTTTCAAAACGAGCCCCCCGGGCCGGGCGCCGCGATCGAGGCCCAAGCCGATCCCCACTGCCAGCGCCCGAGAGGAGTAGCTGCCCGGCCAACAGCATGCCTGCAGCCAGTCATGTCGCTTGAGCACTTCTTTTACCTAAGCCAAATAATCGCGGCGCTCGCCGTGATCGCCTCGTTGCTGTTCGTCGCATTAGAGGTGCGCAACTCGACCCGGGAGAGCCGTCATCGTGCCGGTGAGGAAGCATATCAAAAATTCCGGGAAGTACAACTGGAGGTCGCCAGCAATGCCGATCTTGCTCGAATATGGTCGCAAGGGGTTCACGATTTTTTTTCGTTTCAGCCACTTGATAGAACGCGATTCTTGCTTGTGACACACGTTTTCTTTAAGAACTGGGAGAGCATCTTTCTCGTCCATGTCGACGGCCGATTGTCGGACGAGCACAGTGAATCCACGGAAAACATGGCTGGCGACTTGCTCGGCTACCCCGGTATTCAAGCAGTTTGGTCCGCTCGAAAAAGGTATTTTCATCAGGCATTTCGAGCGCATGTGGACGCCAAGATTGAAGCGATTCCAAACAACAGCAACTCGGTGCTGCCCTACGAATTCCCAGGGCGCGCGTAGCGCCTTGATCGGAGGGCCTTTTAAAACGAGCAACTGAGCGGCCTGGATCGGAGGCCCGTTCAAAACCAGGCCCCCTGGCCAGGCAAGCGAGCCTCGGCAAGACTCCGCCTACGAAATTGCAGTGATGATCGACACGTTCAAGCCGCTGAAGCTGGCCGAAGCGGCGCTCGAATGTGCCCTGAGTACTTCCGCTCGTGGTGGAGCAGCCGCAAGACCCTAAGAGCGGGCTCCAGCCGTCGCCTCCGCGTGCAAACGCGCTATAATGTCGTGCAAGGCCCCTGCACCATGCGGAGGCCGAAAAGGAGATCGCGCTTGGGTTAGCCATCGCCTTCTCGAGTTTCGCGGTGGTACGCGCCGAGCATGCCAGCCCCGACAAGAGCAAAATTTCATGCAACAAAAGCACGGCATGCTTTGAGGGAACCAATACAGGCAGCGGGCCCGGCATCGCGGGCGTTGGTGGGGGAACGGGAATCTCTGGCTCTGCTACAGCAGGCTACGGAGGCTTCTTTCAAAACAACTCCGATACTCTCCCGTCGTTAGTTGCGGAACAACCTTGATTACTATGGCGACTCTTTCCTCGCCCTAACAGGCGCCGGGTTTTTTGAGGTCGACGGATACGGGAATGGGTACTTTTCCGGTAACGTCTATACAGGCGAGGAGGAAATCACGAATCAGCGCACTCGCGACGGCGACCGGCTCGGCACGTTCGGCACGCAGTCGACACGCGCGACGATCGAGGATACGGGAACGTCTCGCCTGATGAATGGTGAAGGCGCCGTACGCTTCGATGCAGCGTTCGCGCGCACGCTCGACTTGCGCCAGGGCTACCAAGTCTTCCTCACGCCCGACGGGGATACGCGCGGACTCTACGTAGCCGCAAAATACGACGGCGGCTTCATCGTACGCGAAACGGAACACGGCCGCTCGTCGATCGACTTCGACTATCGTGTCGTCGCCCATCCGTACGGTGCCAACGAGGCGCGGCTTCCCAAGCTGAACCTCAAGGCGCCGCGGATTAGCCGAGTCATAATGCCGGCAAACCCGACGCACTGACGCGTAGAGGCGCGTTTCGCGTTTATTGTAGGCGCGCGGGCTTGATGCGCCCGCGCGCTAGGCGATAAAAGCTAAAGCCCTTCAAAACGAGGCTCCCCAGCTGGCAGTGCCGCGTGGTGCAGCACGGCGGCGATCGAAGCTCAGGACTGAGGCGCAGCCAATGCGATCCGGACCCTCGCGATCGGCGGATGTGCTTTCTTGCTGGCTTTGTCAACGATTGTGAAGGTCAGCCATATGTCGAGTTCCAGCACAAACGTGTCGCTCTACCGCGCTAATGTATGTTTCCACCCCACGCGGTGGGCAAATCGTTCGTTGTGTTCCAAACGCTTATGATCACGGGATCGTTCTGCTCGACAACTGTACGGGTTCGGCCGTGGCCGGAACCGTACGCGCCAGCGAATCCGTCGATCTCGATCCTCGTATTCGTCCAAGAGTGATAGACGAGGGTCACGGGGTCCGATCCACCGCCTGCGCCCCACAGGCTGGACGCATTGTTAAACGCGAACGGGTGATAGCGAAAGTCCACGAAATTAAAAAACGCTGTATTACCTCTGTAGGGCATGGGGACCGGAGCCTTGCCGAAACCTGAGCCCAAGACGACCATGTGAAAGTTTTTCCCCCAGCCTGCGAACTGGACTGAGCCGATTTGCGGTGTTCCTTGCGCGATCGGCTGGATGTTGCCCGCCCAGGCCCCGCCGGCATGCGTGGTAGGATTCCATGCGACGACCTCGATGCAGTCGCTCGGACTAGCCACGGTGTAGTCGTTGACGTAGATCCGGCCGCGGGTCCACAAAGCGTAGTCGAGCGGGTAGGCGTTGGTCAAAAACCCGGACTCAATCGTGCCGTCGCCGATTCTGAAATAGTGAGTGTCTCCCTTGTACGGTAGCTTCGGTAGATTCTTCGGCCATAACCCGAAGCCGAAACCCCTTACCTTCAGCGTATAATTGTGCGGGGATCCGGACACTTGCACATCGCTGATAACCGCCGAAGATCCGCGCGGCTCGATGTGGGCCGGTAGAGCGTTGGCTGCGTCCTGAAACTGACTTGCGGCCGGATTCACAGCGAAGAAGGGATCGGTGCCGCCGCGCCCGCCCCCCCCGATCGGCGGCTGCGATCCGCCACATCCTGCGAGTATTGAAATTGCCACGCAAACGCCTAAAGCGCCGAGACGAAAATCTGAAATCCTCATATGTCTCGCTCCTCTGCCCGCTAACGGATCGGCGGCTAGGCGTGTTCGGCCTCGGGTGCTCAGTTCCATCGCATCAACCATTGCTGGTCGATATTCTGTCTTCTTTGAGTTCGGCCTTGATTCGGGGCGCCCGTAGGTGTTGCGCGAGCGCCGGTGGATGGCCTCGACGCGATCGCCCAGCACAATGTCGCTTTGTTTGCGCGCGGACGGCGCACGAAGGAGCCACGCATAGTACCCGCTAGTGGAGACCCCAAGCGTACGGCACATCGTGGAAATACTGGGAAGAAGCTTCGAGCACCGTGATCCAAACGCCGGCGAAATTATTCCGCACAGTCGTCCCTCTCACGGCCCAGTCTGGAAATGCCAGGGCGGTTTAGTAAGGTGGTTTAGGGCGATCTGAGGAACTTTCGTTCTTGCTATGAGCATGAAGGAGCGTATGACAAAGTGCTCGTCTGTATCATCCTCTACGGTGCGTAGCCAAAGGTTAGGATGGTAGCGAGCTAGCACACTTAGGGTATAAAGGGCACCGAGACAGATCGCAAATTCGGAAAACACCCACCCGCGAATGGTTGGCAGAAAAAACAATCCATGTGGTGTGCCGATGCAAAGCTGGTACGCCTCGGCAAACCTTTCACGGGTTCCATGCCATGAAAAGACGCCGGTCGTGGACATTGATGTTAGACTGTGTGCTGCCAAGTACGCTCATCTATAGACTTCGACTATCGTGTGGTAGGCCGCCCAGTGGGTTCCACGGATGCACGACTGCCTCAGGTGGCACCTGAGGTGGCCCGATGCATCGAGCAAGCGACGCGTTTCGCAATAGCATCAACCACTTTTCGAAAATAAATATTCGCCGCGATTGCACGCGGGGCGGGATTGGCACTGTTGATTGGATGCGGCGCCCAAAATCCTAACTCCGCCCCGCCTGCCCCGCGCCCTTGACATCGATGACATTGTGAGGCCGCGACCGCAAGTCCTAGCCCGCACCCACTCCCGCGGTGAAGCACATCAGCGGCTATAGGTACCGAAGTAGTTAATGAGGTACTCAAAGTACTTCGACTTCGCACGCCTGTCAGGAACAAATCGGCGCGTAACGGCGCAGCGCGCTCAGATTAGGGTGCGCTGCCGTCGTCCTAACCGCACGCCGAGCAGATCGCGAGCGCCATCAGAGCACCGGCGTATTTCACTAAACCAGTCGAATTCATTATTTCTCCGCTGCCACCGTGCCGAGCGGGAAGTCGAAATTGCCCGTGAAGACCGCAATCGGCGAACCGCCGGCCGGGTACTTGAAAACCTCGCCGTTTCCGTTACCCGCGTCCCCGCAAAAGACAACGCCCGTAGCGATCCAGGTCTGCGCGCAGTCGCCGGCGCCCGTGAGGGCCACAGTGCCCTTCAATGTCGCCTTCGTTCCTCTGACAGTGTATTGATACATCGCGTCCGCTATCTGATCGGTGACCGTCAGGTACGTGCCGTCCCATTGCACGGAACCAGGGAACTGCACGGTGTTGCTCGTTGTGATCGTTTCGACTTTACTGCTGCCCTTGGGGAGCTCGAGGAGCTCGAAGTTAGAGCCGCCGGTAAAGCCGTCGAAGAAGAGATTCCCGTTGTTGTCGTAGCCGTCGAAGTACTCTCTGGCCAACGTCGAGGTAACGACGGTGCCCGAGCCGCTCGCGTTCTTGAAGATCACGATGTCGCCGCCACCCGAACCTGACAAGATCCCAACGGCAAGGTCGCCGCTGGTATCCATGGCGCAACTGGATGGCATACCGACGGAGACAGAGAGCGTCTTGAGCAGCTTGTGGGGGACCTTGTACTCCACGATCTGATCAGCGCCCGCGACGATCCAGAAGGTCTGCTTCCCATATCCGTAGAGGACGTTGGTGCACCCTTGGCCACCGACGTTGTTGATCTTACCGATCTGCGCAACGCTCTTTGGATAGTCGAAGATGGTGGCGTAGCTACCGTAGTAGTTGATGATGTACTCAAAGTACTTCGATTTCACACGCCGATCAGGAACAATCGTCGGGTAACGGGGCAGCGCGCTCAAATTCCGGCTCACCGCTGCCGTCCCATCGGTGTATCCGGCATTGAGCGCAGCGCTTGACGGCGCAACCGCCGAGCCGCTGCACGCCGAGCAAATCGCGAGTGCAAGCATAGTACCGGCGTATTTCAGTAAACCAGTCGAATTCATTACGTTACTCCCTTTTTGGCTTTTGCCTTTCGTGTGGTGTTGGTAGATGCCTGCGCTAACGTCGTGGGCTCGTCGATGCAGAGAGCACCGCGCGAGCGAAAGGTCCATTCATAATTATGAAGAGCGCGACGGAGGTGGTGATCGCGAGTTTAAACATTGGCGCAAGCCTGTTCGGCTGTCGTAATCGTGCCTAGGTTACGCTGTGAGACTTTGCAACGGGGCGGCCAGCTTCTACGTTTCCGGCGGCCCGGTCAAAGAGGGATAGCGGTCGCTCGCTCTTGCAGGCGACGGAAGAGGCACTTCGAAGCCCGCTTCGTCACCACTGCGTTAGGAGCGAGGTTTAGAATGCCAACTTTCAACAATCGCGTGCTTATGCTGATCGCGGGAGCACTTTTTGCAACTTCGGCGTGCGGAGGCAACACCGCAGTTCCAACCGGAGGAGCGCAAGTCTCCGCGCCAGGCGCGAGTGCCATTGTTCCAAACGATACGACCTCGATTCTGAAAAAACTCACGAAGGACGTCGAAATCGGCTCGACAGTCGATCCGAAAAATAGTGACACGGGCCCGCGCGCAATTTCCGTGGCCCGATCGACCTTCGGGCTCAAGAAAGGCCAGCTGGTCGTTTGCAACTTCGATGACTCTGCGGGCACTGCTGGGAAAGGCACCACGATCGAAGTACTCGATCCAGACCCGCATTCCAAGCCAGTGACCTTTACGCAAAGCACTAAGATCGAGGGCTGCGACGGCGACGCAGTTACTGCGACAAACCAACTCTACGGCGCGGGGCTGGTCAGCGGTCTCGTTTCGCGGTTCAATCAGAGCGGCAAGCTCGAGAAGACTCACGGTTCTCCCATCCAGGTTCCATTCGCCGACGCCGACGCATTCTGCGGTGAGGCTTACGCGCCTGAGGACATCTACATTGCGGATTCCAAGACCGGCTCAATTTTTAAGTTGGCGTTTCTCCCCGTTAGTTCCGGCAACGTGCAAGTGACCCAAGTGATAACCGGCTTCGGGGTTAATAAGGGCTCCGGCTGGAGCGTCTTGGGGCCGTCCGGAATACAGTACAATAGCACGAGAACCGGTAGCCTTTGCAACGACACGCTGTATATCGTAGATGGGGTCGATAATACGGTCGTCGCCATTTCGAACGCCAGCAACCTACTTGCGAAGGACGAGATCGTCGTGCAACCCGGTGGGAAGAAGTTCAAATGCGCTTACCCAAAAAAGACGTGCGCGACCCTGGTCTATAGCGGCTCTCCGCTCGATGCACCCGTGGCTTCTGCTCTTCTGCCGAACGGAAACCTCATCGTTGCGAATACCCAAGGCGGAAACAAGCTTGTGGAGCTGACGCCGACGGGCAAGGTACTCGACACCAAAACGATCGACACGAGCGCGACTGCTCACGTGTTCGGGCTCCTTGCGACCGGCACGAGCGATAGCGATACAGTGCTGTTCTATACCGACACCGAAACGAACACGCTGCAAGAACTCGAGCCATAGAGAATTCTAGCGAACTAATCTATCGTCGATCGCCATGGCATCAATATTGCCGACGACAATACGCACAAAGTCGGGATGCGCGGGATTGAGCAGGACGTTAGTTTCTATGCGAGCGACGGCGCTAGGTACAACGAGTCCAAGGGTTTCCCCGCGGTTCACCCACGAATCGCCCGCTAGTTGACACTCTGGAGGCGCCGGAGAATCGAACCAGCGCTGTGGCAATCTCGCGATATCGAGCACGTCGAGACGAATTTCGTCTGGGATATCTATCGGCACATAGACCATGTCTGGTGGAATGCGCGGCGTCGAAGCGTTCACCATGATCTCGAGCAGGGCCAACGAGAATGTCGTTGATGTGTAGATTACCGCCGTTCCGACCGAGTTCCACCGGCCACCGTAAAGTCGAGCGCCTTCGCCGGAAAACGCCGTTGCTTCGTGCTTTTGCTCGAACGCGCGATAGACTCGCAAGCTTAGCTAAAAACGCCGTGCTCAATGCGACCGATGATTTGTTCCACCTGCCGGACCCCAGCGTCGGTTCCCAACATTGCCAATGGGATCCGTTTACCAAGAGCCACATTTGGGTCGCGGAGCCACCGCAGGCCTTCATCGTGTCCTAGGGCTTCCATAGCCAGCGCGGCCACGCGAGCCACGCGCGAAATTCGGTCCGATTCGTCCACCTTCAAAAGCGCCTGCTGCCTAATGCGTCGGCTAAATGTCGATCTGTCGATCAGCGTGATCTCTTGCAACTCCCCGAGTGACATTCCAGTGCTTTCGGCGAGGTGGCGAACAACTTCAGCAGGCAGGCCTGTGGCAACTACATGCTCCAGATCGGCATCTCGTCTTATCGGCCCCTCAAAGAGTTCCCGGCCGCCCATCAGGCCGACCATCGCTTCGAATGTGCTGCTCATTTGATACCAAGTATAGTGGCATGTGAGTATTACAGCAATGCCCCGCCTACGAAGCTCGCGCGAGCAGGAATGTTAGGCTTGCCTAAGTACCTTGTGAGGCATGCTTAAATGGCCGGCAGCCCTCTGGGCCGTGCTTCTTGTGGGCGCCCCGGCTGTGGCCCGCGCCATCCCGCTTTTTGCGCATCAGTACGGTGTGACGTGCGAAAAGTGCCACTCGGTAATTCCGCACCTCAATCAGTTCGGCGCGGCGTTCTTAGCCTACGGCGAACGCTTTCCGGGTGTCTCGTCGGGGCCGGCATTTCCACTTTCGATCAAGACGAATCTCGTCGACTCGAGCGAGTATCAGGGCGACGGGCCCGACGGCGCCGGACTGCCAAAAGCGATCGTCGATGAGGTCGAGGCGTTCACGACGGCAACCATCGGATCGCGCGCGAACTTCTTCGTCGAGCAGTACGTGGTCGACGGCGGCGAGCCCGGACTCTTGCGCGACGCGTGGATCAGCGACCGCGTCAATCCATGGGAGGCGCGCATTCCGATCTATCTGCAGGGCGGCCAGTTTACGCTTCCGTTGCCGGTCGATCCCGAAACCTTTCGCGACACGTACCAAAACTACACGCCCTACGTGCAAACGGTTGGGACCAATCCGTTCGACTTGTTCGATCCGAAGTTAGGCGCGCGGCTGGGCATCGGGGATCCGCTGCGGGGCCTAAACTTGCAGCTTTTTGCCGGACCTGGGTACGACAGGGAGAGCGACCTCGCACCGACCGGCACCGATACCGAAACCTATCTGCAGGATGCGATGGGACCGTTCACCCTGAGCGCTTTTCGCTACGACGGACTGCGACCCACCACGCTCGGGCCGTTCGATCGTTTCGAGCGCACGGGCTTTGGTTTTACGTACGGCCAATGGACGCGCTTTTCCAGCGAAGCCGTCCTCATCGAAGGATCGGACTCCGACTGCGTCACCCCGCGTGTCGGTAACTGCACGTCGAGCGGAGGTTTCGAACAGCTGCGCTACGCCTTCAACCGGCAGCTTTTTGTTGAGGCCCGCTACGAGGGAACGGGCGATTCGAACGGCGGCTTCCAACGCGACGGCGTGCTACTGGGCGGTTACGGGCCGACCGAGAACACGCGCCTCACGATCGAGGACGTCATTTCGCGCCAGCCTCAAACGAACAATACGTTAAATGCGCAGTTCAGCATTGCGTACTGAGTACGGCGCGAGGCTCGCTCGCCTCGTCCTCGCTTGCGCGCTGCTTTCCGCGACCCCCGCTCCGCGCGCGATCGATGCGGCCAAATCGAACGCGCAGTTTAGCGTGGCGCACATTTGGGTCGAGCGCGTTACCGGAACGGTTTCGATCCTTAGCGGCGGCGTGTCGCTAGAACCCGGTGCCGTGATTCCCCAGAGTGCTACCGCGGTGCTCGACGCAACACACATCACAACCGGCGAGCCGGATCGCGATCGCTCGCTCGAGTCGCCCGACTTCTTCGACTCCGCAAAGTTCCCGCGATGGACGTTCACGAGCACGCGAATCGTTCCAACGGGGCCGGCCTCGTTCGAGATGGACGGCGATCTCGCCATTCACGGCGACACGCAGCCGCAGCGGCTCGACGTTATGGTGATTGGCGATCCCGCGCATCCCGAGTATCGCGCAAAGGGACAAGTCGACCGTCATGCGTTTGGGATGGTCCGGACCCGGCTGGATCCGACGATCGGCAACATCGTCGACATCAGGCTCGATATCGTACTGAAGTAAGGATCCCGTTTGACCGCCTACCACAGTGGTCGCCTGGCATCGCGTTCGGCCTAGATCAAGGAGACAGCGTGAAGACCGTTCCATAGCCATAACTGGTGCAGCAAACGTCGTGATCTCCCCCATAAAAAGTCGTTCCGTACAGCGTGCCGTTCACGTTCGTCAATGGCGCAAGGGGGTGGTAACCATCTTTACCGCCGGTGAAGCGGTAGAGCACCGTTTCAACACCGGCGATAGTTATGCTGTAAACCGTTCCGCAGTTGCCATTGGGCGCGAAGCACGAGCCGGTCCCGCCACCGCCAGTCATAGTTGTGCCGTACATCACGCCGTTCACATCGGTCAGACCGGCTTCGGGCGTTGCCCCATCGGAACCGCCCGCGAAACGGTACAGTACCTTTTCAGCACCCCTGGCGTTAATTCGATAAACAGTTCCGCACAGGTTACCGTATTCGCAGTTTGAGCCGGCCTGACCGCCGCCGCTCGTTGTTCCGTAGAGCATACCGTTTACATCAATCAAGCCCGACTGCGGATTGTTCCCGTCTGACCCGTCTTGAAATGCGTAGAGCACTTTTTCCACGCCTGCCGGGGTAATGCTGTAAACGGTGCCACAGCCGGTGCCGCTGTACCCACAAGCATTGCCGCCTTCGGCCGTGGTGCCATAGAGCACGCCCTTGACGTCAACCAACCCCACGAACGGGTACGCGCCGTCCGATCCACGGGCGAAGCTGTGCAGAACGGTCTCTTTGCCCCTTGTGGTTACGCTGAAAACGGTTCCGCAGCCGATACCAAGGCTGCTATGGCACCCCGAACCGCCGCCGCGGACAGTCGTGCCGTACAGCGTACCTTTCACATCGATTAAGCCGGCGGCCGGATTTGCTCCGTCGGACCCGCTCTCGAAAGAGTACAACACATCTTCTACACCGGAAGTGCTTACGCTGTAAACGGTTCCAGCGTTCGACGAGCCACCGGACGCCGTCGTGCCGTAGAGCGTGCCGTTCACGTTGAGCAATCCCGATTGCGGATCGCTTCCGTCGGATCCGCCTTGAAACCGGTAGAGCACCTTCTCCACGCCGCTAGTACTCATGCTGTAGATGGTCCCGCTGCGCGATCGACCACCGACCGTGGTCGTCCCATACAGCGTGCCATTCACTTCAAGCAAGCCCGCTGCGGGGTGCACTCCTTTCCATCGGGGGTGAAAGCGCTGGAGCTGTTGATAGGTCGCTGAAAGAGTGCCCGCTTTGTCACCCTGGGCCAGGTCGAAGGGCTGTCGGACGGCGCCGCACGCGACCAGCAGTGCCGCAGCCGCGCAGCCTGTGGGCGCGTGCAAGCGAAAACCCGAAACCCTCACCTCGACCATGCCTCCTTGAGCCCGAACGGATCGGTAGCTGAGTAAGTTCGGCAACCGGTGGGGCTATCCCACAGAGAAAGTACTGCACGTCAGCTACTACGGAGCCCCCATAAACGAAGGGGGCGTTCGCCGCGTCCCCGCCTAATGGCTGAAAATGCGTTACGTCACCACGCTACTCGCTCTCGTGCTTCTCGCCGCGTCTGCGCCGTCGCGCGGTATCAGCGGCACGTGGCAAGGAACGATAATCGTGCCCGGTATCGGCAAGCTACCTCGGGTCATGCGCATCACCAAGGCGGGCAGCGGCTACGATGTGAAGATTTACAGCACCCAGGAGAGCGAAGTTCCCATAGCAACGCGCAACGTTAGAATCGACGGATCGAGGATCATGATGGCGTTCGATATGAATAGCGATCCTTGGCTCAACTACCACCGCACCTATCAGGCAACGCTTTCCAGCGACGGGCAATCGCTTAGTGGTACGTGGGGTTTGCCCGGCGTGCTCAACGTACCGATGGTGTATCACCGAACGCCGCCGGTGATGCTGCACATGCTGCAGCCAACGCGCGACCTCTACATTGACGTAGCAGACGGCGTCAAAGACGAAGTCCTTGACTGGGGCGGCAGTGGCCGGCCCATGGTGTTACTCGCCGGTCAAGGAGTCACGGCCCGCGGTTGGCGGCCGATCATTCCCGACCTCGTGACGAAATATCACGTGTACTCGATCACGCGTCGCGGCTACGGAAATTCAAGTAAACCACCTGCAACCGCGCAGAGCTACAGCGCCGAGCAGCTCGGCAAAGACGTCCTCGCGATCCTCGACAAGCTGCAGATTGCTAAGCCGATTCTCGTCGGTCACTCACTCGCCGGCGAAGAACTCAGCTACGTCGGAACGCAGGCGCCGCAGAAGGCCGCCGCGCTCATCTACCTAGAGGCGGCATACGACGAGGCATATGACGGGGGCATTCCCACACCACCGCCGCCCAGTCCACCGCCCGGTTTTCCGAAAGAGTCGCCGATTGACGTTACGATTGATAACAACCCAGGGCACTTCACAACGCCAATAGATCTGCCGATCCTTGCGATCTTCGCCAATCCCCATAGTGACCAGCCCCGTCCCGGATTGTCGGCGGCATTCATAGCCGCAGATAATGCGTTCACGACAAAGCAGATCGCGGCGTTCAAGAAAGGCCAGCCCAAGGCTCAAGTGATCGTCATACCAAACGCCAACCACTTCGTCTACGTGTCGAATAAGGACGAAGTTCTTCGCGATATCAATACCTTTGTCGCGAACCTGCCGACATAGGCGGCTCGTCCCGCTCGATATCGTGCTGAAGTGACGTTTCCGTCAGCCGTTTAGGGCGGCGGTCGCCTGCGCGATTGCATTCAATGCCCGGGCAAGCGCCTTTTTTATCGTATCGGGATTGCCACCTGCGAATGCGATCTCGGGAAAGCTCGTGAAGACGCGATCGATCGTGTGATAGTAAGAGTTCTGTAACAGGCCGCCGCTTATAAAAAAGGCGTCGAGGGAGGCTTGCTCTCGCGCGGCAAGGGCCTGCATTGCGGTAACGTCGCCTTGGGCTTCCGCACGCGCCATCGCGACGTCGGTTGCGTGCGCCGCGGCTAGGTAGGCATCGAGCGGCGGGCGCAGCTCGCCGAGCGTCATCGCGCCGTTGCTGCGCGTTAGTGCGGCGACTTGCAACGGCGTGAGATCCTTGAGCAACTGCGCCGGAATCTCTTCGATTCGCAACGGTTCGACGGTGGCATTAGCCGCGCGCATCGCCTGGATGCCGGTAACTTGAGCCGTGATGACGGCCTGCTTGAGACCAGGATCGTACGTGCGCAAACCGTCGAGATTATCTTCGGCAGTGTGATGGGCGCCGAACGAACCATAATAGCCGTTACTCGTGCTCGGGATCCCGAGCATGTACGCAAAGTTCTGATGGTCGGATCCGCCGACCATCGGATTGAGTAACGGATCGACGCGCTGATCGCGCGTGCCCAACGTGCCTTTGCCATCGACCGCCGGGACGACGTCGCAGATCTGCTTCATAAAGGCAAAGAGTCCCGGCGAGGCGCTCACGACAAACGGGTCGCCGGTCGTGAGCTGATCGGTGTTGATGTACTGAAAGACACTGGTGCGCAACTGCGGCCCGTTCTCGTAAATGTAGGCCGCCGAGCCGAAGAGGCCGAGTTCGTGGCCATCCCACGATGCAAACTCGATCGTGCGCTTCGGCCGCCAGCCTCGCGCTGCGAGTGCGTGGAAGGCGTCGGCGTCTTGCAACAGGACAGTCGTCCCACTTCCTGGATCGATGGCGCCGAAGGTCATCGCATCGCGGTGGCTGCCGATCATCACGACCGAGTCGGGCTGCGCACTGCCTTTCATGTCGCCGAAGACCAGCCAGATCATCTTGACTTTGCGTTCGAACTTCGTGTGAACGCGGACAATCTCGTTGCCGCCAAAATGCTGGACGAACTCGAACATCGGATGCCACGACTGCGGCACGACTTGACCGGTCAATCCAGCCAGCAGCGTCCGCGCGGTGCTTTGCGTGATGCTCAGCTCCGGGATCGTCGCGTGCGGAATGTCGTTCCAGCTCTTGTGCGGTACTCCGACGACGGGCGCCTTGCCGGCCATGGTGGGATCGCCCGGCGGAAACATCATGAAGCCCCGCGGCGACATCCCGCTCATGCGCTCGGCCATGTTCGTGTTCTTGAAGTTGCCGTTGGGCCACATCGCGCCGCCGCCATATCCGGTCGTTCCGGGCTCCATGAACTCGAGAATCGCGGCGGCTCCGCGTTTGCGTAGCTCGTTATACGCGACGTAGCTTGGATCGAGAGCACGAAAGCCGCCGCCGCCTGAAGCGCTTAGGCGCACGAGAACCACCGCGCCTTGCAAACTAACGTGGCGCGCGTCGATCTCGGCGAGATCGTCCTTCGACGCCGTGTTGACGTAGACGACCGGACCGGTGACGGTACCGTCGCCCGACTCTTCGAGAAAAGGCTGCCCCGCCATTAGTTCCCACTTGGTACGGTGCCCCGGCGTACCTTCCAATAAATCGAAGTCTACGCGCCGCGGCGAGAGCAGCGTTAGGCTCTGCTCGAGCGGGCCGGTAAACTCGACTTCATACTCTTGGACGCGCGTCACGAACCCGTCGCGTTCCAGCCGTTCCTTCACGTACATCGCCGTGGCAAAATCGGCCGCCGATCCCGCGCGGTGCGGAACCGATGAGAGATGGCGTTCGACATCCATCGCGTTGTCGCTGCTGGGCACGCGCATCATCGTTTTTTCGGCATCCAGCTCCGCGGCTACGTCCGGTCCGGCGGCCCACCCGATCAATGCGGCATCGGAAGTCTGCGAGCGAGCCGGCCCGGCAATCATTCCGGCAGCGCATGCGAGGATGGCGGCGACCGTAAGAGATCGGCGCATCATGTATGGAGCCTGCGTTGCTGTACGAGACGCGCCATCAACAACGTGATGTCGCGGTGCAGTCGCATTCGAGCGGCCCGATAGAACCAGCTCGGGACCGAACCATCAGTTCGCCGGTACGCGAAGAGCAGCGTTTGAAGATAATCCACTTCGGCGGCTATCGAACGATTTGCTCCGATGCCGTTGGTAGCATCCCAAAGCACGTCGATGCACTGCTCTAAGTCGCGTTTTCTGGCTCGCGCATCGACCTGCTCGACGAGCTCGCGCACAAACCATAAGATCGCCGGCGAAAAGGGAATGAACACGTTGATGACGAGACGCTCGGTCGTCATGGCATTGCGCGAAAAAAGGAAAAGCGCGGCAATTGCGACGACGCTCGCTATTGCGCACATGCAGACGATATACGAACCGCGGAGGGAGGCGTCCCAGAAGGCGTTGATTCGCAGTGCCGCGAGATGCGCGATCTCCCTTGGAAACGCTCCCAGGCGCCGGTCGTACCAGTTAGAGAGCCGATCCACCGAATCGCCTAGCCCCACTTGGCGCCCGGAATCGACGGCATCGAGGGAATCCGGGAACGGAAGATGGAGGTTGGGGACCTCGGAAAACAAGTAGCGGTCAAAACAATCGGCCAACTGCGCTCCCGCATGACGATTCGTGAGCACGAAATGGTAGATGAGCGAGGACTCAACGACCGCAAATGCGAGAGCCCAGAGCGCGGGCACGAACTGTAGCGACTGGCTGCCGGCCGAGAAAAAGCCGAGCGCGATGGAGCCAACGACGATCAGGGCTTCGATCCGCCGCGCGATCGCCACTTTGGCATAGTGCCGGTCGGCGGCCGCCCGATATCGCAAGGCTTCCGCGTCATTCTGGCGATTGATGCTGAAGTCGGAAGACGCCATCGGCCAGACAAATTCCTCATCCGAGGCGCGGAAGCCTACGACCTACTTTCCGAGGCCACGCGCGGTCGCGGTATCCGAGGGTCCGATACGAATGCCTTGGGATGCGGCTGGACTCAGTGTGATGCCATACGGGTGCGGCATCGCGCCCGGCGCGCCGATCGGCGACGGCGATGCGCCATACCTGGCTGGGTAGACCTAACGGATTGCGGCGACACCGGCTTTACGATGCTGCTGCTTTTTATCAACGGATGCAGCTCGCAAAAATACGCGTAGGTACCGGGTTTGTCGAAGTGGTGGCGCTAAACGCCGCCGGTATTGAGACCTTTTGAATCGAAGGCGCCGTTCGTCGCCGTGACCGTGTGCGCGTCGAAGTCCCGGTTGGTAAAGGTCACGGTTTGACCGGCCTCAATCGTCAGCGCCGGCGGCGGCCACCCGAACGCCGACCAGCGCCAGAAGCATCGTGAACGAAGCGTTTCATATCTCGTATATGCCGCAGGGCGAGAAACGGTTCGGGTGAAGATTCGGCCAATGAACCGGAGGCTACTGACCGCGGCGCTCGTTGCCGCCTCGCTCTTCCTCTTCGTGCAGGCAGGCGCTCGTGCTGCGCAGCCATACGCCCCTTTCATCGCGGGGGCGCACGCCTCCGCGGGCCTGTTCACGATTTGGCAGAAGGAAGGCGGAACGTATCTCGAGGTAGCGCCCAGTCAACTCGACGTGGATTTCCTGGAGGCGATTGTCCCCGGTAACGGGATCGGTCAGGCGCCCGTCTGGTGGGGCGACACCGATTATCTTCCGGCGCAAATCGTCCGCTTCGAGCGTCGCGGGGATACCATCGTCATGCTATGGCGTAACTGGTATGCGCAGGCCGGATCGAGCGCGTCGGCACAGCTCGCCAACGAAGCCGGCTTTCCCGACTCGGTCGTCGGGATTGGCAAAATCGTCGCCGAGAACTCCGCGACCGGAAGCGTGATCTTCGATATCTCCTCGCTCCTGAGCGACAACATCGATCTACGGAACGTCATCAACGACGCCATCCCTCCCGATATAGCCTATAAGCTCGATCCGGAGCTCTCGTATTTCGATGCCGTCAAGGCATTTCCCGAGAACGACGTGATCACCGTAGCTCAGACCTGGGCAACCGACGCCACGCACGTGATCGACACGGCGCCCGATTCCCGGCGCATCCTAATGCGCGTCGTCTACAACTTCGTGCAGATGCCGAAGGACGATTACCGCGAGCGTTTGATGGACGATCGCGTCGGCCTCTACGACGACATCTACATCGATTTCTCCAACGATAACGCAGCGCGGCGCCAGCTGCCCTATATCGTGCGCTGGAACTTCGACCCGGCCGATCCCGGCCGGCCTTCAGCCGCGCGGCACCCGATGGTCGTCTACCTGAGCAACACGATTCCACCCGCCTACCGTGGGCCGATCCGCGACGCGTGCCTGGAATGGAATAAGGCTTTCGAAAAGATCGGGATCCTCGATGCAGTGGTCGTGCGCGATCAGCCCAACGATCCGAACTGGGATCCCGATGACGTCCGCTACAGCGTGATCCGGTGGATGAACGAAACCCGGCCGAGCTTCGGCGCGGACTCGCAGACGCTGTTCAATCCGCTCACCGGCGAAGAGATCCGGACCGGCATCCTGGTCTCGGCAGCCGTCGGCAGCGAGCCGCGTTTTGTGTGGCACTCCTTGGTCGATCCGGTGCGCTACGGCCGGACGACCGACCTTATGCCGGCAGCGTTTCTTCACGACTCGATCTTCGCCACGATCCTGCACGAGATGGGCCATAACATGGGCATGCAGCATAACTTCATCGGCCACGAAGCCTATAGCGCGGCCGAGCTGCAGAGCACCGCGTTCACGCGCGAGCACGGCATTACGTCGAGCGCCATGGAGTATGCGCCGCTGAACCTCTGGCCGCAGCCGTATCAGCAGGGAGAGTTCTTCCAGACTACGCTCGGCCCGTATGACTACTACGCCATCAAGTTCGGCTACGCAAGCATTCCCGGCGCGCAAACTCCCCAACAAGAGGTGCCGACGTTGCGGCGCTGGGCTTCGGCATGGTCGAACCCTTGGACGCGCTATGCCTCCGATGAAGACGTCGATTATTCAACGGGGCACGCCGCCGATCCGCGCGTGGAGCAGGGCATGTTGACCAACGATCCGCTCTCGTGGTGCGACGTCCAGATGAAAATGGATCGCGACCAGCTTGCGTCGGTTAACAAGTACTGGCCCGCGAGCGGAAACGCCTACGAGCAAGAACGCGACATCGTCGCGATGCTATTGCGCCGTTACGACGACTGTGCGACTGCGCCCGCCCATTATCTCGGCGGCCAGTATCTCTCTTGGGCTCACGCCGGGGATCCCGACGCGCAACTGCCAATCGTGCCGGTTAGCTTGGCGACCGAACGCCGTGCGATGAGCGTGCTCGACGCGGCGCTCTTTAGTCCGAACGCGCTGCCGGTGCCGGCCTCAGTGTTGAACCGGCTGCGATACTCGGAATGGTCGGGCTACGGTTATACGAGTTGGGAAGGCTATGGAAACCTCCCGAAGTGGGCCTACGATCCGCCTGACCGCCACGATTTTCCGCTCGTCGAGCGGATCAACCGCGCGCAACTCAGCGCGGTCGATTATCTCTTCAAACCGCTGGTGCTGCAGCGCATCGACGAAAACCCCGCCGAATCGACGCAGCCGACGATGACGATCGCCGACCTCTTCAACTGGCTGCATGCCGGGATCTTCGACGATCTGCACGCCGTAACGATTCCGCTCGTCTCGCGCAATCTGCAGAGTGCGTACGTGGGACGGCTGGCAATCTTGGTCGTGGCGCCTCCTAAAGGCACGCCGGCCGATGCGCAAGCGCTCGCTGCGACCGAGCTATTGCGGATCGCACGCGACGCCGCAACCGCCCTGAACGGCAACCATGATGCCGTCACTCGCGCGCACCTCGCTGCACTCGTGCATGCGGCCAAGAATCCTAGGGTCCCGGTAACGCCGGCTCCCAATCCAAATGGCTAAGCCGCGAACAATTAATTCTTTGCCCTGCTGATTGTTACACCCATGAATCGAGAAGAGATTGGCAGGTGCGTCAGCTTTGTGATGGCTTCTCCTCCCTTGGGGTAAGCCCAAACGCCGATTCTGTTAGTTTGTTGCCCATAAGGGACAAAGACGTGGCCACCATATATCCATGATTGGAATTCGAAGAAAAGATCGCCTCGAAGATGCGTCGTGCCTATGATCGTCGCCGATGAGCCGGAGATTCGCAGTCGGAAAATTCTTACCGGATTGATCGCTTCGAAGGTGATGTACGAACCATCCCATTGCACTTCGCCCGGAGTACCAAGATTGCCGCTAACGGAGAGGAGAAAGAAACTTGTACTCCCCTTCGGCAGTTCGGAAAGTGCCGGTTCGTGACCATTGTAGCCTGATACAAAGAGGTCGCCATCCGCGTCGTAACCGCAGTACGATGAATCAATCGCCGCGCTGTACACCGTCGGAGTACCTGAGGCACCTGGGAAGATCGCGATGTTAGCGCCGCTGCCGCTATATACGACCGCCAAGTTGCCAGTGGCGGGATCGATTGAACAGCCGGACGCATAGTTGCCAGGTAGACGAAGGGTTGCGATTGGGGATTTTCTCCCATGCGCGTACTCAAGAACCGCGTTATAAGCCGTGACGAAGACGTTACCGGAACTGTCGGAACAGTCGCCGCCCAGCACGGCGCCAATTCTAATACTCTGCTCGAGTTTACCGGCCGGATACGAAATCACGCAAACGCCGCCGCAGCCGCCCGTCGCATAAATCAGGTCGCGACCGATCAGGGCCGGCGCAGCCGTCGCCATGCTCGGTTGATTTTGGGTCGTTCCGCACCCCGCCAACAATAGAAAAGCGCATAGCGGGACGCCCAAAAATCGACGGCTACGTTCGGGGAGGCGCACTTCAGCGGCCTCGGCGTTTGCTTCCTGAAACGGTTACCGTGACCGGCTGCGACGGTATTCCGTTCGCGACCACGACGAGCTGACCGGAGCCCGACGGGATGCCGCTCGGAACATCGAAGTTCGTCGAAACGGTCGCGCTGCCGGTCGCGACGCCCATCGTGCTGTGGCCGTGGGTGCGCAAGTAATAGACGTGTCCGCTCGAGCTCATGGTGATGCGCACTAACGGATAGTTCGTGGCATTTTGGAACTCGTCACCGAACGACATCGCCTGCGACAACCCGTTGAACTGCGTGCCCGAAATCTGATACGTTTGGCCGGCGGTGATGCTCGACGGGCAGTTCGAAATCGTGGGTGCCCAACTCGCTTCGGGCGATCCGGTGGGTGTGTAAAGCACGACCGAACTGCGGGCCAATATCATGATCTGACCCGTCGGGAGCAGCAACGGCGGCCCCTCTTCCGATATGCCGTTGAGCTGGGTTAGGCTCGTACCGTTCCACTCGTAGGCGGTGCCGCTATCGCCGAAGACGAGGACGTTGCCGCTCGGCTCGAGGACCGCAAAGCTATCGCCGGCATTGTCGTTGTTGGGGAAGTCGGGACCTTTCGCCCAGGTGCCTGCGCCGGTGTTATATATTGCGGTGTGTCCCGCTCCGTATCCGGACGAATACGATCCAGTGTAAAAAACGGTTCCGTCCGGACGGAGAATGGACGGCCCGATCTCTCCGGGAGGATAGTAGCACAGTCCCGGCCCGTACATCAGGCACCCATACGGCGACGGCGAGTGCAGATCGACGATCGTCGAGCCCGCACTCTTCCAAGTGCCCGTTGACGGATTGTAGATCTCAGAATTGGTAGCGTTCTTCACATCTGCCGTCAAGATCGTGCCGTTGGCAAGCAGCGTCCAACCTTCCTCGGCGTTAAAGTCGGATTTGCCCTTGTGCTTGTGCGTTTTCCATTTCAACGTCTTGGGATTCAACGCGGCATCGTTCTCGGTGAGCTTTTCGCCGAGAAGCAGTTGCCCGTTCGGCAACACGGTCGAGGGTGAATCCCCGATATATTTCCAGCCGTGGGGATGACCCAGCGGCGTAAATTTATTGGTTACGGGGTCGTAAACGGCACCCAGATTGGTGAGCTGCAAATCGTATCCGTTCCCCGGCGTGTTGTACTCGCCGCCGGTAATGACGAACCGGCCGTCGGCAAGCAAGTCGGAAGCAGCAGCATCGGGGCCGTAGCCGCTCTGAAGTGAAATAACCGAACTCCAAGTTCCATCCGAATAGCCGCCATCAGAATCTGGAACGTAGCGATAGAAGCTGTTCCAGCTCGAGTCGCTTTGCGCCAGAATGGAACCGTCGGTCAGCAGCCACGCAAGCTGCATGCTCGTCGGCGGTTGGCTCGTGAGGCGCGTGACCTGGCCCGGATGACTCGCGCGCCAGGTGTCGAGCGTTTGAGGCCCGATTCCGGGGAGCGTCGACCGGCCGGCGGAACATCCGGACGCAAGGATGGCGACCGCAGCAGCGAATGCAGCGAGCCCCGATTTAAAGTAGAAGCGCGACACGCGAACCTCCGAGATTACGAGCAGCGAGAGGCGCAAAGCCTTCGAGTTGGTTCGCGCGGTTCCCCTTTACTGCGCGTACTCGATGCCGAGATTGACCTCATTGAGGGCTTGCTTCACCAGGTTGATCGCGTTGACGCGATGGCCGCCTTTGTTCGTTTGCGCCGTCTCAAGATTGGTGAGAGCGGATCGCAGATCGGTACGGGCGTTAACCATGTAGGTTTGCGTCGCGAGCGCCGTGCCGGCGCCGATTGCCGCGAAGCAGAGCCCAAAGAGTAGGCCTAATACGCCGAGGCGTAGCTTAGAGCGTTGCATTAGGGTGTGTTCCTCCATTAGTCCGGGATTTCGCATATGACGGACCTATTCGAGTCGCCGCTCGCGAATCATCGTGCCTGCTCGTTCCATCGTCGAGCGTTTACGCCGAACGCGAGGAGTCAGAACGTCAGCGACCCTTCGCCGACGAGACCCGCGATCATGAGATACGGGAATAATAGATGATTTCCGAGCGGTGGCGAGAGAAACGTCAGCCAACCCAAACCCGTAATCGCCAGCAGCACGCTCAGAAATCGAGGGAGGAACGTCGACCTAAAGATGAGGTAGGCGAGCAGCAGACAATAGCATCCGAAAAATACGAGCTCGTTGACGTGGGGCGAGGGGAGGTGCAGAAGGCGAAGTACGCTTACGGCGCATCCTGCCAAACTGAAGAGCGCCGCGAGCAGCGAAAGGCTCTTGTTCACCGGCTTGAGCAAGCCGTACAAGATCAGGGTGACGACGACGTAGCACGCGCTCCCGATGAGATTGGCTGCAAGGCTGAGGCTGCCGCTCGCAGCGGTCACTGCGAAAATCCCCGTGAGTATGGACAGCAAGTAGAAAGCTCCGGCAATCCGTGCCTTTAGGAGCGGGGACGCCTCGGCAAACCGTTTCGTTATCCTATCCTACCCGTTCTCTTTGAGCTAGCTACGGCAAGCGTGCCGTCATTGTTTCGGCTTCCTTTCGGAGGGCAGTTGGGTAGCAACGCGCGCAGGATGACGACGGCGGCTTACTTCAGTGGCGGATTAACCGACGCATCGACCGGGGTGATCAGCTCGCCACCGGAAGTCGAGGTGATCGTACCGCCGCCCGGATAGGCAATCTTATTGGCTTCGTGCGTTTGCGGCTGCTCGTACCAGGGGTAGACGGTCGAGTCGCCGCCCCACAGCGCTTTGCCGTTCTTCATGAAATGAAAGCCCGTGGCAAATCCCGTCGTGCACGCGTTCGCGCTGCCCGTATACGGCTTCGCGAAGGTGCAGACGCTCGATCCTGAATCGGAGAGGTCAAAAAGCGCCCACGCGAGCTCGCCCTTTTTGTCGATCGCGACGCCGGCCGGAAAGTACAGATCCGACGTCTCCTTCTGAAGAACTTTCGCGCTCCCGGATCCGCTCACGCCCTTCACGAACTCGTCGAGCTCCGCGTAATACGTGAAACTTCCGGTCGTGCCGCTCGCGATCTGCCCCGAAACAAAGATGTCGCCGGCGGAATCGACGGCACACGCCACCGGCCCGTCGGCGAGCGACGGCGAACCGGCGCTGCCGAAGTTGGTATCGGTCAGCGTCGAGGTTTCCGTCGTATTCTTGGTGCCGGCCTTCCAAATGTCGATCACGTCGGTATAAATCGTTGTGCCGTATATATTTCCAACCTTGTCGCCGCAGACGTAGCCAAGCATAGCGCCCTCGCTGCGATTGGTCAGGTTCGAATAGAGCGTGTTGATCGGCTGCGAGGTCGTGGTCAGCGGCAGTGTGTACTCGGTAACCGCGCCGGAGTACCCGCTTGCGTCCGGGCCGCCGTTAGCGACGAACAGATGCTTGTGCTTATCGATCCACGTGCCTTGCGGAAAGTCGATGCCGGAATTCGAAGAAGCGCCGCCGGCGAGGCAACCCAGTTGGCTGCCACCGCTCGTCGCGTAGTAGCAGATCGCCCCGTAATAGCCGTTCAGACTAGGATCCGCGACGTAGACGGCCTGCTTTCCGCCCCCGGGCGATTCCCAACTTCCCGCACGCGTGGCTCGATTATTGAGAGCCTCCCGCGCAGCGAAACCCGGGAGCGAGCGCACCAGCGGATTCACCTGCGACGGCATTGCGCGAACTGCAGACGCAACCGGCGCGTTCGAAACGCCACCGGCGCCCGGCAGGGCGCGGTTAGCAGCCTGTTCTCCGCATCCCGCGAGGATTGCGCAAGCCGCGCAGACACCTAACGCGTAGCGACCGAAACGTACATCAAACATCTTACTGCTCCTCCTGGTGGCGTGAGGGCGGCGCGCTTACCGTTACCGCGCCGAAACCGCCGTCGGGCGCGGTTCCGATAATGCGGATCGGTCGTTCGCCATGCGGATAGTTCCAGATTCCGATCTTTGTGGGTCGCTCGGTGTTGTGCTTCGGGTTGAACGCGAACACGACGGTGCCGTCATAGATCCACGACAGGCCGTTCTCGTAGCCCTTCTTGCTGAACTTCGTCGCCGTGAGGATCTTGCCGGTTGAGCCAACGACCTCGAAGCGGTAGATCGAGCCGGGGGAGTTGAGCTGTTGCAGCGTCATGTGCGATCCATCCCACTGTATCTGGTTGGTGGGGCCGATGCTCTTGTCGAAAGTGACGGTCGTGAAATAGCCACTACCTTGCGGAAGCTCACGAAGCGCAGTTCCCAGGCTATCGTTGATGAAGAGGTTACCGCTGCCATCGTAGGCGCACGTCCAGGCGTCGTTGCCGGTATGGTAGCGGACGGCCGGCCCGCTTTCGTTGGGAAAGATAGCCAGGTCTTGGTAGCCGCACGGCGGGCAGGAGAAGGTGATCGCTAGATCGTTGGTCGTCGGGTCGATCGCGCAGTCGTACAGTTCGGCGCCGGGGATCCGCAGCGTTTGAATCGGCGTCGTGCCACCGTGCGCGTACTCCGTCGCCGCGTTCCCGGAAACCACGAAGACGTTGCCTTGAGTATCCGAACAGAGCCCGCCAAAGCTCTCGAGCGATCCGACGAGCTGCCCTGCGGGATACGAGTAGATCAGCGTCGCGAAGCTGCCGCCATTGACGGCAGCCGCGTAGAGCAGTGCACCCGCCGAAGTTCCGGGCTTGATCCAACCTCGCCCGGTCTGCACCATCTCTGCTTGAGGAATTATGCCGGGAACGGTGCCCGTAGCGCGCGAGCCGCCACAGCCGGATGCGAGCAGCGCGACGACGGCCGTCGCTGCGAAGCCCCGCAGCAGTAGAGCGATCTTCATTTCGATCCTCCACGACGCGGGGTCGGCGGCACGCTGATGGTAATTCCTGCGGTGCTCGTGAGACCGATCAGACGGACCGCCTTACCGCCCGCCGGAAAATCGTAATACCCAACTTGGCGCCGGTTGAATGCGAAGACGATGATCCCGTCCTCGATCGCAAACGGAACGGCGCCCTTGTCGCGCCAGTTGTGGAAGTGTGTCGTGCTTTGAGTGGTACCGTAACCATTCGACACGCTCACTTGATAAACCACGTGGTTGCCGGCGTCGCCCAGCGCCAAATACTGTCCGTCCCATTGCAGGCCGCCGATTGTCCGGAAGCTTACGTCGAACGAGAGCCTTTCGAACGAACTGCCACCTTGCGGAAGTTCGTCAAACAACGGTACCTGTCCGCGATGGCCGCCGGTGCCGTTCACAAAAAGGTTGCCATGATCGTCGTAGCCGAGGTAGCTATAGAAAAAATCCACGTCGGAGTAGGTCTGCGGCGGCTCGTAGATGTTCTGATAGACGGCGACGTTCTCCGGATGTGACTGAGACTGATAGCTGTATTCCACGACGGCGATATCGCCCGTCGTCGGATCCACCGCGCACGTTCTAGGGATATAGTAGGGTTGCAGGTAGAGCTGCGCGATCGGAACCGTTCCTCCGTGGTTGTACTCCAAGAGGCTGCCGTCGTAGCCGACCCAGACGTTCCCCTGGCTATCGGAGCAGATCGCGCCCGTGCCGCTGAGCCCGGTGAGTTCGCCGACTTGTTTGCCGGTGAACGAGAACACGAGAACCTTTGAGCCCTCGCCGATATACACGAGATTCGCGCTCGACGTGTTCGCGCTCATCCACGTCCCCGGCCGCGCTTGACCGACCGCTGTTCGAGCTGGCGTTCCAGCCGGCGTCGACGCGCCGCAGCCCGCAAGCAATGCCGCAGCCGCGCAACTCATCAAGCCGTAACGCGCAAATTCAAAGATTCTCATATGCTCTGCTGCTCTGCTCCTCGCACCGTGAATGTCACGGAGCTCATCTAATCGCTTTTACCAAGAAATTGTGATCTGACCGTTTCCGGCGGGCGCTTTCCCCTGGAGACTCTTGATATGCGTCGCGCTTGCCTCGACAAAAGACGATCCGCCGCCACCGCCGCCGCCGGCGCAGCCGTCCTCGCCGCCACCGCCGCCGCCGCCGCCACCGCCCCCGTAGTGACCGCCACCGCCTCCACCGCCACCGCCACCGGGCCTATCGTAGCCAGTCAACGACAAGCCGCCGATCCCGCCCTGGCCGCCCGTGCCTCGCGAGCCGTGATCGCCGGGCTGCCCGGCTTCGGGCGGTCCGTAATACGGTGAAGCTTTGCCGCCGGCCCCCCCGCGCTTCTGCGTTCCGCCCCCGCCGCCGCTGCCAACCGGCCCAGGACCGTATGCGCTGCCTCCCGCGCCGCCGCGGCGACCTCCGCCAGCACCGCCGGTGCCACCCCAATCTGAGGCGCCTTGGCCGCCGCCACCGCCAGCGACGAGGATCCGATCACTCAGCGCGGAGCCTCCCTCCCGCACGTCTGACGCGCCGCCTCCACCGTCACCGTTGAAGCTATAGCCCGACGCACCACCAGATCCTCCACCATTAAAGCCACCGGTGCCGTCGCCGTACTCACTCCCGCAGGCAGCACCGATTGTGCCTTCGCCGCCAACGTATACTGCCAACGTCTCGCCTGGCGTTACGGGGATCGTTGCTTGCACCAAACCACCAAGGCCGCCGACGAGTGTGCAGGAACCGCTGACCGCGCCGTACGGGCCGCTCGCGCCGCTAGCGACAACTGTGATCTGCGTTACGCCGGTGGGCACGACGAAAGACTGCGCTTTGCTTTTGTAATGAAATGTTCGATGATGCGAAGGGGGATGGCCAACGTTGTTTGCGCCGTTAGGCGCGCCGATCGGCGGCTGCGATCCGCCGCAGCCAGCAAGCATCGCGAGAGCCGCGCCGCTGCTAAGCGCGCACCGGCCAAAACCTGAAATCCTCATCTACCTTGCTCCTCGAGGCCAGTTCCTCAGCTACAGCCCTTTTGCTTGCGCGTCATGGTGAACGTCCCGCCACTGTATAGGTCGCCGTTAGGTTGCATGACGATGTAGTCGCCGGAGCCTTGCTTCGCATTGACGGACCCTTGCAAGCTTGCATAAATGTCCGGCGACCAGGGCGCTATGGCGGATGCAAATAACTTGTTGCCAGAGATAAGGTATGTTCCGACAAATGTGGTCGCCGGTACAGACGACCAATTGTAGCCGGAGCCCGAGCTTGAGGACGTAAATCGCAGACACACAGAAGAAAAGGGAAGAGTGGCCCCAACCACATCGGTGAACTTAGCGAGGTAGTACCCATGAAAAGAGCGGCCCAACGGGACGGCTAGCCCACGGCCTGCGAGCGCCGGTGTGGCGATCGGTGGCGGCGATCCGCCGCAGCCTGCGAGTATTGCCGCAGCCACGCAGCCCAAAAGCGCGTATCGGCCAAAACCGGAAACCCTCATCGCGTGCCTCCTGAAGCCGAACGGATCGGCGCTAGGACGTTCGGCGCGACGGCGTCAGAACCCTAAGGCCGCTAATAACGCCAGGGGCGCGGTTGGCGTTCTTAGCGCAGCGCCGTCGTGATCTCTCGCGACTCGCCTTTCGAGTACCCGGCCGAAAAAACTTCCGAACAATTTCTTGTGGCAGTTAGCGTCACGCTCTATGCTACAACGCGAGCGGCTTACTCCGATCGAAACCGCTAAGCGAAACGGCCCCGCGAAGTTGCGAAGCCGTTGAACGAAGAATTGGCGCGTCGTTATCTGGCGGCTAACCCAGGAGATGATGAGCTGGCCATCGCCCGCTGCGGCTGCGCCGCTCTTGTCCGTGACATTGTGCGCTCTTGGTTCTAGGTAGGACGAGCCGCCGCCGCCGCCAGCACCGTCGCCAACGCTCGGACCTCAATCTCGCCGAGCGCGAGCTTTGGGTTCGGCGCGGGGTGGTTGCGAACAAAGAGACAGGATTCCGGCCACACGTCGCTCCGACGACGAAGACGAAGCGCGTGCGCCGCATCGAACTGTCGGAGCAGGCCGTCACGGCGTTGCGCGATCATCTAAAGCGCTGCTGGCGGCTGGGAGCGCGACGAGCGAGTTCGTCCTTACGTCAGATGAAGGCCCCCTGATTCGGCACTCAAACCTCATCCGCAGATGGTGGAAGCCGCTGCTGAAAGCGGCAAAGATCGAGGCCACACGGGCGGCCGGGGACGACAACTACCGCTTCCCCACCGACCGCGGGCTCTACAGTTTGCGGCATACGTCTGATCAGGTCGCAGCGCTGTCCGGCGTTGGGTATGACCTAATATCGGCACGCCTCGGTCACACCACGCTCGGCACGACGTACGCGCACTACCTGAACGTTTCCGAGGATCGCGAACGCGATGTCGCAGACAAGATCGGCGGCTTCATCGAGGGCCTTCGCAAGCACGGTTGAGACAGGCGTTGAGACATGGCGCCGTTTTGGCTCCAATCCCGAAAACGAAAAGCCCTTAGCGCGTAAGGGCTTTAAAATGGCTCCGGATGTTGGACTCGAACCAACGACCCGCTGATTAACAGTCAGCTGCTCTACCAACTGAGCTAATCCGGAACGACCGTGGGGCCTCGGACAAGGCCGGGGAGGCTGGTTCCACGGGTCGCTCGTGGTCCCTGTCGGCGCATCCGCTCCCGGCCAAGAGGCGAAGCGCCCCCGGATACGTATTCTACTCGCCGACCATGCAAAGCTCAACGCCCGCGCCGGATACGGTCGTGACGCCCCGGCTGATCGGGCGCCGCGTAACCGCGGATCACCTCGACTACATGCTGGAAGTCGATGGCGACAGCCGCATTGCACAGTGGCTGTTTGGCATTCAGAGTCCCGAGCAGTCGCGCGCACGCCTCGTCCGATGGATCGCGATGTGGCGGGAAACCGGCCTGGGGTTCTGGATTTTTGAGGATTCCGATCGAGGCCTCGTCGGCCATGGCGGCTTGTTCAACTCGCCTCGCGAGGCCGGCGAAGTTGAAGTCGGCTACGTCGTCAAGCCGGCATATTGGCGGCACGGACTGGCGACCGAGATCACCTTGGCTTCACTCAAGACCGGATTCGAATCGCTCGATCTTCAGCGGATCATTGGAATCGCGCAATCGGCAAACGCGCCCTCGCGCCGCGTGATGGAAAAGTGCGGAATG
Organism: Candidatus Cybelea sp.; assembly: GCA_050008615.1. Classification (GTDB taxonomy): domain Bacteria; phylum Vulcanimicrobiota; class Vulcanimicrobiia; order Vulcanimicrobiales; family Vulcanimicrobiaceae; genus Cybelea. The sequence continues at coordinate 61,104 of JBEKMH010000012.1, forward strand.
CTCTTCGAGACGGAGTTCACTCCGCCCGACGGCCGCCCCGGCGTCCGCTATGCAATTGCTAAGAGTACGTGGCCCGGTTGAAGGTCGAGATACCGAGCGACGTCGACAACGCGACGATTGAGATTGACCGCCGCCACGTCGCCCTGACCAATCTGCGCAAAGTCTACTTCCCCGAACTCGGCCTGACCAAAGGCGACCTGCTCCGTTACTATCTTGCCGTCGCCGAAGTTCTTCTTCCCCACGTTACCGGCCGCGCGATGGTCATGAAGCGCTATCCGCATGGCGTGACCGGCGACTTCTTCTACATGAAGCGCACGCCGTCGCCGCGGCCGCCGTGGATACAAACGTGTCCTATCGAGCATCGCTCCGGCAATACGATCGACTTTCCGCTAATCAACGATCCTTCGTCGCTTCTTTGGCTGATCAACCTCGGCTGCATCGATCTCAATCCTTGGTACTCGCTCTGCAGCGACCCGAATCGCCCCCTTTGTCTGCACTTCGATCTCGATCCGGTCGGCGATACACCGTTCTCGGTCGTGCGCGAGGGCGCACTCATCGTCCGCGATGTTCTTCGCGGCATCGGGATGACGCCGTACGTGAAAACCACCGGCAGCCACGGGGTGCACGTCTACGTCGCGATTCGCGTGGGTCCGACGCAGCACGAGGTTTGGGAAATTTCTAAAGCGATCGGACAGCAGATGGCAGCCGCCCATCCCGACGTGCTTACCGCCGAATACCGCATCGCAAAGCGGCCCGCCGGGCGCGTCCTGGTCGACTACAATCAAAACGCGTTCGGCAAGACGTTGGCCTCCATCTACTCGGTGCGCGCAAATGAGGCCGCGACGGTCTCGACGCCGGTGACGTGGGACGAGATCGAGGGCGGCTGTGAGCTGACCGACTTCACGATCTTCAACGTACCGCAGCGCATCGCGAAACTCGGCGATCTCTGGAAACCGCTGCTGAGCAGCCGCGGCCGGTTCGACCTCAATGCCAAGCTCTGAAGGCCTCGCTCTCCGCCCGCCGATCGAGCCGATGGAGACGCGGCCCGCAGCGCACATTCCAGAGGGCGACGGCTGGACTTACGAACCGAAGTGGGACGGCTTTCGCTGCGTGGCCTTTCGCGACGGAAAGAACGTCGAGTTGCAATCCAAATCCGGCGAAACCCTAACGCGCTATTTTCCGGAGATCGTCTCGGCGCTGCTCGACGCGCGCACACAACGCTTCGTCGTCGACGGCGAACTGATGATCGTCGAAGGTGAATGCGCCGACTTCGACGCGTTGCTGCAGCGCATCCATCCCGCCGAAAGTCGCGTTCGCCGTCTGGCCGCCGAAACGCCGGCTACCTACGTACTCTTTGACTTGCTGGTCGACGGTCGCAGCAAACTCTTCGAACGCACACTACAGGAACGTCGTGCCTGCCTCGAGGAGTTCGTGCTGCGCAACTTTGCGAAGAACCCGTCGATCGCGCTCTCCCCTGCAACCACCGACGTCGCGCTGGCGAAGCGCTGGCTGTCGGGAAGCCTCGCGCGCCTCGACGGCGTGATCGCCAAAGCGAACGTGCCGTATGCCTTCGGCAGCCGGGACGCCGTCTTCAAAATCAAACGCAGCTACACCGCCGACTGCGTAATCGGCGGGTTTCGGACGGCAAACGATGGCTCGATCGCCTCACTGTTGCTCGGTCTCTACGACGACGGCGGCCTGCTGCATCACGTCGGCTTCGTCGGTTCGATGAGCGCGCAGGAACGCCAGCGCGCGGCCGAGCTGCTCAAACCGATCGTGGAGCCACCGGGATTTACCGGCGCCGCACCAGGCGGTCCGAGCCGCTGGCGGCGTGCGGAGAATGCGCAGTGGTTTCCGGTCAAACCGAAAATCGTTGTCGAGGTCTCGTTCGATCACGTGACCGCGCGCCGGTTTCGGCACGCGACGCGTCTCTTGCGCTGGCGGGATGATAAGGCGCCCCGTCAGTGCACGATGGAACAGTTGCTCGATCCTACGGAACGGTCAGGTTCGCAGAAAGCTCCACGGTGACCGGCGTCCCGGCGTTGACGACGATCGGCTCGTTGTTACTCGTAGCATAGACGTATCCGCCCAGATTCTGGGAAGCTGGACTCTGCACGCTCGACGGACCGTTCCCGATATTCATCTGCCAGGCGATCGGCCCGGGCGTTACCGTTCCGTACGGCACGCCGGCCATCGGCGAGAGCTGCTGACGTGACGCGTATTGCGCGCTGGGATTGATCGGCACAACGCGCTTGCTGACAACGGTGGCGCTAATGCTTTTCTTCTCCCCGTTGGACAGATGGATCGACGTCAGCATGAAGCCGACCCGCGCCCGATTCACGCCGTGCGGCTGGCGCACGTCCGTAATGTAGCCGATAATCTGAGCTCCCTGCAGCGCGGGAAAGTTCGGGTCGACGACCCGCAGCTTGAACTTGTCGCCATAGGCGAGTTTCGAAGAGTCGAGATGCTCGTCGAGCGTGCACGCAATCTTGGTCCCGGATTTGTATGTTTGCGAAGGAACCAAAGTCGTCGCACCGGCGGCGGCTGGAACGATCGATGCCGCGAGAAGGAGCGCGGCTGCTCTAATTAGCGAAGTGCGGTACACGTAGTTGTTCTCCGTTGAAGGCAGTAGCAGAGCGAAGCGCGTCGGCGCGATCCACGCGCTCCCACGGGAGGTCGAGGTCGGGACGGCCGAAGTGTCCGTAGGCCGCGGTCTGCTTATAGATCGGCCGTCGCAGGTCCAGTTGATGGATGATCGCCGCCGGGCGCAAGTCGAAGATCTCGGACACGGCTTTGGCGATCTGCTCTTCGGGAATTCGTCCGGTGCCGAAAGTCTCGATGAAAATGCTCACCGGATGCGCCACGCCGATTGCATAGGCAACTTGCACCTCGCAACGATCGGCGAGTCCGGCGGCAACCACGTTCTTGGCGACCCAGCGCGCCGCATAGGCGGCGGAGCGGTCGACCTTCGTCGGGTCCTTACCCGAAAACGCGCCGCCGCCATGGCGCGCCATTCCGCCATAAGTGTCGGCGATAATCTTGCGGCCCGTGAGGCCGGCGTCACCTTTGGGACCGCCGATGACGAAACGGCCGGTCGGATTGACGAAGACGCGCGTTCGCTCGTCGTACATCGCCGCCGGAATGACGTGGTCGATCACTCGCGCGGTGATCTCGCGGCGGATCTCTTCGAGCGGAATGTCGGGATCGTGCTGCGTCGACAGCACGACGGCCTCCACGCGAACCGGGCGATCGTCCTCGTACTCCACGGTCACCTGCGACTTACCGTCGGGCCGCAGATACGGGATGTCGCCATTCTTGCGCACCGCGGCAAGATGTCGCGTTAGATTGTGCGCCAGCACGATCGGCAGGGGCATCAGCTCGTCAGTATCGCGGCACGCGTACCCGAACATCATCCCTTGATCGCCCGCGCCGATGCGCTCGAACTCGTCGTCGTCGCCGGCGCGCGCCTCCTGCGAGCGGTCGACGCCAAGCGCGATATCGGGCGATTGCTCGTCAATCGAAACGCTCACACCGCAAGTTTCGGCGTCGAAGCCGATCGCGGATCTGGTGTATCCCACCTCGCGGACGACCTCGCGCGCCAAACGCGGAATGTCCACGTAGGTTCTCGTGGTTACCTCGCCGGCGATATGGATCTGCCCCGTGATTGCAAATGTCTCGACCGCCACTCGCGAAAACGGATCGTCTTTGATCAGCGCGTCGAGCACGGCGTCGGAGACTTGGTCGGCGAGCTTGTCGGGATGTCCCTCGGTCACCGACTCGCTGGTAAAGAGCCGTTTGTACGCCATCAAGTACCCTCGCTCCACGACTCGGCGTACTTCACTTGCTCGGGGGTGAGCGTGTCGATATCGACGCCCATAGAGGCGAGCTTGAGGCGCGCGACCTCTTCGTCGATCGCAAGCGGAACGTCGTAGACGCGCTTCGACAGCTCCCGATGGTGCTTGATGAGGTGGGCCGTTGCCAGCGCTTGATTGGAAAACGACATATCCATCACGGCAGCGGGGTGCCCTTCGGCGGCAGCCAGATTCACGAGCCGGCCGTCGGCAAGGATGCAGATCTTCCGGCCGTCGTTCAGCTCGTACTGCTCGACGAACTCACGCGGCTGGATCTTACCCTTGGCAAGCCGTGCGATGGCTTCAAGATCGAGTTCGTCGTTGAAATGGCCCGAGTTGCAGACGATCGCGCCGTCCTTCATCAATTTGAAGTGTTCGTCGCCGATCACGTGATAGTTGCCGGTAACCGTCACGAAAATGTCGCCGATTTTAGCGGCCTCGGTCATCAGCATCACGCGGTAGCCGTCCATGACCGCTTCGATCGCCTTGCGCGGATCGACTTCGGTCACGACGACGTGCGCGCCCATGCCGGACGCTCGCGACGCGATTCCACGCCCGCACCAGCCGTAGCCGGCAATAACGATGGTCCGCCCTGCTAGCAGAATGTTCGTGGCGCGAATGATGCCGTCGAGCGTCGATTGCCCGGTACCGTAGCGATTGTCGAACATGTGCTTGGTGAGCGCGTTGTTGACCGCAATGACGGGATACGGCAGCACGCCGTCGCGCTGCATCGCCCGTAACCGAATGATACCGGTCGTCGTCTCCTCGCAGCCGCCGATCATCTCCGCCAACTGGTCGGGGTGCTTGGTAAAGATCTGCGTGACGAGGTCACAGCCGTCGTCCATGGAGATCTGCGGCTTGGTCGCGATGACGGATTCGATGTGCGAATAGTAGGTTGCGTGGTCTTCCCCCTTGATCGCGTAGGTGGCGATTCCGTATTCGCAGAGCGCGGCGGCGACGTCGTCTTGCGTGGAGAGCGGGTTGCTGGCGCACAGCGCGATCTCCGCGCCGCCGGCTTGGAGCGCGAGCATCAAGTTGGCGGTCTCCGTCGTCACGTGAAGGCAGGCGCCGATCCGAATGCCGGCCAGCGGCTTTTCCAGCTCGAATCGGTCGTGAATCTGCGCGAGCACGGGCATATACGAAGCGGCCCAGCCGATGCGCGAACGGCCGGCCTCGGCGCGGCCCAGGTCTTTGACGTGGCCTGGGGCTGAATCCAAAAGAGGCAAGTTGACAACTCCTACGATGTGGGGAAGGTGGGCAAACGTTTCGTCGCATCGTACACCACCTCCGCCGCAAAAGCGCCCTACGTCCTTCGACTGCGCTCAGGATGACAAAAGTAGGGTGCCCGCCAACCCAGGGTGCGTGGAGACGCTGGATGCATATCTCGAGCGCCTTGCGTCCGACGCTGCAGTCCCCGGCGGCGGAAGCGCGGCGGCCTTGGTCGCCTCATTTGGTGCGGCGCTGACCGCCATGGTTGCGCGGATCGCACGGCGCAACCCCAAGAATGCAGCCTCGACCGAGGCGCTGGATGCGATCGTCGAGCGAGCCGACTCGCTGCGGGCCGAGATTGCCGATGCGCGGCTCCGCGACGAGGAGGCCTTCGCCGCCGTCGTCGCCGCCCAAGCGTTGCCGAAGGATACCGAAACCGCAAAAGCGGAGCGCCGGCAGGCCTTGGACGATGCCCTTGCGCGAGCCGCCGCAGAACCCTTGCGTGCGACGGCGCTAAGCCTGCAGGTCCTCGAACTGCTCGAAAACGTGCTGAAGTTTCCGATCCACGCGCTGAGCAGCGACGTCGGCTCCGCGGCCGAGTTTGCCGGCGCGGCTCTCGCAAGCGCTGCTTATAACGTACGAATCAACCATCGCTTCATGCGCGACCCGGAGATCGTCGCGCTGCAAGAGCAGGCCTTGCAAGAGCGCGAGGCCGCCGTGAGCGCATCTCTCGCGCGAGTTCGCCGGCAGATCGAGGAGGGCGCCCCCGATAACGTTTAGGCGATTGCTCCGATCAGGTCGAAGAACGGCGCAAGATCCCGCGCGTCCACTTCCATGCCGACACCCTGCGTGTGGTAGCGAATGTCGTGAAAGTCCATGCCGGCCGTCATGACCAGTCCGTAGCGTTTCGCGGTCTTCCGGAACTCCTCTGTGTCTGCGGCGCTGTGCAGCGGATAAAAGACCTCGAGACCTCGCAAGCCGCGATTTGCAAGCTCGTCGATGAGGATGCGGTCTTTGAGCCGGCCGGGATGGGCCAGCACGGGAATACCGCCGGCTGCCGTGATCTTCTCGATCGCGTGCTCGGGGGTCGTGTAGAGCTGCGGAACGTAGCCCGGTTTGCCGCGGCTTAGCGCCTGCTTAAAGGCAGCATCGACGCTATCAACGACCCCAAGGCGCACGAGAGCCTTGGCCACGTGCGGCCGGCCGATCGAAAACGATCCGCCGGATTCCCGCAAAACGTCGTCGAGCGTTAAAGTGTAACCGGCCTGGCGCAAACGCTCGACCATGGTCTCGGCTCGCATCCGCCGCTGCACCTGATTGTATTCGAGCAGCTCGTCGATCGGCGAGGCCTCCAGCGGAACGCCGTACCCTAAGATGTGGACCTCGTTCTCACGCCAGGTCGTGTTGATCTCGATGCCGGTAATCACGCGCGCCCCGGGGGGCGGCGTGAAGGCGCCATATGCCGCCAGCGTGTCGTGGTCGGAGATCGAGAAGACTTCGACGCCGCGCTCGCCCATGAAGTCGGAGAGCTCTTGCGGGCTGAGCGTGCCGTCGCTCATGTTGGTATGCGAATGCAGGTCAACTTTCAACTTCGGGTTCTTTCTCTTTGAGTTGGCGCCGTTCGACCTGCAGCGAAATCGCGGTGCGCTCGCTGTCGTCAATTGAGACGAGCACGAAAGCCGGCGTGCACACCACATCGAGCTTGGCACCCTTGAGATAACTGCGCGCAATGGCGACGGCTTTGATCGCCTGATTGATCGCGCCGGCGCCGACGGCCTGAACTTCGGCGGTCTCGCGCTCGCGAAGGACTGCTGCCAACGCTCCCGCCACCGCGTTGGGATTGCTCTTGGCCGAGACTTTTAAGGTAACCCCACCGGCGGCCGTCATGCGATGCCTCGCATAAAGATGCGCTTGATGCCGGTGGCCTTCCCCGTGGCCCGATCCACCGAAACCACCGCCGCGTTGAACTGTCTCATCCCAGTTTTTTGCACGCTGAACCGCTCCGAAAGGCCGGTAAGAAACCGGTCGAGTACCGGGCCCTTTTCCATCCCTATGACTCCATCCATCGGACCCGTCATTCCCAGGTCACTAAGGTAGGCGGTTCCCCCCGGAAAGATCTGCTCGTCGGCCGTCTGAACGTGGGTGTGCGTCCCGACGACGCACGAGACGCGTCCGTCCAGATAGCGCCCCATGGCGACCTTTTCCGAGGTCGCCTCGGCATGAAGGTCGACCACGATCACCGGCGTCCGCCGCCGAAGATCGGTGACCATCGCATCCGCGCACCGAAACGGATCGTCCACCGGCGGCATAAACGTGCGTCCCATTAAATTGAGGACGGCCACGGTCACTCCGTCGGCCTCGAAGATACCGGCTCCTCGTCCGGGTGTGGCCGGCGGATAGTTGGCGGGTCGAATCACTCGGTTGCTGCTCTCCAGGTACTCGCCGAAGTCGCGCTTATCAAAAATATGATTCCCTCCGGTGATAAAGTCGATGCCGCTAGCAAACATTTCCTCGGCGGTTTGCGCGGTCAAGCCAAAACCGCCTGCGGCGTTTTCGCCGTTGGCGATGCAGGCGTGGACTTGATGTTGCTCTCGAAGCAACGAAACGCAACGCTTGAGCGCCTCACGTCCCGGGGAGCCGACCACGTCCCCGATGATCATCAGGTTCAGGCTTGGGCTATCTATCGGCGAGCCGAGGCCTTCGCTTTCTTCTGAGATTTCAAGAAATAGACCAGCACGCGTTTTTCTTCTCTGAAGCCCACCAAGCTCTTGGATTGTGACGGGTCGCGCAACGCCTCGACGGCATAGAGCGCGGCCTCGTCCTCGGCGGCCGGATCGCCCTCGAGATGGTCGTCCGGCGGCGGATTTCGCACCAGCGTGTCGCCGCAACGATCGCATAAGAAGCTCACCTGCATCTCGAGCTCTTCCTTTGAGAAGCTCGCCAGATCCCGGGTGACGTGAACGAACGTGAGCGTCCGATCGCCTTCGCACTCGACGCGAAGCGCCGTCGGCTCGTCCTTGCTCAGACCAAGAAAGCCCCAAACGTGTTCTTCGATCGCCTCGGCGAGCGCGGCCTGAGCGGCCCGGTCGAATCGTTGACGCACGGCGAAGGTCAATCGCAGCGTTCGTTCCGTTGGACCGGAGCGAATCGAAGCCAACTCGGGAAAGCGCACCAGAAGCGCGCAGACCAAACTGACGGTATCGGCATTCTCGACGCGTAATCGGGTGCTCATCACACTTGGCTCTTCTTTCGCGGCTCCATCCCACCAGGTTCACGAACCCCAAGGGGCAGGGTCAGTACGAC
>JBEKMH010000013.1:0-64494 GCA_050008615.1 Candidatus Cybelea sp.
GCGCAACGTTGTAGCCGGAATCAACGGCGTGGATCGCGCGCAAGTAGACGCCGCGCGAGGCCTCGGAATGTCCCCACCGCAGATATTGCTGCGCGTCGAGTTTCCGCAAGCATTGCCCGTCCTGATCGGCGGCGTGCGCATCGCGGCGATCGCGATGATTTCGATCGCCACCCTCGGCGGCTACGTCGGTGGCGTCGGTTTGGGCGTCCTCATCTTCAACGGGCTGACTTTGCACCAGCCGCAAATGATCATAGCGGGAAGCCTCGCGGCCTGCGCGCTAGCAATCACCGTCGACGCGGCGCTCCGTTTAGCAGAAGCAAATACCAGAATCAGCTAGTCGTTGTCATCCTGCCCCCATTGTCGTCCTTCGACTGCGCTCAGGATGACAATGGGCTAAATAGCCTCTATCTTTGCCATCATACCTTGATCTTCGTGATCGAGGATGTGGCAGTGGAAGAGAAACTCGCCTCTGATGATCGGGGAGCGGAAGTCCATCAACAGGTCGAGCGTGCCCGGGACGCTCTTGATTCCAACCGGATAGCGATGCGGAATGACGACGCTGTCGGCCCAATATGGGTGCTTGACCGGCTCGCCGTTGATCTTCTGGACCAAGAAGTGAAGCTGATGGATGTGAAAGTCGTGAATTTCTTGGGTGACGTTCACGACGTGCCACTCTTCGACCGTACCGACGTGTACCACGTACATCGGCTTGGACTTGAGCGAGAACATTTGGCCGTTGATGAAAAATTGCGGCTTCGCATTTTCGCTGAATACGACGACGCGTTTGGCCGCCGGCGGCGGAAGCTTGGTCGTATATTCGTTCTGCGGTAGCGGCGAGCCGACGGCTAGCGGCTGCGTCGAGAAGTCTCCGCCTGCCGACTTATGCTTGGGTGCCTCGAGCTTCGCGAGTAGCCATGGTGGATCGGCATCGCCATTGGGACCCGTGTTATAGCAGAGCGTCCGGAACTTGCCACGGCCGCTTTTTGGGCCTGTGACGATGAACTCCGCGCGCGCGGCCGGCGGAACGATGATGTACGGCAAGGACTCCGTCGAAGGCGTGCCCGGATAGGTATCGAGAGCAAATCCATCGACCGCGACCAGTTGAAGGTTCTCGCCTTCGACGTTGAGCTTAAGCGTCTTGTGGCCCGTGGCATTCACCACACGGAAGAACTGCTTCTCGCCCGGCGCAATAGTAATCACCGGTTCGTAAGCGCCGTTGAGCGCCACGTTTAGGCCGTCGTAGAAAAGACACGGCGTCTTGTTACTGTTTAGGGGGCGCGCCGTCGCCATCGGCATGGCGGCCATGCCGGGCATTCCATCATCCGAATCTCCCGCCGCGCCGGCGTCGTCGTGAGGCCGAGCATTCACGCCAATTCCGGTCGCGCGAACGACGATCAAGCGCTGTTTCATTTTGGCGAGTCGAGGCAAATGCTTCTCGATGCCCAGGACGACGATCGCACCGGACATTCCACCCTCGCCAACTTGATAGCTGGTCTCCATGTGCACGTGTGGATGATACCAATAGAGCCCCGGCTCCTGAGTAATCGGGACGTGAACCTCGTAGTGCAGCGCCTGACCGGGTTTCGCAAGCTCGAAAACATAGTCGCCGGGCGGGCGCGGCGCGGAGCCCATCCCGTGAAAATGCAGGTTCATGTCCGACGCCAGCCCGGCGCTGGCCGGCAAGTCGTCGGTGACATCAACAACGAACCGCTGGCCCGGCTCGATCTCGATCGTGGGTGCGACCCCGTGCAACCCCTCGTACTCAAACGACGGCAAGCCCGTGGCCGGGTTAACGTCGGCGATCAGCGAGACCGTCGCGACGCCGTTGACCGCTTTGACGACCGGGGGTTCGGGAAGCTCGTTTACGTTGGTGTCCGGTGAGAGCCTCGCTCCAAGCGGGGGTTGCGAAAGCGTTGCCGGCCCCGGAGGAATCGCACCGGTTGGGCCGCTTGCTCCGCGGCAACCTGCGGCAAAAGCACAGACGATGGCAAAAATGAGAAGACGACGCGTCATATGGGGAAATACCTCGCCCAGCTACTTCCCAGAACGAGCCGGTCTTCCCTATCCTTATTTACGAACGAGTAGGTGAACGCTGAAGCTTTTCGCGCGGTCGTGCCAGACCGACCGTGGCGCAAAGCCGGCGCCTTCGGCCAGCCGCGCCACGTCTTCATCGGCAAACTTGTACGACGATTCGGTGTGAATTCGTTCGCCGGCTTCCAGTGTAATCCGAAGGTCCGCGGCACGTACGCAAACGTCCATGCGCTCTTGTGCTTCGAGGAACGAATCCACCGAACCGCGCCGCTCGTCGTAGTGCGCGATGTGATGAAATTTTTCGAGATCGAAGTCGGCGTCGAGCTCGCGATTGATCCGTACGAGCACGTTGCGGTTAAAGGCGGCGGTCACGCCGATCGGATCGTCGTAGGCGCGCTCGAGCATCGCCCGATCTTTCTTGAGATCGGTTCCGATCAGCAACCCATCGCCTTGCCGTAGCGCGGAGCCGAGCAAGGCCAGCAACTGGTGCGTTTCGTGCGGCTCGTAGTTGCCGATGTTCGACCCCATGAACATGGCGAGCATTTTGCGATCCGAAAGCACCGCCTGCGACTCGAGCACATCGAAATAGTCGCCGGCGTAGGCGCGGACGCGCAGTTCCGGATAGCTTTCCACCAGAGCCATTGACGATGCGCAAACGGCCTCGGTGGAAATATCGATCGGGCAATAGAGCAGCCGGTCTTGCACGCGCAACGATTCGCCGATTAAGAGTCGGGTCTTTACTGCGCTTCCGCTTCCGAGTTCCAGAAAGTCAACCGGTGCGTCGAGCAATCGGACGATCTGCCAGCCCCATTCCGAGAGGATCTCGGTTTCGGCTCGCGTCAGATAATATTCGGGCAGATGCGTGATCGTGTCGAACAGCGCCGAGCCGACGTCGTCGTAGTGATATTTCGACGGCAAGCGCTTCGCCGTCGAACTCATGCCGGCCACGACATCCTCGGCAAACGAAAGCACGCCCCTCGCACGAGGCACCCTAATAAGTTCGAAGCGGTCGGAGACCGCAGTATCTATGGCCACGTGCACCCCCTCATGCCCGAGTACGTGCTTTTATAAACGGGGAACGCTCGGCGGGTTGCAGGCGGATTCCCCCTAGTGGCCTCCATTAGGGCTCAATTAGCTCGATCCGCAAGCGCGAGTTCCAGAACCCGTAGAGCGCGTAGACCGCAAGGCCGACCAGGAACCAGATGCCGTATCGCCACCAGGTCGCCACCTGCAGACCGCTCACGAGGTAGAGGCACGACCCGGCGCCGGCAATCGAAAAGAGGGGCAAAAGGGGCGCCCGAAACGGACGCGGAGCCGCCGGGTTCACGATGCGCAGCACCAAGACCCCGGCACACACGATTGCGAAGGCCGCGAGCGTGCCGATATTGACGAGCAGCAGTAGTTGAGTCAGCGGAAAGACCGCGGCGAAGACGGCAACGATCGCACCGGTAATCAGCGTCATCCGCGCAGGCGTGCGAAAGACGTGATGAATCCGCGCGACGCCCGGCGGCAACATCCGATCGCGCGCCATCACGTAGAAGATGCGCACCTGCCCCAGCAGCGACGTCAGCATGACCGTCGCGTTGCCCGCCAAACCACCGATTGCGACGATCCAATAAAGCGCGTGGCTCTTGCTCACCGAACCGAGCGCGTCGAGCATTGCGGCGCCTTCGGACAGGCGATCGAAGCGCAGGACGCCGACCGTGCAGAGCGTTAACGCCACGTAGAGAATGCCGCCGAGGGCAAGCGCCAGAACGATGCCGATCGGAACGTTACGTTCGGGCTGCTTCGCCTCTTCCGAGGCAACGGTTACCGTGTCGAAACCGATGTACGCAAAGAATACCAGTGCGGTGCTCGCGAGCACGCCGTGATAGCCCATCGGCGCAAACGGCTTCAGATTTCCGAGGTGCACGAAGGGCGCAACCGCTCCGATAAAGACCAGCATCGACACGATCTGCACGATGACCAGCGCTCCGTTGACGCCGGCCGATTCGCGAATGCCGATCGCGACGAGCACGGTGACGGCGAGCGTTACGATGGAAGCGACGAGATCGATCTGCGGATGGACGGCGTGGACGTTTGCGGTTTGCGCCCATGCCGGCAAGACGACCCCGATGTTGGCCAGCATGTGCGCGAGGTAGTCCGATAACGACGATGCGGTGGGCGCCAAAGAGAGGCCGTATTCCAGGATGAGATCCCAGCCGATCACCCAAGCAACGAGCTCGCCCATCGTCGCGTAGGCATACGTGTACGCGCTGCCGGCGACCGGGACCATCGAGGCGAACTCGGCGTAACAGAGCGCGACGCAGAGGCTGACGAGCCCCGAAAGAACGTAGGCCAGGATGACCGCCGGCCCCGCAGCGTGCGCGCCGGCGCCGATGGTCGTAAAGATTCCGCCGAGCATGGTTCCCAAGCCGATGCCGGTCAAGGCCGGCCAGCCCAAGACTCGTCGCAATGGGGGGCCCGGCGATGACGGCGCAGTCCATCCGAGGGGCTGACGGGTAACGAGCTGTCTTAACCCACTGCGGAGCGCCAAGCGATTAGGCTCCTAGGGTTTCGGGCAGACTTCTCGCAACGACGCGAGGGCTGCGGGGCTGGGCCGGACGGCAATCGGCCGTACGTACACGGCGAAGTAACTCGAGCCTCCGATAGTCGTAGCCACGGTTTCGATATCGACCGGACCTCTCTCGGAAGAAGAGCCTCGAGCTTGGACGTACTTTGCGGGCTGCGCACCGCAAATCTTTATCGTTTGCTGCGTAAGGACGGTCACGTCTTTCATCGTTTCTTGCACGTTGGAGTTTGAGAACATCTCGTTCGTCTTCATTGGCCGCGGCGACTTGAAGAGCATGAGCATTTCTCGGTCGTCGGTAGGCGGACGCCAGAACTGCATGAAACCCAGGATCCCGGGCGACGGGCGCCAGCCGTCGGGCGCCTTGAATCGCAACCCGTCGGCCGGACTCGCCTGCAAAGCGCAGCCGCCCACCGAGACGGCGAGCAACGCAACAAGGGCGACACGTAGGAGCGAACGCATCTCGACTACCTCCTGATGGCCGTTAGGCTTCCACCTCCCATCTCAATCTCCGCCGGCGCGCTCGTACGAGACGATGCGGGCCCAGCGATCGAAGATCAGCGCGATGTATTCACGCGTTTCCGAATACGGCGGCACGCCGCGATATCGGGCGACGGCAAAGGGACCTGCGTTATATGCCGCTAGCGCGGCCGAATAAGGATCGGCGTAACGCCCCCGGTACGCATCGGCGTACCCTCCGATGAGTGCCGCCGCCGCTTCGATCGATGCAAAAGGATCGGTCGGGTCTAAGCCGACGTCCGCCGCCGTCTCCGGCATGAACTGAGCGATGCCGATCGCACCGGCCGCGGACAGCGCCTCCGGATCGTACGCCGATTCTTGCAAGAGCGTTGCGCCGAGGAACTCCGCGGGGAGTGAATGGCTGCGGGCCGCGCGCGCCGTCGCTCCGGCAAACAGCAGTGCGAAGGCCGGTTGCAGACGGGGATTGGTCCGGAGAATCGCACGGGCGATCGCGAGGTCCGTACCATTGACCGGCGGCCCGTCGCGAATCAAGACGGCGCCTTTGAGTGCGTCGACGCGGGCGGGCGACGGCCAGCTTAACGCGATATTAAGGGTTCGCCGTATTTGGGGCGGCGCGACTGTTCGGGCGTTGGTATGGTATATGGTAGGTAACGTGCATCCAGACAACACTATAGCCGCTGCAAACGAGACACCATGAATCGGAAATCCGCCGCATAAGGGGACGACACGCATGTTCTTTGTTACGGCCCTCATCGTTACGCTCGTCGTTGGAGACTTTGGTTCGACGTTCTTCTATCACGTGCCGCAGCATCTGTGGTTCACGCTGCACTTACGCACGCATCACGACCGCCGGCGCCCGTACTTCGATCACGCCGTGCTGTCGACCGATCCGGCGGTCTTGCTCGATGGCTTTCTGGGCGCCGTTCCATACGTCGTCGTCGCAGGTTTCCTTTGGCGCCTCTCCTGGCCCGGCGCGGTTGCCGGCCTCGCCCTGGGCCAGCTCCACGTCTGGTGGCGCCATACGACGGAGCTGGGCTGGCGGACCCCAGCCCGGGCCCGCTCCCTCTTGCGCCCCCTGGGAATCGTCCTTCCCGAGGACCATGACGGGCACCACCGAAATCCCGAGGTCGAGTTTGGCGACATCTTCCGCTTCTACGATGCGCCGGCTCGCGCGCTCTTGGCTTGGCTCGCACCAACGGGCCGTCGAGCGCGGAATGCCGGCCGGCGCGCGACGAGGAGGGTTCCGGCCAGAGCTTAATCGGGGGGTCCTATGGCCAAACGGGCGCTACTTTTGATCTCGGACACGGGCGGCGGCCACCGCAGCGCCGCGAACGCGATCGTGGCCGCCCTGCAAGAATCCGGCGCCCACGAGCCGTTTGAGACGCGGATCGAGGACGTCGCGGCCCACTGCGCCTTCCCGCTCACCCAGCTCGGGCTGGGATACAGTATGGCTCTGCGCTATGCCCCGCCGCTCTACGGCGCGCTGTACTATGCCACCAACGGACGGCGGCGCTACCGCGCGCTCGTGCGCTTCTGCGAGCCTCTCTACCGCGAGCGCTTACGCGACCTCTTCATTAGTTACCAGCCCGACGTCATCGTTTCGGTTCATCCACTGCTCAATCACGCCGCGATGCGCGCGCGCGACGACGCGCATATGCAACACGTGCCGGTCGTCACCGTCATCACCGACCTAGGCAAGGTTCACGAGTCGTGGCTGGTTCCGAACGTCGACGCCGTCGTCGTCCCGGCCCGCGAAGTCTATCAACGCGCGCTTTCGCGCGCCGTGCCGATGCGGCGCCTTCATCTGCTCGGCCATCCGATCCATCCGAAGTTCGACGACGTCACCGGAAGCAAAGCGAGCCTGCGCGCGGCGCTCAATTTGCCGGCCGAGAAAACGCCGGTCGTGATGCTGATGGCGGGCGGCGAAGGCGGCGGCAAACTGCTTTCAACCGCACTCGCTCTCGCAAAGGCCAAACTTTCCATCGAGCTCGTCGTCGTCTGCGGCCGCAACGAACCGCTCGAAGCGAGGCTCAAAGAACTCGCCCGTTCGTTGCCGACGCCGATGCACGTCCTCGGTTTCACGGACAAGATTCCCGAGTATTTTCGCGCGGTCGATCTTCTCGTTACGAAGGCCGGTCCCGGAACGATAGCGGAGGCGAATGCCGCGCAGCTTCCGGTCATCGTATACGACTACGTCCCCGGCCAGGAGCGCGGCAACGTCGACTTCGTTCGCCGCAACGGTCTCGGCTTGATCGCCCTCAACGGCGCGGCGTCGGTCGTCCGCGCGGTCAAAGCGCTCATTGCCGCGCCCGACCGGCTCGAGATGATTCGCCACAACCAAGAAGTCATCGCCCCCCGTCACAGCTCGCGTCGCATTGCCGCGCTGATCTCAGAGATGACGGAACACGCGATGCTCGAAACCGCCGCCGCCGTTTAGCCTACTGGGCGCCCTTCGACTGCGCTCAGGGTGACAAGGGGTTCCAGATCAGGCCGCCGGGGAGAATTTCCGGCGCGCGCGGGCTCTGGCGAAAATCGAAGTCCTTGCGTAAATCGCCCAGGATCGAGACGTTCTCGCGGACGGTCGGCCGCTGATCGGGGCGTCCGTCGGTTTGCGGATCGATGCGCTGCCCGGCGAGAAAGTCGTCTTCGATGAACTTGATGTAGGCGTCGTGGCTGAGCGTCTGGTGGTCGATGAAGGCGCGACGTGCATAGGGGCTGATCACAATTCCGGGTACCCGGAGGCCATATCCGTTCTCATCGACGTGCGGCGGGACGACGTGATCGTAGAAGCCGCCCCAATCGTCCCAACTCAAAAAGACTGCGGTGCTCTTCCAATCCGGGCCGCGCATGAGCGCATTGATGAGCCCGGTGACGTAAGCTTGACCGTGACTAACGAGGCCCGGGGGATGTTCGCTGTACGACCCCGCCGGCGCGATCCACACGACGCTCGGCAACGTGCCGTTGGCCGCGGCCGCATAAAAATCGCGTAAATCGCGAATGTTGCCCAGCTCACCGTCACGCTTCACGGTATCGAAGAAGGGCAGCGGGTTCCATATGCCCGGCGTGTTGGCTTTTTGCTGCACCGGACCGCAGTCTTCTTGGTCGTTGGCGCAATCCGGTTCGTTTCCACGCATGACGTAGTAGGCCCAGCTGACGTGATGCGCGTGTAACAGGTACGTCAGGTCCGTCCATGCATAGTCGGGCCGCCCCGGAGCGGGCCGCCGGAAGCGCGGGTTGGCGGAACGGAAATCCGGCGGAAAATCGGGCGACTCCAGCTCGTTGACGCAACTCATCGGATTGCCGATCTGCTTGCACCACGCCGACCACCCGGAGACCATGAAAAGATGCTGGGGCAAGCTCCACGATGCATTTTGCTCGAAGAGGCGATCTTGGAGCACGAAATCGCGCGCGTACTTCCAGTAGTTGCGAAGCTCGCGTCCGTCGTGGTATCCCATGACCTCGATCGTGCCCCCGCAGTTGGGCGCGTCGGGATCGCGGCACACGCGGCGCCGCTTGCGATCCGCAGCTCTCACGAAGCCGTCCATCCTTCCGCCGTCGATGTCGGTAATCGCCGCATTCGCGCTGTGCGGGCCGCCCCGATTGAGGTCCGCGGAATCGTGGAACGGACGAACGCACGCGCCTTCGGGCGCGGGAACGCAGACCGTGGGCACGCCGTTGCTCATCGGAATGCCGTCCGCCCCGGGAAACGTTCCGAAATACGTATCGAACGAGCGGTTCTCTTGCATGATGATGACGATGTGGCGAATCTCGTGGATCGAGTCTCCGCTCTGGGAGCGCGCGGGAGAAGTCCCCAGCGCCAACACGAGCGCGAGGAAGAAACGGCTATACCGCAACGGTAGTCAATCCTCCGCGAAATGCCATCGTCGCCGCTCCGACTTGCCCGGCGTCGTTGCCGAGCGCAGCGATGACGATCTGCGTTGTGCCCTTGGGGACCATGGTCGTCAGCGCATCGGCGCGCGGACGAACCGCATCAAGCATAAAGTCGCCGGCAGTCGAGACGCCGCCGCCGAGCGCGATCTTCTCGGGATTGACGAACGCAATCACATTCGCCAGCCCGATTGCAAGATCGCCGATGAAGTTATTCCAGGCGGCCAGTGCGTGTGCGTCGCCGGCCTGCGCCGCTTTGCGAATCTTTTTGGAGCTGAGCTTGTCGCGCGCGGCGTCGAGCAGCGCACTGCGCGGAAAGGATGGCGCGACTGCAAAAGCGTGGCGAATCAACCCCGTCCCCGAGGCCTGCGCCTCGAAGCAGCCGATCTTGCCGCAGCCGCAGACAAACCCGTCGGTCGGCCGAATTTGATGGTGGCCGATCTCGCCCGCACCCCAGCGGTGTCCGAGCAGCAGCCTGCCTGCGCCGACGATGCCTCCGCCGATGCCCGTCCCCAGGGTCAGCAGTGCGAAGTCTTTACAACCGGTACCGCTGCCGAACGTGAACTCTCCCAGGGTCGCACAGCGAGCGTCGTTCGCAACGAAGACCGGTAGCGCATACTTTTTGCGCAGCGTATCCCCCAGCGGCGCGTTCTCCCAGCCGAAGTTGGGACTGTAGAGTACCGAACCGGACGCGGCGTCGATATTGCCGGGCGAGCCGATGCCGATGCCGACCGCGTCTCCTGCATCCTTAAGCGCCAGTTCGACCATCGCTTCGACCACCGCGATTACGGCCTCGAAACGAAGGTCTTCGAGATCCTCTTCGTGTTGGGCCCGGATCGCTCCGTCGTCGGCAACGACCGCAGCCGCAACGTGAGACGCACCGAGGTCGACGCCGATAGCGGTTTGCATGGGTCGGCTCTTTTGATATCGGCGAAGGCCGTACCCGCAAGACGCGGGAATCGAAGAAGCCTTATGGAGACGATCGACCTTACCGCTTTACGAAACTTCACTCGCCGCACCGGGCAAGCGACGCACCCGGATCTGCTCGACGCTCGCCCGCTCGAGCACGTCAACAAGATCGAAATTGACGAAGAGCACATTACGGTGGAGTACGACGAAAAAGTAACCCGTTTTTACAATGCGAACGAGATCACCCATCGCGAATGGATCTACAAATACAACGACGATCCCGAGTTCGTTGCGGCGGTCGGCAAGGTGATCGAGCTCGCGCGCCGGCACCTCAAGGATCTGCCCGAAAACATCGCGTGCCCGCCGGGCTGCGCGGAATGCTGCAGCGGCTACGAGCCCTTCGTGAGCAAGGCCGACGTCGTGCGAATTGCCGCCCATCTCGGAATGAGTTACGAGGAGACGCTGCGCCGGTACGTCGTCGAACGCCCGTCGGCCGACGGCTTTCACGTTGGATGGCTTCGCAAAGTTGGCGACGACCTCGGCGACCAGTGCGTCTTTCTCATGGGATCGCGCAGCGGCCGGCATTACTGCGGCATCTACGAGGGGCGCCCACACGACTGCCGCGATTTCACGCCCATCGGCTGCGGTGACGTGGATACGGAGTTGCCAAGGAAGACGGCCTGGAAGATCGGACCGGCGTTCCAGCCTAAGCGGCGCGGGCGAAGCCCTAACGGCAAACGCCTTTGACGCTCGCCGCGCTTGCCGTTACGGCGGCGCTCTACCAGGGAATGCACTGGCGCTTCGTCGGCCCGCTGCGCGGCGGACGCACCGTCGCGATCGACGGGGTGGCGGAGCAGCCGAATCTCTTTTACATTGCCGCGGTCAACGGCGGCATTTGGAAAAGCGAGGACGCCGGCCGCACCTGGACGCCGATCTTCGATCGAGAACCGACCGGCTCGATCGGCGCGCTCGCCGTAGCGCCGAGCGATCCGCGGATCGTCTATGCGGGCAGCGGCGAGGGCTTGCAACGTCCCGACCTCGCGGTCGGCGACGGCATGTATAAGTCGACCGACGGCGGGGATACGTGGACGCACCTCGGCCTGCGCGACGGCCAACAGATCGCGTCGATTGCCGTCGATCCGAAGGACCCCAACCGTCTCTTCGCCGGCGTGCTCGGCCATCCGTACGGTCCCAACGCGCAACGCGGCGTCTATCGCTCGCTCGACGGTGGCGCGACCTTCACGCAAGTGCTCTACAAGAACGAAAACGTCGGTGCTTTCGACGTCGTCATCGACCCGAACGACCCCGACGTCGTCTATGCGACGCTCTGGGCCGCGCGCCAAGCGCCGTGGGAGATCGGTGCCTCGTTCGAGATGCCGGGAAGCGGCGTGTTCAAGTCAAGCGACGGCGGCACGAGCTGGTCGCAGTTGACGGCGGGCCTTCCGGCGCGCGTCGGGCGTTCCGAAGTAGCGGTCGCGCCCAGCGACTCGCGGGTCGTTTATGCTTACGCGGACGTCGAAGCGAACGGCGACGAGACCGGCGCCCTCTATCGCAGCGACGACGCCGGCGCTCACTTCACGATGGTCAACAACGCCGGCGAAATCGCGCAGCGCGGCGATGACCTCGTCTCGCTCGCGGTCCACCCGACGAATCCGCAAATCGTCTACCTAACGAACACCTCAACCTATCGGTCCACCAATGGTGGAAAGACGCTCGTCGCAATCAAAGGTGCACCCGGCGGCGACGACTATCATACCGTCTGGATCAACCCGCGCAATCCAAAGATCGTCGCCTTGGCCAGCGACCAGGGTGCGACGATCAGCGTGGACGGCGGCGCAACGTGGAGCTCTTGGTACAACCAGCCGACGGCACAGATGTACCACGTCAACGCCGACGATCGCTTTCCTTATTGGGTCTGCGGTGGTCAACAGGAGAGCGGCTCGGCCTGCGTGATCAGCCGCGGCAACTGGGGCGAGATCACGGAGCGCGACTGGCACACCGTCGGCGCGCAAGAGTACGGCTACGTCGTGCCCGATCCGCTGCACCCCGGCATCACCTTCGGCGGCAAGCTCGAGAAGCACGACGAGCGCACCGACCAAACGCAAGAAGTCTCGCCAATCGCGTTGCCGTCAAAGCAGTATCGCAGCGTGCGCACCGAACCCGTCGCGTTCGACCATTTCGACAAGCATCGTCTGTATTACGGCACCAACGTCGTCTTCGCGACCGATGACGGCGGCCAAAGCTGGCACGCGATCAGCCGGGATCTGACGCGCGAACACCCCGCGATTCCGCCGATGCTCGGCGCGTTCGAGAGCGACGACCCGTCGCACGGCAATCACCGCGGCGTCGTCTACGCGCTGGCACCCTCGTACGTGCATCGCGGAACGATCTGGGCGGGGACGGACGACGGTCTCGTGTGGATCACGCGCGATGCTGGTAAGCATTGGACCAACATCACGCCCCCGCAACTAACGCCGTGGAGTAAGATCTCGCAGATCGATGCCTCTCGCTTCGACGACGACACTGCGTTCGTTGCCGTCAACCGATTTCGGCTCGACGACCTGCATCCGTACGTCTACGTGACGCACGACGGCGGCGCGACGTGGCTTTTGCGGGTCAAGGGGCTACCCGATCAACCCGTTAACGCGGTGCGACAAGACCCCGTAGCAGCACAATTACTCTACGCGGCGACTGAGAACGGCGTCTTCGTCTCGTACGGAGGCAACACGTGGGAGCCGCTGCAAATCAATCTGCCGCGCACTTCGGTACGTGACATCATCGTGCACGACAACGACTTGATCGTCGCAACGCATGGCCGCGGTTTCTGGATTCTCGATGACGTCGAACCGCTGCGCGACTGGGCGTCCCGCAACGCGATGAGTACGGGCGACCAACCCTATCTCTTTCCACCCGAGCGCGCCTACCGCGTGCGTCGCAGTACGAACACCGATACGCCATTGCCGCCCGAGGAGCCGCTGGGTGAGAACCCTCCTGACGGCGCAATCGTGGATTACCGTCTTGAAACGCCCGCGCACCGCGTCGTTCTCTCGTTCTACGATCGCAGCGGACGGCTCGTACGGCGCTATTCGAGCGACGACGCCGCGCCGGCTCCGATCCCGCATCTCGACAAGCCGGCCTACTGGGAGCGCCCCTTCGTGAGGCCATCAATCGCGGCCGGCATGCATCGCTTCGTTTGGGATCTGCGCGAGGCGCCACCTTTGGCAGACCAGGATCTGCCGATCTCTGCGGTCCCGCACGACACGCCGCGCACCCCGCAAGGGCCACTCGTGCTGCCGGGCCTCTACACCGTGCGCCTCGACGTCGACGGCCGCACGGTGCAGCGCCCCCTCGAAATCGTCATGGATCCGCGCGTCGTCATTTCAATGGAAGCCCTCGAGGCACAATACCAACTGGCTGCGCGACTAACGTCGCTGGCGAATAAGAGCTACGAGGCCGCCGCAAAAGCACGGAACAGCACCGCGACGGCGGCATTTACGAAAATCAACGGAGCTGCCGCAGCCCTGCTGGATACGGTTGATGGTGCCGATGCACCGCCGACGCAGCAAGCCACGGCTGCGGTGGGCGCCCTCGAGCAGCAGTTCGACGGGATCGAACGCGTTCGGTAGTCGCGAGGGCCGAGCGGGCGAATGCAGAAAGCGCTCGCTCATGAAAATAATTATCTCGTTGATCGCATGCCTCGCGCTTAGCGCGACCTACCTCGCGCCCGCCTCGGCCGCCACCAGCACGCTAACCGTCAAGCTCAGCGCGCAAAACGGATCGGGCGAAAATGGCACCGCAACGCTTACCCAAGCCGGGAGCGACGTCAAGGTCGTCATCGCGATTCCCAACGGCCCGGCCGGCCCGCAACCGGCGCACATTCACGACGGAACCTGCGCCGGACTCCAGGGTGTCGCGTATCCTCTAACCAGCCTTGCCAGCGGCAACTCGACGACGACCGTCAAAGGCCTGACCATCGATCAACTGCTCGCCGGAAAGTACGCCATCAACGTGCACGAAAGCACATCGAATCTGGGTAAGTACGTTTCCTGCGGCAATATCGTTAAGCCGTCGACCTCGATGTAATTAGCTCGCCATAGCGAGCGGCGTCGATATTCCCGCCGCTGACGATCACGCCGACTCGTTTGCCTTGCAGCGCCGGAACTCGGCGCTGCAAGAGCGCGGCGAGCGGTGCCGCGCCGCTCGGCTCGATCACGATCTTCATGCGCTCAAACGCAAAGCGCATCGCGTCGCATAGCCCATCGTCGCCAACGGTTACGATTCCGCTGACGTGCTCGCGCGCGATCGCGAACGTCAGCTCGCCGGGCGCGGTCGTCTGCAAGCCGTCGGCGATCGTCTTCGGCACCGGTATCGTGACCCGCCGGCCGGCGCGCAGCGACTGCGCAAAATCGTCGCCCGCATCCGGTTCGACGCCGTAGATCGCGATCTTCGAATCGATGGCGTGCGCCGCGATCGCCGTGCCCGACATCAAACCGCCGCCGCCGACGGGAACGACGATCGCGTCGAGGCCGTCAATCGCTTCGAGCAGTTCTAACGCAGCCGTTCCCGCCCCGGCTACAATTCGTTCGTCGTCGAAGGGCGGCACCAGCGTCGCACCGCGCTGCGCGGCCAGGTTCGCGGCGATCTCTTCGCGATGCGACGTCGCGCGCTCGTAAGGCACGACCTCGGCGCCGTAACCGAGCGTCGCCTCCAGCTTCACCGCCGGAGCGTCGGCCGGCATCACGATCGTCGCCGGAACCCCGAAGAGCCGCGCCGCGAGCGCGACGCCTTGCGCGTGATTGCCGCTGGAGAACGCGACGACGCCGCGCTCGCGCACCCCTTCGGGCAAGGACGCCAGGAAGTTGTACGCGCCGCGAAACTTGAAGGCGCCCATCCGCTGCAGGTTCTCGCATTTGAGAAAGAGCGTCGCGTTTGCCCGCGCATCGAGGGTCGACGAATGCAGCACGGGCGTGCGGTGCGCAACGCCCGCCAGACGCTGCGCCGCCTTACGGATATCGCCGAACTCCAGTTGCTTCGCAAGCATCAAGAGAGCCTATTTTAAAACCATGTGAAACTGCCAGTCCACGACTTTATGGTTCGCGTCGAAGCGCATCCGCTCGATGTAGTCGTGCTTTTGGAACTTCATGTCGAAACAGTGCCATCCCAGATTGCAGCGAACGTTCGTCTCCTTGACGGAGAGGAGTTTACCCTGCGCGCTCAGCTGGTCGGACCACTCCGCGACCTTGACCCGCGTAAGCGAGATGCCTTTGGCGATGTCGTTCTCCACCGGCTTCAGATCGTTGTCGATGACCGCCTGCGTGATTCGATCCGCCTCGCGCTCGTTTTGATTTTGGAACGAGCAGCCGGCCAAGCCGGCGGCGGCTGCGACGAGCAACAACCGAAGGATCACGACGCCAAAACCTCCGTGTCGCTCTCCGAGGAGAACTTCGTAAACTTTAGTTGCGGGTTCCATTCTCGCGCGAGGCGCACGCTCCATTCGTTTTCGAAAAGCGCCGCCGCTCGCCCGTTCCAGTCTTCGACGAGCTTTGCGTTGGACGGCAGTTTCGCGCTCGCCAAGTGCTCGCGTTCGCCGTCGACGTAGAGCGCCAAGGAGTACGGCAGCGTCGCGACGACCGTTTTGACGCCGTATTCGAACTCCAGGCGATACTTTGCAACCTCGAACTGCAGTTCGCCGACCGCGCCGAGAATCGGCTCGATCCGCGGGGTGCCCCACGGATAGAAAACCTGCACCGCGCCCTCCTCGCGCAGTTGCGATATTCCCTTGCCGAACGACTTGTAGCCCGATACGTCGATGCTGCGCACCGAAGCGAAATGCTCCGGAGCAAAAGCCGGGATCGGCGGAAACGTGACGCGCGGACCTTCGTAGAGCGTATCGCCGATCGCAAAAGCGCCGGGGTTAACCAGGCCGACGACGTCACCCGCGTACCCAACCTCTAACGACTCGCGATCGTCGGCAAAGAGCCGCATCGCCCTCGAAAGGCGCACTTGGTCGCCGGTGCGGGCGTTGCGAACGGTCATGTCCCGCGCGAACTCGCCGGAACAGACGCGCACGAACGCGACGCGATCTCGATGGCGCGGATCCATGTTCGCCTGAATCTTGAAGACGAAGCCCGTGAATGCGGGGTCGGCGGGGTCTACTCCGGCGCGCGTCGACGGCGGCGGCGCCATCTCGATAAACTCGTCGAGAAAGAGCTGCACGCCGAAGTTCGTAACCGCGCTACCAAAGAAGACCGGCGTCGTGGAACCGCGCAGCATTGCGGCGTCGTCGAACCGCTCTCCGGCACCGTCCAGCAGCTCGATCGCCTCGCGAAACTGCTCGTACACGTGTTCGCTGACGAGCGCGCGCAAGGCTGGGTCCGCGGCGTCGGTCACGCTAACCGTTGCGCGCGTCGCGCCGTGGGCCGCCCGCTCGAAAAGATGCACGGCTTTTGTACGGCGATCGTAGACGCCCTTGAACTCTTCTCCGCTGCCCAACGGCCAGTTGACGGGGAAGGCTCCGATGCCGAGCACGCTTTCCAGCTCGTCGAGCAGCTCGAGTGGATCGCGGCTCGGACGGTCGAGCTTGTTCATGAAGGTAAAGAGCGGAATGCCGCGCTCGGCGCAAATTGCGAAGAGTTTTTTGGTCTGCGGCTCGACGCCCTTGGCGGCATCGATCAGCATCACGGCGCTATCGGCGGCCAGCAGCGTTCGATAGGTATCCTCGCCGAAGTCTTGGTGACCCGGCGTATCGAGAAGATTGAGCGTATGGCCGCCGTACTCGAACTGCAAAACGGTTGAGGTTATCGAGATGCCGCGCTCGCGTTCCAGCGCCATCCAGTCGCTGGTTACCTGGCGCTGCCGTCTGCGCGCCGATACCTGTCCGGCAATATGGATGGCGCCGCCGTAGAGCAGCAGTTTCTCGGTCAACGTCGTCTTGCCGGCGTCGGGGTGCGAAATGATCGCAAAGGTGCGCCGCTTACGTACTTCGTCGAGAATCTTGGGGCCGTCCGTCATGGTTTTGCCGGTTCGTAGACGCGTAGCTCTACGATCCCCGCCGCCTCGCGCATCATAACGATCTCTGCGCCCGCGTGGTAAAACTGCACGCTCGGCGGAATTCGAAAGCGATCGCTCCCTCGACGCACGAACGCTTCACGGCGGTCGATCGAAATCGAGCAATCCCCGAACGATAGGTGAGCCGGCGGCACAATCCAGACGGCGTTTTTCGGTAGATGCGCGGCCACGTAACGCGTGGAGCCCGCGGATTTCGAGATTTGCGTCAAACACTCGGGCAGCGCCGACAAGGCCCACGGCGCGTCGCCGCTCAGCGCCGCGATTGCGCCACTTTGCGCTTGGCTCGACGCCCCCGGCTTCGGCGACACGCGTGCGTAGACCGAGGCGATCTTGATGCGAATCAAGTCGCGATTCACCCACGCCGCTACGAGGACGCCCATACCAAGCACGATGACGGTCGACACTGCCAGATATTTTATCACGTGGCGCCGGTTGGTGGGTCTCCGACAAACAGGCGCGCGGCCCCGACGGAATAATCGCCCATCCCATAGTAGACGTCGAAGACGTGGTCGCCGAGATCGGGGCGCGGGTCGAGCCCGGTTGGAAAAACCACGTTATCCACGACTCCGTTCCGCTCTTCGTCCGATTCAGGCGTAAGAACCGGCTGCGGCGAGCGGTAGAGAATGCGATCCGGCCGCTCCAAGTCGTGGACGACGATGCCGGCCGCGTATCGCAGTGATGGCCGCTGTCCCCCGCCGCCGATCGAGTCCACGCCGTGAAAGAGCGATAGCCATCCCGTCGTTCCGCCGAGCGTGACTCGCACCGGCGGCGTGCCGGCGCCAATCTTGATCGATCCCCATTTCTCATCGGGGGAAAGCACCTGGCGGCTCTCCGCAACGTTGCAGAGATTGCTGCGATCCTTGAGGGCGGGACCCAGCGGTACGTATCCGATCCTGATCGACTCGCGGTCTTCGAAGGGCATGCGCTCGATCATGGGAATGGCGGCGCGGCCGTCGACGCTGGAAAGATGCAACATGGGACGATGGTAAAAAGCTAAACACTTGCGGCCCTTGGGCGACAGCACGGGCTCGGGGAAGAACGCTGCATCTTTGTCGTCGCCGACGACGTTTGCCGAACCCGCAAACCGAACCGGGCCCAGCCGGTTCCAACGATACGCATCGCTCGATATCGCAACGGCGATGCGCGGTCCATCCGGCCCAAAGGCCGTGTACGCCATGACATACGATTCCAGTATTGGGACGTACGTTACGCGCGGGTCCTCACAGCCGTATCCGGGATGCGACCGAAGTTCGTACGGCGCTTGCGGCTCGAGCGCAAAATCGAGCCGTTGGCAATCGTAGTTGCCGCCTTCGCTCGCGACGTGCACCGTACGCACGCGCGAAATATTTCCCTCGGCAACGCAACGCGGGTAGATCAACAGTTCGCCACCGGGAGCGCGCGTTGCCGCGGGGTTCAGAACTCCACCGGCCTCGGTCGCTTCCCCGTCCGGCACGAGAACGGTGCCCAGCCGCTCGACGCGCACCTGGAGTTGCTCGAGTGAATCCGAAGTTGCCGACTGCTTGGGAGAAAGCATGACTACCCCTACGGCAAGTAGGTCGTCGCAATCGGTTCGTCACTAGGCGTTACGACTTCGACTCGAACGCCTCGACGATATACCCCATTGGGAACGATCCAGAGCGTGTACGTGCGGTATTGCGGCGACGGCTCGCCCGCGTTGGCCGGCGCCTGTTCGAAGGCGACGACGCGAACGCGTACGGAGTTTGCGCCAATGGATTCGACGATCTGTTTGTAGCCGGTCCGGTCGTGCGGCCCCATGAGCAAGACGACGCCGAACTCGCTCTTGAAATGAATGGGCGCATGAATGCCGAGCTTGCCCAGGGTTACCTCATCGCGTACTATAAGGATTTGATTGCCCCCCAGAACGGTGGTTGTGCCCGCTGCGAGCGTCTTCACGCGCACCTCACGACATCCGGCCAGCACGATGAGCCCCAAGGCTAGACCTGCCAGGGTCAACCAGCGCATCACGGCCGACCGCTTCGCCGTACGTCTCATTTGTCATTGCCGTCCAGCCTGGGCAACGCTACGCTAAGGCTCGGATGAAACGCCTCCTCCGTCTCGCGTTGGCGACCGACTTCGTCGCCCTGATGACCGTCGTGCTCGGCAGTTGGACGCGCATCAACGGTGCGGGACTCACGTGCCCGGATTGGCCGCTTTGCCGCGGGCACGTAATCCCCCTCATGACGGACGGCACCTTGTGGGAATGGACGCACCGCTTGCTTGCGTTTACGGTTGCGCCTCTGACGGTCGCGCTGGTAGTGGCCGCCTGGCCGGTGCGCTCCCGTTCGCCGTTCGTCGGTCCGACGCTGGTCGTGATCGTCGCCCTTTTCATGGGTCAGGTGCTGCTCGGCGCGGAGACCGTCCGGCTGGGCAATGCGCCGTTCTCCGTCGTCCTGCATTGGGGGACCGCCATGGCCTTTATCGCGGCCCTTTCGGCGATGGCCGCGTTCGCCGCAGCGTCGCCCTCCGCCGGGATCGCGCCGCCGCACGACGCCTCGCGGTCCTCGGGACGCCTTCGCTTCGTCCTGCTGACGACGACCACGATCGCATTTATTACGATGTGCGTCGGCGCCTATGTAAGTTCCAGCGGGGCCGGCCTGGCCTGCCTCTCGATCCAGCAGTGCGCCGGCAACATCATCGTTCACACGCAGGGTGAGTACGCACAGATGCTGCACCGAGCCGCCGCTGCCGCTACCCTGATCTTTGCCGCCGCAGCACTGGCACTCGCGTGGGCCGGTCCCGCCTCGGGGCGGGTGAGAGGAGCGGCCGGAGCTGGTGTGGCTTTGGTTTGCATTCAAGTCGTGCTCGGACTTCTCAACGTAACGCTGCGGTTGCCGGTAGAGCTTCGCGAAGCGCACGCGGTTAACGCGGCCTTTGTCTTCTTGGCCTTCTTCATCGCGACGGTCTTTGCATCGCTGGATGCAATGGCGAACCAGCCGGCGCGCCACTACAGCCCAAGCGGCGCGAGCTCGTCCTGAGCGCAGTCGAAGGGGCAATGATCGCGCTCGACCGCCTCGGCGACTATTACGAGCTTTCGAAGCCGCGCATCATCGCGCTGCTGCTGATTACAACGGCCGCGTCCATGGTGATGGCGGCCCGCGGAGTTCCTCCGCTGGGGCTGCTCTTTTGGACGCTGTTGGCGGGAGCGCTCGCCGCGGCATCGGCCGGCGCATTCAACTGCGTCTGGGACGCGGACATCGATCGCGTGATGAAGCGCACTCAAGCGCGCCCGATCCCGCAAGGACGGATCTCCCGGCGTAGCGCGACGATCTATGCGGTGCTCGCCGGCGGCATATCCTTTGCACTCTTTTATCTTCTCGTCAATCCGCTTGCGGCTTGGCTCTCGCTTGCCGGGAACGCCTATTACGTCGTCATCTACACGATGTGGCTCAAGCGCATAACGCCGCTCAACATCGTGATCGGCGGAGCGGCCGGCGCAGTTCCGCCGCTCGTCGGCTGGGCCGCCGTTACGCACGCCATCGGTGCGCCGGCGCTCGGCCTCTTCGCGTTGATCTTTCTTTGGACGCCGCCGCACTTTTGGTCGCTGGCATTGATGACGGAACTGGACTACGGTAAGGCCAACATTCCGATGCTGCCCAACGTTTACGGACGAGAACGCACCAAACGCGAGATCGTCTACTACAGCCTCGTGCTGGTTGCGGCGTCGCTCGCCCTCTACCCGCTTCACGTGATGGGCGCGCTCTATTTCGGCGCGGCGGCCGTGCTTGGCGGGCTTTTTATGCTCGACGCCTGGCGAACGTGGCGCGAACAGACCGGCACGTACGAAGCGCGCAAGCTCTTTCGCTACTCACTTGTGTACCTGGCGCTGATGTGTGCGGTGATGGTGATCGACCGAATTATCTCGTGAATCGCCTGCTGTGGACGCTCGCGCTCGGCGTCTTTGCCGGAGCCCTCGATCTGAGCGTGCTCTCGCCCGCGCTGCCCGCGCTCGGACAGGCGTTCACGGTCCAAACCGGCGACCTGGCCTGGATCTTCACCGTATATCTTCTCGTTACGGTCGTCTCGATTGCGGTTGCCGGCTCGATGGCGGACCGCTTCGGGCGGCGTCCGATCTATTTGATTTGCATCTCGCTCTTCGCCGCCGGAAGCATCGTCGCAATCCTCGCGCCGAACTATCCGGTCTTTCTTGCGGCGCGCGCAATTCAAGCACTCGGTGCCGGCGGAATCTTTCCCGTCGCCACCGCGGCGATAGGCGACGTCGTGCCGGCGGCCCGGCGCGGGGCGGCGCTCGGCATCGTCGCCGCAACGTGGGGTTTCGCGGCGGTCATCGGTCCGAGCATCGGCGGCCTGATCACGCACTATGTTTCGTGGCGCTACATCTTCGTGTTGAATCTTCCGCTGGCGGCGATCGTTTTCGCGATGGCGCTCAAAGAGGTTCCGGCGAACGCTCCGCGGCAACGTGAAGCGCTCGACGTTGTTGGCCTCGCGTTGCTCTGCGGCGGATTGCTGGCGCTCATGGACGGACTGATCTCGTCCGGAGTTGCGACCGGACTCGCCGGCGTCGCGCTTCTCGTGGGCTTTGCATTTTGGGAGCGATCGGCGCGTAACCCGATCGTGCCGCTGGAGATTTTACGCACGCCGCAGCTCGTCAGAACGTACGCGCTGGAGGTCGTCATCGGCATTTTGGAAGGCTCGCTCTTCTTCATACCTGCCGTGCTGGTCGCCGCAGACGGTCTGTCGTCAGCGGCCGCGGGCTTCGCTGCCGCGCTCGGTGCATTCATGTTCGTCCTCGTCATTCCGGCATCGGGACGAGCTCTCGACCGAATCGGCAGCCGCGACGTGCTGCTAGCCGGCACGATCGTGAGCGAAATCGGCCTTGCACTTTTCGCGCTCGGCTTCAATTCGCTACCGGTTGCACTGATCGCAATCGTCATAGCCGGCGCCGGATTCGGCGCACTGCTGGGTGCGCCGACGCGCTACATCGTCACGAACGAAACGCCGCAGCGCGCTCGCGCGACTTCGGTGGGCTTGCTGAGCCAAGCGCTGATCGTCGGGCAAATTCTCGGCAGCTCGTTGGCCGGAGGTCTGATGAGCGCGGCGCAAAGCGAATTGGCCGGCTATCGCCACGCGTACCTTGCATTTTGCGCCGTTGCGTTCGTCGCGCTTCTTCTGGCCGCGGGTTTGAAGCCGCGGGATGCGGAGCGCAGGCGACCCATCGAGGAAGCCGCGTAGCCGCAGACGTGCTCGAGCGCAGCCGCGATCTCGCACGCCGGCGATGGGCTTCTTCCGAACGAAGAATCGTTTGGCGCGGGCTCACCGGACGCTTCGCGCTGGCGATCGAGCCGTTGCTCGGGATGATTTTTATGGCCCTGCTGACGTGGGGCATCATCTACCGCGCGCATCACGTACCATCCGATGCGACGTTGATCAAGGTCGCGTGGATCTTCGCCCTTGGGGCGGTCGTCTTCGCTGGATATTTCGTCGCCGTGCTGGTGGCGCCGCTCGTCGCCTACGTCCAAACGTTCGCCCCGATTTTCATCGTTGACGGATACGTCCGTTACCGCGAACCCGACGACCGCTCGCGTCCCGACGCCTGCGGCTATGCCGCCGTGCTCCTTGCGGATCGAGCCGTCGCCGGCGAATGGGAGTGGCTCGGTAATCGCCGATTACTTAACGCGACGATCCCCGCCCTCGTCGAGTTCTCGCGCTACGGCATCCACAAGATCGACGGCAGGTCGACGGGATTGCTTCCCGACGAAGATCTGCCGCTTCTTGCCATCGGCATCGCCACGCGCCACGGCCGCCGCGCCGACCTATAAGCCGCCCGGTTCGCCACGCCGCATGGACCGGCGCCCTGCGGACAGAACGTTTGCATGCCATCGGGTCCGTTCGTAATGGGGGACAACGCAGATGAGGATTTCAGACGCCGGCCGCAACGCGTTTGGCTTTTGCGCTATTCTTACGATCCTCGGAGGCTGCACAGCCTTTCGACAACCCACCAGCGCCGGTGGAGAGATACCCGCCGGCGCCCAAACGCCGAGGGCGCGCGATACGAGTTCGTACCCAGCACCTATACGTAGCCGATCCCGGAAGCGGCGCGATCTATCGCTACGCGCTCGTCGACGGACTGCCGAAGACGAAGCCCGACGAAGTTTTCGCAAGGTTGCCCGATGTCCGGTTTCTCGGCGTCGATAGCGCCGGTAACATTTCCGCCGCCGGTCGGGCGTCGGCTGGGGGCGGATTTGTGCAAGTGTTTTCTCCCGCCGGGAAGCTCCTGGGAAAGGCACAACTCGGAGTTCCGATCGCAGCCTTTGCCGTCGGCTTGGCTGGATATATGTATGTCTAACCCAGCACGTACGGGCGCCTCGCGACGGGATCAACGTCTACTTTCACCCGCACCGAAGCTCGGGCGAAAACTTCACGCTTGCCCTCCCGAAGCGAGGCTGGCTGCCTTATTATGCCGGCGCGCTTGCGTTCGACGAGAACAACCGCGCCTACGCAAACGTCCAATATCGAGGTTACTGCGTCGGGGGAATACGGAGATGCCACACGTACTGGTGGCACCTCACCGACTTCGACGCAATCTCCGGATCAGAAGGCAAGCGCGAAGACCGATGGATCCTCGCGGAAAACTGCTATACGAACACATACGCACCACCCGGGAGACTTTCGGGCATGGTTACCGGCATGGCGGTTTTCGAGGGATACATCGAGGCCGCTTGCACCAATGGGTACGCCAGCGGGGCCGCAGTCTGGGTCTACGACGCAAACGCATTCGGGCAGCACCAGCGCGCCGTTGAGACGCTTTCCGGCTTGACCACACCCTCCGATGCCAAGGTTGGGCCGTAGTTACGGGCTGTTGAGCGGAACGCGCTCCGTCGTGTCCGCGGGCCAGTGGTGCCCGTATCCCGACATCAAGCAGACCGACGCACCGATCAAGAAGATGATTACCAACCCGACCGCGGCGACGCGGTAGAGTAACGGCGGTATGCCCTTGCTTTCGGGGACGTTCGTAAAGTCGAGATACTCGTCGTCGCGTACGATCATCGGTTACGCGCCTTTCGGAGGAGTGAAGCCGATCACGTTGAGGCCGGCGAGCAGGGCGAGAACCGCGCCCAGCCCGAGCAGCGCCAGCATCAGCTTGAAGACCTGGTTCTCGATTCCGGTCGTCTGCCAGTCCTTATAGAGCGCGTAAAAGGCCACCACGGCGACGGCGATGCCCGCGATCACCGCTCCCAACCGTTCGATGAGCTGCGCATTCATTAATTGGTACACTCCATAAGGGCTCTGATTTTGCTTAGGTCTAGGAGCCGAGGTCCGAAGTCTATTTCGATAAATGAGGGCCGAGGCGACAACGACATAAGCATAATCAGGGCCCTTATATCAAGTAGAAGATGGAGAAGAGCACAACCCAGATCACGTCGACGAAGTGCCAATAGAGCGTGCCAGCCGTAATCCCGAAGTACTTGCCCCGCGTGTAGACGCCGCCAGCCGACTGAAGCACGAGCACCGTGAGATAGCAAACGCCGAAAAGTACGTGTAGCCCGTGCATCCCAGTCAACGTGAAGAACGAAGCGCCGAAGATCCCGCTGCCCGACCACGTCACGTGCTCGCCGAAAATCAAGTGGTTGTATTCATAGGCTTGACCCCCGAGGAAGCCCGCACCCAAAACGATCGTTGCCAGTAGGAACCACATGTATTTTATGAAGTTCCCGTGCTTGAAGTTCTCGAGCGCATAATGCATCGTCGCGCCGGAACCGAAAAGCACGACGGAGTTCCAGGCCGCAAACGCGACGTCGAGACGCTGAATTCCCGGCGGCGGCCAGCCCTGTCCGCTATTGCGCAGATAGAGATAGGCGAAGATGAACGACGAAAAAAGGACGCAGTCGCTGATCAGAAAGAGTAAGAAGCCTTGCAGGCGGAGTTCGCGCGTTTCGACGTAGAGCTGGTCGACGCCGCCGTGCGCGTCCGCGCCGATTGCCGCGACCGACATCAGTTCGCCCCCGCCGCGACCGGCGGCGGCGAATCGGTAAGCTCTTCCTCCAGACCTGTATATGGAAGCGGCTGGCTGAAATCGTACGGCAGGCCGTAGACCGTCGGGATGTGCTTGAAGTTATAGTAATGCGGCGGCGACGGCACTTGCCACTCCAGCGTGCGCGCTCCCCACGGATTGGCACCGGCCCGCTTCCCGTACCGGATGCTCCACAGCACGTTCACGAAGAAAATCAGAATCGCAAGCGTCATGAGATACGACGAAAACGATTCGAAGCGGTTCCAGAACGTGAACTGCGGGTCGTAGGTCGCCACCTCGCGCGGCATCCCGAGCACCCCCAGCCAATGCATCGGAAGAAACGTGCCGTTGAAGCCGATGAAGAACAGCCAGAAGTGAATCTTACCCAGGGTCTCGTTGAGCAGTCGCCCCGACATCTTCGGGAACCAGTAGTACATGCCGGCGAAGATCCCCATCAGGCTTCCGCCGATGAGCACGTAGTGCAAATGAGCGACGATAAAGTACGTTCCGTGCACGTGGAGATCGAATGGAATGGCCGCAAGGAAGATTCCGGTTATGCCGCCCAGCGTGAAGAGCCCGACGAAGCCGATGGCAAAGAGCATCGCCGTAGTGTAGTGAATCTTTCCGCCCCACAACGTCGCCGTCCACGAAAAGATCTTGATGCCCGTCGGCACGCCGATGAGGTATGTGATGATCATGAACGGAAGCTGCAAGAACGGCGCAAGCCCCGAGGTAAACATGTGGTGCGCCCAGACCATGAACCCGGCCAGCGCGATCGCCATGGAAGAGAACGCGATCAGCTTATAGCCGAAGATCGGCTTGCGCGCGAAGGTCGGCAGCACTTCGGAGATGATGCCGAAGGCCGGAAGAATCATGATATAGACCGCCGGATGCGAGTAGAACCAGAACATGTGCTGCCACATCACCGGGCTGCCGCCTTTGGTCGGGTCGAAGAATGGCACGCCGAACTGCCGCTCGATGAAGAGTGCGGCCAGCGCTGCCGCCAGCGCCGTCGTCGCGATCATCAGCAGCGGCGCGGTCGCGAACTGTCCCCAAACGAAGAGCGGCATGCGGGTAAAGGTCATGCCGGGAGCGCGCATCTTTAAGATCGTTACGACGAAGTTGATGCCGGTCATGGTCGAGCTCACACCGACCAGAAAGATCGCGGCGGCCCACATCGAGGTTCCGGCGGCGCCCTGCAGCGAGACCGGCGGATACTCCATCCATCCCGCGGTCGGCGCTCCCATGAGAAACGACGAGAAGAGCATCAAGCCGGCGACCGGAAAGATCCAGAAGCTCAGCATATTCAGCCAGGGAAACGCCACGTCGCGGGCCCCGATTTGCACCGGAAAGACTAGGTTGCCGAAGCCACCGGTCAGGAGCGGAATGACGACCAGCCACACCATCGCGCTGCCGTGAACGCTGTAGACCTCGTTGTACGTGCCGGGTGCCACGAAACCGCCGGAGGGGTTGAGCAACTGGGTGCGGATGGCTTCGGCCAGCAAACCGGAGAGGATGAAGAAGACGAAGCCGGTGATGAGGTACTGAATGCCGATGATCTTGTGATCGAGCGAAAAGACATATCGCCGGACGAACCCCTGAGGTTCGGGGTGAATGTGATCGGCGATGCCGCCCGAGTGAACCGCTGCTACTGCCATACCGCTTTCAAATATCTCACTTCAGTGTGTTGAGGAATGCCACCAGATTTGCAATGTCCTGCTGCGAGAGGCCGTTCGAGCTGGCGTTGGGCATCGCGCCCATGCTGCCGGTGTAACCGTTCTCCAAGATCGATGCGACGTCCGCGGGATTTGCCGCTTGGCCGTTGACCAAGTTGGGATGGTTGGAGTCGTGCAGAACGCCCTCGAGTCCCGGCCCGACGAGAGTTTGACTGAACGGAGCGAGCTTGTGACAGGCCGTGCATTTTTGGCTGAAGAGCACCTTGCCGGCCGCGGCGTCGCCTCCCTGAAGCGAGATGGCCGCTCCGCCCGCGCCCGGCAGCGCGTTGCCGGCGCGAGCGTTCTTCTGCTGCCAGCCTTTGTACCACCGGTCGAACGAGTCCTTATCCTCGATCACCAAGACCTGCTTGTCCATGTCGCTGTGCTCGACGCCGCAGAACTGCGTGCAAATGATCGGATAGCGGCCCGCGAGTCGCGGCGTGAACCGGATCGTCGTTACCAAGCCCGGAACGGTGTCGTTTTTGAGACGCATCGCCGGAACCCAGAATCCGTGGATCACGTCGGCCGACGTGAGATTGAGCGTTACCGGCACGTTTAGCGGAAGGTGCATCTCGTCGGTAACCTCGCCATTGATCTGCGGGTACCGGAACGAGAAATAGAACTGGTGGCCGATCGCCTCGACCACGAGGCCGTTGGCCGGCTCCAACTCGATCTCGTACCAGATTCGAACGCTGACGATCGAGAGCAGCACGACGAAGAGCGCCGGAATTACCGTCCACCAGAACTCGAGCTTGCGGTTATCGTGGATCTGTACGCCGATCGCATCGGGCGCGTCGGAGGCTTTGGCGCGGAAGACGATCGCGAAATAGACCAGATAGCCGACGATGAAGACGTAGAGCGCGCTGCCCGTCGCCGCCATAAAACGAAAGAGAGTATCGACCTGCCGCGCCGTGACGATCGCGGCGGGTAGGTAGCGTTCCAGCGGAAAGAGGTACCAAAAGACGATCGCGGCGACCGCCGCCACCGTCAAGATCGCAGTGTACGCCCAGAATCCGCGACCAAGCCGGGCCGGTTGGGCTGTTCTCTCTGCCAAAGAATGCTCTCCCTTAACCTAACTATAGGCGCTCCGCGCGCTCGTCGCACCGACTAAACGGGCTGTTAAGAGCCCCTCTCGGCCGCCCCTGCAAACTCCCGGACAAGCCAGTCCACATTGGTGATGGCGGTCCCAACGACCACGGCGTCGGCTCCCGCATCGAGCGCCGCCGTCACATCGGCGGGCGAACGAACTCCGCCCTCGCATACGGCGAACTTACCCAGTCGCGAAACCTCGGCTATGAGATCGAGCGCGGGAAGCGCGTGATTCTTCGTCGGCGCCGTATAGCCGCAAAGCGTCGTCGCCAAAACGTCGGCGCCGGCGGCGCTCGCCGCCGCTGCGTCCGCCGCGGTGGAGCAATCGGCCATCGCGAGGCGGCCGGCCGCGTGGATGGCCGCGATCACGTCAATGAGCAGACTGCCGTCCGGCCGTGGGCGGCCGGTTGCATCGAAGGCCACGATCTCAGCGCCGGTGCCGATAATCGCTCCCACTTCGGCAAGCGACGGAGAAATGTAGGCTTCGAATCCGGGATACTCACGCTTTACCAGCCCCACGATCGGCAAAGCGACGCGCCCGCGCACGGCGCGAAGATTCTCGATGCCCTCGATGCGGACCGCAACGGCCCCGCCGTCTTGCGCGGCCTGCGCCATTGCGGCAATGATCGGCGGATCGTCGAGGGCGGAACCGCGCCAAGCCTGCACGGAAACGATCAACCCGCCGCGCAGGGCTTCGAGCACGCTCATTGCCGGAGCTCCGGCACGTGCAGACCCAGTTCCCTGTAGGCGAGCAGCAGCGCGCCGGCGGCAGGTTCGTACTTCGCGTGCCCGACCTGGGCTCCGGGCGTGGCGGAGAGAATGCCGCGTCTGACGCGCTCGTAAAAGTCCGCGTCGGCGAAGAGTCCGCCGGTCAGCGCCACTCTTCGGTCTTTTATTGCAGCCAGCGCGCGATGCGCGAGCGCGGCGAGCCGGTCGGCTCCCGCGTCCGCAATTGCGCGGAACCGCGCAAACCGGATTGCCACCGGCGTAAAGGAGGCGAGCCGCTCGCGGGCGAGTTCGCCGGCGTAGAATGCGCGCGCAACTCGGTGAAGCGAGTCCATTGCAAAGAAATCGCAGGCCGCCTGCGTCTCCTCGCGGAGTGAGCTATCGCCGTCGTCCTGCGCGGCCATCAGAAGGACCAGCGCGTCGCGAGCAATGCGAAAGGCGCTTCCCTCATCGCCGAAGAGATATCCCCATCCGCCGAGCGTCTGCGAGCCACCGTTTTCGTCGCGCGCGTAGACGACCGAACCCGTGCCCGCGATCACGACGACGCCCGGCTCGCCGGCCAGCGCGCCCGCATGGGCCACCGGCGCATCGTGCATCAGCATAAACCGTTGCGCCGGCATCTGCGGCAGGGCGCCGTAGACGCGTCCTTCATAACCACTGACGCCGGCAACGATCGCCGCGAAACTGCTTCCATCCGGAAGGCCTGCGCTGCGGCATGCATGCGAGAGCGCGTCTCGCAAGGCATCGCGAAGCCGCGTCGAGTCCGCACCGGCGCCGACCTCGTCGGCCGGCCCCGCCGTACCGCGCCCCAGAATCCGTCCGTTCTCGTCGCCAATCAGTGCGATGGTCGAACTCTGTCCGCCGTCTATTCCTGCGAACGGCGCGCTCAAGCGAGTACCTCGAGCAACTGCGCCGCATACGCGTCCGCTGCGTCCTCTCGCGCCGCGCGATCCCGCAGCACCGCAATCTCGCCGATCGCTTCTCGATGATGGTAGAGCTCGTGAAGGACGGCGAACTCGACGAGATCGGCGGACAGACGGCGGTTGATGCAGATCTCCGGCACGCGGGGATCGTACTCGGCACGCAACTCGGCTTTGCCCCAATCGCCAAGATCGGCAAAGCGCACGTGCACGCCATATTGCGTGCAAAGCGCGATCGCTTTGTCACTCATGTTCGGCGCAGATCGACGCCGTCGGCGATGAGCTGCGCGCGCAGCTCGTTGGTATCGACGTCGGCCACGCGCACTCCGCGCGCGCAAGCCAGCGCCGCCGCCGTTCCGGCGGCCTGTCCGAGCGTCATCACCGTCGGCGTCAAGCGCGTCGACGCCAGCGCCTCATGCGTCGTGGAAATGCAGCGCCCCGCAACCAATAGTTGCTCGCGATTGACCGGCACGAGCGTGCGGTAGGGGATTTCGTAGCTCTCTCCGGGCGCCAGGCGTTGCGTGCTGGTTCCGCTGCCGCTGGGGTTGTGCACGTCGATCGGATACGCGCTGCGCGCCACGGCATCGTCGAAGCGCCGCGCCTGCAAGACGTCGTCGCGCGTGAGCGTGTAGCGGCCTACGATGCGACGCGATTCGCGAATGCCGACTTGGGTGCCCGTTGCCGCGATCCGCGCGCCCGCGAACCCCGGCACGCGCCGTCGAAAGAACTCCAGCAACTGCATTGCCTGCAACCGGGATTCGATTTCGGCCCGCGTTAGGTCGTCGGGATCGAGCGGATCGACGTTAACGACGCGCGTCATGTTGACCGTCACCTCATCCGGATACGGGGAGATAAAGAACGAAACCAACTCGCGCGGAATGTCGACGAGCCCGTCCGCACGTGCGCTTTCCCAGAGCTGGTTCAGACCTGCGACCGCCGTTAGCGCGGCCGGCACACGCTCTTGCGGGCGCAGGGAGGTACGCATCTCGTCCGGATGTTCGCGCAGATATGCTGCGAGCGCTGCGAGGTCAACGTGGCTCAGACGAAACATCAACGTTGCCGGCTGGACACGTCCGCGCTCGTCGCCTTGTTGCGTCGGGACGCCGGCGGACGCGGCCACCAGGGCATCGGCGGTTGCATCGATGACGACCCTTCCGCGATAACTGCGCGCGCCGCCGACGGTCGCAAATGTCGCTCCGCAAACGGCATCCCCGTCGGGCTGCGCCGATAAGAAATAGGCATGCAAGAGTAGCGCTACGCCGGACTCTTGCATCATCTCAAAGAGCAGCGCTTTGTGCACTTCGGGATCGAACGGAGTAATCGTCGCGACGTAATCCGACGAGTCGGTCAGGTGACCCGGTGAAGCGTCCTTGGCCATCAGCCGCTCGACCATCTCTTGCGCGATGCCGCCGACGATGCGTTCTTGCGACGAATGAAAGGTCATCCACGGACCAACCATTGCGGCGGTCGCAGTACCGCCCAAAAAACCGTAACGCTCGAGCAGAAGCGTACGGGCGCCATGGCGCGCCGCCGCAATCGCGGCGGCACAGCCCGCATTACCGCCGCCAACGACCAGGACGTCGAACTCAGGCGTTTCAGAGCGCGTCGAAGACCGCATCTACGCGCAATTCGTCGCCCCATGCGGCAGGCCATTTCCCAGCGCGGGGCAATAAGGCGGGATGCAGGTTCAAATCGCTGCCCAGGACCGCAATTGGGCAATGGCCGCGCACTTGAGCGCGTTGATCGCCGTCGCGGGATTACCGTTCGGCCACATCGTGGGGCCGTTGGTCGTCTATCTAATCAAAGCACATGAGTCGGAGTTCGTCGCAGAACACGCGCGGGCATCGCTGAACTATCAGATCACGGTTTCCATCGTCGGTTTCGTCGGGGTCATCGCCGCAGTCGCTGTGATGCTCGGCTATATCGCGAGTGGCTCGGCGCAGCAGATGTCCGATGCCGGAACCCCCCTCAGTCTTGCCGTCTTTTGGATCGCGATTGCGATTGCCGTTCTGTTGATTCTGCTGGTTTCGCTCATCTTCATCATCGCAGGAACGGTCGCGGCGAGCCAAGGACGGACGTACAACTACCCATTTGCCATCCGCTTTTTGCGTTAGGAGCACGCCGATGTTGATGCAACGAGTCAAGCCTCTCGCGCGCATTCTGGCACAGGGAAGCGACGAAGAGCACGGCCTCAAACGGTCGCTCGGCCCGTGGGCGCTTACGGCGATGGGCATCGGTGCCATCATCGGCACCGGAATTTTCGTTCTAACCGGAGTCGCTTCGGCAACTCGCGCGGGCCCATCATTAACGCTGTCGTTTGTCGTCGCAGGCATCGTCAGCGCGCTGGCCGCGCTCTGCTACGCCGAAGTCTCCAGTAAGATTCCTATTTCCGGCAGCGCCTATACGTATACCTATGCAACGCTCGGAGAGTTCCTCGCCTGGATCGTCGGCTGGGCTTTGGTCCTCGAATACGCGCTCGGCGCGGCAACCGTCAGTGTCGGATGGTCCGGCTATTTTAACTTCATTCTGCACACGCTGTTTAGTCTGAACATCCCACAGGCGTGGCAGCACAGCCACTGGGATGCAACCCCGGGAATCGCGAACTTGCCCGCGGCGGCGATCATCTTTCTAATCACGGCGCTGCTCGTGCGCGGGACGAAGGAATCCGGCAGCGTCAACGCGGTCATCGTTGCAATCAAACTCGCGGTCGTGCTCTTCTTTATCGCGATCGGTCTCGGTCACATCAATCCCGCGAACTATCATCTTCCGCCGGGCCCCCTCACCGGAGCGGGCGGCTACTTCCCCTTCGGCGTGGCCGGAATGTTTGGCGGCGCCGCCTTCATCTTCTTCGCCTATATCGGATTCGACGCCGTCTCGACGACCGCCGAAGAGGCGCGGAATCCGGCGCGCGATCTGCCGATCGGCATCATCGCGAGCCTGGTGGTCTGCACGATTCTCTATATCATCGTCGTCGCGATTCTCAACGGCATGGTGCCGTTCTACACGCTCAACGTCAACTTCCCCGTTGCGTTTGCGGTCGACAGCGTCGGGCTCGCCTGGGCGGGCGTGATCATTTCGTTCGGCGCCATCGCCGGCTTGACGACGGTGCTCCTCGTGATGATGTACGGACAGACGCGAATATTTTACGCGATGTCGCGGGACGGACTCATCCCCCCACTGTTCGTTCGCTTGCATCCGACGTGGCGCACGCCGTGGATCTCGCAAATTCTCTTCGGTGTTTTGATTGCCGCCGCCGGCGCTCTCTTCCCCATCAGCATCCTGGGATCGCTTACCAATATGGGAACGCTCAGCGCCTTCGTGCTCGTCTCGATCGCCGTACCGGTGCTGCGCGCCCGCCATCCGGAGACGCAAGGCAAGTTCACGGTTCCGTTCGGCCCCTATTTGATTCCGATACTCTCTGCGGTCACGGCACTCTTCCTGATCTATTTCCTGCGGCAGGGCAACCCGCTGGTGTGGGGATTCTTCCCGCTGGTATGGCTCGGCTTCGTGATTTGGCTCGTCGCCGGTCTGCTTTTCTACTTTTCCTACGGACGCCGCCAGAGCACGATCGCTCTCGAAGAAGCCGAAGGACTCGCGATTCGTCAACCTCCAGTAAACTAAGGAGCTACCGGCTGGGTCATCATGTGGCAACCCATGGATACGCTCATCCTCGGGTGGCTGCCGATCCGACGGCAGGAGCGCACGTTTCGCGCAATAGGCTGATGCATACAACCATCGAGGCGCCAAACGGACGAACATTGCGAGCCATCGCATTCTGAGCGTGGAATACGATAGACCTCAATCTAGGGGCTGATCGCAGCACCAAAAACTCCGTACCCGGTATTGATGCTCTTTATAGCGTTACCGCCGTGCGGATAATCCCAGACTGTGCCGGCTCCAGAATTCGCGCCGATCAAGCGCCGACGTCGCGCGGAAAACTGATAGATCATATTCGCCCCTGCCAACGAGACCGAGCGGACCACCCTCGACAAGCGGCGACCGTTTTCGCGAAATACCGAAAGCTGTTAGTGCGTAGACTCTCGCTCTGTGGGCGTCGTAGCTACACAGCCACCACGGCGCCGGACCACAAATCTGTTGTGGCGCTCGCACTGCCGGTCATGCCAAGAGGCGGCGGCTCCGTGTTCCATCGCTCGGTTCTGCGGCCTTCAATGACATCTGCGACGATGCGCATCGCCGTTGAAACCAAATAGCTTACATTTACGTTATGAGGGTGTGACGGACGCTTTCGACGTTAAGAAGCGTCTTCGTTTAGGTTTTGTGAGACTTTAACCTAGAGTGGAACATACCAGTACAAACGTACTGTACGTGGCGCAATTAGGCTGTCATCCAAACGATCACACAAGACCTAATTACCAGAGCACTTTCGTGAAAGAAACGGAGCATTTTGAATGAGGGTCCTTAACGCAGCCACGTACGCGTTGGGCGGGTTGGCCGCCGCTGCTTTACTTGCTGCCTGCAGCAGCGTTGGCAACACGCAATCATCGGGTTACGCGCCGTCTTCCGGACCTAGCGCTCCAATGAGCGCCAATCTACCCTTCAGCCAGAGCTACCTTGGCTTCACCGGCCTCGCAGCCCCGAACGTCCATTCCGATCATCACAAGTCATGGGTCTCGCCGGATATGAAGAAGGCGCACCGGCTGCTCTTCATCTCCGACATCGATACCGACGACGTGTACATCTTTACGATGCCGGCCATGAAACTCCGGGGAACCCTCACGGGCTTCGACGGACCGCAGGGCATGTGCAGCGACCGAAGCGGCAATATCTGGGTAACCAATACCAAGAGCGCCGAAATCCAGCAGTACTCGCGCACCGGTAAGTTGCTGAAAACCATCGACGACCCCGGCTACTATCCCGTCGGTTGCGCCGTGAACGAGAAGAACGGCGATCTTGCCGTGACGAACATCAGAACCACGAGTGGCGCATCGGGCAACGTGACGGTCTATTCGAGCGGCTCCGATCCCCAAATGCTCGCGAACCCGGATCAGACCGAGTATTACTTCCCGGCGTACGACGCGAAAGGAAATCTGTACGTCAACGGCCGGGGCGGCAGTTCCAACGGCATCATGATTTCAGAGTGCCCGCCGGGCAGCAGCTCCTGCTCTACTCTGACCGTATCGGGCGTAACGCTCAATGTCCCCGGTGGATTGAACTGGAATAAGGCCACCGGCCATTTGGTCGTGGACGATCCGAAGTGCAACAACGTGTGGGGTTCGTGCCTCTACTCGATGTTCATCTCTGGCTCGACGGCGACGCTTACAGGAACCACGCCGCTCCACGACGTCAACGGCGGCGGGTGTGACGTCGATCAGGGCGTCTTCGCCCCGAAGGATAGATACTTCGCCGGCGGATGTATTGCGCAGGGTTCAAACCCGGCCTCTGTTGGGCGCTGGAAGTTC
Source organism: Candidatus Cybelea sp. (assembly GCA_050008615.1). GTDB lineage: Bacteria > Vulcanimicrobiota > Vulcanimicrobiia > Vulcanimicrobiales > Vulcanimicrobiaceae > Cybelea. Next base: position 34,806 of record JBEKMH010000013.1, read on the forward strand.
CCAGCCGGCGGCAACCCAACGCACTCGAATGCATCAGTGGAATATCCGGTCGGCGCAGCAATCAGCAACAAGTAGCCTCATATTCAAAATCCACAAGCCGGCTGCGCCCCGCACTCGTAACGCCTGCAGTCGTCGCGACCGTACTTCCTAAGCGCTGCGCGGTTCGATGAGGATGACGATCGACTCGTCGGGCGCGCAGCCTTCGACTTCTTCGGCGGCCAGTGCGACGGCTTGGCCGGTGTTCGTTAGGCCTTCGTACGCCGCAATGCGCGCGCCGCGCAACAGATAGAGCGCGGGCAGCGCCCGGCCCACGTCGCCGAACTGCGTTGCGGCTTCTACCGCGTCACGCACGTGCGGTTCAACTCCGGCCGCCGTCGTCCGGATAAGCCGGTGATCGCGTACCGCGAGCCGGACCACACCTCGTTCGTCGATTATGCGAAGATCGCGCCGGCGTTCGTAGCCGCTCAAAGCACTGGTAAGCTCGATCACATGCAGCTCGGCGGCGTCGCACGCAAACGACTGCGCCGCAATTGCTCGACGATCCGGCTCGCTACACGCGTCGCCGGCTGCTGCTTCCACGAGTGCCGTCGCACCCGAGGCGGTAGCGCAGACCTTGTTGCGTTGGGTGTCGATTTCAATTTCGACGACGACCCGGTCCGGCGCGGCACCGGCGGCGATCACGCGGTCGGCCGCCTCACGCCGGATGCGCGCAATCTCTTGCGGCGAGGGTGAGACGATCGTGCGTTCCACGACGTCGCGCACCAATGCCAGCGCGACACCGATCGGCGCAATGACCTCGGCGTCGCGCGCGATCCGATACGGCGCCTTCATCGCGGCGGCGAGATGCGGTACGATCGCGCCGCAGCCGCCGCCTCCGCCGACAAGCGTCATGCGCGCCTCGTCGAGCGCATAATCGCGAGACAAAGCGTCGGTCGCCGCGCGTAGCTTCGCAACCGCCAGGGCGAGAACTCGCTGCGCCAAAGCGAGGGCGTCGCCGCCGGTGTGCTGCGCGAGCAACTCAAAGCCGCGGCGCGCCGTCTCGCCGTTGCCGCGCGCGAAGGCGCCTTCGGGAACTCCTCCGGCGACGTTGGCCGCACACGTGACCGTCAACGCGATCCTCGCACCGGAACGCGTGACGAGCACGACGTGATCGGGGCGATCTTGCGGCGTCGGCGCGATCAGCTCGACGCGCGCTCCCTCGATCAGCTCGGGGGCGACGAAAGACGCGTACGCGCATCCGGCGATGTGGGCGCTGCGCGGCCCAACGTCGACGATGTTGCCGCCGCCATCGAGGCGCAGCATGCTCCCGCCGCCGATTCCCAGCGTCCGAACGTCGAGCGTGCGCAACATCGTGCGATGGCCGCCGATCACCGCAGGCTGCATCTGCGGGCGGCCATTGCGGATGACCGAACAATCCGAGCTCGTTCCGCCGACCTCGATGAAAATGCCGTCGCTCAAACGCTCGTACAGGAGCGCACCGGCAATCCCCGCTGCCGGACCCGAAAGCAACGTGAGAATTGGGCGCCGTCCAACTTCGCGCACGTCCATCACACCACCGTCGCTGCGCATCACCATCAGCGGCGCAGGGATTGCCGCGCGCTCCACGGCCTGCGCAGTCATCCGTGCGGTGCGCACCATCGTCGGCAGAATCGCCGCATTGATCGCCGCCGTCCGCGTTCGCAAACGTAGTCCGTACGCCGAGCTGACGTCGTGGCCGCTGGTCGCCTCGATTCCCCGCTCGCGAGCATACGCGACGGCAGCCGACTCGTGCTCCGGCCGATCAACCCCGAAGCTCTCGCTGGCCGCAAGCACTTGCGCGCCGGCGTCGATCAGGCGGTCGACGGCGGCCCGCAGCGCATCGCCGTCACCGGCGCGCGCGAAAGCAAATTGCGGCGCAAAAACCGCCCCCGAACTCACGGAAAACGCGCGAAAGCGCATCTGCCGCCGCGACAGCCATGCCAAACCGTCGAGTAGCCCGAGCACGCCAACCTGCGCAAGATCCCCTTCGAGCAATGCGTTGGTTGCCTGGGTCGTCGAGTGCGCGATAAAGGCGACGGAAGCCGAATCTACGTGAGAATCGGCCAGCAGCTGCTCGATTCCCGCAACGATTCCCTCGGCGACGCCACGCGCGGCATCGTGCGTCGTTGGGACTTTGACGCGAGCCACCAGCTCGCGCGTCGCGGCATCGATGGCGACGACGTCGGTGAACGTTCCGCCGACGTCGATGCCGACCCGAAGCTTTTGCCCTTCGCTCATTTCTGCAGATCGGCGGTCAATGCGTAGGTGACCATGTGCAACGCCACGCGGCCATCGCTTGCATAGCGGTCGAAAAGGTCGTTCAGATCGCGGCGCAGCGCCTCGGCCGGCGCGCCGGAAGCCGGCAAATACGAGGAAGATGCCGCGCGCCCGAGGAGCGCGTCGCGGTCCATCTCTTGAAGCGACAGCGCCTCGGTTCGCGAAAGCCGCGCGGCCGGGAATCGAGCGAACGCCGCGAGCGCGCGCCGGCGCAGAGCCTCGGTGTCGTCGGTCGCGTAGGCTCGCACGACCTCGCCGTACGCCTTCGTAAATGCATCGCGTTCGTCGCGCTCGTACTGCAAGACCGCGGCGCGCCGGCGCGCGACGCGGGCGAACTCGTGCATAACCTCGATCGTCGCAAACCAGTGAAAGGCCTGACAGGCAACGGCCAGATCGACGCTCGCATCTGGGAGGCCGGTATGTTGCGCCGTGCCCTCAATCCACTCGATATTGGGATCGGGCTCCGCCTGCGATCGCATGCGCAGATTCGGCTCGATCGCGATAACCTTCGCGCCGCGCTGTGCGAAGAGGCGCGACGATATTCCCGTGCCGGCGCCGACATCGGCAACTGTCAGCTTTGACGGATCGCCGAGCCCCGCGAGAACCGCGTCGATTGCCTCGGGCGGATAACCGGGACGGAAAGCGGCGTACGATTGCGCCCGGTTCCCAAAGCGAGAGACCGAGTCGGGCTTATTCTCCATCGCTCGCAGTTGCCGTAAAGGGCGCGCCAAGCGCGATCTCCACCGCGCGGCCTCCTTGCAGAACTTCAAACGTATGCGGTTTACCGTCATAAGCCAGCTCTTGGGCCGGATAGGTGCCGTAGAGCCACCACGCTTTGCCGTCGATGTTTTCGACAACCTCGCCCGAACGCAAGCCGGCCACGTAGGCCGGCCCTCCGGCGCGAACGTAGACGCGCAGGTTGCCGTCGCTCGTGCGAAAGAGTGCGTAAAAGTACGCGGGATGGTCTCCCGGTCGCACGGCCGCACCGAGCGCGAAGAGATTGCCGCTGCGCACCGGATCCGCGAGCGCCCAAGCGCGCAGCCGCGCCAGGCCTTGGCTTGCCAACGCGCGCGCTGCGCCCGCGCCGGCGTGCGGCGCGATGACGGCGTGATCGTGCCACTCGTCGACGATCCAGCCGCCGCAGTCTTCGAGCCGCAGACCAATATCGAGGTCGTCGCCGCTTGCGAGCGCAAAGACCGAACTGCCGACGCGAAGGTATGCGGCGTATCGTTTGCCCGAACAATCGCTCGCGTTCGGGTCGTCGTGAATTCGCGTCGACGTCCACGCTCCGCCGCCGAGCCCGGAGGCAACGACGTCGGCGCCAACGCGCCCAAGGGGAGTTCCATCGTCGTCGACGGCGACTCGATCGCGCGACGAGGGTGGAGCGTAGAAGCCCGGCAGCGTTTCGGCAGCGCCGGCGATATGGTAGAGCGCGGTAAAGGTCGGCTTTCCGAAGAGCAGCGGAGAGCCGACGACGACCGCCAGGGTTGCGACGATCGCGACGGCAGTTTGATAGGGCAGCGTCCGCCGGGTAATCGTTTGAATCGGCACTCCCGTGAAGTTTGCGACCCAAACGTTTGCAGTGTTGGTTGGATCGCAAACGTTCTGCACTTGGACGACCGCCATCACGGCGGCCACCAGCACGACCGGCGGTAAGACGTGCGCGGTCAACAAGACCGTAAAGATGGCGATGCCGACGCCGAACGGGTTGAGCGGACCGCGATAGAGCACGAGCGGGCTTGCGACGCCGAAGAGCATCACGTAGCCGACCGGAGTTCGAAGCCAGTCTCCCGCGACCAGAGGCCGCAGCGCGGCGGCAAACTGCGGTTGGGTTGTTGCAACCAGCAGCATGCCGATTCCCATGAAGAGCAGCACCGCCGGCGCGACGTCTTCGACGCCGCGAATCGCGGCGGCAACGAGCCGCTGCACGGCCAGCGCCGGGCGCGTGAAGAGCACGCCGAAGAGCGCCGCTATCAAGAACGCCACCGCAGCGTCGGTGTGAAACGAATAGAAGAGCAGCAGCGGAATGAGCGGCGTGACGAGCGCGACGGCCGGCACGCGTTGAAAGTTCGAATCTTCTGGGGCCCGGACGGCCCACGTCGCATACCTTCGCGCACGACGAAACGACACGGCAGCATACGCAAGCAGAACTGCGGCATCGATGAGGGCCAGCAGAATCGCGTATGGCACGAGCTGTTCGCGCGGCACCCCGAAAAACGTATTATAGAACGTCCAGTTCGCGATGTTGAAAATGTAGCCGAGTGCGAAGCTCATCAAGAAGAGCGTCGCTGCAATCGTGCGCGGGACGCCGGCCGTCATCATGATCGGCAGCACGATCGAGCCAACCATGATGATGCCGCCCAGACCTTGGAGCGAGGCGAAGAGCACCGCTACGATCGCACAGAATACCAAGCTCAGCACGAAGGGCCGCTCGCCGCCGAACTCGGCGGCAAGATTGACGATCGTTCGCGCGATTCCGGTCTCGATCGTCACCCGCCCAAGCAGTGCGCCAAAAATAACGGCGACATAGAACGGCGCGAGCTTCACCGCCCCGCCGGTAATGATTCCGCCCAGGGCGGCAAACGGCACGCCCGCCGCCAACGACATCAGCAACGCCATGCAGGGAACCGCTATGAGGGCCGGGATCGCGCGCCGATACATCAGCACTGCGAAAACCACAAAGACGGCGAGGATGAGGAGGGCGGTTACGATGACAGGATGCTTTCGAGCGAAGGCAGCGATTTCGAGGTTACGTACTCCCGCGTGACGCGATAGAACGCATCGGCTCGTTCGATCGCTTTTTGTGCGGCGAGATGGTAACGCTCGAGGTTGCTCGCGAGGTGGCCTTCCCGGCTCTCGTACCGCCAGGCTTGCGCGTAAAGCGGCGCAAGGTCCTCGTAGGCGTCCCGCAGCTCCCACATCCAGTAGCGGCACCAATACAGATCGCGCAGCGTCGTCTCCGGATCGGTCTTCGCATGCGCGAGCGCATCGGCGTACATCGTCCGAACCTCGGCCGCAATCTGAAACTTCCGGCCGAGGACGTCGTAACGGCGCGCCGCCAGGAACATCACGAAGGCTGCGTTGGCGTGCAGCGGCGGATTGCTGAAGTAACGAGATTGTTCGACTTGCTCGGCACTCAGCCGCACGGCCCCCAAAGCGGTGTGGGAGATCTGGGCCGTTGACGCCACATCGAACGGATCGGCCCAAAAGAGCGCGTCGGTCTGTCCGTACGGATAATCCTGCGGTTCCAACAGACGCAGCGTTAGCATGAGCGAGAAAACATTGCGGCTATAGGTGGGGTCGTCGACGCCGTAAAATGCACTGGGGTAGTCGGCGGCAAACCGTTCCAGCTCGACATCTTTCGACTCCCAAGCGGCCGCGGCGGCGTACACGACCGGATACCACGTTGCTTCGTACAGTGTCTCACCGTCGTCGTGCCACACGGTTTGAAAAAGGCCCAGAACGTGCGCCGCTTTTCCTTCTTCGATGAAGCGCTGCTCGTTGAGCAGTGCGGTATCGATCGCCGGAAAAATCTCGTTCCAGTTGCTCGCGCCGGGAGCGACCATCTGTTGCAGACCGCCGCGCGCGATCGTCTGGATGTAGCGATCGAAGCTCGGCTCGGCGCCATAGTGCCAGTTGACGATAACTGCGTTGCTCGGAATCAACTTCATGATTCCGGGATCGTTTTCGATGCCGTCATCCCATAGCATCAGCCGCGCGCCCGAGGGTGCGATCAAACGGTTCATCGCGACGATATGCTCCGCGTAGACGTTCGAGCGGCCTCGCCGGGCGACGTAGCTTTGCGTCGACCCCAGGCCCAGCGTTGCGGTTTCGTCGGAGCCGATATGAAAGAAGGGCGGGCGACCGACCGCCGCGAGCTCTTGCGCGATAACCCGTGCGAGATATTCCATGGAGAGCGGTACGTTGGGCGCCAGCAGAAAGCCGTGGGGAAGCTCGGCTGCGCCGGCGTACCGTTCGAGGCGCAGCGTGTTGTGCATATGCGCGAAACTCTGTTGTTCGGGAATCAGGGCCACGTGGAAGCGCGCGGCGTACTCGGCCAGCTCCTGCAGTTGCGCCGGCGTAACTCCGTCGAGCGGCGCCGGCAGCGGATCCGTGGGGCTGACGAAGACGTGTTCCATGTACGGCGAGTACCCGTTCATCTTAAATGCGGCGATCGTCCGAATGCGCTCTTCGAAGTATTGCATGGTTGGAAGCGGACCGCGCGAGACGTCGTCGGAGAGAATCCGCCATAGCAACGCGGGCCGGTCCTCGATTCGCACGCACGGAATGCTCCAGCTCTCCCCCGTATGCACCGGCAGTTGCGCGAGCGTCATGGCCGCGTAGAAGGCGCCGGCTTCATCGGCGCTTTCGATCGACGCCCGGCCGCCGCGCACCGTCAGCCGGTACGCCTGGGCGGGCAGCGAGCCATCGTGCCTCACGGTTATCGCCGGATCGAGACCCGAAGCCGTGCGCAAACGGCCGATTCGCAGCGCGCCCCAGCGCTCGTCCACCTCGGCGCGCGCCCCTGCATCGAATCCCACGGGCACGGTCCGCGGAATAGCGGAAACCTGCCCGGGGCACGAGAGTAGATCCACGCTTTGCGGGTGAGGCACGAGATGCAACGACGCCGCGAGCCCCGCTGCAGCCAAGAGCCCCAGGTGCATAACGGCAAAGCTACGACGCCCTCGCCCGAGGGGCCTCGATACGCTCGTGGGAAGATAGCTCGCGTGAAGCACGCGGCGGTCTGGCCGGCTTATCTCGTGGGAGCGGTCTGCGTCGCGATCGCATTGCTCTCCTCAATCGCGAACATCTCCTTAATCGGGCAGCTCAAGCAGCAGCAGCGCGAGGTCGCCAATCTCACCGAGCGCTCGACCTCGCTCGCACGCAGCCTGACCGAAGAGCGAACCACGCTCTTCGACATGCTCGATAGCCACGCGCACCATTATGCCATCGGCAACGGCGAAGTCGTCACGAGAGGAAGCCGCATCGATCTCGCGCTTCACGAGCTCTCCGAGCCGCCGCGCGGCCAAGTCTATCAAGTGTGGACCCGGGCGATCGGCTCGACGAAGATGTCGCCCCAGCCGACATTCTTACCCGACGCTCGAGGGGTTGCGCTCGTCGTCGTGCCGGCCGATGCCCATGCGACCTCGGAAGTCGCCGTCACAATCGAACCCGAGGGCGGCAGCAAAGAGCCGACGACCAAGCCGTTGATCAGCGTTGCGTTCGATTCCCAGTAACGCCCTGCAAGTCGAACCGATCTCGCAGGCGTCGCTACGCCCCGCGCTCGAGTATCTTGCGAGCTCGCCGTATCTCAACGTCTTCATCAGCCACGTTCTCTTGCACGATTCCGCCGCGTCGGTGCGCAAAAACGTTGTTGTGGTCGCCGGCGAACGCGGGATTGCGGGCGTCGCGTATCACGGACGCCAAATCGTCATCGCCGCCGAGCCGGCCGCCATCGCGCCACTTGCGGAATATCTGCAGCGACACTCGGGCAATCGCATGATCGTCGGCCCTCGCGAGACCGTGCGGGAGTTTTGGAAGATCGCGGGGCGCCGGATGGGACGGCCGCGCCTCGTGCGCGACCGCCAGCTCGTCATGATGGTCGACCCCTCACGGCTTCGCCGTTGTGGGCCGCTCGTCACCGTTCGTCATGCGGAGATGGACGAGTGGCGCGCGGTTGCGGAGAGCTCGGCCTCGATGATTCGCCAGGAACTCGAGTACGATCCGCGGCGCAACTCGGTAAGCTTCAACATGGCCATTCGCGAGATGATCGACCGACGACTGTGGTGGGTTGGTGTCGCCAATGGCCGGCTCGCCTTCTTCTGCAACATCGGGCCCTGGTCGGAGCAGACCGCGCAACTCCAAGGGATATGGACTCCGCCGGAGCTGCGCGGCCAGGGCCTCGCCGCGGCGTCGCTGGCTGCGATCTGCGACAGGCTGTTCGAAATAACGCCGACGCTCTCGCTCTACGTCAACGACTTCAACGATGCCGCGATCGCGCTCTATCGCCGCCTCGGTTTCGAGCATGTCGGCGACTTTCAAACGATCCTGTTCTAGATCGCTCGAGTAAGGACGAAGTTCACTTGCGCGCCTTGCAAAATATACGCGTCGGTCGGAATGACGGGTTGCCCCGGAGTTCCGCCGTAGACGAAGCCGCCTCCAACGATCGTAAACGGGCTGCTATAGACGTTCGTGAGGTTCGTCCCGTAGAGACCGTACTCCCAACCGGCGCGCCGGTAGCTCACGTGCGCATTGAGCACGGCGTACGGGGAGCGGTTCAGCTCGTTGTACCAGCCTTCGTAGTTGAGCTCCACGCCATAGCCAAGCCCGACGGGCGGCTCTTGCTCGACGGCTACATAGGCCTTATGCAACGGTTGGCCGAGCGATTGTTCCCCGGCTGCGAGCGTTCCGTCTTGAACCGAAACCGGAATGACCGTGAGGAAGGAACTATCGACGTCCCAGCCGGCCCGAATGTGGAAATCCGTTGCAAGCTGTTCGTCGGCGTGCACGTCGACGCCACGGTAGACTCCGTTCCCGGCATTCACCGGCATGCTGATCGGGCACGGGACGGGCTTGCGTTTGGTTTGACAGCCGGGAATCGGAATCGGGTTGGTCTGACTCGAAGGCGACCGGAGATTCGTCTGATAGAAGTCGGTTACAAAATGCAACGGCCGCCGCTTTCCGAAAATATGCTCCATACCGATGTCGAAGTCGGTTGCATGATCCGGCCGAAGATTTGGGTTGCCGATATAGACGACGCCGCCGACCGGCACGCGCTCGCTCGGGGGCGGTACCAGCAACTCCGAAAGTTGCGGGGCCTGGAAGGTCGTTCCCACCGAGGCGCGTACCGCGGTTTCGCCCGTCGGCGTCCAGACGAAACCGGCGCGCGGATCGAAACTACTGCCGAACGTGCTGAAATCGCTGTCGTACGCGGCAACGGAATAGTGGATGTGGCTCGTCGGATCGCCGTTATAGCGCAACACGCCATACCGCTGCGTCTGAGAGAGCGGTACCGTTTGAACGGGCGGCGGCGGCCGATCTTCCGGCGTTATCGCGTCGGTCGAAACGGAGTCTCCATCGAAGGTCACGGGAGGCCCGACTGGTTGCGCTTCGGCGATCACCTGACCTTGGACGTAGTTCGTCGTGAGATTTTCGACGCCGACGTCGTACTTGAACGAGAGCATCCCATCGCTGAAACGATGATCGAGTTCGAGCCAGTCGTCGCCGAGCGAGTCCCGCTGGTTGTACAAGTATGGCAGGGTGTCGGCTCCCGGGCCGGAGACCGACTGCGAGTTCAACGTCGTCAAATGGCTGAGCTGTAAGATCGTTGCCGGCGCGCCGTCGATCTGCTGGCTTCCGAGCGGCAACTGTGCGTCGAGACCGTAGTTCGCCTGGTGCGCCTCGAGATTCGTTCCCGCGAAACTTTGATAGCCACCGGATTCACTTGCGACGTCGTCACCGACACTTCCGCCGAAGCCGGGCGGCGTGTACGTCGTCAACAACGCCGACTCGTCTTTATAAACGCTTTGATCGCGAAAGTTGAGCTGAATGTAGCCGTATCCGTTCTCGCCGCCCAGCTGATAGCGCACCTTGGATAGTAGCGACTTACCGATTGAATCGCTGCCGACGCTTTGGGCGGTCTCGTTATCGGCCGGCGGAGCGCCGGCATTTGGCGGAGCGAGAACCGTCTGATTGACGGACCCCGACGAGGTCGCGCCGTGCAACGAAACGGCGTAACCGAAACGGTTATCGGAGCCCGTGGTCTGAAGCGTCTCGCCGAAGGTTCCATACGAGCCACCGAATATCCGCATCAAGGTGTGGTCCGTGTTCGTTGGCTCCAGCGTGACGATGTTCACGCCGCCACCGATCGTGTTAGGACCGATCAGCGACGACGGTGCGATCCCGTAGACCAACTGCACCTCTTGCAGAGCGGCCGGGTCGAGCAACGAAACGTCGAAATCGCCGGTGTTGCCGTTGTTCATCTGGTGCCCGTCGATATCGACGACGGTCTCGGTCGGATCGGGCCCACGCACGGCAAAACTGACCGTCGCATTGCTGCCGCCGCCCAGCGGAATCACGGGCGTCGTCGAAAGCTGGCTCCAGAGCATCGGCGCGACTGACGTCGTGCCTGCGGCAGCCGCTTGTTGCGCGCTCATCGAAATCGTCGGCGCCGATGCCGTCGAGACCGTCTCGCCGGCGGAGGCGCGAACTTCGCCGATGACCGTCAACGAGTTCGTCGTCGCCTGCGATAGCACGATCGACAGCCTCGAGTTCGACCGCCCGAGCGTGACCGTTCGTTGGGAGATCGGCTGATAGCCGGGGGCCGAGGCGCGCAGTGTATACGTGCCTTCGCGAACGTGAGACAAGACGAACGCGCCGCGCGCGTCGGTTCGATCCGTTCTGGAAACGTCCGGCATTGAAATCGTGACCGAGGCACCGGCAATCGGCGCTCCGTCGTTGGACCGGACCGTTCCGCGTACCTTGAACGTGTCGTCGTCATCCGCCGCGGCGGAACGCAGGCCTGCTGCGCAAAGCGCGGCGACCAGAGCAATGGATACGCAAGCAGCGCGCGTACAAGCGCGAGGATTTCGCATTGGGGGGACTCCTGTAAAACGAGTTCTAGTGCAGGGCTAGACGAAGAGCGCTACAGGAGGTCCACGTTTGGAGAGACGCGACGCGTGGGACACGCGACGCCGGAAAGTCAAACAATAGCGATCGAGATCGGACGCAAGGCGGCGGACGGAATCGCCGCTCCAACGCAGGAGCGTTTCGAGAATCGTTACGATCGCATCGCGGTAGGAAATGAGCCAACGCGCGAGCGCAAAGATAAGCGCCGCCACGAGACTCGCACAGGCAACCGTCGTGACCAGGCCGACGAGGAGCGAGCCGCCGAACGCATCGCCGAGCTGGCGCACCGCCGTGCCGTCGAGCCTTCCGTCCAGGTATTCCATCGCCGGGACGAGCACGCAGCTAGCCGCGACTGCGGCGATCCAATATCCGACGGCGTCGCGCGTGCCTAAAGCAGCGCAAGCGAGCCTAGTCCGATTTCGTTGCGCGATTTCGCAGCAGCCGCGCAGCCCTCGGGCGACCAAGATGGCCGCAATCGCGAGGGCTACGCCGCTGATCAGCTCGCGCGAGCTGTGATGAAGGTGATCGTAGCTATCGGTGGTGAGGGCATAGTCGCCCACGACGTCGATCGCTGCGTGCGCGAAAACCGCTCCGGCAGCCGCAGCGCATAAGGCAAGCGAAAGTAGCGTCCTAAAGCTGACGCGCACGTCCGGGCGCTTCGACGCGTCCCCCGCTCATCCTACGGTTTTGTCGGCGCCATCCAGACGGTGCCACCCGCCCACTTGACTTCAACTGGGAAGCAAGACGATGTGGGCGCGCCGGCGTAGGTCACGTCGTTGTACAAGGGGAGGGTATGGTCGATCGTCACCCCCGGGGCGAAGGATCCGGCGTCCGTAACCCGGCGGAGGTAGTGCATTGTCGCATTACGATATCCTACTGCAAAGGTAATGCTCGAGGCCGTTCGATGGCCCATGATGACGTACACGATGTGCGTCCCGTTTGCATTGTGGCTCAACGGCTTGGGCTTGACGACGGTGCAGCTTTTGATGACGACCGGCGTCGAAGCGGCTTGTGCCGGCCCGATGGTTGCGGCTACCGCGCCGAGGCCAACCAGCGCGGCAACGGATATACGACCTAAAGATTTCATTGCGTTTCTCCTTAAGAGGTGCGCAGAGTTAGCCGCCACTTCCCTGGCCACCACCTCAACCCCTCGGAGATGAGGCTCGGGTCAACCCGTAAGGGCCTTGCGAGGGCCGGAGGGCGAACAGCCTTGAAGAACTCCGGGAGGTCTTCATCAGATGTTCTCGTGAGGGTAGTAGCTTGGCGCCCATGGAACCTGCGGCGATGCAGAGCGTGAAACCGCACCACGAGAACCTCGTCGAGCGCGCTCGCGGTCTGCGCCCCATACGCATGGCGATCGTACATCCCTGCGATCTTCTCGCCCTAAAGAGTGCGCTTGCTGCGGCGGCGGCCGGATTGATCGTTCCGATTCTCGTCGGAAACGAAGAGATCGTGCGCTCTTTGGCATCGAGAGAACGCATCGATCTAAGCGGATGCGAGATCGTCTCAGCCGCCGGCAGCCGCGATGCCGCAGCGCGCGCGGTCGAGCTAGCGCGAACCGGTGAAGTGCAAGCGTTAATGAAAGGGTGCCTTCATTCCGAGGAACTGCTCCACGCGATCGCGTTGCCGGAGTCGGGCCTGCACACGCAGCGCCGATTGACCCACGCTTACGTCATGGACCTCCCGCGCTACGGGCAGCCGCTGCTCATTACCGATGCGGTCGTCAATATTACGCCCGACCTCGAAGACAAGCGCGACATCGTGCAGAACGCGATCGATTTGGCGATCGCCATCGGCATCGCGGAGGTCCGCGTGGCATTGCTTTCGGCGATCGAGACGATCAATCCGAAGGTCCGCTCCACGCTCGATGCCGCGGCTCTCTGCAAGATGGCCGACCGAGGTCAGTTGCACGGCGCGCTGCTCGACGGCCCCCTGGCGCTCGACGATGCAATCAGTTCAGAAGCCGGGCAAGAGAAGGGAATCGTCTCGCGCGTTGCCGGGCAGGCCAACGTCCTGGTCGTCCCGGATTTCGAATCGGGAAATATGCTGGGAAAGGCGTTGATCTTGCTTGCCGATGCCAGCGCCGCCGGCGTTGTCCTCGGCGCGCGAGTTCCCGTCGCGTTGACAAGCCGCGCCGACAGCATCGCAACCCACGTCACCTCCGTGGCCATCGCGCGGCTACTCTGCGCCGATGGACGACCGGGCGAGCCAGCGCAATGGAACGTCGCGTAGACGCTGCTCTTGCGGAGGCGATCGTTCCGCTGACGGGCGATCCGCACGCGAACGACGGGCTCTTCGAGGCGATCGCGGATGCACGCGTCGTTTTGATCGGCGAAGCAACCCACGGCACGCACGAGTTTTACCGCACACGAGCCGAACTCACGAAACGGCTGATCGCCGAGAAGGGATTCAGCGCCGTTTGCATCGAGGGCGATTGGCCCGACGCGTACCGCGTCAATCGTTACGTCCGGGGGGCGAACGACGATGCAGAAGCGGTCGAGTCCCTTGCCGGTTTCATTCGTTTTCCGACGTGGATGTGGCGCAACGCCGACGTGCTCGACTTCATCGGCTGGCTGCGCGAGTACAACGATTTCTGCCCGACCAGCGTACGCCCAAAGGTCGGCTTTTACGGGCTCGATCTTTATAGCATGTACGCGTCGATCGACGCGGTGTTAAAGTATCTGGATCGCGTCGATCCCACCGGCGCCGCGCAGGCGCGCCGCCACTATGCATGCTTGGCGCCGTATGTGGGCCATCCCGAAAACTACGGCCTTGCGGCGGCAAGCGGCACGCAGCCGTTGTGCCGCGACGACGTCATCGCGGCTCTCTTGGAGATCCAGCGCAAAGCCTCGCTCTACGCGCGCTTGGACGGCCGCGTCGCGGAAGACCAGTACTTCTACGCCGAACAGAATGCCCGAATCGTGACCAACGCGGAGCGCTACTACCGCGCGATGATCGACTATTCGTATTCGACCTGGAATCTGCGCGACGAACACATGGTCGATACGCTCGAACGTTTGCTCTCTCATCTCGCTCGTAGCCAGAGCCTCCCCAAAGCAGTCGTTTGGGCTCACAACTCGCACGTCGGAAACGCCGATGCGACCTCAATGGGCGCCGGCGGCGAGACGAATATCGGTGCGCTCGCGCGGCGCCGCTACGGTGAGGATTGTTTCGCGATCGGTTTTACGACTTACGGGGGGAGCGTTACGGCGGCCTCAGATTGGCACGCTCCCGAAGAGCGAAAGCGCGTTCTGCCGGCCAGACACGATAGCTACGAACACCTCTTTCACACGTTGCGCGTACCGCGTTTTTGGATTCCGCTGCGCGCCGGCCGGCCGCAGCTCGCCGGACTGCCGAGCCAAGCGCTCGAGCGCGCGATCGGCGTGATCTATCGGCCCGAAACCGAACTGCAAAGCCACTACTTCCACGCTAATCTCGTCGAGCAGTTCGATGCGGTCTATCACTTCGACGTTACGCGTGCGGTCCAGCCGCTCGAGCGCAGCGCGCTCTGGACGGAGGGCGAAGTCCCCGAGGCCTATCCGACCGGCGAGTAGCCGTCTTCTTTATTTACTCCGTGATTTGCGCGCGCCGCGGACGACCAGTACCGGAATCGGCGATTCGCGCAATATTATTTCGGCGACGCTTCCCATCAGCAAATGACCGATGCCCTTGCGGCCGTGGGTTCCCATTACGATGAGATCGGCTCGAAAGCTCTGCGCGTATTTAAGTATCTCGAACGCAGGCACGCCGCTGCACGCGTGTCCGCTCGCAGTTAACCCCAGTTGATGCGCTCGCTCGACGGCGTCGCCCACGAGCCTGCGCGCCTCCACCTCCATGTCGCAAATAACGAGATCCATCGCGGGGCTCGGCGGAGTCGTGCCGGCGATGACGATGGGATCGACGACCGAACACATTCCGAGCTCGGATTGCTCGCTCTGCGCGAGTTGCAAGGCAACCGTCAGCGCCTCCGCCGCGCAGTCCGAGCCGTCGAGGGCAACCGCGATTCTTTTGAACATAGGCCGAGAATAGCACAATCGCTTTACCGGAAGGTAACCGCGGCGGCGGAGGGCTATGCTCGAAGGATGAAACCCACCCGGGTTCGAGCCTGGGCCCCGATCGTGCTTCTCATCGCCGGCAGCTGTTCTGGCGGCTCGCAAGAGCTCCTGACCGCCGACGTCGCGCGCGGACCGATCGCCCAAACCGTCACCGCAACCGGAACGCTCGCCGCTCAGGACACGATTTTAGTGGGATCGCAGGTCTCCGGCACGATCCAGACCCTTTACGTTGATTATAACAGCCAGGTCCATCGCGGCGAAGTGCTGGCTCGCCTAGATCCCAGCCTGTTTGCCGCGGCGCTCGATCAAGCGAAGGCGACGTTGCACCAGCTCGACGCCGCGAGCATGGCGGCCTCGTCGACGCTTTCGAGTTCGATTCAGACGAGTTCGGCCGCAGAAAAGACCGCGCAGTCGCAAGAAGAGCTGATTGCCGCGGCGGACGAAGACGTCAGGAAAGCGCGCAGTTCGTGGAACCTCGCAATGCTGACGCTGCATCGCGACCGCGCATTGCTCAAACAAGGCTACGTAGCCCAAAACGTCGTCGATAGCGATGTAACCAACGCTGCTGCGGCTCACGACGCTCTGGTCGCGGCGCTCACCGAATCCAAGACTTCCCGGCTCTCGAGCTCGGCCAGCTCTTACCAAGCGGGCAGTTCCAGCGCACAGGCTGCCGCCTCGGCCGACTCCGAACGCGCGAGCGACGCCGCCGTTCGCGCCGCGGCCGCCGCCGTCCGCCAAGCGCAGATCAATCTCGATCACTCCATCATTACGTCACCAGTCGATGGAACGGTGATTCAGCGCAACGTCTCGGTTGGACAAACCGTCGCCGCGGCACTACAGGCACCGACGCTTTTCAGCATCGCCAAGGATCTCACGAAGATGGAGCTGGATATCGCCGTCGGCGAGCCCGACGTCGGAGCGGTGCGCCCCGGTCAACGCGTTTCGTTCTCCGTGCTGGCCTATCCGGGGCGCACGTTCGCTTCGGTCGTCAATGAAGTTCGCCAGAATCCGACGATCGTCAATAACGTGACGACCTACGACACCGTCGCCTATCCAAGCAATCGCGACGGCGCGCTGCGCCCCGGAATGACTGCGAACGTGCAGATTACCGTTGCCAATTATCCGCAATCGACGATTCTGCCTTTAGCCGCCCTGCAATGGCGCCCCAGCGCGGGGATCGCAAAAAAGTACGCTATCGTCGTGCCGCCGGCATCCGGCGAAGGGGCTCGCGCGGCGCGTTCGGCGTGGGGAACGACGAATAACTCCAACGCGTTCGCCATCTCGGTGGGCGGTCAAGGCCGCTGCTACGTTCTCGACGGCGGGACGCTGCGTGGTGTCAGCCTGACTGTGCTCGCCGTCGACGGAGCCCGCGTCGGCGTAGAAGTCGCCTCGGGTTCCCTCGTACCCGGCGATCGAGTCGTGATCGACGAAAACACGCCGGGAAATACCGCTCCGGCAAGTTCGCCGTGACGCCGACCGTTGCGACTCAGGAACTCACGCGGCTCTTCGCGACGGGAAAAACATTTTTTGCCGCTATCGACAAGATCACGTTTGCCTTGTCGCCCGGTGAGTTCACCGCGATCATGGGACCGTCCGGCTCCGGAAAGTCGACGTTCATGAACATCGTCGGGTGCCTCGATCGTGCGACTTCTGGAAGCTACGCGCTCGACGGCATCGACGTCGCCACGCTGAGTTCCGACGAGCTCGCCGACTTGAGGCGTAATAAGTTGGGCTTCGTCTTCCAACAATACAATCTCTTGCCGCGCACGTCTGCGCTGGAGAACGCCGAGCTGCCGATGATGTACGCGACGGTCGGTGCCCGCGAGCGGCGGGCCCGCGCTCGCCGGGCGCTGCTCGATGTCGGCCTCGACGAATCGCACCATCTCTCGAATCCGCACGAGCTCTCGGGCGGCCAACAGCAGCGCGTCGCCATCGCGCGAGCGCTCGTCAACAATCCGAGCTTGATCCTGGCCGACGAGCCGACCGGTGCTCTCGACTCCAAGACCTCGGCGGAAATCATGAAGCTCTTTTTGCGCCTCAACCGCGAGCGAAGCATGACGATCCTTATGGTTACGCACGAGCTCGACGTCGCGCGTTACTCGCAACGCATCGTCTCGTTTCTCGACGGCCACGTCGTCCGGGACGAACCGGTCGCGCCAGCCGTCGTTGCCGGCGCATCGTGAAGCTCGAAATCGCGGTCGCAATCGCTTTCCGCGCGTTGATGCGCAACCGTCAGCGCTCGCTGCTGACGGTTCTCGGCATCATCATCGGCGTCGCTGCGGTCATCGTTACCGTTGCGATCGGCGCGGGAGCGCGCAGCAGTATCGAAGCAACGATATCGAGCCTCGGGAGTAATCTCGTCATAATTCTTCCGGGAAACACCACGACCGGCGGCGTCAACGCCGGCGTCGGGGCGGCCTCAACCCTCACCGTCGACGATGGCTTGGCCATCGCACACGAGGTTCGCCACGCCGCCGCCGTAACGCCCCTCGTCACGTTGCGCACGCAAGTGATCTCCCAATACAGCAACTGGCAGACCTCAGTGGCCGGAGTATCGCCTGCCTACGCCTTCATACGCAGCTGGCCATTGCAATCCGGTACGTTCTTCAACGATACGGACGTTGCGACGAGTGCCAAGATCTGTGTGATCGGGACGACCGTCGAGCACGAGCTCTTTCCCAACGGCGGCGACGTCGTGGGGCAGATGGTGACCATTGACAGCGTGCCATTTCGGATTATCGGCGTTCTCATCTCGCGAGGCCACAGCGTCATGGGGACGGATCAAGACGACATCATCGTAATGCCCTACACCTCCTTGATGCAACGGCTTTTTACGTCGGCTAACGGTCCGAACGTCGTCGGAGCCTTGGCCGTTTCAATCGACGCACCCCAGAACGTCGCGCGAACCATCAGCGACATCTCGCAGCTCTTGCGCACGCGCCACCGTATCGTTCCACCACAGACCGACGACTTCCAAGTACGCGACCTCGCAGATGTCGCACAAGCCGCTTCCTCCGCAGGCCTAACGCTGCAGATTCTGCTCGCCTCGATCGCCACCGTTTCACTCATCGTCGGCGGGATCGGCATCATGAACATTATGCTCGTCTCGGTAACGGAGCGCACGCGCGAAATCGGCTTGCGGATGGCGGTGGGAGCCCGTGGCGATTCCATCCTACTGCAGTTTCTCGTCGAAGCGGTCGTCCTTTCGCTGCTCGGCGGCGCGATCGGCATCGTCTGCGGCGTCGGCGCGTCGGCAATCGCGGCGCACATTGGCCACTTCCCGTTCACCGCTTCGGTTCCGACGATCGTGCTCTCGCTGCTCTTTTCGGCGGCGATCGGCGTCGGCTTCGGCTTCTATCCGGCGCGCAAGGCGGCCCACCTCAATCCAATCGAAGCGCTGCACGCCGAGTAACCTATCGCCTTAAGCCTTTGCGCCGACAGGCTGCGCGAAAGGCTCGTGGGCGTGCTTACGATCAACGCCGTGCTGGCTTTGAGCGTGCTGTGCGGGGTTGGGGCGGGTCTCTGTGAAAAGCCAGGTAACCAATGGCTTCGCTGCCTCTCGCCATCGACGATATTCCGCAGATCGCTTGGACTGCCACCTCGCGCGCCGGGATGCTATCGTTCAATCGCGCGTGGCATGAGTACGTCGGACGCAAGCGGCGCTCGAACGCGACACCGGAATCGCTGGAGGAGAAGTGGTGGGCGGCGGTACATGGCGACGACCGGGCTCGCTGCCGGCAGGCATTGCAGAGTGGAATTGCAAGCCGCGCGGGTTTCGAGCTAGAGTTGCGGTTGTTGCGCGCGGACGGGACGTACCGGTGGCATCGTCTCTTCGTCTCGCCGTTGCGCGAAGTGCAGGATGACCAAGCGGATTGGCTCGGCATCTGCACCGATATCGACGACTACAAGCGCCAAGGCCAAATCTTTGCCTTTCTCGCGCAAGCTGGTGAAGTGCTTGCGGAATCGCTCGATTTGCAAGCCACGCTCAACCGTTTGCTCGCCATCATCGTTCCGGAGTTTGGCGATTGGGCCGCAATCGATCTCTTCGACGAAGGCGACCGCTTAAAGACCGTCGCGGCCATTCACGCGGATCCAAAGAAGACGCTCCTGGTAAAGCGTCTCGTCGGGCGGTACACGCACGCTCGGCGCTACGAACCCGCGATTGCCGCCGCCCTGCGAAACGGCCGGCCGATGGTCATCCACGAAGTGAACGTCGAGCTCCTCGAAAAAGTTGCTACCCGTAACCTGCTCGAAGTAATTCGCGAACTGGAGCCGCGCTCGGCCGTCACCATTCCGCTACGCACGCGCGGACGAACGATTGGGTCGCTGGTCGCGTACTGGTCGCAGACTCCGCGGCGATATGCCGTCGCCGATTTACCGCTTTTCGAAGAACTGACGAAACGCGCAGCCGTTTCCATCGCCCACGCGCGCCTTTTCGAGCGGGAGCGTGAGATCGCCGCGGAGTTTCAGCGTGCGGCGCTGCCGATTTCGCTTCCCCAAGTGCGGGGCTTGCGCTTTGACGGCATCTACGTGCCGGCCAGCGATCGCGAGTTGCTTGGCGGCGATTGGTACGACGCGCTGCGTCTCAACGACGGGCGCATCGTCATTTCCGTCGGCGACGTGGCCGGCAGCGGTCTGTCTGCGGCGGTGATCATGGCCTCGATGCGGCAGGTCATTCGCGGCGTGGCGCAGGTCTACGCCGACCCGATCGCGATGCTCGACGCCGCCGATCGCACGCTGAAAACCGAGAATCCCGACATGTTCGTCACTGCATTCGTGGGCGTGCTCGATCCGGTTGCTCGGACGTTCGAGCACGCATCGGCCGGGCATCCGGCACCGCTCCTGCGCGATGCCGCGGGCGCGGTGACGCCGCTCGGCACGACCGGACTGCCGCTGGGTTTGCGGGTTCGCGGCGAGATCGCCACGACAACGCCGCTGCCTCGATCGGGCCTTTTGATTTTCTACAGCGACGGTTTGATCGAGGCAGATCGCAACGTCGTGCGCGGTTACGAACGGCTCATGGCGGCGCTCGCTCGCCCCGAGATTGCGAGCAGCTCGAGTCCAGCCGGCGCGCTTTATCGCGCGATGCTCAAGCGCGGTGGGAACGACGACGTGGTCGTGTTGACGGTACGGCTCGAGGCACCTGAGGCCAACGTTCGCGACGGCAATGGCGAAGGCGCGCAGGGGTGGACCTTCGATAGTAACGATATTCGCCGGGCGCACGCGGCACGCCACTCGTTCGTCGAGGCCTTGCGCGACGCCGGCCTGCGTCAGAAACAGCTCGATGCGGCCGAACTCGTCTTCGGCGAACTGCTGGGCAATGTCGTGCGCTTTGCTCCCGGACCGGTCGAGATCGTCCTCAATTGGACCCACGCCGCCGCGCCGGTTCTTCACGTGCTCGATCGCGGCCCCGGCTTTACGTTCGCGCCAAAGCTCCCACTGGATCTGCTCAGCGAGCGAGGCCGCGGGCTCTACATCGTCTGGTCGCTTGCGGAAGATTGCAACGTGACGCTGCGCTACGACGGCGGCGCGCACGCACGAGCGGTGCTTGCGATCGTTTAGCCGGCTGCGGCGTCGGTGCGCTTCGGCGGCTTGCCCGCCCGTATCTTAAAGGCCAGCTCGGGCCGGCTCTGCAAGGGCGGATAGATGTGGGCGCGCACCTCGAAACCCTCGTTTTGGAGCCCGAGCCGCAACGCGGCCTGCTGTATCCCGTGGAGGATAGCGGCGCTCAAGTCTTCGTCGGCGACACTCAAATCCATCAGCGAATCCACGCCATCTCTCTTCGACAGCAGCGTAAGGCGGAGTTCGCCGGCGGTGCGCGCCGACTCGTGCTCTTCGTCGACGGGATCGTGAAAGACCACAACGTGATGGTCTTCGTAGACGACCTCGTTGTTGCCGACGATCCCCGCCCAAGCGCGACGCTCCTTAGCCCACTGCGGCGGCGCGCCGAGCACGTCGCCCGCTGCAACTCTGTTCTTAGCCCGATCGGCGCTCATCACGCGCAGCTTCCGCGCCTCCCAAAGGACGCCTGCACGCTGCGCCGGAAGCCAGCGCCGCAATGACGTTTTGGATTTCGCAACGGATTTGCGGGCCCGAACAGCGCGTCTGGGAGAAGCCGGATCCGGAGCACACTTTTCGGGGACGCCTCGACTGCACGAGAGCCCAGGCCGACGAAGTCGTCTATGAAGACGACGACGTTTTTGCGTTTCGCCACCGCATAGATCCGAGCAAAGAAGAGTGGTGGGACATTCACGTCGTGATCATTCCGAAAAAATGGATCCCGACGATATTAGATTTCTCGATCGGCGACGCTAAGGTTTGGCATCGCCTGCTGGGCGGCATTCAAAAGGTTGCGCTCGAGCTAGGCCTGTACGAAAAAGGATTCACGATTCGGATGGGGGTGCTACCGCCCTATCAGCACACCGAGCACGTGCATATCCACATTCTTTCAGGTAAGCACCGCAGCGCGGTCGTAGACGGACCGATGCCGGATGCCGGCTGAGGCGCGCCCCTCTCTGGGAAGCATCGCACTCACCTTCGCGACGATCGCATCAACTTCGTTCGGCGGCGGGCAGAAGGCCTCGATTCGTCAGCAAGTTCTGGCGCGCGGATGGATTAATTCGGACGATTTTCTCGCGGGCTTGGAGATCGCGCAGGTCCTTCCCGGGCCAAACCTCCTCAACTTGGCCATCTATTGTGGGCAAAAGGCGCGTGGCGTTCCCGGTGCGGTGGCCGCGCTTGCCGGCGTCAGCATTCCACCCTTTGCAATCGTGCTTGTGGCCGGCGCACTCTACTTCAAGTTTGCTTCGAATCCGTTCGTGCACGGCGCGCTTCGCGGTTGCGCGGCGGGGGCGTTGGGTCTAACGCTCGGGAACGCGCTGGAGCTCACGTGGGACGAACGCAAGAGTTGGCTGAGCGTTGCGCTCGTTGCCGCGACCGCGGTAGCGGTCTCGCTACTGCACATGCCCTTGCTGCCGGTTTTGGCAGTCTTCGGCGGCGGCGGGATCCTTGGCGAATGGCTGCGGACGCATAAGAGGTCCGAAGCCTAGCATCTATGGGAACGCTGCTCCATCTCCTCGCAGTTTTTTCGCAGCTCTCGGTTCTTGGTTTCGGTGGCGGGAAAGGCATCATCCCGCAGATGCATACCGACGCCGTCACGACGTACCGGTGGGTCAGCTCCGAGCAGTTTACGCAGTTCTATACCATCGGCAAGCTCGTGCCGGGCCCGACGACGATCTTTGCGGCGCTCATCGGATATGCGGCGGTGCCGCAACATCCGTTGTTGGGAGCAGCGGTCGCGACGGCGGCTATGTTCGTACCGTCGAGCCTCATCATGATCGCCTTCGATTCGTTCGAGGCGCGTTTTTCAGCTTCGCCCTGGCGCGCAATCATGTCGCGTGGTCTTGCGCCGGCAATAGTCGGCCTAGTCTGGTCGAGCGTCTGGACGATTGCTCGCGGCGCGCCGTCGTCGGTCGTGGCCTACTTGACCAGCGCCGCGGTCATTGTCTTGGTGCTTCGCACCAAAATCAACGCGCCGATGCTGATCGTACTCTCCGGTGTGGTAGGGGTCGCGGCTCTCCGCTAAGGCCGATCCCTATTCATTGTTTGGGCCTCAAGACAAGCTCGGGAACAGGCTTCGGCGCGCCGGCTTCCAAAACCGGATCAACTGTCACACTAGTCGCAGAGACCTCGATCGATCCTAAGTTTTTCATATACAGTTCGCGGTTCTTTCCAATTATCGGATACGAATGTGCGGGTAGACCGCTGGTGGCCTTCGCTAGATCTTCAAAACTCACGTCGCCTTCGACGGGTTCGCTCCAGCCACGGTTCCATTGGTGTAGATAGTGTGAGTCGGCGTCCATGGTGGTACGAAAACGCAACCAGCGGTGGTTCTCCCAGTTCATTGCGTGATCTGGACCTTGCAAATTGCTTGGTGCTTCGAAGCGCGTGCGCAACTCTTCGCCCGCGCGTGCGCCGCGGTTCTCCAAACCTGCAAGGATCTCCGAAGACATCTGGAGGTTAAGCCCTCCCTCATCGGCGTGAAGGGCCACCATGGCTATCCGGTCGCGAAAACTGGGAAGTTTCGATTGCTCGTCGTCGCTCCAGTTTTGCATCGTCGAAATGATCGACCCAAAAAATGAAAACAGGCTGGTTACAGGACTGAACGGACGCAAGCGTCCCTGATCATTTGTTGCGGGCATATATACCCCGTCTTGCGAGGTTCGCGCCGAAAAGCCGCCAAGGCTGATTGCAAGCGTCGGCCAGCGCGGCAGCGGAGAATCGAAGAACGCGATCGGGAAGTTGCTGCAGATCCCACCGTCGGAGAACCAACATGGCGCCGGTACTTGTTGCTCGTCGGCAAGGGTATGATCGATCGCATATAGCTTAATTGCACTCAATAGAAACGGGAACGATAACGACAAGCGCGTAGCGACTATAACCGGTAAGTCGGAGATCGCGGGCAACACGCTATAGCCTGCTTTTTCCGTCGCGCCAGGTCGCGGATTATTCAGCAGCCATTGAACAATGTGGTCGGGAAAATATCCTTTGAGATCGTCCTTGCGAAAATACAACCCTGCCGTGGAACACGGGAACCGATACGGCATTCCCTGGGTAATACAAGTTGTGATCATTTCGAGCTGGATGGTCCGCTCCTCTGGTACGTCATCCTCATAAACTGCACTGGGGTCGCACGCGGGATTCCACAACATCCCGAAGGTTAGAGGCACGTTTCCAACATCGAGACCCGCAATGCGTTCCATCTCGCAGGCTAGCCAGGAACAGAGGGCTGCAGCGTGCGCCGGACGGCCGGCTTGCGCGGGCTCCTCAGTTACGGCACCCTTGACCAAGCCATAGCCGTTCGCCGGGACCAAGCGCAAAATCGCATCCAGCAGTTTGACCAGCGCCCCTAGCGCTGCGCCACCGATTAACACTAGGGTAGCGAAGACCGTGTGGATTTCGATCACCGCGCCGGGCGAGTCGTAGGTTGCTGCCCAAAGGTACATGATGCCTGGGATTGCGCCGATAGCTGCGGCAAGCCAATAAGCTTGGACGACGCGCCCAATTCGGGAAAACAGCGACTGGGGCATCAGGAGGGCCACGACAATCGCGAACAGGCTGCGCGTGCCCTTGTCGGGCGCAAACAGATTGAATAGATTATCGTCCGTCGCTAGCCACTTTGGGATGGTCGCAAGTTGCTCGTAGCCGCTCTCCGCTTGCGGTCCGCCGCGCGCGCGCCGGTATTGGGCCGCGGCGGCGAGGGCTGCGGCGATGGCACCGGCCGACGTGCCGCCGATGTTGCGCAAATCGAAGGCCTTGGCGATCTCACAAATGGCGGCGGGATAGACGACGCCGCTAGTGACGCCGCCTTTCATAACAATGTCGCAGGGTCTGCGCGACGGAATCGGAGACTGTACGGCCACGTCGAACTCCCTTGAACAATACCGCTGCTAGCTCAAAGATAGGTCCGGCAGCTTAAATCGGCGTTTCGATGCCCGGCATATTTTATCCAGCCGGCGACAACGTTTGGATAGCGCTTCGGAGCCGCCGTGATATCGAGCGGCCGAACGCCCTGCCGGTGCCGTGAAACTCGACTATCGCATCGTCGCTCACCCGGTCGATGCCGGGAACGGTCGCCTGCCGCCGCCTCCGGCAGTCCAGATGCCTCATATCCTGCAAAGCGTTAATGTGCGCCCGACAGCGTGTCGGGATCGCCAACTGATTTAGACGATCGGAACTGCCCTTCTCCACAAGGCCCTCCGGCATCAATCGTCCGCAGCGAACGCCCCCGCGCAAGGGCCGGCCAGATCATTGTCGTAGGTCAGAAATCAATGCGGTATACCGTGGTGCGGATCTGGGCCGTAATTACCATTGGACTGCTGGCCGGTGTACTCGCCGACGCGGGGACCGAGTTTTCCGCGCTATTTGGCTGGTTGGGCAGCATGACCAAGGACGTTAACCAACAGGGCATCCTCCCGGCGTTCGCGATTACCTTGGCGCTGGCCGTTTGTCTTGCCGCTTACATCATTGGTTCCCGGATCGCACCCAGCGATCCGCTGGTGCGCAAGCTCGACGATGCGCGCGCCCGCGCGGTCGACGCGGTCGCCGCATTCGCAGGAGCGTGCGCCACCGTCGTTGTGATCGAAGGCTACGAAACGCGCTTCGGCGGGTCAGCACCATTCGATGCAACCTCCGTCGTCATCGCGCACGCTCCGATTCTCGTCTTGGCATTTCTGACGATCGCAGTCGCGGTACGGATGATGCTTGGCGCCGCGATTCGTTTTGCCGCGCGCAGTGGAACGTTTGCAGCAGCGCTCCTGACGTCGTTCCTACGGATTTCGCACTCGCGCGCGGCGACACCGAAGCACGCCACGATGCCCCATCCCGACATGGCCTGTTCTCACATCGCCCCTGAATTCGTTAAGTCGCGCGGCCGACGCGCTCCGCCGCCTGCGCTCCCAGCCCTAGCCTAACTTACTCAACAAAACCGCGACGCGTGTGCCATTACGCGCCGCTTGGGAGCGAGTTCCATGTGGAAGAGCAGTCGCTTTCTTTGCGTTCTTTTCGTGTCAGTGCTTTCAGTTCAACACGCCGACGCTGCCGAGCTCGTCACAGGCGCGATCTTGGGAACGGTTTCTACGACGACGCGCGCGCCGATCGCCAACGCGCGCATCTTGGCGCTCGCGCCATCGGGCCGCTACACGGGCACCACCGATGCCGGCGGCCGGTTCACGATTCTCGGGATTGCGCCCGATACGTACATCGTTCGCGTCGAAGCATCCGGTTTTGAACCGGCCAATGCAACGGTCGTCGTGCTGCCCGGCGAGCACGAGCGGCTCGCCGTGGTCTTACTCCCCAAGCTTAAAGAAATCGCGAAGGTCGAAGCCAAGGGGACGGCGTTCACAGTCGGAAGCACGAGCGACGTCTTCACGGTGCAGGGCCAACAGGCTCAAGCCGGGACGCCGCAAGCCTCCTCGTCAGGTCTTTCCAACTATTCGCGTGACTCCATTCAGGGCGCGATCTCGAACGTCCCCGGAATCCAGCAAGACTCATTTGCAAACGTGATCGTGCGCGGCGGAAAAGTGCAAGACACGGTTTACGACTACGATTCTGTCCCCGTACCGCAGGGCCTCATCGCCGAACCCGGAGGCAACATCGTGGGCGCACAACTCGGAACGGCCGGCGTCGGTTCGGAAACCGTTACGCTCGGCGGGTACACCGACGTCAGCCAAAACGCCCTTGGCGGGGTCGTGAACGAAGTGCCGCTGACCGGCACGTATCCGGGAACGGAAACTCTCGAAGTCGCCGATGGAATCGGTGCGCAGCTTGGCGAGGTGAAGCTCACCGCACAGGAGGCCACGCCGGACCTGCGCTGGCGCTACGCGCTCTCGACGACGACCGGAAGCGAGTATTTCGCCTATGGCGACGGTCACACGTTCTATCCAGCGGAGAGCGGCACGTACGGTCTCGGCTTTCAGACGCGAGCGCAGTACGCGATCGCCGGCAACGTTCACTTCGCCGCCACTCCGATTGACGATCTCTCGGCCGTCTTTCTTACCGGCGCGGCGGCGTACCAACAATACGACTCCCCGTATGAGGGACTGCAATGGTCGACGTTCAACAGCCCCAGCGCGACGTTCCCAGGCGAACCGGCAAATCCAAACCAGCAAGTCGATACGCCTTCGATCGCGCGCGGAACGTACGGCGTCGAGAAGCTCCAGTGGGTTCACGATTGGCAGCACTCACTCGGGCGGCTTCAACTCTTCCAATCGCAGATCGGTGCCGTTGCCAACGGTCCCGAATGGGACGACCTCTCATTTCCCGACGGCGTGATTTCACTCTACTCGACGCAATACCAGCGCGAGGACGGAATCGGGTACGACTTTGAGGACCAAGCCAACGACAAGACGGACTTTCGAGCCGGCGCGCAATATGACGTTAATACGAGCAACCTCTACCAGATCGTTCCCACGGTTCCGCAAATCGTTACCGCCGCTCCGCGGTTAAATCAATATCTTGTCTATATGAACGACACGTGGAGCGTAACGCCGAACTTCTCGGCAATGGGCTCACTGCGTTACGTTGGTCAGCACGCCCAAACGAGCGACAACCCACCCGTTATCTATGGCGACGGTGCGCTCGATCCACACCTCGCGCTCGCATACACGTTTGCGGCGCTCAACGGACTTCGCGCGACCTTCGATCACAACTCGGTCCCGCCGCCGCCACTTGAGGTTCAGCGCACCTGCGTGCCCGCGAGCCAATGCAGCAACGATTCCGGGGGTGACGCCAACGGCGCTGTACCGAGTTATCCGCTCGCGCCGGAGACCTCGGACGACTACGCCTTCTCCTATGAACACGGGGGCCGAACGCAGGTGCGCCTTACTTATTTCGTCGAGCTGGAGCAGAACGTCATCGATGTGCTCCCGACCAACTATCGAAATGCACTCAATGCCGGTGAAAACCCCAACGCCATCGGCGTTCCCACGAACGCCGGCCAGCTGCGCTCTCACGGGATGGAGCTCTGGGTGCACGACGGGGGGTTTACGCTCAACGCCAACTACAATCACACGCTCTCATCGAGCATCTATCAGTTCGCATTCAACGACCTCAACACGCCGGCGATTCTCGCCGGACACCTCTTCCCGGCCAACTACATCCCGAACTTCACGGCGACGGCCTCGTACGAGCTCGGCTTCTTGCGCCATCGCTTGCGCGTCACGCCGCTGCTTTCATATGAGGGCGGGTATCCTTACGGCAACGGCACGATGGTCTGGGAAATCGTTAACGGCAAGCCCGTCCAAGTTCCCAACGACAACTACCTCAACCCAGGGTACAACTATTACTTCCTGAGGAATCCGTCGCGTCCGTACAACGCCACAACGAACCCGTACATCGCAAATCTGGGTACGGACGAAGGGGCGGATCCGAACACGCTGCGTACGACGCCGCAAACGCTCGCGTCGCTGAACGTCGAGGAAGATCTCTCGCCACGCGTTACGGCGATACTCGACGTCGTGAATCTCTTTGGCACCGCTACGCCGACGCAGCTTCAAGGCAACCCGTATCTCATCGGACCGCCGGGATATACCGGCGGCGACATCTACTACGAGCGGGCCTACGGCGCGCAGTATTGCAAAAAGTGCCTCTACACACTTGGTAACGGCATACCCACCAACACCGGCCAGTCCCCCGCGGTACCTTGGCAGTACGGCCTTTCGGGATACGTACCCGAAGCTTACCCGATGGCACGCTCGGCCTTGATCCGTCTGCGCTATCGAATCTAGGCAGCCCATTGGCGCCCTCGAATCGACGACGGTGCGCTAGCACAGATGGCGGGAGCGTGTAGGAATCGAATCTCTGAAAGGCCATTCTGCCTCGTAGCAGGACGCCCTATCTCACCCCGCTTCGTGCTTGAGCGATGGTTTCGAGATTGCGATTCGATGCGGCTCGTAGCGACTCGGCCCGGCTCATTGTTCCGAGTTGTTCCGAGTCGCCCACGCAGAACTGAATCGCTAAACCCTCGCTTCGGATCAGGGCCGCATTAGCGACGCGGCCCGCCGATCTTGGACCCGTGGAGCGCCTTTGGCATCGCGCGACGGTGCTGCGGTCATCTGCCGTCGATCGCGCCTCTCCTGAGCCGCGCAACGCCCGCGAGAGGCCATCGCATACTGCGCTACTTGCGTCGAGGGGCTGCGGGTTTTTTCTTGCTCAGCTTTTGCCGAGAGGCTTGGACCCGTTCGATCGCCGCGGCGTTGCATTCTTCGCAGGTCTTTAGGCCTTTGCGTGCCTTGCGACTGGCGCAAACCACGCAGAGCCCCGGAGCCGCCTTTGCGCGCTTGCGCGCCATCCGTTCCGCCGACGTACTCACCGTCACAGTATACCACCCATCGGCAACGGCGAGCGCCTCGGCCAACAACCCCTCTGCGACGTCGAAGGCCGTCTTTGCGCCCCGTTCCCGGAGGATACCCCGCAGGGCGATGACCTCGGCCTTCGTGTACTCGAATGCTGAGCGCTCAGGGTTCCCGTACTCGCCGCGAACGTGGCAAAAGCCCTCGTCGTCCACAACGTAGGACGTTCCGCGATGTTCGGTCTTGCGCACGACCTCGGCCGCGAAGCGTACAGCCTCGCGGCGTGAGGAAGGGGAAAGGTCGCGCAGAGTCACGAGCACCACCGGCAGCGCTCGACGCGTTGCGGCAGGGCGCACTTGCCTTTGTAGCAGTAGACGCTCGAGCGGCAGCACTCGCAACGGTGGGAGTGTCGCTTGCGCGTCCCGTTTGCGTCAACGGAGAAGCGGAGGCCGTCGGCCGGCAGAAGGGGGGCGCGCGGCGCCCCTTTGAGCTCGCCGAGGGTTTGGGAGAGCGGCCGACCCGATACGATCGCTTCGAGCTCGGCCGCCGCGTCGAATAGGTCGCTCATGTCGCGTCACCAAAACGCTGCGCGAAGAGCTCGAACATGGTCGGATGCAACGCGCGAAGCCGTTCGCGACTTACCCGAGGCCACGCCGAACCCTCGGCGTTTGCTTCGCACCAAGCGCGGAAACACTCAGCGAAGAATTCGTCGACTCCCGTCGCCGCGTACGGCGTCACGAAGCTCCGAGCATCCGCGAAGGCCTTGCGAATCGTCGGCTCGATTCCTGAGTAGTAGACGCCCCCGCCAAGCGCGCAATCTACCGCGTGCCCAAACTCGTGCACGACGGTCATCGGATCGAG
>JBEKMH010000014.1:0-76819 GCA_050008615.1 Candidatus Cybelea sp.
GTCGACGCATAGTTTGTCTCGATGAGGAACTTGGCAGCTTCATAGCAGAGCGGATCGTTCTCTTTTCGCGCGGCTTCGTCGTCGCCGAGCGGAACGACCTCGACGTCGAGCAGGTTGTCCGGACGCGATTGGCGCGCCCAAAACTCGACGAGCCGGTTTACCTCGGCGCCGGTAATGAGCGCGCCCTGTGCGCGAATCGGTTTTGGCGCGTCGATCGGCAAGTACAGCATATCGCCGCGGCCGAGCAGCCGCTCCGCACCGTTCATGTCGAGAATCACGCGCGAGTCCGTTTGCGAGCTGACCGCAAAGGCGATGCGAGAGGGTACGTTGGCTTTGATGAGTCCCGTGATGACGTCAACCGACGGACGCTGCGTCGCAACCACGAGATGGATGCCGGTCGCGCGCGCGAGCTGCGCGAGACGCATGATCGTCGTTTCGACTTTGCTCGGAGCGACGAGCATCAAGTCGGCGAGCTCGTCGATCGCGATGACCACGTAGGGCAGCCGCTCGTCGGGATATTTCGCGTTGTACTCTTCGATCTTGCGAACGCCGGCTTTGGCAAAGCGCTCGTAGCGGGCCTCCATCTCTTTGGTCATCTCGAAGAGCGCTCCGGCCGCCAGCCTCGGGTCGGCGATTACGTCTTTGATTAGATGAGGGATGCCGTTATAGACGGTGAGCTCGACGCGCTTGGGATCGATCATCAGTAGCTGCACTTGGTCCGGCGTCGCGCTCACCAGCAACGACGCAACTATGGTATTCAAGCAGACGGACTTGCCGGCGCCGGTCGCACCCGCGATCAAAAGGTGCGGCATCTTGCAGAGATCGCCGAAGACCGGCCGGCCGGTGATGTCTTTGCCCAAGGCCATCCACAGCGGCGGCACTTGGCCGCGATTGGGAAGCGCATCGAGGATCTCGCGAATCGCTACAATGGAGACAGTCTTGTTCGGCACCTCGATTCCGATCGCGGATTTTCCCGGAATCGGCGCTTCGATACGGACGCTGGTCGCGGCCAGCGCCAGCGCCAAATCGTCGGCAAGCGACGCAATGCGTGAAATCTTGACGCCACGCTCGGGCTTCAGCTCGTAGCGCGTCACCGAGGGACCTCGCTCGATGTGCGCTACCTTCGCGCCGACGCCGAAGCTCGCGAGCGTGTCTTCGAGCACGTGCGCGCGACTGGATTCGTCAACCGCTACGTTGGGCGGGGCATCGAAAATCGAGAGGTCGGGCAGGCGGTAAGCACGACTGCTCGTGGGTACGTGCGCCTCCGGCATCGGTCGAACTCGCGTCCGCGCCGTGTCAGCGATCACCACCGGGAGCGGAACTTCGCTCGGCTCTTCTTCTTCAATAAGGGCGAGGGGCGCAGCTTCCTCCGTTACAATCGGCGCGCGCCTCAATGAAACGGCTTCGGGAATGGCCTCGCTCCTCGGCCGCGGCGGAGGACGAAGGTTCCCGAGGAAAACGACAGCGCGCCCGATAAGGCGTTTCAAACTCGCGTTGGTAAGCCAGAGCGTGAGCGAGAGCGCCGCAAGCGAGAGGACGATGGTCGCTCCGACGACGCCGACGAGCGCGCGCAGCGCCCACCAGATGTTCGTTCCAACGATCCCGCCGTGCTTCCAGCCCCGAGCACCCAAAAGCGCGTCGAGAATCAAAAAGTACGCGAGCGCGCTGCTGCCGAGCCCCGCAATCATGCGCGGAACGTTGATTTCGAGAAAGATGATCCCGCCGATCAGTGCGACGAGCACGGGGAAAAGCGGAGCGGCATCTCCAAAGAGAGCGCGTAGCTCAATGGCGGCCCAGTGGCCAATGCTGCCGGCATGATTCGGAAACGCCAAGGCGATGCCGCACAGTACGGCGAGTGCGATCGCGGCGAGCCCAACGATCTCGAGGTTGAGCCGGTTCCTGGCATTCGCTCTGCGGCGGTTGCGCGCCATGGAAGCTATCTCTTCTTCGTTACTACGGGAGTTCATTTTGTCCATGCCGACGCTCGTCGTTCTCGAGGGCGACCAAACCGGACAGGAGTTGCTGCTCGAAGCTCTGCGCGTGCTCGATCCGAGCGTCACCGGCGTCGAGCTGACGTTTGAGCGATTCGACTTATCACTAGCAAATCGCCGCGCGACGGCAAATCGAGTCGTGCTCGACGCGGCCGAGGCGATAAAACGCCGGCATCTCGGCCTCAAAGCGGCGACGATTACGCCCGAAGGCCAAGGCGACGTGGGTTCACCCAACCGCATCCTGCGCGAAGCGATCGGCGGGAGCGTCATCGTCCGAACCGGGCGCAAGCTGCCACGCGTGCGTCCCGTAGGTGGGATTCACGCGCCGATCTCGGTCGTTCGCATGGCGGTCGGTGATGCCTATGGCGCAAAGGAATGGCGCGAAGGCGAGGGCATGGACGAAGTTGCAAAACGCACCGAAACCATTTCGCGCCGCGTCTGCCGGTATGTCTCGGAGTATGCCTTCGTCCATGCGCGCAAAATGGGCGCGACGGTCTTCGGAGGGCCGAAGTTTACGGTGAGCCCGGTTTACGAAGGCATGCTCAAAGAGGAGATGGATGCCGCGGCTGCGCGCCATCCCGGCGTTCCGTACGACCCGCAGCTCATCGACGCCACCTATGCGTTGCTGCTCTCGGCTGCGGGCGACAAGCCGCTAGTGATTCCGTCGCTCAACCGCGACGGCGATTGCCTCTCGGATCTCGTGATGCAGCTTTTTGGCTCGATCGCCGGCGCGGAGTCGATTTTGCTCGCGTTCGATGAGAATTTGCAACCGTCGGCAATTATGGCGGAGGCACCCCACGGCACGGCGCCGCGACTAGAAGGAAAGAACGTCGCCAATCCGCTAGCGATGATTCTGGCGGCGGCCGCGGTGCTCTCGTACATTGACGACCCGCTCGCGCACAAAGCGTCGCAAGCGATCTATTCCGCCGCGATGGAGGTCGTCGGGTCGGGCACGGTTACCGCCGATCTCGGCGGCCAGGCGAGCACGACCGAGTTTACCGACGCCGTGATCGCGCGGGTGGCGCGAGCAACCGGAGGTTAATGATGGGCGCTTGGGGTGCTGGTCTCTACTCAGGGGACTTCGCCCTCGATCTCCGGTCGACGATCGCCGCCGTTGCGCGCCTGCCGCTTGACGGCGAGAAGATTTGTGAGACACTCCGGCAGTCAGAGCCGGGCGCTGCCGAAAATTCTAAGAATGAGGAACACACCACGTTTTGGCTGGTCTTGGCGGATCAGTTTCACAAACGTGGGATCGAATGCGCCGACGTGACGGCCAAGGCGCTGAACCTGATCGACAGCGGCGCAGACGCCGCGATACATCGAGAGCTGGGGATGTCCCAGCCGAACCTTCGCAAGCGTGCGAAGAGCTTGGACGACCTTCGGCGGCGCCTACGCGATGAGCCGCCCGCGCTACGTCGCGGCGTCCTCAAAAAGCCGCAGCCGCTGATCCTCTCCGTCGGAGACATCTACGCGTTCCCAACGGGTCGGGGACAACCGGTCAATCCTTACGTCCACGTCGCTCGCGATGGCCGTTACCCGCACTGGTATCAGTGGTCGCAAGATGCTTGGGCTGCGGTGCTCGTCGTCGATCGCGGGCGCGCCTTTGAGTATCTCGCCTGGTACACGCTCGCGGTTACCCAGCGCGAGTCAGGCGACAAGCCGACATTAAGCGATTTGTGGGAGACGCCCTGGACCCTGCGTTCGTCCGGAACCTGCACCCCGACGCATTTCAAACGCCTCCGGCTCGAACCGCTCGGCGCGGTCTCGATCAGTCGCGATGCCATCGAATCCAGACTCGGCAAACTCGTGCCCGGCATTTCGGCAGCCGTTCTCGATGTCTCCATCGCCAACTACATGGACGTCGTCACGAAGAATCCCAACTCCCCGTCTCACAACCCGCGCATCGAACGCGCTGCTTCGCTTGAGCTTCGGCAGTTCGCCACGGCGCCGCCGCGCTAATACGCTAGGATTCCAGCCGGGCGCCGCTGGCACGTCATTGCACTACGTAATCGAGCCAGCGCGCAGCGACTGAATTAGAATGCCGACGAAGGTAATCGCTCCGATCACTGCGAGAACCAGAGCGACGATCAGAGCGTAGGGCCTGCGCACCTCGTAAGTATAGCGTTGTTGCGCAAGCAGTTGGAGCTCCCGGCGGTAGGCTGCCGAGGCGCAAAGAATCGCAAACGTCCCCAAGGCCATGAACGACAGCCCAAAGATGGCAGTTAGCCCGCTCGGATTGCGATGATGCTCAGCTGAGAGAACGTTAACGATGCGATCGATGCCAAAACCGAACCCGATGAGAGCGAGACTTGTGCGAACCCACGCGAGCAGCGTACGGTCCGCAGCCGCGCGGTTGCGTTCTTTCGCGAGCTCGTTCCTATCGTCGGAACGCCTCGGCTCGACGGGTTCGTCCATGCGGAGGTTCTAGACCTCCATTACCACCGGGATGATGACGGGGCGGCGTTTAGTGCGCGCGTAAACGGCGCCGGCCAACTCGCTGCGGATGTGCTCTTTGACGGCGGTGACGTCGCGCATCGCGTCGACCGAGATGCCTTCGAGCACGGCTTTCAACTCGGAGCGCAGCTCATCGAGCACGCCGCCGGCCTCGGGCAGGTAGAAGACGCCTTTCGAAATCAGATCGGGACCTCCGATTACTCGCGCCTCCTCGCTGTCGATCGCGACGACGACCATGATGATCCCATCGATCGAGAGCGCCTTGCGGTCGCGCAGCACCGCTTCGCCGATGTCGCCGATGCCGGATCCGTCGACGAAGACGTTACCGCCGTACGTCCGGCCGACCTTATCGCCGTATTCGTGCGTAAACTCTAGGACGTCGCCGTTCTCGACGATGAACGCGTTGCCGGGCTCGACGCCGGTTTGAATCGCGAGCTTCGCGTGAGCGGCCAGCATCCGGTATTCGCCGTGCACTGGAATGAAGAACTCGGGGCGCACGAGGTTGAGCATTAGCAGCAACTCTTCTTGGGAAGCATGACCCGACACGTGCGAGCGCCCGTCGGTGCCGTGAATCACGATCGCGCCCAGCTTGGAGAGATTGTTGATCGTCTTGTGCACGCTCTTCTCATTGCCGGGAATCGGGGTGGCGCTGATCACGACCGTGTCGCCGGGTACGATCTTAAAGTGTTTGTAGTCGCGCACCGACATTCGCGCGAGCCCGCTCATCGGCTCGCCCTGCGAGCCGGTGGTCATCACGACGACGCGCTCGGGCGGATATCCGTCGACGTCTTCGCTGCGAACCATCGTCTCGGCCGGCACCCGCAGATAGCCGAGCTCGGTGGCAAAATGAACGACGTTGCGCATCGAACGTCCCAGGAACGCCACCTTCCGGTTGAAGCGAACGGCGTGATCCACGGTCTGTTGAATGCGCGGAACGTTCGATGCAAACGACGCGACGACGATGCGGCCTTTGGCGTGGGAAAAGATTGACGTGAAGGCCTCGCCGACGGCGCGCTCGGAGCGCGTGTGGCCCGGGCGCTCGGCGTTGGTGGAATCGGAGAGCATGCAGAGCACGCCCTCGTCGCCGATCGCCGCGATTCTCGAGAAATCGGCCGGCTTGCCGTCAATCGGCGTTTGATCGAACTTGAAGTCGCCGGTGTGGAAGATCGTTCCGACCGGCGTCCGCAGCGCAAGCGCGCAGGCCCCCGCGACCGAGTGGTTCACGTGAACGAACTCGGCCTCGACCGAGCCGTACCTCACGCGGCTGCCCGGCTTGACCAGGGTAAAGTCGACCTCCCCAAGCTTCTGCTCGCGCGACTTCGCTTTGATTAAGGCGATCGTAAGCGCCGTCGCGGCGATTGGTATTTGGGGAAACTCACGCACGAAGTACGGAATCCCACCGATGTGGTCTTCGTGGCCGTGGGTTACGAGCAAGCCGCGCAACTTGTGGGCGCGCTCGCGCACGTAGGTGAAATCGTTGATAACGATATCGACGCCGTACATCTCGTCGTCGGGAAACATCAAGCCGCAATCGACGACGACCAGGTCGTCGTTGGTCTCGATAACGGTCATATTGCGCCCGATTTCACCGCAGCCGCCAAGCGGGACGATCCGGACGTAGGGCTCGGAGGGGGGTTCGGCTAGAGCCAGAGTGTTTGAGGTCACGAGCGGGAGTTTTGCCGCGGGTCCTTGCTCCCCCGCGCCGTGGCCGTGAATTGGGCCGCGGAGGTGATCAACCCATGCGACTTTTCCTTCCTATCGCGCTTATCGCGCTGCTGGGCTCGGCGGCGCCGGCAGCCAGCCCGGTCGCGCAAAGCCACGCCACGGTGAGCCCGTCCCCGGCCCCGCTCACGCCCGAGGAGCTCTTCTCGCGCCGGGCCCTGAGGCGAGCGCGGCTCTTGATCCAGATGCGTGTGATGCAGTTCCGCGAGGAACGCTTGGAATGCATCCGCGCCGCCCTGCGGCGCCGGCTGCCCGATTCACTATGGCCCGAGGAGCCGACGCCGTCGCGCGGAATCCCAAATGCACGCGCAGCCGTCGCACACTGCGAAGACGAGCGGCTCGCTTGGTAACTTTTTTCTGTAGATCGGGTAGATCGCTCCATGAAGAATCGCGTTTTTTCCACGCTCATTGTTGGGCTCGTGGGCGCCGTTATCGGCAGCTTCCTTATGATGCTCTATGCGAGCAGCCATTTCGGTGGTGCTACGGGTCCCGATCGGACGCCGCCCGCCATCGCGGCCGTTCCGTTGAGCGGAGTGAGCGATCAAGATCGCATCGTGAGCGCGGTCAAGCGGACCAAATCGTCCGTAGTCGCGATCACCGAAGAAGTAAACGGGCAGCAAGTCATTCCGGCCGACCCGTTCTTCCAACAGTTTTTTGGCGGCGGCCAAGGCGGCCCCGGCATTGTCCAACCCTATCACGGTGAAGCCTCCGGCTCCGGCTTCGTGATCGACTCGCGTGGCGACATCGTCACCAACGCGCACGTGTTGCAGCCGCCCACCGGCGGACGCGTCACCAAGCTGACGGTGGTCTTTGCCAATGGCGACCATGTGCCAGCGCACGTCATCGCCTACAACCTCTCGGCGGACGTGGGCATTCTGCGCGTGGATAACTACGACAAGCTTCCTCCTCCGCTGGAACTCGCCGATTCCACCCGGCTCGAACAGGGTCAATGGGCGATCGCCATCGGCGAGCCGCTTCAGTTGGAACAAACGGTGACGGTGGGCGTCGTCTCGGCCTTCAACCGGTCCGAGCCGATTCCGACCGAAAACGGCGCGGAGATCGACTTCAAAGGCTTGCTGCAGACGTCGGCTCCGATCAACCCGGGCAACTCCGGCGGTCCGCTCATTGACATTGACGGCCTGGTCATCGGCATGAACCAATCCACCGTTAAGTCTGCGTACGCGCAGGGCATCGGGTTCGCGATCCCCTCGAACACCGTGCGCAACGTCGTGGCGGCGCTGGAAAAGAATCCGGGCGCGCACCAAGGCACCGATACCGGCTTCTTGGGGATTTACATGGCCGACCTATCGGCCGGCGTCAAGAACCAGATCGGCTATAACGGCACAGGGGGCGTCGCCGTGCAACAGGTCTTCTCGGGATCGCCCGCCGACCAGGCAGGCATCCAACCAGGCGACGTCATCCTTCAGGCTGACGGCAAGGACTTCAACAGCATCAAGGACCTCCACGATTACATCGCGTCCAAGAAGCCGGGCGACACGATCCGCCTGAACGTTTGGTCGCGCGGCGTCAAGAAGTTCGTGGCGATCAAGCTGAGCGAAACCCCGGCCGCTCAACCGCAGCCGCAAGGACAGCAGCCCGAGGAAGAGCAGCAGCAACCTTAGCCCTTCGACTGCGCTCAGGATGACAAGAGGGGAACCCTGCAACTCTCGGCCCGCGCGGCGGGTCATAAATAGTGAAACAACTCCGCTACCGCATCGTGTATCATGGTGCGGTAGTTACACTCCGGACTGTCCGTAAGCGGCAAGGCGCCGCCGGCAGCGCGCAGGGCTCTTAACCTCGGCCTCGAGCGCAGTTGCCGGCTCAGCTGGTCCAGGCGGCACGGAAAATTTATGAAAACGAGGTAAGAAGTTTCATGGCTAAGACGGTCGGCATCGACCTCGGCACGACCAATTCGGTCGTCGCCGTAATGGAGGGAACCCAACCCACCGTTATTCCCAACGCCGAAGGCTCGCGCACGACGCCCTCGGTAGTGGCATTTACAAAGACCGGCGAGCGTCTCGTCGGACAACTCGCAAAACGCCAGGCAATCACCAATCCCGATCGCACGATCAGCTCGATCAAGCGACACATGGGCGAGGCCGATTACCACGTCAAGATTGACGGCAAGGATTACACGCCGCAAGAAATTTCGGCGATGATCCTGCAGAAGCTCGTCAACGACGCGAGCAACTATCTCGGCGAGCGCGTGACCAAAGCGGTCATCACCGTGCCCGCCTACTTCAACGATTCGCAGCGTCAAGCGACCAAAGACGCCGGCAAGATTGCCGGACTCGACGTTCTGCGCATCATCAACGAACCGACGGCTGCCGCACTCGCGTACGGCCTGGAGAAAAAAGGCAACGAGACGATCCTCGTGTGGGATCTCGGCGGCGGCACGTACGACGTGTCGATCCTCGAGGTCGGCGACGGCGTCTTCGAAGTCAAAGCGACCAACGGCGATACCCATCTCGGCGGCGACGATTACGACCATCGCGTGGTCGAGTGGCTGGTGGATCAGTTCCGTCGCGATCAGGGAATCGACCTGAGCAAAGACAAGCAGGCGATGCAGCGGCTCACCGAAGCGGCCGAAAAGGCCAAGATCGAACTTTCGTCGGTCGTGCAGACCAGCATCAATCTGCCGTTCGTCACGGCGGACCAAGAAGGCCCCAAGCATCTCGACTACACGCTCACCCGCGCGAAGTTCGAAGAGCTGACCGGCGATCTCACCGATCGCTGCGTGGGACCGTTCCACAACGCGATCGCCGATGCCAAACTCGACGTCTCCAAGCTCGACGAAGTGATCATGGTCGGCGGCGCGACGCGCATGCCGGTCATCCAAGAACTCGTCCGCAAGCTAACGGGCAAAGAGCCCAATCTCACCGTCAATCCCGATGAAGTCGTGGCGGTTGGCGCGGCCATCCAAGCCGGCGTCCTCGCCGGCGAAGTGCGCGACGTCGTATTGCTCGACGTAACGCCGCTCTCGCTGGGGCTCGAAACGCTCGGCGGCGTGATGACCAAGCTGATCGATCGGAACACCACGATTCCGACGAAGAAGTCGCAGATCTTCACGACGGCCGAAGACGGCCAGACCTCCGTGGAAATTCACGTGCTGCAAGGCGAGCGCCCCATGGCACCGGATAATAAGACGCTCGGGCGCTTCCGGCTGGAAGGGATTCCACCAGCACCGCGCGGCGTGCCGCAGATCGAGGTGACGTTTAACATCGATGCCAACGGCATCGTTAACGTCAGCGCAAAGGATCTCGGAACCGGCAAAGAGCAGGCGATTACGATCACCGCGTCAACCAACCTCAACAAGGACGAAGTCGACCGCATGGTTCGCGACGCCGAGTTGCAGGGCGCGGCCGACAAAGCCAGACGCGATGAGGCCGAAGTGCGCAACAACGCGTCGAGCCTGATCTATTCGACGGAGAAGTCGCTCAAAGAAGTGGGCGACAAACTCGACGCGGGTCCGCGGGGCGATGTCGAGCGGGCGCTCGAAGAGCTCAAGCGCGTCAGTGAAAACGGCACGGTCGAGCAGATCAAGCCGGCAATCGATGCGCTGCAGCAGGCCAGCTATAAGATGGCCGAGTTGCTCTACAAGGCCGCAGCGCCGCAGGGCGAGCAGCCGGGTGCGGGCGATGGCGCGCCGGCTTCTAACGGCGCCGGCGCCGGAGCGCCCAGCGACGACGTCATCGACGCCGAGTTCAAGGAAGCGCAGTAGGCGTCGCCTCGTTGAAAGACTCGATGTTTGACGACCCGTCGGTTTTAAGGACCGAGGCCGGAGAGGCCTCGATCGATGAGCAAGCGCCGCAGCAGCTGTCTCTGGATGAACAGCTCGCTGCGGCCAACGCTCGCGCCGATGAGAACTATGGCAAGTTCCTGTTGGCGGTGGCCGACTTCGACAACTACAAGAAACGCATGCAGCGCGATTTCGACTCGCTCGTCGCGTCGCGCCGGCGCATGCTGATCGAACGCTTTCTTCCGGTGCTCGATAATCTCGAGCGCGCGCTGCAATCGAATGCCGGCGGCGACGCGTTGCGCGGGGGAGTCGAACAGACGCTGCGCGGCTTCGAGGCGCTGCTCGCAGGCGAAGGCGTCCGAGCCATCGACGTCAAGGGCAAACCGTTCGATCCGCGCGTTGCCGAAGCGATCGGTACGTCGGCTTCTAACGGCGAAGCGGACGATACCGTCGTCGAGGTTGCCGAGAAGGGTTACACCCTCGGCGACGAGCTGCTTCGGCCCGCGAAGGTAATCGTCGCCAAACCCTCCGGCGAATGACCCTTCGTCCTTCGACTGCGCTCAGGATGACATTACTTCGGTGAGGCTGACAATGGAAGTGCGCCTCGGATGCCGATGAATTTCAAGGACTACTACTCGGTCTTGGGTGTGCCCAAGAATGCGGCCGAGAAAGACATCAAGTCCGCCTATCGGAAGCTCGCGCGCAAATGGCACCCCGACGCAAATCTGAAGAACCCTAAAGAGGCCGAAGAGAAGTTCAAGGAGATCTCCGAAGCCTACGAAGTATTAGGCGACCCCGAAAAACGCAAGAAGTACAACGTCCTCGGGCCCAACTGGCAGCAAGCCGCCCAACAAGCAGAGCAGCAACGCCGCTATCGCACCAACATCAACGGCGAAGAGTTCGAGTTTGATTTAGGTGGCGAGGGCGCCCCGAGCGGGTTCTCCGACTTCTTCGAAACGTTCTTCTCGCAAGTTGGGCGTCGCCAAACCGCCCAGGCCCCGCGCGGCCCGGGGCGGGCGCGGCACGGTCAAGATTTGGAGACTACGATCGAGCTGACGCTTCGCGACATCTACGAGGGTGGAACGAAAGCAGTCTCGCTGCAAATCGAGGATCTTTGTCCGCGCTGCCACGGCACCGGTACGGAAAACGGCCACCTATGTCCCCAATGTCACGGCACCGGACAAGTTCTGCTCAATAAGCGGTTCGAGGTCTCGATTCCGCGTGGCATCGGCGACGGGCAACGCATTCGTCTGGCCGGACAAGGCGGCGCCGGCATCAACGGCGGCCCAAACGGCGACCTGTACTTGATCGTGCAGCTTCAAGACGATCCAACATACAAACGTAAAGGCGACGATCTCTACGTCGATCTTCCGGTGAGCATCTACGAACTGCTGCTCGGCGGCGACGTCAACGTTCCTACACTCGGCGGTCAGGTCGCGATGACGATTCCCGCCGGAACGCAAAACAATCGGCTCCTTCGCCTTCCCGGGCGCGGAGTTCCAAAGGTCAAAGGCAAGGGCAGCGGCGACCAGTTCGTGCGGCTGATTGGGCAACTCCCGCAGAATCTCAGCGACAAAGAGAAAAAGCTCTTCAAAGAGCTTGCAGCGTTGAGAAACGGCAAGGGCCCCTAGCGCCGCTTTCGAATTACCCGGCTAGCGTGCCGGGAGCCGCGAGACCTTCACCGGTGTGACGCAGCCGTTCGGTTCAACCGTTAGCGGCAGGCAAATGTTACGATAAACGTCAGCCGCTCCGATCTCATTTAAAAACACGGCTGACTGTCGATGGCCGAGCTATCGCTGGTCTCGCCCGTCGTCCGCGCGATGAGTTCGCCGCCCTTAATATAGAGCAGGTTGGGTTCGCCAAAGACATGCCCCGGTCTGTATCCGCGCCCCTCTCTTTGGACCGAAAAAAACACGACCATTCGATCGTTGGGCTGCCCGTTGTTGGGAAAGCCGTAACGCACTCCTTGCCGTTGGCACGGCTTGACCTCGCGTAAATAGGTGGCGAGCTGTGCGGTTTCGCCCGAAGTTAGCTTCGGCTGCCCGCGTTTGCCGTAATCCACTGCGGCATAGGTCGACCAAGGAGTGACGCCGGGCGTCGTCAGGAGCGGGCTGGGCATCGTGAGGCGGCGCACCTCGGCGGCGTTGTATGTCGAGCTCCTATGGCAACCCGCCAGACCCGCGACGGCCATTAAGACGGCCAGGGCGTACCGCATATCGGACCTTTCGTGGCCCCGGCAACGGCAACCCCGGAGCACCGCAAGCGGTTTACCGGAGCACCACACAAAATTACTGATTCACCGAGGGGCACATGATTAAAGAGATTGCATTTACGGCGTATCCGGCGTCCGACGTCGCGAAGCTGCGCAAATGGTATGAAGACACGCTCGGCCTCAAGTTCAGCGGGCCGTACGAAGAAGACGGCGTGGAAAAGTACAACGAAGCCAACGTCGGAGGGGGCTACTTCAGCGTCATGACGCACGAATGGATCGAGCGCGATCCCGGAAGCGCGTCGGGCATCGTTTTCGAAGTGGACGATATCGACAAGACGGTCGCGGATCTGCGCGCCAAAGGCTTGAAAATCGACGACCCTTATGCGACGCCGGTCTGTAAGATTGCGTCGTTCGACGACCCCGAAGGCAACAAAGTCTCCCTCCACCAGGTTACGGTGCCTCATTAGATCCTTCGTCGGAGCCTGTCCTGAGCGCAGTAATGTCATGCTGAGCGCAGTCGAAGCACGAAGGGCTCAGGATGACAAAGTAGGATGATGGCTGGGCACGGGCTGATGTGGTCGAACATCTATCAGCCCGAGACACCAAGAGTGAAGCGGCGCGTCAATTGGAAGCGAATGGGCGCGCTCTTCGCTCCCTATTGGCGCCAACAAGCGATGGTGCTCGCGTGCATCGTCGTCGTTTCGGCAATCGGCCTCGTGCCCGGCTTCATCATCGCGCACATCATCGATGCGGCGATTCCCCACCGCAACCTCGCCGAGCTGGCGATCGACGTAGGGATCATCCTTTCCTCCGCGTTGATCGCAGCCGGAATAGGCGTCTTGCAAGGCTATCTCAACTCGGTCGTCGGCGAAGGCATCATGCGCGACATTCGCACGAGCCTCGTCGCGCATCTCCATCGCATGCCGCTGGACTTCTTTACCGGCACGAAGACCGGCGAGATCATGAACCGCGTTAGCAACGACGTCGACAACGTCGACAACGTCGTGACCGGAACGCTGACCACGATCGTGACGAACATCGTGATT
This sequence comes from Candidatus Cybelea sp., assembly GCA_050008615.1. Lineage (GTDB taxonomy): Bacteria > Vulcanimicrobiota > Vulcanimicrobiia > Vulcanimicrobiales > Vulcanimicrobiaceae > Cybelea. The sequence continues at coordinate 13,165 of JBEKMH010000014.1, forward strand.
ATCGCAACGACACTCGTGGCGATGTTCGTATGGAACTGGCGGCTGGCCCTCATCTCCGTCATCATCGTCCCGCTGATGATCCTTCCGCTCGGTCCCGTTGGGCGGCGGATGTACACGATCCGCAAAAAAACGCGCGAGAAGCGCGACGAAATCGAGTCGATCACTCAGGAGACGCTCTCGATCTCCGGCATCACGCTGATCAAGTCGTTCGCGCGCGAAGCCTACGAGCGCGCTCGCTTCTATACCGTCGGCACGCGGCTGATGCAACTCGAGGTCGACCTGGCCATGGTCGGCCGCTGGTTCATAGCGTCGGTTACGGCGATGGTCGTGGTCGGGCCGGCCCTGGTCTGGTTCGGTGGAGGCTGGCTTGCAATCGCAGCTGGATTGCAAGTCGGCGTGATCGTGGCGTTCGTCTCGTTCATTCAGGGCCGGCTGTACGGTCCCGCCGCCGCGCTTGCGGGGATTCAGATACAAATCGTCAGCGCACTCGCAGTTTTCGAACGCATCTTTGAGTATCTCGACATGACGACGGAGGAGTACGATCCGCCCGGAGCGATCGCTCTGCCCGAAGTCAACGGCGAGATCGCCTTCGAGAACGTGGTATTTTCATATGACGGGACGCGCGAGGTGCTCAACGACGTCTCCTTCCACGTGCGGCCGGGAGAAGTCGCGGCGTTCGTGGGGCCGTCCGGCGCCGGCAAGACGACGATTACCCAGCTCGTTCCGCGCTTCTACGATCCTCAAGGCGGGCGCGTGCTGATCGACGGGTACGATTTACGCAACGTTACGCTCGACTCGCTGCGGCGCGACATCGGGATCGTGACGCAGGAGACGTATCTCTTTCACGATACGATCGCAAACAATCTTCGCTACGGCAAGCCCGACGCAACCGACCCCGAGCTCGAGGCCTCCGCGCGTGCCGCAAACATCGCCGAATTCATCGACGCGCTGCCCAATAGGTACGAAACGGTCGTCGGCGAGCGCGGTCACAAGCTTTCCGGCGGAGAGCGGCAACGCTTGGCGATCGCGCGCGTTCTGCTCAAGGATCCCCGAATTCTGATTCTCGACGAAGCAACCAGCTCGCTGGATTACGAGAACGAGGCGGCGATTCAAAAAGCGCTCGACGTCGTCATGAAGGGGCGTACCAGCCTCGTGATCGCGCACCGGCTTTCCACCGTTCTCACCGCCGATGTCATCTTCGTCGTCGATCGCGGCCGCATCGTAGAGTCGGGCCGCCACGCAACGTTGCTTGCGCGTGGCGGCCTCTATTCCCGACTCTATCGCACGCAGTTCGCCGGATTATCGGCCTAGAGTGCTAGCTGCGCGTTAGTGCAGAAGCCTGCTCGGCGATCCGCGCCGCGAGCGTTTGAACTTCGTTGATTCCTACGAGGTTTTGCGCCGATTCCGGCAGCTCTTTCTTTAGAGCTGCTGCATGTTCTTCGGCCGCTTTAGCTTCCTTCTGTGCCGCTACGGATGCAGCCTGACAGGCAACGATGCGTTCCTTGGCTTCTCCGGCTTTACGTTCTGCTACGATTTCCTCGGCCGCACATTCCTTCGTGCGAGCCTCGAGCGCGCTCAACTGCTGCTTCAAGTCCGCAATCTTCGTCTCGGCGTTTTTGTGCTCCGTCACCAAAGCACGATGACTTTCCGAAGCGCTTGCGGCCAGTTCCTTGGCCTGCTGCTCCAGAATCACGGCCGCTTTAGCCTTTTCGTTGGCCGCCGCAAATGCTTGCGCTGCCTGCGCCGCCTTCGCTTCGCCCTTGAGCCGCTCTTCGAGCGCACAAACTTCTGAAAGTAACGCTTCGGCGGCTTTGCGCTGCTCGGCGATCAGGCGTTGCGCTCCATCGAGCGCGCCGTTCGTCGTTACAGGCGCGGACTGAACATCATTGGGCATTGCGGTTTCCACCTTCGCTAATTGGGGTGCCGTTGCCGGCGCTGTTTGAGGCGCCGTTACCGGCGCCGCTTGGGATGCCGTTACCGGCGCTGCTTGGGACGCCGTTTCGGCTTCTGGGTTGGGATGCTGTCCGTTTCGTCTCCCTTCTGACGCTTTTAAGTCGCCGAGCAATCGCCCCAAAGGCGAGGAATCGCGACCGGGTTCCCCTGACGCCACTTGCTCCGATTTTTTTTTGCTGCTGTAGGTAGACTCGTCGTTTAGCATCTCACCGGCACGGCCGATGGCTGATTTCCAGGAACGAAACATGTTAAACCCTCGCTTGTCTAACCAAACGACTAGAGAACGAAGAACACCGCCCCACAATAAGGCGCATCCGGACCTCCTATCTCCAGGCCTATATAATGGCACTCCGGGCGCCAGGTTGCAATACCGGGACGCCCAGAGAATCAAATCTTAACCCGGCGTGGGGCACCGTTAACCCTCAACGGGCGTACTTCGTTCCCAGGCCCTTCTTGGCCGGTTCCTAGCCGTTTCTTACTCGGTTGCTAATCTCGGCAAGCGCGGCGCCTTGCCGCGCGTCCGAGAAGAGCAATCCGACCCAGTAGAGCTTTGCGCGGCGTCAGGCGCCACGCGAAAACCTAAGGGGCTGGATCTATCCGGCCCCTTCTATTCGGAGATTTCCATGACCATCGGCGCGATCGGAACTTGCAACTGCGGTTCGGTCGCGGCTTGAATTTCCTGGACGGTGACGCCGGGAGCCAGTTCGCGCAAGATGAGTCCGCCGGCCCCAACATCGATCGTTCCAAGGTCGGTGATGATTCGGTTGACGACTCGCCTGCCGGTGAGCGGTAGCGAACAGGTCCGAACGATCTTGTGAACGTTGCCTTTGGCAACGTGTTCCATCATGACGATCACGCGCTTCGCGCCGTGAACGAGATCCATCGCGCCGCCCATCCCCTTGACCATCTTCCCGGGAATCATCCAGTTTGCGAGGTCGCCGTTTTCAGAGACTTGCATCGCACCGAGGACGGCAAGGTCGATGTGTCCGCCGCGAATCATGCCGAACGAAAGCGCCGAATCGAAGAACGATGCCCCCGGAAGAACCGTTACGGTCTCCTTGCCGGCGTTAATTAAATCCCCGTCCTCCTCTCCTTCAAACGGGTACGGGCCCATTCCGAGTATGCCGTTCTCGCTCTGCAACGTCACCGTGATATCCGGCGGGACGTAGTTCGGAACCAGCGTCGGAAGGCCGATCCCGAGGTTGACGTATTGCCCGTCTCGCAACTCCTGCGCGACGCGTGCAGCAAGTTGAGTTCGTGTTAGCGCCATACTTAGTCCTGAGCCTGCCCTGAGCGCAGTCGAAGGGTGACGCGTTCGATGCGCTTGCCTTGCGGCCCGACGTGTACGATGCGCTGCACGAAGACGCCGGGAAGATGCACGTTCTCCGGATCGATCGCGCCCGGCTCGACGAGTTCCTCGACTTCGGCGATCGTGATCTTGCCGGCCATCGCGCAGAGCGGGTTGAAGTTCCGCGTCGACTTGTGAAAGATCAGGTTGCCCGAACGGTCGCCGGCCGACGCGCGAACGAGCGCGTAGTCACAGACGATTCCGGTCTCCATAACATACTCGCGACCGCTAAAGACGCGCGTCTCCTTTTTCGGCGAAGCGACCGCTACACTGCCGTCGGGGCGATGGCGCCAAGGCAAGCCGCCGTCGGCAATGAGCGTGCCATCGCCGGCCGGCGTAAAAAAAGCCGGAATGCCGCAGCCGCCCGCGCGCAAACGCTCGGCCAAGGTTCCTTGAGGAACGAGCTCGACTTCGAGTTCGCCGCTGAGATATTGACGCTCGAACTCGCGGTTTTCACCGACGTACGATCCGGTGGTGCGCGCAATCCGGCGGTTGTCCAGCAGGACGCCAAGTCCCCACCCGTCCACGCCGCAGTTGTTCGAGACGGTTACCAGTTCGGAGGCGCCCTGCTCGAGCAATGCCTCGATCAGGTTGTGCGGAATCCCGTTGAGCCCGAAGCCGCCCACCGCAATCGAGGCGCCGCTGGGAATATCGGCCACCGCCTCGGCGCAGGACGCATAGACCTTCTCCATGCCGCCCTAATGCGCCGACGGAACGGACCCTGCCTCCGTGGAAGGTAGCGTTATTATGGCAATAGCACCAACCGAAATTGCAAGCAACGACGAAGAGGCTATGATTCTCGAAATGGTGCGCGAGCTGGTCGCCGAGAAGATCGCTCCGCGCGCTGCCGGGATCGATGCCAGCGGCGAGTTCCCCTGGGACGTCAAAGAGCTTTTTGCGCAGAACGACCTCCTGGGCATTCCCATTCCGGCAGCGTACGGCGGCCTCGGAGGCACCTTTGTGACGTACGTGAAGGTGGTCGAAGAGATCGCAAAGGCCTGCGCTTCGAGCGCGCTCATCGTCGCCGTGCAAGAGCTGGGCATGCTGCCCATCATGATCGGCGGCGACGAGGAACAGAAGCGGCGCTTTCTTCCGAAGATCGCCTCGGGCGAACATCTCGTTGCATATGCGTTGACCGAAGTCTCCAGCGGCTCCGACGCGCTGGGCTCGATGAAGACCCGAGCCGTGAAACAGGGCGATAACTACGTGCTCAACGGTCAGAAGATTTGGATCACCAACGGGAGCGTCGCCGACGTGGTCTGCGTTTTCGCCGTCACCAACCCCGAGGCCGGCTCGCGCGGCGTCTCCGCGTTCGTCGTCGAGAAAGGCACGCCGGGTTTTTCCGTCGGTAAGCTCGAGAAAAAGATGGGAATTCGCGGATCCCCGACCGTCGAGCTGGTCTTTTCCGACTGCGAAGTGCCGGCGGCCAATCGTCTCGGCGAAGAAGGCGAAGGTTTCAAGATCGCGATGAAGGTGCTCGACAAATCGCGCCCGGGCATCGCAGCACAAGCTCTCGGAATCGCCGCAGGCGCGCTCGATTACGCGACCGGCTATGCCAAGGAACGAATCGCGTTCGGGAAACCGATCGGTCAACATCAGGGCGTCGGCTTCATGCTCGCCGACATGAAGACCGAAGTGGAATCGGCCCGCTTGATGCTCTACGAGGCCGCGCGTCGCTGCGATGCCGGCGGCCCCGACGTCACGCTCTGGGCGGCGATGGCGAAGCTCAAATGTGGCGACGTAGCAATGTCGGTTACAACCGATGCGGTTCAGGTGCTCGGCGGCTTCGGGTACTCCGTCGACTATCCGGTCGAACGCATGATGCGCGACGCGAAGATAACGCAGATCTACGAAGGCACGCAACAGATTCAGCGGCTCGTGATTTCGCGAGGGCTCGTGGGGAGAGGCTGAACGATGCGAATCTTGCTTGCCTTTCTCCTCGTCGCCGCCGCAGGATGTAACTACGTTTCTCCGCTTTCGGCGACGCCGCGAACATTTGAACCCCTCTCCCCGGCCGGCGCCGTTGCCAAACCCGGCGCTTTCACCGACGGCAAGATCAGCCACGTCGTCATCATCATCCAAGAGAACCGGTCGGTAGATAATCTCTTTCAAGGTTTGAAAGGCGCCGACACGCAGTCGTACGCCCTAAACTCCGCCGGCAAGCAGATTACGTTGCTCCCCATCCCGTTCACTGCGCCGTACGACCTCGATCACGAGCATGGCGGGTATGCGGTCGAAAGCGACAGCGGCAAGATGGACGGCTTCAACCTGGAGCACTCCACGAACTGCGCCGGCCTGGCCGGCTGCCCGAAAGCCGACGCCGCAGCGTACGGCTACCTTCCGCGCAAGGAAGTCGCGCCGTACTTCGATATGGCCGAGCAGTACGCGTTTGCCGATCACATGTTTCAGAGCAACGAAGGGCCGAGCTTCCCCGCACATCAGTATTTGATCAGCGGAACGTCCACGATCAGCGCTAGCTCGTCGCTTCGCGTCTCCGAGAATGCCTTTACGCCCAAGCAGCATTATACGGGCGGCTGCGATTCGCCGCCGGGTTCCCTCGCGTTGCTCATCGACGAAAACGGCCAAGAGCTGCAGGAGACCTATCCGTGTTACGACCGGCCGACGTTGATGGACCTGATCACTGATAAGGGGCTAAACTGGCGATACTACGAGTACCATACCGGTCCCGGTTTGTGGAACGGCCCGGATGCGATCAAACATCTCCAGGAAGGGTCGCAGTTTTCGACCGAGGTCGTGGCACCGTCGTCGAAGGTGCTCACCGATATCTCGAGCGGCTCGTTGGCAAACGTCGTCTGGGTAACGCCAACGGCGAAGGCATCGGACCACGCGCACATCACCAACGGTACGGGGCCGGCGTGGGTCGCTTCGGTCGTCAATGCCGTCGGCGAGAGCAAATACTGGGACAACACCGTCATCTTTCTGACCTGGGACGACTGGGGCGGATGGGTCGACCACGTGCCGCCGATCGTCTACAACTCCTACGAGCTCGGCTTTCGCGTTCCGGCGGTCATCATCTCACCCTACACGCCGAAAGGTTACGTTTCGCATCGCCAGCACGAGTTCGGAAGCATCCTGAAGTTCGTCGAAAAAGCGTTCGGCTTGGGATCGCTCGGCACGACCGACGCTCGCGCCGACGATTTCTCCGACTGCTTCAACTTCAAGCGCAAGCCTCGCGCGTTCACATCGATTCCCGCGCCGCTCGGCGCCGGCTACTTTCTCAAGCAAGGCGGTGGGGACGAGCCCCCGGACGACGACTAAACCGCTGGGGTCAGGATGACAGCAAGCGTTTACGTATTCGCGGGGTGGGGCAAAGTTGGTTGACCGGGCAACGGTCGCAGAGCGGCGTCGGCGCTTTGCAAATTTGGCGCCCGTGCAGAATCAGCCAGTGGGACGCGTCACCCCACTTATTTTGCGGCACGAGTTTGACGACGTCTTCTTCTACTTGGCGCGGCGTGGTGCCGGCGGTCAACCCTAAGCGGTGCGAGACGCGAAAGACGTGCGTGTCGACTGCGAGCGCAGCTTCGTGGAAGGCGGCGGCCATCACCACGCTGGCCGTCTTTCGGCCGACGCCGGCGAGCGATTCCAGCGCTTCACGCTCGCGAGGAACTTGGCCGCCGAAGCGTTCGACCAGATCGCGCGCGCACGCGATGATGTTCTTGGCTTTCATGCGAAAGAATCCGGTCGACTTGATGATCTTCTCGACGTCGGCCGGCTTGGCGCGGGCAAGCTTCTCCGGCGTCGGATACTTTGCGAAGAGTATCGGCGTCGTCATGTTGACGCGCACATCGGTGGTTTGAGCCGAGAGTATTACCGCGACGAGCAGCTCAAACTCGCTATCGTACTCCAGCGCCGTCTCCGCATGGGGGTACGTGCGTTCCAAAATCGCCAGCTCTTCGAGCGCGACCTTGCGCGGTACTTTCTTTGCCGGAAACGGAATGCGCTGCACGCGCCATCATTCTCTTAGCGCTACGCACTCTCCGTCGTGCGTCACCAGGCCGTCTTTCTCCAGCGCGGCCACCAGCTCTCGAAGATCCTCGACCGTCCGGGCGGCGACGGCCGGCATCGCCGAATGCAAGTCGAGCAGTGAGATCCGCTCGCCGGGCGGCAGATCGCGTAAACGGTCGATGATTCGGCCGCGCGCGTAGCGCCTGGTCTGCTCGAACGGTACTACGTTCTGCGGCGAAGCGGGCTTTGCACCGGCGATTCGAGCCGATTCGAGCTGCGCGGCGTTCACGGGCGCGGCCGCGCAATCGGCTCGCAACGGGCAGAGTAAACACTTCGGCGCGCGCGCGGTGCAGATAGCGGAGCCGAGATCCATCATCGCCGAGCTCCAGTCGTGCGCGCGGCCCGCCGGCACGAGCGCTCGAGCGCGTTCGTCCAGTTCCCGCGCGCTTGCCTGGCGCGGGTGTTCGATGCCGAAAAATAGGCGATGCACGATGCGGCGGACGTTGGTATCCAGCGGCGCGTCGTCTTCGTTAAACGCGAAGGCCCGAATCGCCGCAACGGTATACGGTCCGATGCCCGGCAGCAACCGCAGGGCGCACGGTTCCGAAGGCAGCATTCCGCCGTAGCTCTCCGCGACCGCTTGGGCCATGCGGTGTAAACGCACGGCGCGCGAGTTGTATCCCAGCCCTTTCCATTCTCGCAGTACGGCGGCGAGCGAGGCTCGCGAAAGCGCCGCGAAATCTGGAAAGCGTGTGACGAAGGCTTCGAACTTGGGCACGACTCGATCGACTTGCGTCTGAGCCAGCATGAACTCGCTCACGACGGTCCTGTAGGGGCTTCGCTCCGTTCGCCACGGCAGCGTGGCGCGGCCATGACGCCGGTACCAACGGAGAAGGCTGCGCTGCATGCCCGCGAAACCAGCCGAGCCCGCCCGTCCCTTCCTGACCATAGGGCGAGGCGCTTCGCCCTTTTCGTGGGGAACGCTCCCGATTGGGCGAAGCCATGGGTATGAGCAATGAGCAACAGTTTGACGCCGTCGTTATTGGCGCGGGGCCCGGCGGCTATCACGTCGCGATTCGGCTTGGTCAGTTGGGTAAGAAGGTGATCTGCATCGACCGGGACGAGGTCGGCGGCGTCTGCCTGAACTGGGGATGCATTCCGACAAAGGCGCTGCTGCACGTCGGCGAGGTCATTCGTCATATCGAGCGCGCGGAGGCTATCGGCCTCAAGGTTCCCAAAGCCGAAGTCCAGCGCGAGAACGTTGCGAAGTTCAAAAACGACGTCGTGAGCGCAAACGTCAGCGGCGTCAAGACGCTCTTCAAAGCCAACGGCGTGGAGTCCCTGCGCGCGGAGGCCTCGTTCAAGTCGCCGACTGAGATCGTTGCGAAACGCGAAAATGGCCAAAGCGACACGATCAAGGCGCAGACCATCGTGATCGCGACCGGCTCCGCCCCCGTGGACGTCAAAGCGTGGCCGCGCGACGGGAAGACGATTATCAACTCCGACGACGCCGTCAAGCTGGAACGCATTCCGAAGAAGCTTTTGGTCATCGGAGGGGGCGTGATCGGCTTGGAGTTCGCGACCGTCTACCGGCGCCTGGGCGCCGAGGTCTTGGTCGTCGAGATGATGCCGCAGATTCTCACCGGCACGGACCTCGAGATCGGCAAGACGCTCGGACGCATTCTAAAAAAACAAGGCATCGAGATCATGCTCAACACAAAGGTCGGCGCGCTCGAAAAGAAGGGCGATACGGTACGCGCGACGCTCAACGGCGAAGGAACCGGCGGCAAAGACGAGGTCCGCGAGTTCGATATGGCGCTCGTTGCCGTCGGGCGCCGACCGGTCACCGACAATCTCAACCTAAAAGCCGCCGGGCTGCAGGCCGACGAGCGCGGTTTCATCGCGACCGACCTTCAGCAGCGCACGAATGTGCCGAACATTTTCGCGATCGGCGACGTCACCGGCGCACCGCTGCTGGCGCACCGCGCGATGAAGCAGGGCGTCATCGCCGCGGAAGTGATCTCGGGCGACAAGTCGGCGGCCTTCGATCCGATAGCCGTGCCGAACTGCATCTATACCGATCCCGAGGTCGCGACCGTCGGTCTATCTGAAGAGGAGGCCAAAGCGGCCGGTCACGAGGTTCGCATCGGAAAGTTTCCGCTCGCTGCGAGCGGCCGCGCCCGCACGATGAATGAGAGCGAGGGTCTGATCAAGCTCGTCGGCGATGCAAAGAGCGATTTGCTGCTGGGAATGCACATCGTCGCACCGCAAGCCGAATCCATGATCGGCGAAGGCTTAATCGCCCTCGAGATGGGCGCCACGCTCGAGGACATCGGCCTCTCCGTCCATCCGCACCCCACGTTCGCCGAGGGAATCATGGATGCGGCGGAAGCCTCGCACGGCAAGGCGATTCACATCATCAATCCCAAGCCGAAGGCTCCGGTGAGTGCTTGACCGCTAGCGCGCGGATTCTCGATCTCGGCGTGAGACCGTATCGCGAAGTGTGGGAACTTCAGCGACGGACCCACGAGGCCGTACGCGAAGGGCGCGAGCCCGATACGTGGATCGTCGTCGAACACCAACCGGTTATCACGCTCGGCCGCCAAGCGAAGCGCGAGAACCTTTTGCTTTCCAAGGAGGAGCTGATTGCGCGAGGCGTCGACGTCGTCGAAGTCGAGCGCGGCGGAGACGTTACCTATCACGGGCCCGGGCAACTCGTGGTGTATCCAATTCAAAGGCTCGAGCGGTTCCGGGAAGTTGTGCCGCTCGTGAGGTCTTTGGAAGGTGCGGTGATCGACTGCTGCGCGCAGTTCGGCGTCACCGGCGAGCGCTGGAGCGATCACGCCGGCGTGTGGGTTGGGCGTAACTGCGTCTGCGCGATCGGGCTCGCGGTACGCCGCATGGTTTCGATGCACGGCATCGCCCTCAACGTTTCAACCAGCCTCGACTACGATCGTCTCATCAATCCATGCGGCTTCACCGACCGCGGGATAACTTCGCTTTCGGTGGAGAGCGGGCGTCGCGTTACAGTGGGGGAAGCCAAAGCCGTGCTTCTCGACGAGCTATCGCGCGCGTTCGACGTTGCGTTTGTAGCAGAGCAGCAGGTCGCATGATAGAGGTTAACCTCAATGTCACCCTGAGCGCAGTCGAAGGGCGAAGGGCCCAGGATGACACTGGGAGCACTGCGAGAGTCCGAAAGCCCCCGTGGTTGCGGGTTTCGTTGCCGAGCGGGCCGGAGTACGAGCGCGTCAAGGCGCAAGTTAATGCGCTCTCGCTTCATACGGTCTGCAAAGAGGCGGCCTGTCCGAACATGGCGGAATGCTGGGGCGCGGGCACCGCGACAATCATGATCTTGGGCGATCTCTGCACGCGCGGCTGCCGCTTTTGTAACGTCAAAACCGGAAATCCGCGAGGAGAGGTCGACTGGCTGGAACCGCTGCGCGTTGCCGAAGCCGTGCGCGACTTGGGCTGGAAGTATCTCGTCGTGACCGCGGTCGATCGCGACGACCTCCCCGACGGCGGCGCGTTGATCTTCGCCAACACCGTACGAGCGATTCACGAGCGCGTGCCCGGAGCTCGAGTCGAGATTCTCAGCGGCGATTACCGTGGCGATCTCACCGCGGTGAACATCGTCGTCGACGCCCGCCCCGACGTGTTCGCACACAATCTGGAGACCGTCCGGCGCTTGACGCCGCACGTGCGCGATAAGCGAGCAGCGTACGACCAGTCGCTCGCGGTGTTGGCGCACGCCAAAAGGCGCGCCCCGAATCGTTACACCAAGACCTCGCTGATGCTTGGATTAGGCGAGACCGAAGCCGAGCTCGAAACGGCAATGGACGATGCCCGCGTGGCCGGCGTCGACATTTTCACTATGGGCCAGTACTTGCAGCCCTCCAAGAAGCATCTGCCCGTCGTCGAGTTCGTCACGCCCGAAACCTTCAAGCGGCTCGGCGAGGTCGCGGCGCGGAAGGGCTTCCATCAGGTCGTCTCGAGCCCGCTCTCCCGCAGCTCCTACCACGCCGAGCAAGCGTTCTAGCGAGGGCGCAACCCCAGGTAGCCTCGTTCGGTTGGAACGGCTAGCGTGACGAAGGTTTTTCTCACCAGGCCCGTCCTGGCAGCGGTTTGTTCCTTAATCATTTTGATCGGCGGGCTGGTCGTTATGCCGACGTTGCCGCTCGCGCAATATCCGCAAATCTCGCCGCCGGTCGTGACCATCAGCGCTTCGTACGTCGGCGCCGCCCCCGAAGCCGTCGAAGCACAGGTTACGACGCCGCTCGAAGAGGCCGTCAATACGGTCCAAGGTCTACGCTATATCAGTTCGACCAGCTCGCAGGGCACCTCGACGATCACCTGCACGTTTACGCTGGAAACGAATCTCGATATTGCCGCCGCCGACGTGCAGAACTCCGTGCAGTCCGCGATCGGCCAGCTTCCCGCGACGGTGCAGCAAGTCGGCGTGCAGGTGAGCAAAAACTCGGGATCCTTCGTGATGGGCATCGCGCTCACGTCCGATACCAGCAAGTACGATACGCTCTTTTTGAGCAACTACGCGCAGCTCAATATCGTCAACGACCTTTCGCGCACGCCGGGCGTCTCGCTCGTCCGCGTCTTCGGCCAACGCCAGTACGCGATGCGGATCTGGATCAATCCGGCCAAGCTGGCGCAGCAAGGGCTCGACGCCGGCGACGTCGTCACTGCCCTGCAAGAGCAGAACGCCGAGATTGCCAGCGGAAGCATCGGCGCGGCTCCCGAGTCGAAAAACCAGCCGTATACCTACACCGTTAACGCGCTGACGCAGCTTTCCAGCCCCCAACAGTTCGCCAACATCATCCTTCGCGCGAATCCCAACGGCGGGTTTACGCGTTTGGGTGACGTCGCGCGCGTCGAGCTCGGCGCCGAGGACTACAGCACGGCGCTGCGCTTCAACGGCAATCCCGAAACCATCGGCCTGGGGATCTTACAGTATCCGACGGCCAACGCGCTGCAGGTTTCCAACGGCGTGCTGAGCGAGATGAACGTTCTCTCCAAGAACTTTCCAAAGGGCCTTCACTACACCGTTGCCTTCAATACGACCGATTTCGTTGCCGAGTCGGTCAAAGAAGTCATTATTACGCTGCTGCTCTCCATCGTGCTCGTGGTGCTCGTCATCTACGTCTTTCTGCAGAACCCGCGGTCGACGTTGATTCCGGCCGTAACGATTCCGGTCTCGCTGATCGGAACGTTCTTCGTCATGAAGATCTTTGGTTTCACGATCAACACGATCACGCTCTTCGGCTTGACGCTGGCCACCGGTCTGGTCGTCGACGACGCCATCGTCGTGATCGAAAACATCGCGCGTCACATCGAGATGAACAAGGGGCGCCAAAGCGGCGTTGCGAGCGCCGCGGAGGCCATGCGCGAGATCCAGAGCGCCGTCGTCGCGTCGTCGCTCGTTCTCCTAGCGGTCTTCATTCCGGTCGGCTTCTTCCCGGGCACGACCGGACAGCTCTATAAGCAGTTTGCCCTAACGATCGCGGCCGCGATCACGATCTCGCTCTTCCAGGCCCTGACGCTCGCGCCTGTAATGTCGGCACGGCTGCTCACGGGCGAAGTCGAGTCGCAGTTCATCTTTTTCAAGTGGTTTAACAAGGGTCTCGCGCGCTTCCGCCATTGGTATGCGTCGGAGTTGCCGCGGCTCTTCCGGTTTCGCTGGCTCGTGACCGGCGTCTTCGGCCTCGCCCTGCTGGCGACGCTCTTCATGTTCGTGAAAACGCCGACGTCGTTCATTCCGAGCGAAGACCAAGGCTACTTCATCGTGTTGCTGCAGGCCCCCGAAGGCACCTCGCTCTCGGCCGAGCAGGCCATCGCGCAAAAGGCCGAAGCGATCATTCGAAGCCAGCCGCAGGTGCGCTATATGTTCGACGTCGGAGGCTTCAGCTTCACGGGATCGGCTCCGAACCGCGGACTGATGTTCGTCCTCCTCAAGCCCTGGGGTCAGCGCAAAGGTGCAGGCGACAACATCGACGCGGTCATCAACCGCGTCAACTACGGCTTTTTCAAAAACATTCCGCAGGCTCAGCTCTTCGCGCTCAACCCGCCCGCAATCAACGGCGTCGGAAGCTTTGGCGGATTCCAGTTCGAGCTCGAAGATCGCGGGAATGCGGGTCTCCCCGTGCTGACGAAGACCGCCTTTGAGATGATGGGCGCAGCCGCGCAAGATCCGCGGCTCATGAACGTCTTCACGCAGTTTCGCCTCAACTCGCCGCAGGTTCAACTCAACATCGATCGCAGCAAGGCCAAGGCCGTCGGCATCTCGCTGACCGACATCTTCGATACCCTCGAAGTCGATCTCGCGTCGCTCTACGTTAACAACTTCACGTATCTCAATCGCTCGTGGCAGGTCGACGTGCAGGCCGACGAGCCGTTCCGTAACCGCATCTCATCGCTGCAAGGCTTGTACGTAAGCTCCGGCTCCGCGGCAAACAACACCGCTGCGTCGGTCAATCCCTTGGCGACCCCAGCGCCGTTTAGTCCCACCGGCAGCACGAACGCGACGAACACCGTGATGACGCCGCTCGCCGCCCTCGTGCAGATGCAGCAAGTGGATACCGCGCCGGTCATCAGCCATTACAATCTCTACCGCAACATCGAGCTCAACGGCAACAACGCGCCGGGTCACGGTTCGGGCGAGGCGCTCACCGCGATGGATCAGATCGCGCAAAAGGTCATGCCGCCGGGCATGAGCTATGAGTGGTCGGGTTTACAGCTTGACGAGATTGCCGCGGGCAGTTTGAGCACGATTATTTTTGCGCTCGGTCTCGTCTTCGTCTTCCTCGTGCTATCGGCCCAATACGAGAGTTTCATCGATCCGCTCATCGTTTTGCTCGCCGTGCCGGCCGCGCTCTTCGGCGCGCTCGGATTCATGAACCTTCGTCACTTGCTGCCCATCCCGGGACTCTTCGATCCAAGCCTCGCGCAAGATGCGTACGCGCAGGTCGGCTACGTCATGCTGATCGGCCTCGCCAGTAAGAGCGCAATTCTGATCGTGGAGTTCGCGAACCAGCAGCTCCGCGAGGGCGCGAGCATCGTCCAAGCGGCCATGCGCGCAGCCCAAACTCGTTTGCGCCCGATCTTGATGACGTCCATTGCCTTCATCATCGCCGTGATTCCGTTGGTTTTTGCGACGGGCGCGGGCAGCGCCGCGCGCCATTCACTCGGTACCGTCGTCTTCGGCGGCATGCTGATCTCGACGTTCCTAAATCTCGCCATCACGCCGGTGCTCTACGTCATTATTAAGTCACTAGAACTGCGTGGAAAACCCTCGGGACGCGACGGTCAAACGAGTGGCGAACATCAAGAAAAGGGTTTGCAATCGTTAAGCCCAACCTCCGGTTAAACGCCTGATAGATTTGATAACTGCTGTCACCGGCGATCTCAGGGAGTTGCTTGCATGCTCGGACGTTTCTTTCTCGCGGTGCTCGCCGCAATGGCGGCAATAACGACTATCGTTCCGGCATTGCCGGCGTTGGCTGACGGCACCGAGAACATTTATCAACAATCCATCGTTCCCGGCGCAAACACCGCAATCAAAAATATCCTGGATCAACAGCAGGCAGCTCGCGAGAAGGCAAGACGTCAAGCCGCGGCAACGAGCCCCAGCGTTGCGCAGGCGCCGCCGGTTTCGCAACAGCCGATTGGCCCTGTGATCGAGCTGCCCGGCGGGAGGTTCACATATACCGCAGCAATTTCGGCCGCCAATCCGTACGGCAACATCGGATCGTACGGTAAGGGTTGGCTTATGGGCGGCACCGATCTCTCCGCCAGTTACGGCTTCAACTGGTCGACGCGAGTGGTCGTGAGCATGTTCCAGCTCCAGCACTGGCCGCAGGGGTTCAACAGCGGCTTGGCGCCGGTCTATCTCGCCGGCTTCCGCAATCCGGTCGGCTGCGCCGACTTGAGCAACGGAACGGCGTGCGGCCCCGGAACGGGGCGCAATATCAACGTAGCCACGAAGGACACGTTCGGCGTCTTTATGCTCGAAAAGCTCTTCGTGATCAAATCGGACAAACTGCCGGGCCCCGTGCCAATCGTCATTACGCCAACGTACGTTGCCCGCGGCGGCCTCATCGCATTTGCGCCGGGCCACAACGACGTCGTTCCCTTCACGTATAACCTGCCGGATGGGCCGGTCGAGAACATTCCGGTGCGTACGGCGCAATATTACGCCGTCGCCATCACGCTGCCGTTTCTGAAGACGCCGAAGATGTTCGGGACGTTTACCGTTGCCCCGCAGTGGCTCGTTCACACCGCGGGAGCCAACTCCGGCAACTCGATGCAGTTTCCCCAGGTGTTGTATCTTGAGTACACACCGACGCGCACGACGACGCTCTTCTTCGAGCCGCAGAGCGCGCGCGACTATCTACCGACCGATCCGTATCCCGAGCACCTCTTCGCCTATTTCTTGGGCGTGTCGCAGCGGTTGACGAAGTTCTCCTTCGTTCAGGCCGTGCTCAATAGCGGCAGTCCGACGAACCTTGGGCCGGATGGCGTCGTTGGAATCAAGTGCCTTACGGCCCAGCAAGCGATCAACAATGCATGTGGATTGGCGATCGGCGGCCTGAAGGCGACGCAGATCCAACTGGAGTTCGGCATCGGCTCGCCGACCGTCTTTCCACTATAAGTGCCAGAGGCTACACTATGAAAAACTCATTCGCTCACATTCTCTTTACGGTGCTCGCGACCGCGGCGCTCGCAGCCTGCGGCGGAGGGAGCGCTACGTCGAGCCAGGTTCTTCCGCTGCGTGGCGCGCACGTGCGGCCGCAGACGACGATTCTTTCGAACATCGTCGGGGTCGGCGACAGCTTGACGGCAGGTTATCAGTCCAACGGATTCCTCGGAGCAACAGGCGTTAGCGCCTACATCGACTATGTGCACTATTCCGTTCCGCAGGGTCAGGAAAACGGCTGGTGGGCGGACCTCTACGAGCAGGCCTCGGGTCAATCGCTCGACACGGCGATCGGTCAGATGTACGAACCGTCGACCAGCCCATTGCCGCTCATCGGAAAGCCCGGGTTGAACAATCAGATCATACCTTGGAACGCGGAGTTCCCAATTCAAGAACAGAAATACGGCAACATCTGCACGGACAATAACGGGTTCAATGAAGCCGGCTACCACTTAAACGGCCTCTCACGCGTGCGAATGGACCCGGACTCGACCGAGATTCGAGATGTCGGCATCCCCGGCTTGACGCTCCACGAAGCCAACGTGCTCCATCAGCCGCAGACCGATACCTGCAAGCCAATCGCCGGCGTGCCGGGCCTTCTTAGCATGGTCGTCGCCGATGAGAGCGCGACGTTTTGGCCCGTGCTCGGCAACTTCACAAAACTCGGCCCGAACCTCACGGACGTTAACGCTGCGGCATCCCGGCATCCGACCTTGGCGACGGTCTGGCTTGGCGCCAACGACGTGCTCAAATACATGGGAAGCGGTGGACGATTTGTCGGCGGCGACCGCAATGCAGCGCAAGCCGAAAGCGACCTGCGCGCGACGTTCGGCACCCTGGAACACGCCGGAGCTCGCATCGTGGTCGCCAACCTGCCAAACATTCTCGAGGTGGGCTACTTCCAACGGGTCACCAACCCACGCGACCAGTACGAGTGTAAGCTGCGAACCTATGCGTACTGCCTGCTCCACCGCGGTTCTATCCTTATAAGCAAATCAGACGTCACGTTAGTCGCAAACAAATACCATCTCACGACGCCGCAAGGCTGCGTGCCCGCCAGCGTAACCAAGCCCTGTGGCTACCTGACTCTTTCGGGAGTCGTCGAGATCTTGCAATATTCCCAAGCTCATCACTATAGCAGTTTCCCCGAACTCGATTGCGCCGTGCCCGCTCCCGGGTGCAAGGTAGTTCCCGGCAGCGGCTTAGGAAACTACTACATCACACCGGAGTTCGCCGGGAAGATTCAGGCGCTCAACGACGCGATCAATCAGGGAATCGGCGATGCCGCCACGGCCTCGCACGTTCCGCTCGTCGACGTTCAGGCGATCTTTCACGGCCTCGCGAGCGCAAATCCGTCGGATCCGTATTTTAAGTTCGCAGCGTCGATTAACCCGCACGTCTGTTGCACGCTGGGATACTTGTATGGAATGCTGAGCTTCGACGGACTGCATCCGTCGAACACCGGGTATGCCATCATCGCGTATGAGTTCATCGATGTGATCAACAAAGCGTACGGAACGCATATCCCGCAGATCGACGTCAAGGCCGCGTATCAAGGCACTCGCTGTAAGAACGCAAACTACTGCTACCCCGACCCCTACGCGCCGCCTAACGACATCACAGACTAAACCTCGGTGCTGACCTGGCTGCGCGAGCTCGTGGCGACGGCAGGCACCTTCGATCGATCGGCGCTCGAGCCCGGATACGCGCTACGCTGCACGATCGGCGTAGCGATTCCGCTCGTGATTGCGGTGCTGCTCGGAAAACCTTCGCTCGGCGTTGCCGCGGCGATCGGCGCCTTCATCACCGGCTTCACTTCGTTGCAGGGGATCTATCGGACGCGCCTGATCGCGATACTCAGCGCGGCGGCCGGCATGGCGGCGACCAGCTTCATTGGCGCGTTGGCGGCGCATTCCACAGTTGGATTGATCGCGGCAACGGCGGTCGCGGGCTATGCGTGCGGAACGATTGGCCAACTCGGCCCAGCCGCGGCAACGGTCGCGCTCAACTCGCTGGTCGCCTTCGTGCTCTTCTCCAGCCAACCGTTGGCGCCGGGCGCGGCGCTGTTTCAATCGGCCCTCGTGCTGGGCGGCGGCCTCATTCAAGCGGTTCTCGTACTGCTCGTTTCACCGGCGGAGCGCCTCACCGCCGAGCGTTCGGCACTGGCGGAGGTCTACGAAAACCTCGCAGAATACGCGCGCCGTGTCGCCGGCGGTTCGCCCGCAATGCCGCCGATCACGCCATTTGCGACTGCGCGCCAAGTGTTGGCCGATCCGCAACCGTTTGCGCGCGCCGCAGATCGCGCCCGGCTCGAGCGTTTGCTCGAAGACTCGGAGCTCATTCGGAAACTTCTGGGCGCGCTGGCGACGACGCACGAAGTTCCCAAGACTCTCGGCGACCAGCTCAACGTCATCGCCGGTTTATTGCGCGGTACTGAAAAGGCCGAAGCGGTCGAACTGCCGGAGCTCGCCGGCGACCTAGGCGTTAACCTCCGCGATGCCGTGCTGGCCGCATCGATGCTCTCGAGCGGGCGGCTTCCCAACGTGCATCTGCTCTCGAAGCCTCGCCCCGGACCGTACGTCGAAAATCACATCGAATGGCGCAGCCGCGATTCCTTGCGTTCGGCGGTGGTGATGAGCCTCGCGATGGTGCTGGGACGGCATTTCGAGGCCGACCGCGGTTATTGGATTCCGATGACCGCGGCGATCGTGCTCCGGCCCGATTTCCAAACGACGTTTCTGCGCGGTTTCACCCGCATCGCCGGCACCTTGATCGGCGCGGTCGTCGCGACGTTGGTGCTACGGCTGGTACGAGGACACGAAGGGCTGCAAGTGGCCGGAGTTCTGGTCGCGGCCGCGGCCGCGTACGTCACCTTCAATCCCAACTACGCGCTCTTTACGGTAGCGATCACTTCGTTTGTGGTGCTGGTGCTCAGCATGCGCGGCCTTCCGGGCACGACGACCATTGCCGCGCGCGTTCTGGATACCATCGCGGGCGGCGGCCTCGCGATGATCGGTTATCTGGCGTTGCCGACGTGGGAACGCAAGCGGACGCGCGCGTTGCTGGCAGACCTTCTCGACGCGCAGCGCGATTTGGCAGACGCGATTCTGCGAGCGTACGCGGCGCCGTCGGACGAGGCGCGGCAGCGAATCGAGCGGGCGCGCACCGATGCATGGCGGATACGCACGACCGTCGAGGCCTCCATCGATCGAAGCCGCCACGAGCCGCACCGAGTCCACACCATCGCCGTCGGACGAGCGCTTCGGATACTTGCGGCAACGCAGCGCTTCGCGCTTGCGAACCTCGCGCTCGAGAGCGCGCTTGGAACGCCGCTCCCGCCGGCGTGCGCCGACGCCTTGGCCCGGTTCGCCGATGCGCTCGACGGCCGGATAGCCGCACTCGCAGTCGCGCTGCGCGAGTCGCATCGCGCAACGCCCGGCGACCGTCTGGCAGCGGCCCTCTCGCAGGCCGACAGGGAACTCACCGGCCAGAAATGCGCCGACGCACCGTTCGTCGTCGGGCGATTGCGGACGTACGTTGACGCTGCTGCGAGGATTGCGCGCTTGGTGGGCCGGTGACCGTAATCTCTACGCGTAGATGCCGCGGAGTAACGACGCTTTAACGACGCGATCGATGGCGAGTGTATAGGCCGCCGTTCGAAGGGTTGCGTGGCGGGAGTTTGCGATCGCGCGGATCGCGCGCAGGTTCGTCAGGAGAAAGTCTTCGAGCTTCTCGTTGACCTCCGCTTCCTTCCAAAAGTAGCCCATGCGGTCTTGGGCCCACTCAAAATACGAAACGGTGACGCCGCCCGCATTGGCCATGATGTCGGGAATCACGACGATGCCTTTTTCGCGGAAGATGCGGTCGGCTTCGGGCGTCGTCGGTCCGTTCGCTCCCTCGACTAAGAGCTTCGCTTGAACTTTCGACGCCAGCTCGGGAGTGAAAACCTTTTCGAGCGCGGCGGGGACGAGCACGTCGCAGGGACTGGTCAGCAGCTCGGCGTTGGTGATCCTGTCTCCGCCTTTAAAACCTTCGAGCGTTCCGAACTTGGACGAGTGCTCCATCGCGGCGAAAACGTTGATGCCTTCCTCGCTATAGTACGCGCCGGTCACGTCGGAGATGCCGACGACTTTGCAGCCACGGTCTTCGAAAAGTTTTGCGGCGTAGCGCCCGACGTTGCCGAAGCCCTGAATGGCAATCGTCGCTTGTTCGGGGCGCAGCCCCATTTCGGCCATCTCGTCGAGCGCGCAGATCGTTACGCCGCGGCCGGTCGCTTCCACGCGGCCGCGCGAGCCGCCGATCTCCAAGGGCTTGCCCGTGACCACCCCCGGCATGTTCTGGCGCACGTGCATCGAGTACGTGTCCATGAACCAGGCCATGACTTGCGGCGTCGTGTTGACGTCGGGCGCCGGAACGTCCTTATCCGGGCCGACGACCTCGACCAGCTCGGCGGCATACCGGCGCGTGATGCGCTCGAGCTCGTTTAACGACAGCGTCGCGGGATCGCAGGTGACGCCGCCTTTGCCGCCCCCGAACGGCAGATCGACGACGGCACACTTCCACGTCATCCAAAAGGCCAGTGCGGTCACTTCGTCGAGGGTCACGCCGGGATGGTAGCGGATGCCGCCCTTTGCCGGTCCGCGCGCGAAGTTGTACTGCACGCGATAGCCGGTGTAGACCTCAAACTCGCCCGAATCCCGCTGGAACGGAATCGAGAAAATGATCTGGCGAGACGGATGGGTGAGAATCCGGCGCATGCCGGCGTCGAGCTCGAGCAAATCGGCGGCTTCGTTAAAGTACGCGATCGCATCGCCAAAGACTGAAACGTCGCGGACGGAGGGCGCCGTTTCGCGCAGAGCAGTGGTCATGCGTCACCCTTTCCCGATTTCGGCGGCCGAGCCCCTCGATTCATACGTTGAATCGGAAGTTTACGACGTCGCCCTCTTGCATCAGGTAGTCCCGGCCCTCGCTGCGCAGGCGCCCGGCGGCGCGCAATGCCTCCATGGTCTGGTATTGCACGTAATCCTCGTACGAGACGATCTCGGCGCGGATGAAGCCCCGCTCGATATCGCTATGAATCGTACCGGCCGCCTGGGGCGCCGCCGTCCCTTTGCGAATCGGCCAGGCACGGGCTTCCTTTTCGCCCGCCGTGAGGAACGTCATGAGGCCCAACACCTCGTAAGTTTCGGCCGCCAAATCGTCGAGGCCGCTGCGCTCGATGCCCAGCTCCCGGCGAAACTCGGCCGCCTCGCCTTCCGAGAGTCCGGCCAGCTCGGCTTCGACCTTGCCGCTGAGCACGATGGCCCGGCCGCCGTCCTCGCGCGCGATCTCCTCGACGGCCCATACCTTCTCCGAACTTTTGCCGATTTGGTTCTCGTCCACGTTGGCGACATACAGGATCGGTTTGGAGGTCAGAAGGAACGATTCGGCCGCGACCTGACCCTCGAGCGAGTCCGCCGCAAAGCTGCGGGCCGGGCGCGCCTCTTCCAGCGCGGCGGTCAAGCGCTGCGCGGCCGCGAGATATTCGCGCATCTTGGGATTTGCTCGAATCTCTCGCTCGATCTTCGGCAGGCGCTTTCGCATCGTCGCAAGATCTGCCAGGGCCAGCTCGATTCCGATGATCTCGGAGTCGCGCCGCGGATCGACCGTGCCCTCCACGTGCGTCACCTCGTCGTCCTCAAAACAGCGGACCACCATCGCGATCGCATTGGTCTCGCGAATGTGGCTTAGAAAGGCGTTGCCGAGCCCCTCGCCCGCGCTGGCGCCCCGCACCAAGCCGGCGATGTCCACGAAGCGAACGGTTGCCGGAATGATCCGCGCGGCGCCGGCGAGCCGTTGGAGGACCGGCAACCGCGGGTCCGGTACCGCGACCTCGCCCACATTGGGCTCGATCGTCGCAAACGGATAGTTTGCGGCTAGCGCTTGGGCCGAGCGCGTTAGTGCATTAAAAATGGTGGACTTGCCGACGTTCGGCAGGCCGACGATTCCGCAGGAGAGTGCCATAGTTGACAGGCCGCGGGTTCGGCCGCTCGCACGCCCCGCCCTTGCGCGGTCGCGAGGGGCTGCATGCTTCGGCAAGAGAATCTGCCGGGGGCGTCGGATAGGTCTGGATGCGCCAAATGAAGGTCGACAAGCTAGGAATCGACCTCCTAACCCATGATCCCGTGGTCATCCTTAAGGATATGGACGGTTCGCATTATCTCCCGATACTGATCGGTCCCTTTGAAGCGACGGCGATCGCGCTCGCACTGGAAGGCGCGCCGGTGCCGCGTCCGCTCTCGCACGATCTCATGCGTAACATCCTCGAGTCGCTCAACACCAACCTCGAGCAGGTTGTGATTCACGACATCAAAGACTCGACGTTTTTCGCCAAGCTCGTCGTGCGCACCAACGGCGAGCTGCAAGAAATCGACGCGCGCCCGTCCGACGGGATCGCGCTCGCGCTCCGCGTCCCCGCACCGATCTTCGTCTCCGACAAGATCGTCCTCGAGGAGGCGGCCACGACCGAGAAGAGGCCGGCGAACGACACCGAAATGGCCCGATTCAAGAAGTTCCTTGACGACCTAAAGCCATCGGATTTTAACAGATGAAAACATTTTGGAGCCAATGCTCCGCCGCATTGACGGCATTTGCGTTCGTACTCTCGGGTTGCGCGTCGGTTTCGCAGCCCTTGCCATATATGCAAGGCGGCACGGCATTGCGCGTGCTCGACGCTACCGGCGCCGGGAAGATCACCCACATCGTCTACATCGTCCAGGAGAACCGCAGCTTCAACGATATGTTCTACGGCTATCCCGGCGCGTTAACCGTCAAGACCGGCAAAATCTCGACCGGCCAAACGGTCAAACTCCGGCCCGTGCCGCTGTCGGACCAATACGTGATCGATCACTCTCTGGACGCCTTCATCGCGGCATGCAACGGAACGGGTAGCCTCCCAGGTAGCGACTGCCGCAACAACGGCTTCAATAATGAGGCGAATGGCGGCGGTCCCGTCAAGTATCCCGAGTACGTCTACGTGCCGCGTAGCGACTCGCAGCCGTACTTCGACATGGCACACGAAGGCGCGCTTGCCGACCACATGTTCCAATCGCAGCTCGACGAGAGCTTCGTCGCGCATCAGTACATCATCGCCGCGCAGGCAAACTGGAGCGTCGACCTTCCCAGCGGATCCTGGGGTTGTCCGGTAAAGAATTCTCAAGTCGCGTGGATCACGAAGCAGCGCACGATCGGCGGTTATCAGTCGGCCTGCTTCGATTACCAGACCTTGGGCGATGAGCTCGACAAGGCGAAGCTCTCGTGGCGCTTCTACGCCACCAAGTATGGCGGGGGCAGCCACGACGGAGCGGTGTGGTCGAGCTATCAGGCCGTCAAGCACATTTACTACGGGCCCGACTGGAAGAACGTCATCACGCCGAACTGGAAGTTCCTCAAGGACGTCAAGGCAGGGAAGCTTGCAAACTTCACGTGGATCACACCGGTCTGCGACGACTCCGATCACGTTAACTGCCCGGGCGGCTACGGGCCGTCGTGGGTGTCGGCGCTCGTCAATGCAGTCGGCGAGAGCAAGTTCTGGGACTCGACGGCAATCTTCATCCAGTGGGATGACTGGGGCGGCCTGTACGATCCCGTGCCACCGCCGCTCGAGGACCGGGACAGCTTGGGGATGCGAGTTCCGCTGGTCATGCTCTCCCCGTACGTTAAGCACGGCTTCGTTTGCCACGACCAGTACGAGACGGCGAGCGTGATCAAGTTTGCCGAGAATCTGTGGGGTCTCGGCCATCTCGTGACGCCAGCTGATAGGCGCGCACTTTCACCCGCAGACGAATGCTTCGACTTCACGCAGAGTCCGGCCAAGTACGTAAAGATCAAGGCGCCGCTGCCGCCAAAGTTCTTCATGAGGCAATACACTAGCGACTACTTCGCTCCGGATTACGAATAGATCACGCGGCGCCCTCGGCAAGGTGCTCGCTCCAGCGGATCCGTCCCGTGAGCTGCATGATTGCGAACAGCGTGACGATGGCGCCGATCGTGATCGTCAGACCGCTCCAGCCTTCGTTGAATAAGGCATACGAGAACAAGACGAGATAGACGAGCTGGGCAAGCCCGTTCTCGACGGCGGCGAACCGCCAGCCGACCACCAGGCGCAGGTAGGATATCGTAAGGAACATCGTGACCGCCGAGCATATTGCGAATGCGGCCTCGATCGGTATTCGGTCGACGAGGTACGCGAAGAGCAGGTGAAACGCGAAGAACGAAGCGGCGAGGAAGAAATAGTTGACCGGGTGCAGGTCGATCTTGCGAAGTGCCGTGATCGCGAGCATGACGAAGAAGTAGAAAAATAGCGCGACGGGCGCCCAGAAGGTGATTCGCTGCGCCAGCGGACCCGGCTGAAGCGGGTAGGGGAACGCCATCCCGATCCCGTTGCCGGTGACCAACGTTGCGTCGCGCCATTGCAGGCGCCAGCCGGCCCGCAGCGGCGTTTCGTGGTCGGGCGGCAACGTCTGCGGCGGGAAGTCGATCGCGTCGAAGTTCGTCGTCATCGTTAGCGCAAAATCGTTGATGGACTCGACGCCCGTACCGAAGCGATACATCCACGTCCCCATTCCGCGCGACCGGTAGCCGACGTCCATCGAGGTTTCCTCACCCGGCGGAAGCGTGAAGGTGACGCAGCCCTGATCGAGTGCGGTCGGGTCCGTCACCCGCTGGCCACCGATGAAAGCCTGGAAGTCAGCGTACGTTCCGTCGGTGGAAGGGAATCCAAAATGCACCGAGAGCCGGCGGCTGCTCGTGTTGTTTCGAATCCGGTAATGCGCGAGAAACCGGACGTTGTAAAGGTTGTACCAAAGGAGGCCGTCGCGGCGCTGCTCGAGATCGAGATTGACGTTGATCCGGCTGCTGCGAATCGGAATGACGACCGTTTCGTAAGCGTGCTTGCCGACCGCCACTCGCGCGCTCGCTTGCGGCGCCAATTGCGTCTGTGCGCTGCCCCACAGCGCACCGAGCTTGTCGCGCTGACTTGAGTCCGAATCGTTCGTGCGCTGCACGAGCGTCGCTCCCAGAATCATCCAGGCCACGCTGGCCGAGCCGAAGATAAAGATTATGGCTATCAGGCGTTTGAGCATGAGAGGCCCTTCAGTGGTGACGGCGTACTTTGCAACGCAAAGCTATTAACTTTGTACCACAAAGTAATCCCATGCGCAAGGGTTAATCTTCACAGGATTTATCGAGGTCGTTACGCTAGAAGCGCAAGCGTATGAGTGATGATTTGCGGGCCGATATCGGCGTATTCGGCGGGTCGGGTTTCTATTCGCTGATCGCGAACGCGCGCGAAGCCTGGGTCGAGACGCCGTACGGGGCGCCGAGCGACAAGGTCGCACTCGGCGAGATCGCCGGACGCCGCGTCGCCTTTCTGCCACGCCACGGCAAGGATCACCGGTTTCCGCCGCAAGCCATTAACTATCGGGCAAATCTCTATGCGATGAAGAAGCTCGGCGTAAAGTGGATCGTCGCGCCGACGGCGTGCGGCTCGCTGCTCGAGAGCGTGCCGCCCGGTTCGATGGTGGTCGCCGACCAACTCGTCGATCGCACGAGCGGCCGGAAGGACACGTTCTACGACGGACCGATCACGACGCACGTGAGCTTTGCCGATCCGTACTGCCCGACCATGCGGCCGATCGCGATCCAAGCGCTGAAATCGCTCGATATCGAGACGTTCGAGCGCGGCACGGTCGTCGTAATCCAAGGACCGCGGTTTTCGACGCGCAGCGAGTCGAAGTGGTTCCAAAGCCAGGGCTGGGAAGTCATCAATATGACGCAGTATCCCGAGGCCTATCTGGCGCGCGAGCTCGAAATGTGTTACGTCAACATCTCCCTGATTACCGACTACGACGTTGGCCTCGAGGGGATGCCGGCCGTTTCGCACCACGAAGTGATCGAGGTCTTCAACCGCAACAACGAACGCGTGAAGAACGCTATAGGCAGAATCATCGAAAAGATTCCGCTTGGCTCCGACTGCTCGTGCCGGCACGCGCTCGAGGGCGCGCGCTTCTAGCCCGTGAAAAGCCGCCAGCACGTCGATCTCACGATCTACTTCAAGGCCTTCGGACTTCTCGCGCGGCACCCGTCCATCTTCGTCCTGCCGGTGTTGGCGGCCGTCGTCGAACTCTTGATGACTCAGCTTTCGTACCTCTTTACCGATCCGCTCGGTGGCTCGGGCGGGGGCATCTTTCAAATGCTCGTGCAGTTGGTTTATCTCTGGGCCTTTGGCGTCACGATCATTCAGGCAAACGCCGTCTGGCGCGGCCGCCGCGGCGCGTTCGACGAGGCGTGGGAGGAGGGTCGTGCCAAGTTCGGCGGCATTTTGTTCGCGGCGTTGGGTTTCGTGTTCGTCGTGTGGGCGGCAAGCTATATCGGATCGTTCTTCGGAGCGCTCGGGCTCGTGCTCGGAGCCGTGGCCGCCTTCTTTCTGATCTACACGATTCCGGCGGCTTCGATCGGCGGAATACCCGGCACGCTGGCGCTCTCCCAGTCCGTACGAGCGGTCCGCGCCGCGCCGATTGCCTCTCTCATACTGGCCCTAGTGTTCTTTGCGATCTGGTACGTCGCCGTGCCGCTGGGATTACCGTATCTGTTGATTCACGTGTCGCCGACGATTTGGAACTTCGTGAGCGCCGGAGCGCGCGCGATTGCCTTGGCGTACCTTGCCTTTCCGTTTTCCAGGCAGTACGACGACGTAGTGTTTAGGGGTTATTGGTAGCGGCCGGGAGCGACATGCGGACCAGTTCGCCGACGAGCACCGGTGAGACGTTGGTCCGCGCGAGGCGTTGCGCCTCATCGAGCTTGCCCAGGAGGGTCACGGCTTCTTTCGCGTCGAGCGGTCGCAGCCGGTGCAGCCGGTCGGCGTAGTCGAGCGACACGAGCGCGACCCCATCGTGACCGCTGGCGACTATCCAATCCCGGACCAGAGTTTTAATCGTTTCCAGCCCGTCGTCGAGCGTCTCGCGGGTTGCCCACGCATCGTGCGGCGACGCGCCCTCAACGCTTTCGAAGAACCAGCGCGCGACGTGCGCGCGCAGCGACTCTTCTTCTCCCCCGAGAGCCGCGACGGCGCGCGTCACGCTTCCGCCGCCGAGCGACGCTCCGAGCTCTGCATCGTCGTCCCCGTAATGCATGCGGCCCAGCACTTCACGGACCTGCGCTTTGGAAAGCGAGGGGAACCGAATCTCGAGGGCGCGCGATCGAATCGTCGGTAACAAACGTCCCGGCGCCGGCGTTGTGAGCAGCATCACCACGCCCTTCGGGGGTTCTTCCAAGAACTTGAGCAGCGCGTTGGCCGCCTCGCGCGTTGCGAAGTCCACGTCGCCGAGGAGCAAAACGCGCATCCCGCCGCTGTAGGACTGCAGCGAAAGCTGCCGCACGAGATCCCTCGACGAGAGTTCTTCGCCCTGGTAAAAACCTCGCGGCGCATCGGGATCGCCGATTTTCAGCGTGCCTTCGTGTTCCAAGAAATCGGGATGGTGTGCTCCGTCGGCGCGAAACAGCAGGCACGACGAGCAAACGCCGTCATAGCCGAGAACTCCATCTTTGGGTGCGAGACACAGCAGCGACTGCGCGAGCCGCCGCGCGAAGAACTTTTTCCCGACGCCCGCAGGTCCGGAGAAGAGATACGCGTGCGTAAGCGTCTCGGCGGTGAGCCCGTCGAAATAGCGCTTAGGACCTTGCGCGCCTACGACGTCGAAATGAAGTTCCACGCCGCTTCCAAAAGGCGATCCTGTGGCAGCGTGCCGTCGAGCACCTGGTGCCGCGGCGATTTTGCCAGATCCAAATAACCCTGCCGAACGCGCTCGTGGAAGGCGGCGTCCTGGCTCTCTATCCGGTCCAAGACATACGATCGCGCTTGCATCCTCGTTCGCGCCACTTCGATGGGAAGGTCGATCAACAAGACGAGATCGGGCGTCACTCCGCCGGTCGCTTCATCGCAGAGCCGCCGCAACGACGCGAGATCGAGACCCCGGCCATATCCCTGATAGGCCAGCGTCGAATCCGTGAAGCGATCGCAGAGCACGAGGCGATTCTCGGCAAGCGCCGGGCGGATCACCTCGGCGACGTGCTGCGCGCGTGCGGCATTCACGAGAAAAGTCTCCGTCAAAGGTTCGATCGTCAACGTGCGGTCGAGAAAGATCGAGCGAATCGCATCCCCGGTTGCGGTTCCGCCGGGCTCGCGCGTGACGACGACGTCGCGCCCTTCCATGCTCAAACGCTCGACGAGCCCTTTGTGCAGCGTACTCTTCCCGCTACCCTCGATACCCTCGATTACAACGAGCACCTAGGTGTCGGAGGTTTTATAGATTCGGACGCGGCGGTTGGGCTCGAGCCCCGTACTGCGCGATTGCAGACGGTAGCGTTCGGCGAGCTGGTGCTGCATGCGGCGAATGTACGACGTTTGCGGCGAAAGCTCGATCGCATTGCTGTTGAGCATCACCTGATAGACCGCCTCCTCGGCTTCGCGCAGCGCAATTTCCTCGTTGTCGATCGAGCCGAGGTTGAATACGTCCCGGAGAGCGGCCTGAATCTGCGTGGTCGTGTTCGTCTTGATGGAGTAGATCGGCACGTTGTCCGAGGCGATCTGCTTGAGCTTGGGCTGTTCCTTGCGCTCGAGCGTTTTGAGCGTGAGCACGACGTCGGCGTCGTCCCAATTGCGCGCCATTGCGGCGTTCACCCGGAGATTCGTGATGGCGCGCTCGATCTTATTGCGCGAGACGCCGTACGGGAAGATCGACAGCGGCCGGTCCCGCTCCTCGCTATCGTGCTCGTGATGATCGTAGGCTTCGCTCAGGCGGGGCATCGACTCCGTATCGGCCTCTTGAACGACGGTAACCTCGCCGCCGGGATGGCGCTGACGCACCTCCGGCTGTGGCTGATATCCGCGCAGCAACGCGTCGATCACCTCGGCGACGTTCTTGTGAATCGCCAAGCGATCGCGATCGTGGATCTCGATGACGATGTCGAAGGTCGGGGGCGCCTTACGCTCGAGAACCGTCTTTCGCGTGCCGCGCCTTCGCGCTTCTTCGTCCGACAACGTCACGGCGCTCACGCCGCCCACCAAGTCCGAAAGCGTCGGATTCATCAGGAGATTCTGTAGGGTCTGGCCGTGCGCCGTCCCGATGAGCGTTACGCCGCGCTCGGCAATCGTGCGGGCGGCGCCAGCTTCGGCCTCCGTCCCGATCTCGTCGATTACGATGACCTCGGGCATGTGATTTTCGACGGCCTCGATCATTACCGCGTGCTGCAGCGCCGGATCGGCGACCTGCATGCGCCGGGCCATGCCGATGCCCGGATGGGGGATGTCGCTGTCGCCGGCGATTTCGTTCGAGCTGTCTACGATGACGACGCGTTTTCGCTCTTCGGAGAGCACGCGCGCGCACTCGCGCAGCATCGTCGTCTTACCGACGCCAGGCTTGCCGAGCAAACACATCGACGACCCGCTGCGCAGCACGTCGAGAAGAATATCGATCGTCCCGTACACCGCTCGCCCGACGCGGCACGTGAGCCCGACGATCTTGCCGGTTCGGTTACGAATCGCG
The DNA here is from genome assembly GCA_050008615.1 of Candidatus Cybelea sp. Classification (GTDB taxonomy): domain Bacteria; phylum Vulcanimicrobiota; class Vulcanimicrobiia; order Vulcanimicrobiales; family Vulcanimicrobiaceae; genus Cybelea. The sequence continues at coordinate 42,719 of JBEKMH010000014.1, forward strand.
CTAATTCGATGCAGCGTCTGCTCGATGCCGGCGCGATTATCGGCGCCAAACGGTGAGATGCGCGAGCAGACGTGCGCGATATCCTCGTGGCCGATCGGTACGTCCGTCAGATAGATAAAATCGTGTTCGAAACGGGCTTCCGGCGGACGGCCCAAATCGAGCACGACTTCAATGATGTCTTCGAGGTTACGCAGACGAACGAGAGCTTGCCGAATCGTGAGCGGGAAGATGTCGAGGAGCTGGGAGAGTTCCCAACTAGGGGAGATGGAATGAACTCTTACTGCCAAAAATCGTTCCTCACTTCCGAGGCCTTCGTTGCACCGTTATCCGCGCTCGGGGGTCACTCCTTCACGACGCGGATGACCCGCAGCTCGCCGTCAAACGGGCCTTGAATGCGCACCCCAGCCTTTAGCTCGAGGCGCAAATAGTCGATAATCTCTCGCGTAATCTCCTCGCCCGGGGCGATGACCGGAATGCCGGGTGGGTAGGGCGTCAGCGTCTCGGCGCAGATTCGCCCAGCCGACTCGCGAAACTTCACAAACTCAGCATCGGCTAAGAATGCATCGCGCGGAAGCATCCGCATTGGGGGGACGGCGGGAAGTTGAAACGTTCCGCGCCTCAGCCGCTCTTCGAGAATGCCCGACGGCGCGAACATGTCGATCGGCCGGTCGTCGCGCGCCAGCTCCTCGAACGCGTAGATGAATCCTTCGGCCGCTTCGCGCCGAGTCCCAATCGTAAAGAGCGCGACGACGTTAAAAAGATCGGCCATCTCCACCTGAATGTTATACCGGCGGCGCAGCAGCGCCGAAGCCTCGTACCCGGTATAACCCAAACCTTTGACGGTCACCGTGACCTTCGTCGGATCGAGATCGAAGATGCCGTGGCGGCCCTGCAGCTCTTCGCCGAAGCAGTAGACGCCGGGAATCCGATTTAGGCGCTCGCGCGCCTCTTGCGCCAGCGCGATCGTGCGCGAGAGGAGTGCCTCGCCCTCGGTGGCCATTTGCTTGCGCGCCACGTCGAGCGATGCGAGCATCGGCAGATTCGGCGACGTCGACAGGAACATCTTGAGCACCGTTTCCAGCCGGTCGAGCGCGACGCGTTCGCCTTGGTGATGGAGCATCGCGCACTGCGAGAATGCTGAGAGCATCTTGTGCGTCGAGTTGATGCAGATATCCGCGCCGGCGGCCGTCGCTGAGAGCGGCAGAGCTGGGTGAAAATGAAAGTGCGGCCCCCACGCCTCGTCGACGAGCAACACCTTACCGGCACCGTGCACGATCCGCTCGATCGCCGCGAGATCCGCCGCCACGCCGTAATAGGTCGGCGAGACCAGATAGACGGCAACCAGATCGGGATGCTGCTCGATCGTGCGCGCGACCGTTTCCGGGGTCACGCAGTGGTCCATGCGCAGTTCCAGGTCCACTTCGGGCTGCATGTAGATTGGCTCCGCGCCGCTCATCACCAAGCCCCCCAGCATGGACTTGTGCGAGTTGCGCGGCACGGCAATCTTCTCGCCCGGGTTGACCGCCGCCATCATCATGCACTGATTGCCGCTGGTCGAGCCGTTGATCAGGAAAAACGTATGCCCGGCGCCCCACGCCTCCGCCGCGAGCTCCTGCGCTTCCTTGATCGCTTCGGTCGGCTGCAATAGGTCGTCGATGCCGGGCATCGGCGTGAGGTCGATCGCGCAGATATTGTCGCCGATGAACTCGCGGAAGGCCAAATCCATTCCGACGCCCTGCACGTGCCCGGGCGTATGAAACGGCTGTACGCCCGAGTCGACGTAGTCGAGCAGCGCTTGAAAGTACGGCGCTCTGTGCTGGTCCAAGAGTGCGAAGCTTCTAGCGAACTAGGACAGGACTTCGAAGCCGAGTCGATTCAGCATCGCGAAATCGTCGGCGTCGCTGCGGCCTTCCGTCGTCAAATAGTTGCCGAGAACGATGCCGCTGACACCACTTCGCATGCCGACGTCCTGCAGCGCCTGCAGCGTAACCTCGCGCCCTCCGGCAAAGCGCACGAGCGCGCTCGGCAATGCAAGGCGCGCCATCGCCACAAAGCGCAGCGCTTCGACCGGATCGAGCAGCGATCGTTCCCCGAACGGCGTGCCCGGGCGCGGATTGAGGAAGTTGATCGGCACCTCTTGGGGTTGGAGCTCTTGCAACGCCGACAAGAAGTCGAGGCGGTCGGCGACATCCTCGCCCATCCCGATGATGCCCCCACAGCAGAGCTCGAGATTATGGTGCTTCACGCGCTGACAGGTTTCCCATCGTTCGTCGTAACTGTGCGTCGTGCAGACGTGGGGAAAATAGCGCCGCGAGGTTTCAAGATTATGATTGACTTTATCGACGCCGGCTTGGGCGAGCCGCTCGATCTGGCGGTCGTTCAAAATGCCGAGCGACACGGCCACGGTCAGCGGCAGCGCGGTCTTGATTTCCTCGACCGCAGCACAGACGCGCTCCAGCAGCTTTTCAGAAGGCCCGCGCACGGCGACGACGATGCAAAACTCACCGGCGCCACGGGCGTGCGCGGCGCGCGCCGCCGCAACAAAATCCGCGACGCTCGAAAGCGGCTCCGGCTGGACGTCGGTCGCGTAGCGCGCGCTTTGCGAGCAAAAGTTGCAATCTTCCGAGCAGCCGCCTTTCTTGGCGTTGTACAGCACTTCGACGGCGATCTCGTTGCCGCAGTAATGCGAGCGCACGTCGTCGGCCAGCGCTAGGAGAGCCGGCACGTGCTCGGCGGGAAGTTCGGCCAAGCCGGCGAGCAGCTCGGAGCCCGCAGGGCGACCGCACTCGAGCAGCTCGGCTCGAGCGCGTTGGATCGTGGAAGGCGCCATATCAGCGCTCTTCGTTCACCAAAGATTCGAAAAGCTTTGCACCGGCTTCGACGGATTGAGTTTCGGCGGCTGCAAACCCCAAAACGCCGAGCACCGGCAGACTTCCCTGCAGCACGCAATAGACGCGGTCGCGGTACGTGGGATCCGTTCGCCCCCAGCGTTCGACCAGCACGATGCCGGCCACTGGGATGTTCAGCTCGCGGCAGAGGCTGCGCGTCAGCATCGCGTGATTGATGCAGCCCAAGCGCAGGCCGACGGCAATAACGGCTTCGAGCTTGGCCGCAGCCGCGACGTGGCCGATATTCTCGCCTGCATTGAGGGGGACCATAATCCCACCGATGCCCTCGGCAACGATCGTGCCGGGAATCTCATCGAGTTGAGCGGCGAGCCGCTCTGCGGTAAGCGGAGGCAAGCCTTCGGCGAGCGCCGAGGACCAGGGGTCACCGGCGGCTTCGAAGCGGGCGAGTTCTACATGTGGCACGCCGGCGAGCCGGCCGGCGTGCTGCGCGTCGCCTTCCCCGCGCGGCTTCACTCCGGTCTGGACGATCTTCACGATGGTCGGGTTTTCGCCGGCGCGGCGCAGCGCAAGCGCCAGTGCCGCCGTCACGCGAGTCTTTCCGACGTCGGTGTCGGTCCCGGTTACAAAGTAGCGACGCATCGCCCGAGCTCGTCTGCGAGCATATCCATTTGCTCCAGCGTGTGGTCGGCCCGGATCGTGATGCGCAGCCGCGACGTGCCGGGTGGCACGGTCGGCGGCCGGATCGCGGGAACGAAGATGCGGTGCTTCAATAGCTCCTCCGAGACGCGCAGCGCACGCTGCTCGCTTCCCAGCAGAATGCAGACGATCGGTCCTTCGCCTGCGCTCAGGACGGCGCCCATAGGGAGTGCGGCGCGCAGTCGCGCGGCGTTTGCGTGCAGCCGTTGGCGCCGGTCGTCGCCGCGGCGCGCAAGGAGCAGAGCGATGCGTGACGCGAGCGCGAGCGACGGCGGCAACGCGGTGTCGAAGATGAACGACCGCGCGCGATTAACCAGCAGGTCGATCGCCGTCGCTGGGCCCGCGACAAAACCGCCTAGCGAGCCGAGTGCTTTCGAGAGCGTCCCGAGGACGAGGACGCGCGGATCGTCGAGCCCGCGAGCCAGACCCGCCCCCTGCGGTCCGGCGATTCCGAGCGCGTGCGCTTCATCGAGCAGCAGGACGTCTTGCTCTCGCAAGCGCTCGAGCAGCGCGGCGGGGTCAATTGCATCGCCCTCCATGCCGAAGAGCGATTCGCTGACGACCAGGGAAGTCTTGGACCCCGTTACCGGAGGGAGGGCGGCGTGCCCGTAGACCCGGTGCGGTTTGCGCGCGAGACGGATGCCGTCGATCAGACAAGCATGGTTGGATTGGTCGGAGAGAATCGATTCGACGAGATCGGCCAGCACCGGAACCGTGCCGACGCCGGCCAGGTAACCCGAAGAAAAGAGCAACGCGCGCTCGCGCCCGAGCCAATCCGCCAGCTCGTCCTCGAGAAGCGTGTGCTCGCGGCTCCGCCCCGCCAGGAGGCGTGCTCCTCCCGAGCCTACGCGAGTCGCCCGCTTGAGGGCCTCGACGACTTGCGGATCCGTCGCCAAGCCAAGGTAATCGTTCGACGAAAAGTCGATGACGTTGGTGAGCCCGTGCTCCGGGAGCTCGCGATAGCGATCTTCGCTGCGAATAGCCTCGAGCGCGTGCTCCGCCCGTTGAAGGTAGGTCACTCCGTGTCATCCTGAGCGCAGTCGAAGGACGACACGGGGAGGCAGGATGACAACGATTCGAAGAAGTTGTCGACTTCGTCGCCGGTCGAGCAGAGCGGCGGAACGAACTGAATCACGTCGCCGATCGGGCGCGTGAAGTGCCCCGCGTCGTACAGCGCGTCGGCAGTGGGGCGGCCCAAGGTTTTGCGTAGCTCGATGCCGATCATCGTCTCGGCTTGCCGCACGTCGCGCACGAGCGGATTCGCGCGCAGGTTTTCCAGGTTCGCGCGCGCTCGTGTGGCGATGCCCGCAGCACGCTCGAGCGTGCCTTCTTCTTCGAACAACGAAAGCGACGCGAGCGCCGCCGCGCATGCAATCGGATTTCCGGCGTACGAATGGCCGTGAAAGAAATGGACGAATGCGTCGGACTCGCCCAGGAATACGTCGTAGACGGACGGACCAACCAGCGTCGCAGAGAGCGCCATCGCGCCGCCCGTCAAGCCTTTTCCGACACAGACGATGTCCGGGCTCAAGCCGGTCTGCTCGAAGGCAAACATCGTGCCGGTGCGACCGAAGCCGGTAGCGATTTCATCGCAGACGATCAGCGCTTTAACGCCTCTTAGCCGCTCGTAAGCCTTCTTTGGAACGAGCCGCATACCGGCTGCGGCTTGAACCAGCGGCTCGACGATCACCGCCGCAACATCGTCCCCAAGCGGAGCGGCGGCGTCGTAGCCTTGCGTTTCGAACGTGACGCTACCGAAACGTGACTTGAAGAGCGCGATATCGGAAAGGCTCATCGCGCCGATCGTGTCGCCATGGTACGCATCGCTCAACCGCACGAAACGCGTGCGATGCGGCTGACCGACGTTCTGCCAATACTGCAACGCCATCTTGATGGCGGCCTCAACCGCGCTGGCACCATCGCTTGCAAAGAATGCGCGATCCATGCCGGCCAGGGCGCAAAGCCGCTCGGCGAGCTCTTCGGCCACAGGGTTCGTCGCGCCAAGAAGCGTCGCGTGATCCAGCGTCGCGGCCTGGCGCGCAACCGCTTCGACGATGCGCGGATGGCAATGCCCGTGGATCGTCGTCCAGATCGAGCTGACGGCATCGTAAACAAGCCGGCCGCGCGCATCCTCCAACACCGCCCCCCGGCCTCGCACGAACGTTCGGGCGCGCGCGTCGAACTGCCGCATCTGCGTGAACGGCAACCAGAGATGCGACATTCCAGGCCGCTTTTTCGCGCTACGCGGCCGGTCCCTACGCGGCTTTGAGCCTCCAGGCCATCATCGACCACGAGAAGCCGGCGAAAACGAAGTTCAAACCGACGACGAATCCGATGAACCACAACGCGGAAACCGGCCACTGGGTCCAAAGCAGAATGCCCAAAATCGTGCTCACGACCCCGCCGAAAGCCACCCAGCCATAGTGCGGGAACTGCAGCCAGAGCGCGGAGACGAACCGGAAGATCCCGCCAAAAACAAAGAGCGCGGCCAGCAAGAGGGTAATCGTCAGCGCTCCAGCGAGCGGATATTCTATCAGCATCAGCCCGACGATAACGTCCAGCGCGCCGATCATGAGAAGCAGAACCACGTGCCCGGCGCCGCGTGACAGGAAAGCGCCTACGATCTGCGCGACCCCGGCGACCAGCACGACCACTCCAAGGAGAAAAACGGATGCCAGCGTGGCAGCTCCCTCGGCCCACATGCAGTAAAGGCCGACCAGAATGAGCGCGATCCCGAGGGCGAGGTACCAGACCCAGAGCCGGTGGGCCGTCTCGACGGAATCGTCAAACTCGCCTACCAAATTTTTCACGATCTGCTCCTTTCGGTGAAAGGGTAAGCTGGGGACTTCGGCCTCAGCCCGAGCGGCCCCTTACTTGTGCACCTCGGGAGCGCCGCCGCCGTTCGCGCGGCGAACGGCCGGCGCAATGATCTGGACGACGATCACTTGTAGAACGGCGGCGGCCGGTACCGCCAGAAACGCTCCGGGGATCCCCAAGAGCATGCCGCCGACAACCGTCGAGAAAATGATAAGCAGGAAGCTCAACTGCACGCGTTGCCCGAAGATAATCGGCGAAAGCACGTTCTGATCGAGGACTTGCACGACGGTGAAAATGGCCAGGACGATCAACATTTTGACCCAGCCGCTCGTCGCAAGCACGACTAACAGGACGACCGGGCCGGATATCACGGCACCAACCATCGGAATCGCCTGAAAGACCGCTACCACAAAGCCGAGCAGCAGGGCGTAGGGCACTCCCAAAATCGCAACCGCGCCGCCCACCGCCGCGCCGACAATCGTGCCGTTGATGACGATTCCCTGTACGTACGCGCTGAGGCGCAGACCGATGGTGTCGAAGGCATGCTTCCAGTCGTGGGCGGCGGTTTGCGAGAAGAGGCTGAGGGTGAAGCGCTCCAGGTCGTCCGACGAAAGCATCCATCCTACGGCAAGCAGCAAAATGATGATGGCGTTTCCGATAATGTCGGCAATCAGTGCCGGCCCGGCCAATAGGTGCGCTCCGACCGAGCTGAACGCGCCGCCGGCGCCGTTGGCAACGGCACCCGCGAACTGCTTGGAGAGTTGGTAGTCCTTCAGGAAGCGTTCGGCGGCGACGAGCTGATCTTTCAAGGAGTTGACGTAGCCGGGAATCGCTTGTACGAGCCGCTGAACTTCGACGCCCAGCGGAGCGATCAAGACGTAGGCAATCAGCGCCGCGATCAGCAGGGCCCCGCCAAACGTAAGGCCGACGGCGATGCCGAACGGCATTCGCCCGCTCAGACGATCGACGATCGGACGTAACGCGGCCGCGATTAGAATTCCCGTGAAGAGCAAGACGAACGCCGACAGCGTGCCGGCGAGGACGAGCCAGAGGAGGTACGCGCCCGCAAATACCGCGGCAGCCGTAATCCACGTGCGGACTCCAACTGCCACGGAGCGCGGTCCGGGATCGATCATTGAGGGTCAGCGTTCGCTGGGAGTCTGAGCCACTCCCAGGGCAAGCCCCCCTACCGCACAAATCGGAAGAGCAGCACGGTGAAAGGAGCCACAGCCCACGCGCTTACGGAGCTTGAGCACCATCGCCACAGTTGTGGTCGCGCTGATGATCGTCGAGGCCGCAGGGGCTCGCGCGGCAGTGGAGTTCTGCCCAGCGGCTGCGAGCGTTCCGTCTCCCATCGGCGCAACGTTCGGGAAGCCCGCGATGCACTATGCCTACGAGCTTACGGCGCTCTCACCACGCGTCGTCAATGCAGCACTGTTGGCGGACACCGATAAGGGCTGGTATCGCTGGAGCGTTTCACGCGTCGCGCTCACGACGACGATCCGCCATATGCATCAAGCGCCTTTCCCAATCCAAACGTACACGATCGCCGCCACTCCGACGCTGATGGTAACATTTCCGCAAGCTCTGACGATTCACCACATTTGGGTTTCATCGGCCGAAGCCTACGCGGATCCGTCGCTCGTATGGGACTCGAAAGGCACTTCAGAGTGTGACGTTCCGTCATTCGACGCTCCCACCGACGCCAATCCCGCTACCCACGCCGATATCAATCCCCTCCCGTCGCTCCTCTACGAGCCGGCCGTCGCGGCACCGGCCAAGCCTCCATTTGAGATTGGCAGCTGCCCTCGAGAGTTCTCCAGCAGCACGCTTCTCGACGTGACCGAACCGGCAACCCAAGCCTGGACCGACGTCATGCCATCGGGCGGATTTCAGGAAACGGTGGCCATCGCGCTCGACCCTGCGGGACACGTTATCGAGGCCTGGATTTATGCAACCTCTTCAAAGGGTCCCTGGAACGACGAGGTTCTTCGAGCTGCACGCCTCTCAACGTATTCAGGCTCCATATCGTACTGCCGGCATGTCTACGCACAGTTTCTTTTCATGGCGGGCTTCTTACGAAACTAAAGCCTAGGCCGTAAACGTCACGATCTGGCCCTCTTCGCGATCGCTCGTCCACCACGTGGAACCGTCGAACGTTAGCGCGCGCCCGTCGAAAGGAACCGAAGCGATTGGTTCGGTGGCAGCAACACTCTGCTGCAAATCGGCACGTGCGAACTCGAGATTCTCGAACTCTTCGTCGGCGGTAAGCATAAAGGAGTTGCCGGAACCGTCGAACGCCAAGCCGCCGCACCGCACGGGCAACGCGATCTCGCGCTGGACCTCGCCGCGGGCGTCGAGCGCCAAGATTCGCCGCTTTCCCTGCTGGCAGAGATACAGCGTCGATCCGTCCGAGGCAAGGTGCGAGCCGGTAACGTCCGGGCAGGCGACTTTATTGTCGAAGCCCTGCCCGGGACGGAAACGGAAAAGATAGCGATCGTCGTCGTCGAGGGCAACTACGACGGAGAGAGCATCGCTGAACGTGGCGAGGCCGTAGGGCCTGCCGGGCGGCGCAATCTCGTCAACGACGTCCCAATTTTTTGTGTCGATCGCGTAAAGCTTGTCGGTTTCCCACGAACCAACCCACAGCTGCCCGCCGTAGAAAGCCAGCGGCTGCGGCCGGCCTCCGGGAGAGGGTTGGCGGTTTACTTCCTTTATGTTTTGCATACTCGCCAAAAGGCACGCGGCCTCAGCGGGGTTGCGTCAAGGCTTCGATGCGAGCGGCCCTATCTAGCTGGACGCAGCCTCAGGCGTGATCGACTACGATGCTGGGGCGCGTCTTGTCATCCTGAGCGCAGTAATGTCATCCTGAGCGCAGTCGAAGGACGAAGGACGAAGGGCCCGGGCGTTCCAGCCGCACGGTTCACCGTAGCGAAAGGGTCGGCGAAATGATATGCTTACTCTTGGTCGGACTGGCGATCACATCTAAGATCCGCTATTTCAGCGCTGAAGCCGACTGAAGGCGTCTATTGGTATACGCTACCGCGATTTACGCTTCGACGCGTTCGTCGATCGAAACGTTATACAGGAAGAGGAACTTGCCCCATTCGTCGGGCAGCGTGTTGCGCTTGATCTGAATCCAAGGAATGTACTTCGGCTGGCGCGGCTTGCGCTGCAGCGTCATGTTGGCCTCGTGCGGCGTGCGGTTGTTCTTGCGGTTGTTGCAGCGCATGCAGGCGCAAACGAGATTCTCCCAGGTCGAGTCGCCGCCGCGGCTCTTGGGGACGACATGATCCACAGTCATTAACCGTTCGCCGCGCGTGCCGCAGTATTGGCAGGCGTGCTCGTCGCGAATCAGGACGTTCTTTTTAGTTAACGCGACCCGCTGCATCGGGCGGCGGATGTAGTAGAGCATGCGGATAATCGAAGGCATGCGCATTTCGTAGGTCGGCGAGGCCAGCATTCGCTCGCGCCCGTGCAGCATCTCGGCTTTGCCGGCAAAAATTAGTTTCACCGCGCGCTGGAAACTCGTGACGTTGAGCGCCTCGTAAGTAAAGTTCAGCACGAGCACCTCGCTCATGCGATCGTCCCTTTCAAGCTATAAAAGCGAGGCATCTCAGGTGCCTCGCTTCCGAACGAACGTCATCCGTGTTTCGGTTAGCATCTGCGTTATTGCTAACCGCTCTTGCGGTCGCAACCTTTCTTTGACCCGTTCGAACGCCATGGTCGCCACGTCGATCGCGACTTCCGCCGAGCCGTGGTCGGGCTCGCGCCCCTCCGGCGCCGTTAAATACGCGTGCGCGGCGAGGGCGAGCGTCGCGATAATCTCGCTGAGCAGAGGCTCGACGGGCGGAATCTGCCCTTGAAATCCAACGCCTTCCTGTTCGGGAGCGGCGGCCTCACTAGACATCTCGAAACGAATTTACGCCGCGGTGGAAGCCTTCCCTTGCTGGCCAACCATCTCCAGGAAGTACCGGTGAAGGCGAGCGTCGGTGCCCAGCTCGGGGTGGAACGAGGTCGCGAGGACGTTGCCGTCACGCGCCATCACGCCGTGGCCCTCTCGCCGCGCGAGCAGTTCCACGGTGGGCCCGTGCCGTTCGATCCAAGGCGCGCGGATAAAGATGGCCGGAAACGGCACGCTGCCCAACGCGGGGATCGCAAGTTCGACTTGGGCCGAATCGTTCTGCCGTCCGAACGCGTTACGGCGCACCGTGATGTCGATGAGATCGAGCGTCGGTTGGTCGAGCCCGACGACGTCGTGCGCGGCGACGATCATTCCCATGCACGTCCCCCAGAGCGGCATTCCGGCCCGCGTGCGTTCGACGATCGGTCGCCCCAGACCGAAGCGCTCGAGCAGCTTCATGACGGTCGTGGATTCGCCGCCGGGCAGGATCAGCGCGTCCACGCGCGCGAGGTCCGCGGGCGTCTTTACCGGTATTGCCGACGCACCGCAGCGCTGGAGCGCCGCGAGATGCTCGACGACGTCGCCTTGGAGCGCGAGCACGCCGACCACTTGTCGTGCTTCGACTGCGCTCAGCATGACAAGTGGTTAGGCACCGCGAGGGGCCATCAGTTGCGCTTCGGCGAGCTGGCGGATGTCGAGCCCCGGCATCGCTTCCGATGCGCCGAGCGACCGGCACGCCTCTAAGACGATCTCGGGCTCGTTGAAGTGCGTCGTAGCGTCGACGATGGCGCGCGCGAAGCGTTTGGGGTCCTTTGATTTGAAGATGCCGCTTCCGACGAAGATGCCTTCCGCGCCGAGTTGCATCATCAATGAGGCGTCGGCGGGCGTCGCGACGCCGCCGGCGCAGAAGAGTACGACGGGTAGCTTGCCTTCGCGCGCAATCTCCGTGACGAGTTCGACGGGAGCCCAAAGATCGCGCGCACGCGCGACGAGTTCTTCCTTTGGAGCGATGCGCAGCTCGCGGATCGCGTCGCCGATGGCTCGCATATGGCGCACCGCCTCGACGATGTTGCCGCTTCCCGCTTCGCCCTTGCTGCGAATCATCGCCGCGCCTTCGGCAATTCGGCGAAGCGCTTCGCCGAGATCGCGCGCTCCGCAAACAAATGGGGTGGTAAAGGCGTGTTTGTCGACGTGATAGTTGTCGTCGGCCGGCGTCAGCACTTCCGATTCGTCGATGTAATCCACGCCGAGCTGCTGCAGGACTTGCGCCTCGGCAAAATGTCCGATTCGGCATTTGGCCATCACCGGAATCGTCACGGCGTCCATGATGCCACGAATCAGCTCGATCCCGCTCATGCGAGCAACACCACCGGCCGCTCGTATGTCTGCCGGGATGCGTTCGAGCGCCATCACGGCGACGGCGCCGGCCTCTTGCGCGATTGCCGCGTGTTCGGGCGTCACGACGTCCATGATGACGCCGCCCTTGAGCATTTGCGCGAGCCCGCGCTTAACCGTTACCGTTCCTTTTTCCATACATCTATTCTAACAGGCGTTCCCCAGAGAACGCCGCGACGAATTCCTTACGGCGGTGTCGGCGTCGCCTCCGGCAGGCCATCCTCGGGCGAGGCGGGGATGCCGCTGGAAGGTTCCGCCGTCGGCCCGAAGGTCGGCAGCGGCTTCTGGCGCCAGATCGGGATGTTGGGATTCGGGGTCGGGGTGGCCGGCAGCGCCGGGGTCGGGGTGACCTTCGGCGGAGGGGGCAAAGTGGGCAGCGGCTTTGGCGGCACGCGAGGATCGGGAAAGCGCGGATCGGCGGCGGCCGAAAGGGACTGTGAGCGCTTCCAATCGGGACCGTACGGCTGCGCCGAGGCGTCCGCGCCGGACGGCAGCGGGGTGGGCAGCACTGACTCCAACTGTTGCTGGGTGGCCTGCTGCATCACCCGGTCGCCCATGCGCTGCCCGACGGCGACGGCAATCAGCAGAACCGCCGCGCCGACGGCCAGGACGATCGTCGGGAATCTCATGCGCGCGCCAGCGGACGAACCACGTCGAGCTTCGCAGCTCGCGCGCGCCGGTCGCTCGGTTTGCCGATCAAGTGCACCTCCCGCAGTTCGCCGGCCGCCATGTTCACGCGAGCCGTATGCCCGCGAAACTCCAGCAGCACGTCGCGCGCGCGATCGAGCAGATTGCCGACGAAGATGCGCACCGCGCCGGCATCGTCTTCGAAGGCGATCGCGCCGACCTCAACCGGCGAGATCGTCACTTCGTCGCTCACGTCGCGGCCGGCATAGATGCACGCGAACGGCTCTTCCGCCGAAAGCTCCGGCATGTTGGCGTAAATCGTGTCGTTGGGCAGATCGATGACATAGGTGCACCGCCGGCCGCCCCAGTGCACGCGCGCCGCGGCGACCCATTTCCAACCCGCAGGACGCAACGGCGCCAAATGAGGGCGCCCGCTGGTACGATAGCCGTTCAATCCGCCGACGGTTTCGGCAACCGCCCAGAGAAACTTCGCGCCGGTCCAAGGCGAGAGATACATGCCCCGATTGCTCAACGAACCGCCGTCGAACCACTCGGCAAACTCGCCAGGGACCGTGTTGCGCGGACTTCCGGCTTCCATCGTGGCATAGGTCTGGGTCAGGAAATGCACGGCGTCGTCGGTCATGCCGTTGCGAGCCAGCGCAACGGCAAACCAGAGCGTCAGGTCGGGCCAAATGCCGCCGAGCAACCCGAAACCATACGACGGAAAATACCACGCGTCGGCGGTCGAAATTGTGCGAAGCCCAACCGGCGTCACGAAATCCGCCTCCTTGAGGCGTGAGAGAATCGCCTGCCGCTGAGTCGAGTCGGCAACGCCGAAGAGCACCGGGAAAATTTCGTCGGCCGTAAAGTTGTCTTGGTAGTTTCCGTCCTGATCGTAGTTGAGGACGAAGGCGCCGGTATCGTCGTTGAACAGATAATCCATCATCGCGGTACGCATGCTCTGCGCCTCCGCACCGTACTTTTCCCAATGGTCGTTGTCGCCGACGACCGCGCACAGCATCGCCGCCGCCTCGAGCGCGTAGACGGCCTCGGCATTAATCTCCGTAACCGCGCCGTCGAGCGTGTAATACGGAATGATGTTGCGCCAGGAGGAAATGCCGTGCAGATCCACGCCTTTGGCCTGACAGCAGACCAAGTTGTGAGAATCGCGCTGCGAGAGCAGGTAATCCGTAAGGCGAATCACCAGCGCGATGTGCTCGCGAACCCATTCGTCATCGAGCGTCGCGTTGTAGTGGTGAAGCATCGCGATAACGTGCAACGGTGTATCGTCGTTGACGTTCAGGTCGTAATCGGTCTTATAACCACTCACGCCACGGACGTATTCGACCATCAGACCGCTCTCCTGAGCGGCGGAGTTGAAGACTTCGAGCGCGTTGCGGCTAAACTCCGGCCAAAAGTAGTCGAAGCCGTGCACGAACCAAGATGTATCGCGCGAGACGAGGATGTCGGAGGGCGGCGAGTTCGTCGCGCCCCAGCCGTGCGGATACTCCTTGACGATCCGCAACATGTTGGCCTTTGCCCAAACCACGCCGCGGCTGATCTCCGGGGAGGGCGTGAGGAATCGCGCGTCGGCGAGACGCTCGCCGAAATAGCCTTGCGTGTCGTGCAGCGCGCGCCGGTCGGAGAGCAACGCTTCGAGAACGGGGCGGCTGCGTTCGGTTCCGGCCTTATGGTAAACGACGGCGAGCCGCAGCGACTCGCGCGCTCCGGCCGCCACCGCGATCCGGTATTCGAAGGCGCCGAAGATGCGCCGGCTGACCAGCTCGGCTTGCTGCGGCGTGACGTCGCCCATCGTCGGCTTCGAATCGCCTTGCGAAAACGTCGCCCGGCGCATCGCTTCGAGCAGAACCTGCTCGCGCAGCGAAAGCTGGACGGCGATCGGACGCCGCGAGCCGCCCCACCAGCGCTCGCCGCCGGTCTCGAGATTTTTCGAGCAGATGAAACGGCCGTCATTCCACGCGCGGACTTCGTGCTCCGGCTCGCCGTAGAACCGCTGGCCGACGAGCATCGCCCACGGGAAGAGCGACACGTCGAGCGCATCGGCGCCGGGATTAAAGAGCGTCACGTCCACCACGAATGCAACGGCGCGGTCGAACTCGGGCCCGTGCGGCACGTAGAAGGCCTCGGTTACGTGGATGCGGTGGTCGAGGGTAAACTCAGATATCTGCGCGTAGGGCAGGAACGTAAGATCGTGCTCGATTTGATGCGGAAAGAAGGTGCGGTCGAGGAGTCGATAGGCAATGTGGTGCGTTCCGAAGATGATTTGGTCCGTGTCGGCATCCCAAAGCCCTCGCACGCCGCCTTTTGCGGTCGATTGCGCGAAGGCTTTGTAGTTCCCAAGTAGGAGCCCATAGGGGGTCTCAGATTCATTGAGGACGTAGGCGCAAAACTCGTTGCGCTGCGCGTCGTAACTCAAGCCCACGCTCCGTACTGCGGCGCCGGGCGCGAAGGCGCCTTCTCTCGCGGCGGCTAACGGAAAAGGGTGCGAGCACCGGCAAAAATAAACCTGACGCTCGAAGTGCTCGCCCCGCGCAGCGATGGATATCACGGCGTGCGCAGCGTGATGGTCCCGCTCGACCTGGCGGACGAACTAACGATCGAACCGAGCACTGCCTTCAGCTTTGAGTGCGATCGCAGCGAGCTTGCGGGGGAGCAGAATCTCGCCGTCGCGGCGCTACGCGCGCTGGGCGACGAGCTGCCGGCGGTGCGAATGCTGCTGCTCAAGAACATTCCGGTGCAGGCCGGTTTGGGCGGCGGGTCGAGCGATGCTGCGGCGGTTTTGCGCGCGGCAATGGCCGGCACATTCGGGCCCGTACCTCGCCCCGACTGGATGCCGATCGCGCGAAGCCTCGGATCGGACGTTCCATTCTTTCTCGCAGGGACGGCCGCGCTGGTCGAAGGGACGGGCGAGCGCGTGACGCCGGCCGGAGCAATTCCATCCTGGCACGTATTGATCGTGAAGCCTCCGGTCGACGTCTCCACCGCGCAGGCGTACCGGGAGATCGATGCGTTGCACCGCCCGCAGCGCCCCCGCAGCGGCTGCGTCTCGATTGCAATGCTCGAAGCGTTGCAACGCGCGGAGTTTGCTCGCGTCCAAGCACTGCTCCAGAACGACTTTCACGACATCACCGCAGCGCGCACGCCCGAGGTTATGGCCGCACTGGAAGCATTGCGCGCCGCCGGAGCCGGCAACGCGCTGTTGACGGGGTCGGGTTCGTGCGTCTTTACGCTCGCGCCGGAGCGTTCGCAGATCGAAGCGATTGCGCGGAGTCTGGACCTGCCGGCGGCGTACGAGCGTTTTGTGACGCGGTTTGCGTCGACGCCGGAGTGGAAATGAACGCCGTCGTGTTGGCGGGCGGCCCGTTGGATGACGTCGCAAGCTTACAACCGGGAGCGCCGAACAAAGCCTTCGTCGATATCTGCGGCACGACGCTGGTCGGGCGCGTGGTCGGTGCGTTACGCGGCTGCGCTGCGATTGGCCGCATCGTCGTCGTCACGCCGGAGAGCGAATGGGGAAATCCTCAGCTTCGCGGCGCGGACGATTTTCGTCCCGACGGCGTGCACATCTCCGAAAGTCTGCGCAACGGTCTCGTGGGCTTCCCCGCGGCCGACTCGCTTTTAATCGTGGCGTCGGACATGCCGGTGCTCACCCCCACGATCGCGGGCGATTTTGTGGCGCGCGTGGAAGCGATCGACGCCGACGTTATCTACGGGTGCGTCGAAAAAAAAACGCACCTCGCGCGCTTTCCAAACGTACCGCATACCTGGGCGCGGATGCGTGACGGCATTTACTGCGGAGGCGGCATGTTCGGGCTCAAGCCCCGAGCCATGCCGCTGCTCGAACGCTTCATCGAGGATCTGGGCGCCGCGCGTAAGTCCCCGCTTCGCCTCGCCTCGTTGTTCGGGTGGGACATGCTTGCGCGCTTCGCTTTGGGCCGGCTCTCGGTCGCGGAGGCCGAAGCGCGCGCAACGAAGATCCTCGGCGCGCCGGTAAGCGCGCTAATCTCCCCCTATCCGGAAACGGCCGTGAACGTGGACCGCGTCAGCGACGTAGCGCTGGCCCGCGAGCTGGTCAGTTAGGGGAGCGCCACCGCTTGAAGAGTTCGTTGGCAATGCCGAACTGATCGAGCGCCTTCCCGACGGTGTGGGCGATGATCTCGTCTACGCTCTGAGGGTTCGCGTACATGGCGGGAATCGGCGGCAGAATCACCGCGCCGATTTCGGCGAGCTGCACGAGCGTGCGCAAATGGCCGAGATGCAGCGGGGTTTCGCGGATAACGAGCACGAGTCGCCGCTTTTCCTTTAGACAGACGTCCGCGGCGCGAACGAGCAGATTCGAGTTGAACGAATAGGCGATCGCGCTCGCGCTCTTCATCGAGCACGGAATCACCAGCATCCCGTCGGTAAGGAAGGAGCCGCTCGAGATGGCGGCCGCGAGATCGTCGTCGCGGTGCGCGACGTCGGCGAGGCTTTCGAACTCGTCCGCAGTGATCTCGGTCTCGAGTTCGATCGTGCGGCGCGCGGCCGTCGTGAGCACGAGATGCGTTTCGACGCCGCCGATGGCGCGCAGCGCTTGCAGCACCATGTAGCCGTAAAGACTGCCGCTCGCCCCGCTGATGCCGATGATGATGCGTCGCATCGGGGAGCCGTTACACGTTGGCTGCAGGGGCGCCTGGTAGAAACTGTAACTCCACACCTTCGTGCCGGAAGCCACGCAAGTCCGTTCCTTCATTGACGATGCCGTCCGCTGGCGTAAAACCGGAGACGAGGCGCTCCTCCTTCGGCTGGTTCGTTCGAGTTGCTCGGGCGTTCCACATGACGTCGGCGCCGCGTACGCCACCTTGGCCGGGCGCACGGGCAACCTCGTCGACGCGATCGACCGCGGCCGCCTCGCTCTGCCGCCGCCCGAGCGCGACCGCGTGCTGCTGTTTGCCCGGCGCGCGCGCCTCGTTCGCACGCTGCCCGAGGATTTGTCCGAGGGCGAGCTTCGCGCTGCGATCGGCAGCACGTTTGAGGTGCAGTCCTTCGACTGCGCTCAGGATGACAAACGTGACAACGGGCGGAGCGAGGTCGAGCTGGCGGAGCCGGTCGAGCGCGAGGAAGCCGGCGCCGTGCCGCGGTGGCTGAAACATTTCAGCGCGTCGGCGCTCAACGCATACGGTGAATGCGCGCGCAAGTGGTTCTACCGGTACGCGTGCGCGGCGGTTGAAGACCCCGGGTCGTCGGCGTCGGCGTACGGCACCGCATTTCATCTCGCGCTCGAGGATTTCCACGGCGATTTTCCTCGCCCACGAAGCGTGGATCGCTCGGCGATGCGCCATCGCATTCGGGAGTGCGTCACGTGGGCGTTCGAGCGCAATCGCGACGGGTTCGAAACGCGCGTGGAGTTCGAGCTGCAAGTCCGGCGCGCGCAGCGCACCGCACAGCGATACGTCGACTGGTTCTTGGCGCAAGAACAGGAGGCGCCGTTCGAGGTGCTCGGCCGGGAGGTTTCGGCGGAACTCGACCTGGACGGCAGAGCTTTCGTCGGCTTCATCGACCGCCTCGACCGCGACGAACGCACCGGCGACATCGCGGTTGTCGACTATAAGACGGGAAGCATCGCTACGAGCGCGGCGGAGTATTGCGAAAAAGTGCGCCGCTTTCGCGACTTCCAGTTGCCGTTCTACTACTGGGCGCGCACCGCTGCCGGCGATCGCGTGACCAAGCTCGTGCTAATTCCACTCAAAGATGCGCTGCTCGACGTGCGTCCGGTCGTCTTGGAGGTTGGCAAGACGATCAAGATCGACGATCTGGAACGGTCGCGCAAGAGAATGATCGAGCTGAGCACCCTTTTGGCGTCGGGCGAGATTCACCGTTTCGAGCCGACCGAGAACGCCGCGGCTTGCACGTACTGCGCCTATCAAGCGGCGTGCGCCGGCAAACCGCCGGCGGAAGCCCAGCGCTTCGGAAGTTGATCGCGCTCGAGCTGACCGACGACCAGCGCGCCGCGATCGAGGCGCCGTATGACGGTAGTTTTGCAATTCTCGGCGCTCCGGGCACCGGCAAAAGCACCGCGCTGGCGCAGCGGGCAGATCGCGCGCGCACGCTCTATCCGCAGGCCGAGCCATTCTACTTCCGCGCGCACCAGGGCCTCGATGAGCTTGCCGCCGCCCTGCTGCGCGCAAAGGGCCGAGAGATCACGCTCGTTGACGACGTCGAGGCGGAGCTGCTCTTCGCTCAGGCTTGCACGCCGCTCTTCGGTCTGCAGTGGGCGGAGTTCGCCGACGCGCAGCTCGATCCGGAAGTTCCCGGGTTGCGCTCACCACAGCGCTTTCTTGCGGCCGCATTTCGCCTGATTCGACGACTCGGCGACGCGAATGTGGACCCGGCGCTCTTTCTCTCGCTCGCGCTCACCGGCGCGACCGAGTTTTACGCCAATCCGCCGAACTTTAGCGATCCGTCGCTGCTGATCGCTACCAAGAACACGTTTCACGACTCGCTGGACGTTACTCCCCCGGAGCTGGGCCGGCAGTATCGTCGAGAAGTCGACCTCGCCAAAATCATCGCAAAACTGTACGAACGCTACGTGCAGCTCGTCAACGCGAGCGGGCGCATGACCGGACGCGATGCGGTCATCGCCGCGACGCGCGTATTGCGTGAAGACGGGGGGCTTGCGGCGCAAATGCGCGAGCGGCACCGGCTCGCCTTCGTCGACGACGCGCAGGAGCTAACCGATGCGCAAGTTCAACTGCTGCGCGCGGTCTTCGGAGAAGCCTTGGACGGCGTAACGCTCTGCGGAGATCCGGCCTCGGCCGTTTCGATGGTGCGCCGAACCCAGCCCGAGCTGACCTTCGCGCAATGCAGTTCGCGCATCAAACTACGCGTGGCGCACCGGACGCCGCGGATTGACGTTCACCGGCCAAGAACCGCGTTCGAAGAAGCCGCCTTCGTGGCGGAACGCGTGGGGGAGTGGATCGCCCAGGGCGTGAGCGCCCCGCGGATTGCGGTGCTCTTTCGTTCCGTGCACGACATCGAGATCTACGAAAGAGCGCTGCTCGACGCCAACGTTCCCGTCGCGATCTCCGGCGACTTCAATCTCTTTGCGGACCGCCGAGTCTGCGACGCGCTGGCGCTCTTATGGAATGTGTACGACCCGTTTCGTCACGAATGGCTCTTGCGAACGCTTTCCGGGCCCGGCGTCGGCCTATCGGACGCATCGCTCGCCACGCTCTGCGGCGAGCCGCTCGATCCTCAGCGCTCGCTCTTTGCTTTCGACGACGAACCGGCACCGACCGTGCGTGCGAGCCGCTGGAATCCCAAGCGCGACCTGCGCCTCGGCTGGAACGTAATTCGCGGGGAGCAAGACGACGCTCTCGGCGCGGACGCTGCCGCACGAGTCCAGCGATTTCGCCGGCTGCGCGAGCAGTGGGTTGAGGTCATGCAGACGCGACCGTTCGAGCCCTTCGCGCGCAGAGTTTGGAGCGAGGGTTTGGCGCGCGACGGCGAACCCGATTCGGCGCGCGCCCTTGCGCAGCAAGCCGTCTTGCAGCGGCTGCTCGACCGGTTGCGCGCATTTCTTGCCGAAAAGCCCGATGCGACCACGGCGGAGGTTCTCGAATACGCCCAGCGACGCATGGAGAGCGATTTGGAAACGTGTGAGCCAGCCGGGGATGCGGTCGGGTTCGTCCAGATGATGAGCGTCGAGGCAGCCCAGGGACGCGAGTTCGAGCACGCGATCGTCGCCAACGTTCGCCCCGGGGCCTTTCCGCTGTGGTACGCTCCCGACGCGTTTCTCTTTAGCCCGAAACTCGGAATGATTCCGAAGGAGAATGCGGGGGACGCGCAGGCAGCCCGCACGGCGAAGTTCAGCTACTACATGTTTCGCACGAAAGCCGCGCAGCGATACAACGAGCGGGAGCGCCGCGCGTTGCACTACGCGTTGCGGCGAGCGTCCCGCAGCGTGCTGGTTACCGCCTGGGGTCCGCCGACACGCGGCATCACCGCACCCGAGCTGCTCGAAGAGCTGCGCTGACCGGCGAATGCAACTGCGGGAGATCGCCCCGGAGATTTACGCACGCGACGTTCTGCCGCTGACGGCTCCGCTTTGGGCCGGACGGCGCAGCTTCGACGTCTATGTGGAGCAAACGCTGGAAACTGCGCGCAGCGGCTACGGGCGCCGCCACTATCGGACGATCGGGCTCTTCGACGGCGCAACGCTGGTGGCGTCGTTTAAGCGCTACGAGCGTTTGATTCGCGACGGGGAACGGCAACTTCACGCTATCGGTTTCGGCGCCGTCTATACGCCGGCGGAGTTTCGCGGCCGCGGCTATGCCAGCGTGATGCTCGCGGCGGAGCTCGATCGCGCGCGAAAGGCGGGCTGCGCGCTGGCCTACCTCTTCTCCGATATTCGGCCGCAGTTTTAAAGCGCGTTGCCGGCGCAACGCGTGCGCCCCACTGCGCTTGCGCCCGGAGATTGGAACGGCGTGCGGCGCTGTTTTGCGTCCAGCGAACCAGAGCGTCCCTACGGCTTCGAGCGGAGTCAATCCGTGTGGGGGTGGATTATGATGCGAATCAAGCACGGATCGGAGCACGCGGCGGGTCACGAGTTCAACCTGGTCGTGCGCCGGGGTCGCGGCGTCTGCGCCTACGTCCTCGGCGCGCGCGTTCCGGAGCGCGACGCGTACGTTGTGGACGAATACGGACATGCCGACGAGGACTCCGCCGCGCTGATCCCGGCGCTGCTGCGAGCCGCGGCCGGGGACCTGCGCCGAATTATTGGGTGGCTGCCGCCGGCGGGTCCTCGCGATCTGCTGCCCAAGGGCACGACGCGCAAACGAACGCGCTCAACCCTCATGATGGTGACGCTGCGCCCCGATGGGCGCCGCCTGGTCGACCGCGTGCTAGCCGAGCGCGGCGGCGACCTTTGCTGGGCAACCGAGCACATCTGATGCAGTAGGCCCGCCCGGCGCCCTCGAAGTTACGCTGCCGTTGGCGACTCGTAGGAGATGGATGATGGTGAGACGCGTTCCGATTGGTGGCGCCATTGCGCTAAGCATCGTCCTGGCGGCCGGATGCTCACCCGGCGCCCAAAACTCGCTGCCGCAGAGCCCAGCCCCCGACCCCCTTGCGGGCGCACATCTCAACGGGCTTGGTAAGATCAAACACGTCGTTTATGTCATGCAAGAAGGGCGCAGCTTCAACACCCTCTTCGAGGGCTACCCGGGTGCGAACACGGTTTCTTCCGGCGAGTTGTCGAGCGGCGAAACGATTGAGCTCCAACCGGTTCGGTTGAAGGAGCGCATAACGGTGGAAGATTCCGCCGACGCGATGTTCGAAGCTTGCAACGGCACGGGGGAACTGCCGGGAACCCACTGCCAAATGAACGGTTTCGATAAGGAAGAGGCGCTAGGCCCGAAGCACCTCCTTTATCCGCAGTACGTTTACGTCAGCCATCGAGATACCAGACCGTACTTCGCGATGGCGCGCGAATGGGTGCTCGCCGATAACATGTTTGCTTCGCAGTTAGACAGCTCGTTCATCGCCCATCAGTACTCGATTGCGGCACAGGCGGACAAGGCGGTTAACCTTCCCGACGGCGGCGCGTGCGGGACCGGCAGCCAAATCGAAACGCTCAGCAAGAGACGCGTCGTGAAGGGCGTTGAGCCGGCGTGTTTCAGCTACGCGACGCTCGGCGGCGAACTCGACGAAGCCAAGCTGTCGTGGCGATACTATACCGTCGGTAAATACTTCGACGAGTCACCATACTCGTACATTAAGGGATTCTTCGAGGGCGCCGGCGCGCGCAAGCATATCATTGCGCCCTCGACACGGTTCCTGTCGGACGTTAAGGCCGGCAAGCTTGGCAGCGTTACGTGGCTCGAGCCGCCGAATTGTGGGGATTCCGACGATGGCCGCTGCGGTGGCGGCAATGGTCCCGCGTGGATCGCCGCGGTCGTCAACGCAGTCGGCGAGAGCAAGTTTTGGGATTCGACCGCAATCTTCGTCCAGTGGGACAACTGGGGCGGATTCTACGATCCGGTCGCGCCCAAGTACAAGGACTTCGACGGCCTCGGCTTCCGCGTACCGCTGCTCGTGATCTCGCCCTACGCCAAGCAAGACTTCGTTTCGCACGTTCCGTACGAAACGGCCGGCGTTCTGCGCTTCATTGAGGACCTCTACGGACTCGACCAGATGGCGGCGGCCGATAAGCGAGCCACGTCGCCGGCCGCTGACTGCTTCGACTTCAACCAGCAGCCGCGCAAGTTCGTTCCGATCAAAGCGCCCGAAGGAATGGACTTCTTCTTGCATCAAGTGGGTAGCTGATGGACGGAGAACGGTTACAGGACGCCGAGGAGACGATCGCTCCCGACGTCGCATCGCGGCGCGACGAGCCGATCGATCCCGCCGAAGCGGTGCGCCGCGAGCGGGAAAAATACGGCGAGAACAGTTCGAACCCAAACCGCGACGACCAGTGGGACGAGCACCACGGCCAACCAGACGACATCGTCTAACGGCGCCTAGCGAGTAGCAAAGGGCCCCGTCAACGACGAGGCCCTTGTCGTTCTACATCGACTTCGTGCAGTTGATCGTCGTGTTCGTCGTGTGACCCTGAGCGTCGGTGCCACTGGAAGCGTCGGTCGTCGAAGTGTCGCTGTTCTTCGTGGTGACGTCGGTTCCGGAGCTGCCGTCGAGGCCCTTGGTGGTCCACGTCATCGTGTTACCCTGCCAACCCGGTGAAGTGCTCGTAAAATAGGCGCCCGAGCTATCGACGCCGGTCTGGACCCACATCTTGGTCGTCGGATCGTAACCCGTGTACGTCGTGGATGTGATCGAATACGTACGGTATTTGTCAAATGGCGGAGCGGTGTCTTGCGTGACCATCCACATCCCGTCCATTCCCATGGTCGTGTCGCTGGTGTCCGGGCGCTTCGATCCACGCAGCATCTGCGTGCAGGTCCACGAGCCCATCAAGAAATTCAGCGAGGAAAAATCGGGCTTTGCCGCCGGAACCGGGGTGTACGACGGCGCGGGTTGGGCCGACGAAACCGCAGGGACGACTGCGAATGCGACAATAAGAGCGATAGCGCTAAGCACTATGGAGGCGATGTGCTTCATTAACTAGTTACCTTTCAATGGAGTTTGCCCCGGAATGCCGGGGCTACCTCGGTTCAACGGCAAGGCGAGCGCTACCTCGGAATGCGTACAGGCGTGAAGCGAAGCGAGGCGGACGTGGAAGCGTTAGCTTGCTTAGCGTTCAGTGATATTGAAGACCAGACCGAAACGATCGCGCAGATATACTCGCGGCACCGACGGGTCCTCTTCGACGACTTCGCACCCCGCCGCAATCAGCCGACTCTTGGCTTTGCCGAGGGCGTCCACAAAAAACTCGAAGACCGGCGGACCGGGCTCTCCACGCTCGTAGTACAGCGTTAGCTCGCCGGTATCGAAGCCGACGATTGAATCGGTGTCGATCACGATCGGCAACCCGAGTTCGGCGCCATAATAGGCTTTGACGGCGCCAAGATCGCGCGCGCGACAAATAACGTCTCTCCCGCTTTTCATGCCGGGAGGGTCGTATAGGCGCGCGCCAGAAGGCGCCGCGGCGGAGGCGGCAGCATGCAAAAGCGTTCCTCGGTCTTCACGGTTACGACCCTTCTCTTCGGTGGACTGCTCGCGACGATCGCCGGTTGTTCTTCTGCTCCGGGCGCCAACTCCATTGGTCCCGCACTACCGCTTAGCGAAAAAGTCCCAAACGGTGGCGACCTTTTCGTTTCAAATTTCTACGCTTCCGAGATCGTGATTTACGCTGCCAACGCTGAAAACCCCGAGCCGTCCGGCACGATATCCGACGGCGTTTCCTATCCGTACAACCTTGCCGTCGACCAAGCCGGCACGCTCTACGTCCAGAATAACAACAACACGATTACCGAGTATCCCGAGGGCGCATCCGAGCCGGCCAAAACGCTCACCGAGCCGAAGGCCGGAATCGGAACCGGTATCTGCGTCACCGTGGGAACCGACAGCACGGTCTACGCCGCCGATCACTACGTGGGGCAAGTCTACGAGTTCAAGAACGGCAGCGGATCTTCCAGCACGACGCTCGACGTCTCCGAGGCCTTCGGTCTCGCGCTCGACAGTCACAACAACTTGTACGTCGGCTGGGCGGACGGTTCGTCCGGTGCCTCAGGCCACGTGATGAAGTTCAAGCCCGGCGCCACTAGTGGTAAAGATCTCGGCATCACGGTGAAATCCCAAGGTGGGCTCGCGATCGACTCGCACGACGACCTGCTTCTCGGCGATCAGGGCAATCAAGTCATCGATATCTTCAAAAAAGGCGCGACGACGCCGTTTCGGACGATCGACACATCGCCATACTATCCGTATCAGTTCGCGTTCGATCGCAAGGAGCGATACCTCTATCTCGTGAGCGGCACGCCCGCTGCGGTGTACGTCTACGAATATAAGACGGGTAAGCTCGCGTGGACGGACTCGGAAGGCCTCAAAGGCTCAGGCTACGCCGAAGGCGTAGCCCTACGTCCGGCCGCAAAACCATGAGCTAGAGTCGCTCCGCGAAGTAGTTCACGGTCGCGGTGTCGGCCGCAAGCCAGGATGCGTAGCGTAAGAAGCCGTGGATCTCGTTGGGAATCACGATCTGTTCGAAAGGAACGCCGGCGACGCGCAAACGCTCGACGAGATCGACCATCTGTTGGAACTCGACGTTACGGTCATCGTCGCCTTGAATCAGGAGCACCGGTGATTTCCAGGTAGCAATCGCCGAATCGGGTGAGGACTCCCAGGCGAGCTTCATCATCGCGCGCGTATCGAACTGCTGGTATCGTTTGAGCTGATGCGTGATACCCCACACCGGATTGTCGATGTCGAGCGACCAGTCGTGGACGCCGTGAAAGTCGACGCCGGCTTTGAAGATATCGGAGTTGCGCGCCAGGGCGAGCGCGGTGAGGTACCCGCCGTACGAGCCGCCCCAAATGCCAATGCGCGCGGCATCGACGTGCGGATCGCGCTGCAAAAAGCGCGCGCCGGCGAGGACGTCTTGGTATTCCGCGGCGCCGGTCGGTCCCCAACGCGCCGGGAAGTTGAAGTCGTGGCCGTAGCCGATGCCGCAGCGATAGTTCACCGATAACACAACGAAGCCGCGGCTCGCGAGGTACTGGTTCACCGCGTACGCGTTGGAGTAGTAATCCATGTAGTGCCAGTTCAAGAGCATCTGGCGGAACGGCCCGCCGTGGACGAAGATGATGCCCGGATGCTTTCCCCCGCCGCTCGGAAGAAAGAGCTGACCGAAGACTTTTTGCCCGTCGGCAGCCGTGAATGAGACTTCTTGGGGCGTGACTAGCTGTGACGACGGGAAGTCGGCCGGCACGAGATTTTCTGTATCGAGAGCGCGCATCGCATATGGAGGACGACTCATTGCAGGCTCAGCGACGATTGGAGCATGCAGAGTAACGAGCGGCACCATTTTAGCCGACGTGACATTAGCGGCTATCATTCCGCCATCGAGAGCCACTGGCCCGAACTCGCTGGTCGTGCCAGCTGTCAGCCCGCGCGCTGAAAAATGATCCCCGAAGTGGATCAGGAAGAGGTGGCGACGATCGTCGTCGCCCGCGTCCGATCCAGTGTTAGCGGCGTAAACGGCCCACTGACGGTCCGGTGCGACCGAAACGTCTTCGACCATGTAGTTGCCGGCGGTGAGCAGCCGTGCGGCACCGCCGTCTGCCGGCACATCATAGAGGTGTGGCCAGTTATCCCGTTCGCTATTAAAGACGAGACGGTCACCGGCAATCCACTCTAAGAACGGACCGCCGCCGCTCTGCGGCAGCGAGTCGCGCGACGAGGAGCCGCTGGCCCAGACGCGCTGCGCGAATGACGCGCCCGGCCGCGCAATCCAAATCTGCCACGGTGTCGGATTCCAGTTCAGCGGGTTGCGCGGCGGACCGCCATCGCCGGGCGCTCGAATGAACGCGATGGTGCCGCCGTCAGGCGACCAGCGCGGCATGAAGTCCTGCGAGGTGGTCGGCGCGAGGAACTCCAACGCCGTCGCGCCATCGCGATAGACTCCAATGAAGCTATGATCGCCACGGTCCGAGACGAACGCCAACGCGCTGCCGTCCGGCGACCAGCGCAGCTCTGAATCCTTCCCACGATCGAAGAACAAGCGTTTTGGCGGAGCGCTGCCATCGAGCGGCGCGACCTGCACCGCGCCGGAGTCATCCTCGAAGACCACCCGTGTGCCGTCGGGAGAGATTGTGGGCGCGTCGCCGTTGCCGAGCAACTTCGGCGCGCCGCCTATCGTGGCGACGGACCACACTTGCTCCCGCGGCTCGACCGTGCTCAGCGCGGGATTCGGCTGCAGCGGCACCGGCCAGTTTTCGTCGTGATCGCCGCCGCGTACGTAGACAACGTGCGCATCGTCGCCCGAGATCGCGAGGTCGCTCAGCTCCTGACCGTCGTCGCCTACAGAAGCGAAGAGCCGCTTTGGCGTGAAATCGGGCGCGCGCGCAAACCAGATGCTTCGCACGCCCTGTTGGTCGATCGCGTAGGCAATTGCCTTCCCCTTCGGGTCGCGAACCGGCGCCGAGGGGAACGGATAGCTTAGTATCTGCGTCAGGGTGAAAGCAGCAATCAGCACGCTGCCCTTCTTACGCCGCTGCGGCGACGCGCTCCCCGAGCTTAGACGCGCGGCGAAGGGGCATCGAGAACGCCACTTCGCCGCAGGCCGACAATACCGAGAGCGAACCGAGCGCCGAGATATGGAGCATTCGCTGGGCTCCGCGGTACCGCGTTAAATAACATTATGCCACCGAAACCCACCGTTGATATGTTAACGCATGCCGCACGCTTGGTTAAATTTAGGATGTTAGCGCAGGCTTGCTACCGAAGCTCCGCCTCCTAGGGTAACCGGCAAGCCGCAATCAGGCCCAATCACGGGCCCGGTGCGCGGCAGGCAAGAAAGGTAGGGAGCAATTTGAGGAAAGCATTCGGTCTTTTTGTCTTAACGATCGCTCTCGGTGCGCCGGCAAGCGCGCAGATGATGAGCGGGGACAGCATGATGGGAATGGGCCCCATGCAATATTACGTGGGCAGTTGGTCCTGTATGGCCGGTCCGGTCGGACAGCCGCCGAGTAAGGCGACGGCCACGTACACGCTCGATTCGGGCGTCATGCGCGGATGGATCCTGGTTCCGGCGCAGGGCAAAATGAAGACCGCGTACGCGCTCGAGATCGTCACGGCGTATGATGCGAAAAACCACCGCTTCGTTCAAACGCAGTTGGGCAACGATTCCAACTGGTCGGTCGATTACGCCAAGCCCTGGACCGGAAATACCGAGCAGTGGGCGGATCACGCAAACTCCATGCCGCCCCTCGGTCACAGCCAAACGATCCGCACGAGTCAGAATCGGTTCGACTTTACGGGCTATGCCACGCTGACGAGCATGAAGCCGGTCTTCAAGGGATACTGCACGCGTACCACGTCTGCGATGTAGCCCCTAAAACAGGCTGGTTTGGAGAGCGTCGCCTTCCGTAAGGGAGGCGACGCGCGTTCCAAGCAAACGCACCGGCGCCCCTTCGAGCGCGACGCGTCGCAAACAGAAGACCGCGGCGCGAAAGATTCGGCGGGCGTCGCGCGTCGGCTCGGCAAGATGAGTTTGGCGGCTCACGATCGTAAAGTCGGCGCGCTTCACCTTTACCGCGACGGTTTGGGCGCTGCTTCCCTCGTGCGTCAGATTTTCAGCAAGTTCTTTGGCTTGGATCCGCAAGAGGTCGATGAGCCGGCTCTCGTCGCGCACGTCATACTCAAACGTCTCTTCCGTCGAGATCGACTTCGTCTCACGTTCGGGCTCGACGCGGCGCGAATCGACGCCGCGCGCGAGATCGCGCACCTCGTGAAACCACGAACCGAACAGTTCGCGCAGCTGGACGTCGTCGAGCGCGGCGAGCTGGCCGATCGTCGTGATGCCGAAGACGTTTAAGCGCGCCTGCGTTTTGGGCCCAATCCCCCACAAACGCGAGACCGGCATCGGCGCCAAGAATTCTGCCTCTTCTCCCGGGGCAACCGCAAGAAGGCCATCGGGCTTACACGAGTCCGAAGCGATTTTGGCAACCATCTTCGCCGTGGCGACGCCCGCGCTCACCGTAAGCTGCGTCGACTCGAAGACCTCGAGGCGAATTGCCGCGGCAAATGCGCGCGCTTCGTCGAGCGTCGCCAGGCCGACCGCAACGAAAGCTTCATCCATCGAAAGGCCTTCGACGGCGCGACCGTCCCGGCGAAAGATGTCGAAGATTTCGTGCGAGATCGCCCGGTACTTTTGCATATTGGGCGGCACCACGATCAGCTCGGGGCAGGCCATGCGCGCCTTGTAGAGCGGGATGGCGGAGTGCACGCCGTACGGGCGCGCTTCGTACGACGCGGTGAGCACGACCGCCCGCCGGCTCGAGCCGGCCACCGCGATCGGCTTGCCACGCAGTTCCGGATTGTCGCGCACCGCGACGCTGGCGTAGAACGCGTCGACGTCGAAGTGCGCGATAAACGTGTGCGTCACTCGTCCTTCGACTGCGCTCAGGATGACAAGCGGCGTTCGCGCGCGCGGCGGCGCTGCGCTTTGGCTTGATTGCCGCAGGTCGCCATGCTGCACCAGGCGCGCGAACCATTCTTCGTTTGATCGTAATAGGCGAAGCGGCACGTCTGCTTGCGGCACGCGCGCAGTCGCGACCACGTTCCTTTGAGCAACGATTCGTAGACGATCGTGAGCAGGGACGCGATCGGGCCTTCCGCCTCATGGCTTACCGGCTGCAGCTCGAGGCCGCGATCGGGGTCGACGTTGAGAGCAAGACGGGCGCGCGAGAGGAACGGACCTAGGGCCTCCCAGGCGGCATGCGGGTCGCCCTCGCCGTTGTTGGCAAAGAGCAGGTCGCGCAGCGCCTCTCGGAAGGCGCGTAGGAGCGCGACGTGGGCCTCATCGAGCGGCGCCGGCAGCCCGTGAGTTGCGCACCAGGCCCGAGCGCGGTCGAGCGAATCGAGCTCGTCGGGACCGCTCGGGAGGTCGACCGTATTTTCGAAAAGGCGCACCAGATCGAGCGAGCCAGGCGCCCGGTCGGGAGGCGTTGCCAGGGTCGTCACGATTTTCCCGGCACCGGTAAAGGATGTTGACAAGTTACCGTCACCACCATATAATGATTGAAGGTTACCATTTCGTCAAGAGGATTACAACAATGTTCCGTGACCCAGTCCGCACCGCCCCGCTCGTTTCCGACCTTAGCGACGTCGATCTCCGCCTAAAGGTCAACCGCGCCGATTCGGCGCTCTTCTTGGAGACGAATCTCCGTCTGCCGCATCTTCGAGTCTCCTAAGGGCATCCTTCCCGACGATTGCCGTCCGCATTAGCGCATACTCTTCGCGGACGGATTGCGTCGCGCCCCGGGCGTCGGAGTTTGAAAAGGCGGCAAGCAGTTGCCCGTGAACTCGGCGCGCACTGCGAAGGAATGCTTGCTGGCGATCGAACTGAAGCCGGAAGCGCCACGCGTTAATTGTTTCGGCCATGAGCGGTCGATGCGCGGCGCCAAAAAACACCGTGTGAAAGCGTTCGTGCGAGCCTCGCACCGAGGCTTCGTCGCGCGCTTGATTCATGAGATTCATCGCTTTTGTGGCGCGTGCGACGAGGTCCGCATCGGCGTTTTCGATCGCGCGCTCGATGAGCCGCACCTCGAGAACTTCGCGGAGTTCGATGATTTCCAGCATTTCCGATGCGTTTGGCGTGCGAGCAACAACGGCACCCTTGTTTGGAAGGTATGTTAGGTAACCTTCTGCCTCCAGATGCCGTAGCGCTTCGCGAACGGGAATGCGACTGAGTTTAAAACGATCGGCGATTTGCACCTGATTGAGCGGTGAGCCGGGCGTGAGATCGCCGGACTCGATCTCGGCACGCAGTGCGTCGGCGATTTGTTCCGAGGTCCCCTTGATTGACAGTGTCACTTTGGAAGTGTATACATGTTTACACTATGCGTCAACCGACTCCGGCCACGCGTCACATCGCGACCGCCCTAACTGCCTTATGGATTACGGCGTGCCTGGTTACAACGGCTCCTGCTGCTTCCCCGCCGCTCACGGTGTTGAACTATCGACTCGACGACCGCCTCGTGCGGGTGCCGATTCGGCTAGATCGGACCGTCCTTTGGTTTGACGTTGATACGGGCGCGCCGCACACGGTCGTAGACGCTTCGACGGCGAGGCGCTTGCATATCGCAGTTGTCCGCACGGATCGCGCGCAGGGTGCGGGGCGGGGAACCGTACCACGGCAACACGCGGTTCCGATTGATATCGCGGTGCGGACGGTTCGCTTTCGCGTTAACGACCCTTGGATTTATGACCTAAGCCACACGGGTACGTCATTTCACGAGGATGGTCTACTGGGAGCCGATTTCTTCAAACGTTACATCGTTCGGATCGATCCCATCGCAAGAACCTTCAGCGTCTTCGATCCGGTGAGCTTCCGCTATGGCGGAGGCGGCTCCGCCATTCCGCTAACCGACCGCGACGACCATCTCTTCATTCCGATGCAGCTGTCGTTAGCGAACGGCATTTCGGCCAAGCGAAGCGTTCGGATCGATACGGGCTCCGATGACGCGGTGAGCGATGACCTCGTCAGAGAGTCTCCGGTACGTAGAAAGAGCGTCCAGGGCGTCGGGCTGGGGCAGGCATACGTCGACTACTCGGGGATATTTTCGACGATTCAGATCGGCCCATACTCAATTCACAACGCCTGGGGTCCGTCAAACAGCGTACCTGCCGTCGGTATGGAAATCTTGCGGCGCTTCGTACTAACCTTTGATGTTCCGCGTAACCTCTTATACCTCGAACCGACGCGCCATCTCGGCGATCCCCTTCCCTCACCTGCGCCCGGTTAGGGGACGCCGCGCAGGATGACATTGATGGTCTGCATGTTGCGCAGGTCGTCCTCGGCGGTACCGGGCGTTTCGAGGATGGCCGTCTTTTCGCGCAGCTCGGGATGAGCGAGTAGCGCGCGGAAACCCTCGAAGCCGATACTTCCGTCGCCGATGTGCCAGTGGCGATCGCGGCTTGCGCCCAGCGGCACTTGCGTGTCGTTGAAATGAAACATCAATATGCGATCGATCCCGATTTGGGCCGACGCTTCGTCGATGAAGCGATCCACCCCGGCCTTCGAGTTGATCTCGTAGCCCGTTGCCCACGCATGTGCGGTATCGAGGCAGATGCCGAGCTGCGGATGCGGCACCGCGCGCACGAAAGCACCGAGCTCCTCCAATGTGCCTCCCGCCAAGTTTCCCGCGCCGGCCGAGTTCTCGAGTACGAGAAGGACGCCCGGCTCGATATCGGCGAGCGCCGCTTCCAGTGCACCGCAGATTGCCGCGAAGGCTTCCCCGCGGTCGCGCGTTCCATACGAGCCGAGGTGTGTGTTGACGAATCGCATGCCGCCGCGCGCGGCTACCGCGAGATCGTGCTGTAGCAGGCCCAGCGAACCTTGCGAAATTTTCGGATCGGTGCTTGCGAGATTGATCAAATACGGCGTGTGAATCACGCATGGGTCGAGATCCGCCTCACGGCGAAG
Source organism: Candidatus Cybelea sp. (assembly GCA_050008615.1). Taxonomy (GTDB): domain Bacteria; phylum Vulcanimicrobiota; class Vulcanimicrobiia; order Vulcanimicrobiales; family Vulcanimicrobiaceae; genus Cybelea. The sequence continues at coordinate 74,610 of JBEKMH010000014.1, forward strand.
CTGCGCGAAAGCCTCGAGCGCCGCAGAATCGATCGCAGTTCGGCGATAGCTGCGCGGATTCGTAGAAAAGACCTGCATCGCAGCAGCGCCCACCGCTTTCGCGTGTTCGACCGCTTTCGCGTAGCCGCCCGCGACGTTCACGTGCAGCCCGACGCGCATCCTTAGACGGAGCCTGTCCTGAGCGCAGTCGAAGGGCTCAGGATGACAGGGCGGCGGTGGCGGTGCGGTTGCCGAGATCGAACTCGAGCGGCTGCCCCGGTTCCAGCTCCAGCTCAGGAAGATCGTCGAGCGAACGCAGCCCGAAAGACTCTAAGAAGAACGGCGTGGTCTTATACTGCATCGGACGGCCGACGACGTCCTTGCGCCCCGCTTCTGCGATGAGGCCGCGATCGAGCAGCGTACTCACGACGCTGTCGGAGTTGACGCCGCGGATCGATTCGATCTCGCCTCTGGTCACGGGCTGAACGTGCGCGACGATCGCAAGCGCTTCCATCGCCGGCGTGGAGAGCGTCGTCTTTGGTGGGAGCAGATAGGCTTCGACCACGTCGCGGGCCAGGGGTGACGTAGCAAAGCGATAGCCGCCCGCAACCTCGCGCACCACGATCCCGCGGTCGCTGTACTCGGCCTCGATCTGCTGCAGCGCCGTGGCAATCTCCGATTCTTGCGCGTCGAGCAGCTTGGCGAGCTGCGGAATCGAGAGTGCCTCGCCGGCAACGAAGAGCAAGGCCTCGATGGGGCGCCGCAGCTCGGGCGCGCTCACGTAGCGGCCATCGCAAAGAGCCGGATGTCGTCGAAGGCCTCGGTTTGCTCGAACGCGACGCGGTGGCGGCGAATCAACTCGAGGATCGCAAGAAAGGTGACGACGATGACGTCGCGCGTCATCCCCAGCTCCTCGCAGAGGTCGGAGAACTTCGCTTCGCCGCGCTCGTTGATTCGGCGCACGATGTAATCCATTGAGGCAATCAGTGAAACGCGCTCGCGAGCGATCGAGCGCTTCTCCGGACGGGCCTGCGCAAGCATCGCGATGAACGCGCGTTTGAGCTTCTCGGGATCGATGTCGTAACGCTGCACGATCTCGCCGGCCGGGTCGCCCGACTCTCGATAGTAGAACGAGCTCGCTTCGCTCTGGTGTTCGCGGAGCTGTTCGCCGAACTCGCGATACTTCGAATAGGCGATAAGGCGGCGGCGAAGGTGCTCCTCGACCTCTTCGGGCGTTTCGGCGTCGTCGACGAACTCCGTGGGAATCGGCGGCAACAGCGCCTTCGACTTCAAAAAAATTAGCGTCGCGGCGATGACGAGATACTCCGCGGCGATCTCAACGTCGCGCGCCTCCATCGTCCGAACGTAGTCCAGGTACTGCTCGGCCATGCTCGCGAGCGGCACCGTCGCGACGTCGAGCTGTTGGTCTTTGATGAGCGTGAGCAACAGGTCGAGCGGCCCGTCAAAGGCCTCGATGCGGACGGTGAATGGGGTGGACGGGGTCAGGACGATACGCGTTCGCCTTGGGCTTCGATCGGCTCCGGCCGTACCGGCTCGCCGAATGCCGTGGGATTGACCGCAAGGAAGTCGAGCGCCAAATCGACCAGACGCTTTTCGTTGACATACTTGAGCGTTTTGCGGGCCTGCGCGACGTCGAACCAGCGCGCGTCGTCCACTTCGTGGTCGTGATTGGCGGGGTTGCCCGAGAGGTAGCGCATCAAATAAAAGGTCACCGCTTTGCGGTGCTTGGCCCTGCCGACGTAAAACCAATACGCGATCTCGCTAAGCTTCGTGATGATCTCGCCCCAGCAACCGGTCTCTTCGCGAACTTCCCGAAGTCCGGCTTGCTCAGTCGTCTCCCGGGCTTCGACGTGACCTTTGGGAAGCGTCCAGACGCGCGGCGGCGCACCGCGGCCAATCAGCAGTGCATCGTAGGTCGAATCACGACGGCGGAGCAAGAGCCCGCCCGCCGACACTTCGTACTTGATCCGCATGACGCTCCACGATTCAAGATAGGGAAGGGGGCCGCTTCGAGCCCCCTTTGGTTACCTCCATTATAAGCTCCCGGCCCAAGAAGCGCCTGCGGGAAGGAACACCCTTTTTCGGATTACGGGTACCTCGGGTACGCCGACCTCAGCGCGTCGGAGGTTGTGACGTCGGCTTGGCCGTTGGGCGCCTTGATCAATGGAAACTGCGAAAGGTTCCCTGGGTAGGACGCCTCATAGGCCGGA
>JBEKMH010000015.1:0-62878 GCA_050008615.1 Candidatus Cybelea sp.
GGACGCGCTTGCGAGGTACGCGGCCGCCGGAATCGCAAAAGCCGCGAAACGCGGCAGGGCCGCGAGCCGCGGCGGGTTCACGCCAGCGTAGGCAGCGGAAGTGACGGACGCGTCGAGAGATCGGGCCGCACCTCTTGGAATCCCGCCAGTGCCCCGTCCATGAGGGCGAGCGCGAGATCGAGCTGCGGATCCTTTCCGTCGCGAAAATCGTGCGGCGCGATGTCGACGTCGTAATCGGGATCGGCTCCCCGATTTTCGACACTCCAGCCGACGTCGACGAACCAGAACGAAAACTCCGGCTGCGTCGTTAGCGTGCCGTCGACGAGGTGATGGTACGGATCGATCCCGATGACGCCGCCCCACGTGCGTTTACCGACCAGCGGCCCGAGCTTGTAGAGCTTGAAGCAGTGGCTGAAAATGTCGCCGTCGGAGCCCGCGAACTGGTTGGTCAGCGCGACCATCGGACCGTTCACCGATTCGGGCGGATAGGGTTGCGGAGCGCCGTACCGCGGGATATCGTAGCCGACGCGTTTGCGCGCGAGCTTCTCGAGCAGCAACGGCGAAACGTGGCCGCCGCGATTATAGCGCACGTCCACGAGCAAGCCTTTGCGATCGAACTCGCTCAAATAGCCGCGATGAAACTCGGAGAAGCCCCACGGACCCATATCGGGAATGTGAAGGTAGCCGACGCGTTCGCCGGTTCGCTCGTGCACCAGCCGCCGGTTCTCATCGACCCACGCGCGATAGCGCAGGGCCGCTTCGCTCGCGAGCGCTTTGACCAGGACCGTCCGCTCCTCGCCTTTGCGCGAGCGCAGCGTCACGGAAGTGTCGCGACTCGAGGCATTGACGAGCAACCGGCCGGGAGTAATCTCGCGCGACAAGCGCTTTGCGCCGATGGCGACGATGCAATCGCCTTCGTGAACGTCCAAACCCGGCTCCGCCAGAGGCGAGTCGCTCTCGCGATTCCACGAGTCGCCGCGATAGATGCGCTCGATGCGGTAGCCGCCACGCTCCTCGTCCCACCGCAGATCCGCTCCCAAGAAACCGCGCTGATATTGTGGCGGTTCGCGATAGTCGCCGCCCCATTCGTAGGCGTGCGACGTGCCCAGCTCGCCCTGCATTTCCCAAATGAGATCGGAGAGCTCGGTGCGCGTGCGCACGCGCGGCAACACCGCCGCATAACGATCGAAGACGCGGTCCCAGTCGATGTCGTTCATGTCCTCGACCCAGAACTGTTCGGTCTGAAGCCGCCACGCTTCGCGATACATCTGTGCCCATTCATCGCGTGGAACGATCTCGACGCTCGCACGATCGACGTCGATCCAGCCGCTTCTGCGCCCCGGTTCGGCCGGCGGCTTCTGCTCTTCACCTTCTTCGGGCAGATCGCCGAGCGCGTCGATCGCTCGCAACCGGTCGTTGGAGCGATAGATCAGCGTTCGCGCGTCGGCGCCGAGTTGAATCTCGTCGCACTCGTTGGCAATCGTCGCCAGGCGCTGCTGCTCGAAGTCGTAGGCCAGGAGCGTTCCGTGATCGTCCTTGTCGAGGTCCTCGCGCCGAGCCGGTTTGATTCCCTTGACCGCAAAGAGCGTGAAGAGCACGCGTTGCGGCGCCGCGACGATTTGTTGGTAGTCCCCCTCGTCGACCGGAAAGCCCAGCACGCGCCCCTGAATTCCGTCGAAGTCGATCTCGACGTCGGACGGTTTCTGCGGTTTGCCGTTCTTCGCGCGTCCGTGATCGTGATCGCGATCCTGGTGAATCGGCTTTGGCTTCGGCACGAACGGCGACGGCACGTCGTTGCGCAGCGTCACGACGAACGGCCGGCTCGCCTGAGGGAAGCTCAAGTCGAACTGCAGCGCATCGTAGACCGGATTGAAGTCGCGCGTCGAAATGAAATACAGATACCTGCCGTCCGGATCCCAGACTGGCGATTGATCCGCCCGCAACGGCGAGGTAACGTCGTGGATCTTTCCCGACTTGACCTTGACGACGCGAATGATCGACGTGCCCTGCGCCGGCGACCAAACGTAGGCCAAGAATCGTCCGTCGGGCGAGAAGGACAAGCCGGAGATCCGATGCGACGGGCAGGTATCGAGGACGCGAACCTTTCCGTCATCGAGGTCGGCGATGCACAGTTCGTGGCGGTGATTCGCAAAGGCGACGACGTCGTCGATCGGCGAGCACACCATGTCGGTCACGCGCCCGATGTCGCCGCTGGTGACTAAGCGAGGCTCGCTCGACGCGTCGGCCCGGTAGAGTGCGATCTGCTCGTATCCATTGACGTCGGTAACCGATGCGAGCCGTTCGCCGTCGTGCAGCCACCGCGTCAGACGGCTGCGCGCCTTGCTCCCCACGCCGTGGCGGATGACGGCTCCCTCGAAAAGCGGCATCGTAAACGTCTGACCGCGCGAATCGAAGGCCACTTGGGTGCCCTCGGGGTTCGGCGTAAACTGCTCGAGCGATTCCGCCGCGTTCTCGAAGCGGCGCGCGAGCTGCGGAGCCGTCGAGTGCGTCTCGATCTCAACCAGCGAGACGCTGCCGCTTGCGAGATCGAACAGCTTGATGTCTCCGCCGGCGGCATAGACGATGCGCCGGCCGTCGGTGGCGGGAAAGCGCGCGTAGTACTCGCTCTCGTTGGTGTGTCGGCGTATGCCGCTTCCGTCGAGGTCGCAAGAATAGATGTTGCCGATGCCTTCGTGATCGGCCAAGAAATAGATGCGGTCTCCGATCCACATCGGCCAGCAAGGATTCCCGTCGGGTAACGGCAGGCGCACGAACTGATTGGAATCCTCCGCTTGCACCCAAATCTCACCCGCCGTGCCGCCACGATACCGCTTCCACCGCGCCGGATCGGCCGAGTTGCGGCCGATCGCGAGCCGCCCATCCGGCCCATACGAGATGACCCGCCCGTGCCCGAGGTCGAGCTCTCGCGGGTCGCCGCCGTCGCGCGCAACGATGAAAGGCCGAGTCTCGCCTTCGTACCACGTCGTGGGGTTTCCGACGAAAAGAATCTCGGTTCCATCGTGGCTCCACCCGATGGTCGAGGCCATCGTCGCTCCGAGAAAAGTCAGACGGCGAGGCTCGCCGCCGCGCGCCGGCATGACGTAGAGCTCTGGATTTCCCTCATCGGTCGAGACGAACGCAATCCACTCGCCGTCGGGCGAAATGCGCGGAAACGAACACGTACCAAAACTCACCGTGAGCCGAACGGCGTCACCGCCTTGCGCCGAGGCGCTCCACAAGTCGTCCTCGCAGACATAAACTATGCGGTCGCCTGCTATCGACGGATAGCGGTAGTAGCCCTGATTCATACGGGAGTTGCTTGGCGACAGAGTATCCGGCTCCCCTTATTTGGGGGCATGCGGCATGGCGCCGCCCGTCACGTGTAAGAGCCGCCCGAGCGTTGCGTTCAGCTCGGCCGCGTTTTGAATTTGGACGAGCATCGGGACCAAGGTTGGCGTGCGCGAGCGGCGTTCGAAGGGTTCGACCGGGCCATTCCATGCAAACTGGGTTGCCGAATCGCCCGCCAAGCTGCGAAATAAGAGCTCGGCGCCCACCGCGTTCGCCCAGCCAAACTCGGGGCGCGTGTAGCGCCAATAGCCGTTGGGATAAAAACTCTCGTGAAACAAGCCGCTTTCGCCGTCGGTTTCGGCGAGCGTCGTGATCGCGGTAGCAACCTCCGCCGAAGAAGTTGCCGTGAGGGCGCTGCCGATGATTCCCAGCGGCCACACGTAACCGTACGGCGTGTGCGGGCTGCCGAGTCCCTGTGCGTACCTTCCCGAGAAGAAGTACGGATTGGCGGCGCTCAGCGTGAACCTTCGCGTCGCCAAGTACGTCGGATCGAACGCCGAGCACCAATCGATGTACGGCAGCGTCGTAAGGTTCGGGATGTTGGCGTCGTCCATGAGGTTGTAGCGCCCGAAGCCGTCGGTTTCATAAGCATACATCCACGCATGACGGCGCGTGTCGAAGTAACGTCCGTAGCGCTCGACGCCGACTTGGACGCGCGCTCCCAGCGCTCGAGCTCGATCGGCGAGCCTCGCGTCGCCATAGCCGTCGAGCGCGAGCCGTTCGACGTCGCGTAGCGCGACGACGGCCATCGCGTTTTGGGGAATGTTGAACCGGAATCGCACGGGATCGTCCGAAGGGCGGAAGGCGCCCCAAATCATGCCGGTGCCGCCGTTGTAGGTGTCGTCGGTCTGAACGCGATAGGGATAAACGTAACGGCTGCAGGTTCGGTGCCGTTCTTCGCAGTCGTAGGTGGCGACAATCGTTCGCAGCGCGCGCTGCAGGTCGGGGGTGAAGACGGTCCGATCCTGCGTTGAGCGCCAGTAGACCCACGCGAGGATCACCGGCCACGCCGGCGAGTCCACCTCCCACTTGCGCTCCCAAATGTGATAGTCGGCGTCGAGCGCGTTGGCATAGGGATCGGTCAGCACGTTGCGCGCGTTACGCTCGATCACGCCCGCGAACCGGGCGCGCAGGACCGGATAAACCGCTTGGTAGCGAATGTAGGGAATCGTTTGCGCGGACGAGTCGCGCAGCCACATCGCCGGAATGTCGCCGGTCTGCACGTACGTCGTTGCGTCGTCTTCAAGGAAGAAGTCGTGGAGCAGCGTGTGAAAGAGGTGCGCGGTCTCGATGGCGCGCGTGCGCCGGCCGGTCATCGGGAGGACGAGCGTTTGCCCGGCGATCCGGTCGGGGAGCAGATACGAGAGAGCGGCGGTCGCGCAGAGGACCGCGAGAGACCTTGCAACGAGTAACCGCACTATGGACTTGATGGCTTCGCGCCAGGAAGGTCCGTTCTTGCCGGGAGCCGCAAACAGGCTTCGACGATGACGGACGACGCATTGTTGCGCGATTTCGAAATGCACAAGCCGCGCGCGCTCGCACGGGCGATTTCGTGCGCGGAATCGGGCCGCGGCGGCGATATCGTGCGCGCGCTCTATGCGAAAACGGGCCGCGCCGTGACGATCGGACTTACCGGACCTCCGGGTGTCGGGAAATCGACGCTGGCGTCGGCGCTCGTCCGCAAAGCGCGTGGACTCGGTAAGAGCGTCGGCGTGATCTCCGTCGATCCGAGCTCGCCGTTCTCACATGGGGCACTCCTCGGCGATCGCATCCGTCTCGCGGAGCACTTCACCGACGAAGCGGTATTCATTCGCTCGATGGCTAGCCGAGGTCACCTCGGCGGCTTGGCCGGCGCGACCGCCGACGCCGTCTCGCTGATGGATGCCTTTGGCTTCGACGTCATCTTAATCGAGACGGTGGGCGTCGGTCAGAGCGAGATTGCGATTGCGGAGCTCGCGCAAACGACTCTCGTCGCCTTGCAGCCCGGAAGCGGCGATTCGATTCAGGTGCTCAAGGCCGGAATCATGGAGATCGCCGACGTGTTCGTCGTCAACAAAGCCGATCACCCGATGGCCAATCAGCTGCGCCGCGAGATTCGCTCGGCGATGGAGATGCTGGAGTGGAAGGGCTGGATCCCCGAGTTGGTGGCGACGCAGGCGCTCGCCGGCGACGGAATCGAGGAACTTTGGGCGGCGATCCAGCGCCACATGGCCTATCTCAACGAAACGGGCGAGATCGAGGGGCGCCGGCGGGACGCGTTCGTGCACCAAGTGCGGCAACTGGCGATGGGACGCATCGAACGGCGTCTGGACCGTTTGCTCGAGAGCGAAAACTCCACCGGCGTCGATCCGTATGAGGCGGCCGGCCGCGTCATCTCGAAGCTCGGGCTCTAGCTTCCCTAAGCCTGCTTGGGGAGAATCGGGCGTTTGCGTCGAAAAGCTCGGCCGCCATGGCTAAGATGATCGACCGACCCAGTGGGCTGGGCGCGCAACCCACTCCGGCCTTCGAGGAGCAGCACCGGCGCTGGGAAGCAGCATCGGCAAAAGGGCGGTCGCGAAAGGATCCCGGTTCCGGGGCCGCCGACCGCTCGATCTCCGACGTTCCGCTAAAAGTCGTCTACGCTGCGGAGGACGTCGCCGGTCTCGACCTTGCCGAAGATCTTGCGTGGCCCGGCGAGTATCCGTACACACGCGGGATCCATCCCAACGGGTATCGCGACCGCCTCTGGACGATGCGCCAGTTTGCCGGATTCGGTACGGCTGCCCAAACCAACCAGCGGTATCATTTTTTGCTGGAACATGGTCAGCACGGTCTTTCGGTCGCCTTCGACATGCCGACGCTGATGGGTTACGACTCCGACGCGCCGCAAGCGCGCGGCGAAGTGGGGAAGTGCGGCGTCGCAATCGATTCGCTTGCCGACATGGAGGTGCTCTTCGACGGCATCGACATGGGCGACATCACCACCTCGATGACGATCAACGGCCCGGCCTGCATCGCATTGGCGCAATACATCGCTGCCGCGGAAAGGAAGGGGATCCCGCGCGCGAAGCTGGGCGGAACGCTCCAAGCCGATATTCTCAAGGAGTATATCGCGCAGAAGGAGTGGATCTTTCCGCCGCGCCCGCACATGCGCATCATCGTGGATATGATCCAGTTCTGCACGCGCGAAATGCCGAAGTGGAATACGATCTCGATCTCGGGTTATCACATTCGCGAGGCGGGCTCGACCGCGGCCCAGGAGCTGGCCTTCACGCTGGCCGACGGCTTTGCGTACGTCGAAGCCTGCATGGCGGCCGGAATGGACGTGGATTCGTTTGCCGGGCGCCTTTCATTCTTCTTCAACTCGCATATCGACTTTTTCGAGGAGATCGCCAAGTTCCGGGCGGCGCGCCGAATCTACGCGCGCCGCATGCGCGAGAAGTACGGCGCGAAAGACCCGCGTTCGTGGCAGCTTCGCTTCCACACGCAGACGGCCGGGTGCAGCGCGACGGCCCAGCAGCCGGAAAACAACATCGTTCGCGTTGCGTTTGAAGCGATGGCCGCGGTGCTCGGCGGCACGCAGTCGCTGCACACCAACTCGATGGACGAAGTCATGGCGCTGCCGACGGAAAAATCGGTCGAGATCGCGCTGCGCACGCAACAGGTCCTGGCGTACGAGACCAACGTGACCAACGTGGTCGACCCGTTGGGCGGCTCGTATTACGTCGAAGCGTTGACCCAAGAGATGGAGGCTCAAGCGGAGAGCTATTTCACGCAAATCGCCGAGTACGGCGGCGTGATCGAAGCGATCGAATCCGGCTTCTTCCAGCGAGAGATCGCCGAAGCCAGCTATCGCTACCAGCGCTCGATCGAGACGCGCGACCGCGTCATCGTCGGGGTGAACGCGTTCGTCAAGGAGGACGAGCCGGCAAACGTCGACTTGCTGAAGATCACGGAGGAGACCGAACGCGGGCAGGCCGCTTCGGTGCAGGACTTGCGCTCGAAGCGTGACGATGCCGCGGTGCAGCGTACTCTCGAAGGCTTGCGGGCGGCCTGTCGCGATCCGAAGGACAACCTGATGCCGCACTTGATCGACTGCGTCAACGCCTACGCGACCGAGGGCGAGATCGTCGAAGCGATGGCAAGCGTTTACGGGCGCTACACGGAACGAGCGGTGCTATGACGGAGCGAGAGATGCGCGAATCCGACCTTGAAGTCCACCGCGTGCGCCGCACGTTGGCGCAGGTGAAGCGGAAGCTCGAGGAAGCGCTTCATTTGAGCCGCCGCCAAGATGAGATGCGAGATGAACGAACGGCCGCTGCGCGTCGTCATCGCTAAAGCCGGCCTCGACGGTCACGACCGCGGAGCGAAGGTCATCGCGCGCGCGTTGCGCGATGCCGGCATGGAAGTGATCTATACCGGGCTCTTTCAGGCGCCCGAGCAGATCGTGCAGACGGCCGTGCAGGAAGATGCGGACGGCATCGGCCTCTCGATTCTCTCGGGCGCGCACATGACGCTCTTTCCGCTCGTCGTCGAGCAGCTCAAAGCGCAAGATGCGGGCGACATCGTCTTTTTCGGCGGCGGAACGATTCCGCCGGACGATGCCAAACGCCTCAAAGAGCTTGGGGTTCGCGAGATCTTCACGCCGGGCGCGCCGCTGCAAACGATCGTGGACTTCGTGACGCGCGAGTGCGGTAAGCGAAGAACTGCGGCTTAACATATTTTGAATCCGACGCGAGTCCGCACGCGCGTCGCGCCGTCTCCGACCGGCGATCCGCACGTCGGCACGGCGTACGTCGCGCTGTTCAACTACTGCTTTGCCCGCCAGCACGGTGGCCAGTTCATCCTGCGCATCGAGGATACGGATCGAGCGCGCAGTACGGCCGAGAGCGAAAGCGTTATCCTGGAAGCCCTGCGTTGGTGCGGCCTTACGTGGGATGAAGGTCCCGACGTCGGCGGTCCCTTCGGTCCGTATCGCCAGAGCGAACGCTCGAGCATCTACGCTTCCTACGCGGAGAAGCTGCTCGCCTCGGGCGATGCCTTCAAATGCTTTTGCACGCCGCAGCGTTTGGAAGAGATGCGCGTCGCGCAACGTGCCGCCGGCCGGCCGTCGCGCTACGACGGCCACTGTCTGACGTATTCGGCGCAAGATGTGGCGCGGCGCGAAGCGGCCGGCGAGCCGTACGTGGTGCGCTTGCGCGTTCCGGAAGAAGGCATTTGCGTCGTCAACGATCTGCGTCGCGGGCCGATCGAGTTCGAATACACCAGCGTCGACATGCAGGTTCTGGTCAAATCGGACGGTATGCCGACCTATCATCTTGCCAACGTCGTCGACGATCACTTGATGGAGATCACGCACGTCTTTCGCGGTGAAGAATGGGTCTCAAGCGCCCCCAAACATCTGTTACTCTACTCGTATTTCGGGTGGCAGCCGCCCCAGCTGCTCCATCTTCCGCTGCTGCGAAATCCCGACAAGAGCAAGCTGAGCAAACGCAAAAACCCAACGGGCATTCTCTTCTTTCGAGAGATGGGCTATCTGCCGGAGGCGCTGATCAACTTCTTGGCGCTGATGGCCAATGCGGTGCGAGACGGCGAGGACGAGTTGCTGGACCTCCCGGCGATCGTACAGCGCTTCGATCTCGCGCACGTGCCGATCGGCGGGCCCGTCTTCGACTTGGCGAAGCTCGATTGGCTCAACGGCCGCTACATCCGCGAGCGCCTCGATCCTACGAGCTTCGTGCGGCGCGTGCAGGAATGGGCAATTTCGCCGGAGCGCTTGACGCGCATGGCTGCGCTTGCAGCGCCGCGCATCGAGCGCTTGAGCGATCTGGGCCCGCTGCTGGCCTTTCTTTTCTCCGGCCGGCTGGCATTGACGGCGCAGTCCTTCGAAAAGGCCAAGCTCGACGCGCCCTCAATTCGTTGCGCGCTTAGCTTGAGCTTGACCGAGTTGGATAAGCTCGCGACCTGGAACGCTTCGACGATCGAGGGCGTGATCGGGCGCATTGCTGCCGCGCTCGACAAAAAGCCCCGCGAGGTGGCGCGTCCCTTCTACATCGCGATCACCGGCAGCCCTACTTCGATTCCGCTCTACGATTCGATGGAGCTGCTCGGGCGAGATCTCGTTCGCGAGCGGCTGCGAAACGCGCTCGATTTGCTCGGCGCCCCCAGCAAGCGCGAGCTGCAAGAGTGGGAGTCCCTTTTGCAAAGCGCGGAGGCGGCGGTGTGATCCGCGCCATCGTTTTAGCCGCCGGTAAAGGCACGCGCATGAAGAGTGCGTGCACCAAGGTGCTGCACGAGATCTGCGGGCGCCCGATGCTGTGGTACGTCGTGCAGGCGCTGCGCCAGGCCGGAATCGGTGAGATCGTCGTCGTCATCAACTCGGAGCTCCGCGACGAGATCGAAGGCTTCGAAGTGGAGAGCGTCGTCCAAGAGGAGCAGTTGGGTACCGGGCACGCCGTTACGGTTGCGCTCGAACGGCTCGCGCCGAGATCCGGACGGATCGTCGTCGTTTGCGGCGATATGCCGCTGGTCACCGGCGAACTGCTAGCGGGAATGGCCGGCTCGCTCGATGCCGATCGCGGCGCTGCCGCCGTTATGGCGCTGGTCACCGTGAAGATGCCCTTGTCGTCGAACTTCGGGCGCATCGTGCGCAGCGGAGGGCGCGTCGAACGGATCGTGGAGGTGCGCGACGCTACGGCCGAGCAGCTCGCGATCGACGAGATGAATGCGGGCATCTACGCTTTCGACGAGGCCGCGTTGCGCGATGCGGTGACGCACCTCCGTACCGATAACGCACAGGGAGAGTATTACCTCACGGATTTGGTCGGAAATTTCGTCAGCGCCGGAAAGGACGTTCGGCCGGTGCTCGCGGCCGATCACCTTTCGGTGCTGGGGATCAACGACCGCGTCGAACTGGCTCAGGCGCGCAAAGAGATGAACGCGCGCCTGTGCGTCGCGCACATGCGCGACGGCGTCACGATCGTCGACCCCGACACGACTTATTTGGAGCCGGAACTGACGATCGGCAGCGATACCGTGCTCTACCCCAACACGACGATCTCGCGGCTTTCGGAGATCGGGCGGAACTGCATCGTCGGCCCGAATAGTCGCCTGTCTAATGCCAAGCTCGGCGATCGCGTCACGGTGCGCGAGAGCGTCGTCAGCGACACCACGGTCGGCGATGATGTCTGGATCGGGCCGTTCGCCCACCTTCGCGGCGAGACGCGGCTCGGCGACAAAACCCACGTCGGCAACTTCGTCGAGATCAAAAAATCGACTCTGGCCCGCCGCGTCAAGGTCAGCCATCTCTCGTACCTCGGCGACGCGATGATCGGCGAAGAGACCAACGTTGGCGCCGGAACGATTACCTGCAACTTCGACGGCGAACGGAAGCATCCAACGATCGTCGGACGTAACGTCGCGATCGGCTCAAATACGTCGCTCATCGCCCCGGTGACCGTCGGGGACGGGGCGCTGACCGGCGCTGGTTCCGTCGTCACCAAGGACGTTGCCGCGGGCGAACGCGTTGCGGGCAATCCGGCACGCCCGATGCACAAGAAATAGGTAGCTCCAACCGAAAGAGGGTTTCGTGAGACACGCGAGCGCCGCCGAGGCAAAAGCAAAGGAGCGCTCCTTTGCCAACGATGAGGGGCTCGGTTTCGTCGCGGAAGACTTCGACAAGCCTTTGCCGCCGGATGAATCGAAGCTGCTCTACCAGGGAGGTTCGTGCCGGACGCGCGGTACGACGTCAAGTGCGTAATGGCATAGTCGCAGCGGCGCTGTTCTTCGCTCTTTTTGGGTTTGGTTTTGCCCGCGCTGCGACTAGCGAGCGGCCCAACGCGCTCGATCATCGAGTCGATACGCTTACCAGCGCGGCCTTGATGAGCGAACCCGCAACGCGCCTCGTCGATCCGCAGCGCCAGGCGGCGGCGCTGCGCCGTGCGCACTGGACGTTGCCCGGATGGGTGCTCATCTTCCTTTGCGAATCGGCGGCACTGTTTTGGCTGTGGAGTTCGGGTGGCGCCGCGCGCCTTCGGGACTGGCTCCGCCGTCGAATCCGCTCCGATTGGCTCCTGCGCTTTGCGTTTGGGGCATCGCTCGCGCTCCTGGCACGCCTCGCCTCGCTGCTGCCGGCTTTCTACCTGTACCGGGTGGCACGCATCATGCAGATGGACTTGGAACTGACGCGCTGGTGGCTCGTCTCGTGGGGCATTCACACGCTGCTGGGCATGCTCATCGCGGGTTTGATCGCCGCGATCGTGCTCGGATGGGTGCAACGAACGCATCAGTGGTACGTCTATACGGTCCTAGGGATTCTCGCGGGGTGCGTCATTTGGGCATACGCGAGCCCCTACGTTGCCCTCTTCGGGCGGACGATTCACCCGCTCGAAGGCCGCCTCGATGCGCGCACGCACAGCGTGCTCGTACGCGCCGGCTTCGGCGGCCTCCACGTTGGGGTGGAGGGCGTGCGCAACACGCCGATCGGCGAAGCGGCAATCATCGGCATCGGCTCGACGCGTAAGATTCTGCTGACCGATACGCTCGTCGCGGGCGACACGCCGGCGGAACTGGAGTACGACGTGGCCGTCGAGCTGGCGCACGTCGCGCACCACGACCTGCTCGCCGTCGCTCTGATCGAAGGCGGCATCATCATCCTCTTTTCAGCGATTGCGGTGGTGATCGCCGACCGCTTCCGCTTCCGGCGCGACGACGATCCGCTCTCGCGCCTCACGATCGTCGGCGCGCTGCTGGCGCTGCTCTACGTCGTCGCCGTGCCTGTGCGCAACGCGGCGTTTCGCTCGTACGATTTCTCGGCAGACCGGTACGCCATCGCACTCACCGGCGACCCGTCCGACGCCGTGCGCGCGCTCGTGCGCGACAGCGATCAGCGCATGGAAGAAGTCTGCCCCGAACTCGCCGCGATGCTCTTTCTCTACGCGACGCCGGGAACCGGCATACGCGTCGCCGCAATCAATCACGTTCCGTCGGGATGTCCTTAGGAACCCACGTATTAACGAAGCGCATCGCCGCTTCGAGCCCCTCGTCGATCCACAACGTTACGCCCTCGGTTGCCGCCGAAACAATCTCCGGCAGCATGCGGCGCTCGTCGTCGCTGAACTGAGTCAGCACGTGGTCGACACTGTCGAACTCAGGACGCCCGAGGCCGACGCGCAGACGCGGAAACTCCTCACCGATCGTTGCGATCACCGAGCGCAGCCCGTTGTGACCGCCGTGACCGCCGCTGGGACGCATTCGTAACTTCCCAAACGGCAGGTCCATGTCGTCGCTCACGACCAGCACGCCGGCCGGCGGCGTTCGATACCACGCCGAAATTAAACGCACCGGCGTCCCGCTGAGGTTCATGAACGAGGTGGGCTTGACGAAGACGATGCGCCGCGCCGAATCGAAGGCTTGCTGCGCGGCATCTTTTTTCTTCCAACCCGTGATGCCGAAGCGTCGCGCCACCTCGTCGACGACCATGAAGCCGACGTTGTGGCGAGTTGCCGCGTATTGCGTGCCCGGATTGCCGAGCCCGACGACCAGCCGCGGGGCGGCCGCCTCCGCCAGCTAGGGTCCCTTCCCCTCGGGCGCGGCCGGTTCGGCGCCGATCACTTGCGGCTCGGCGGTTCCCTCGGCCGGAGCGGCCTCTTCCTCGTGCGTCCGCGGCGGCTCGATCGTAACGACGAGCGTATCGGGCGGCGAGACCAGGGTGAAGCCCGCCGGCAGCGGGATGTCGCCCGCGGTCACGTGGTCGTGAATGCCGAGCGCCGTCACGTCCACTTCCAGGTGCTCGGGAATCTGGTTTGCCGGGCCCTCGACTTCGATCTCGTGGGCGACGATGTCCATCACGGCGCCCATTTCCTTCACGCCGATGGCGACGCCGATCGTTACGATTCCAAGACGAGCGCTGATCGTTTCGTCGGCGGAGACGCGCTGCAGATCGGCATGGACGATGCGTCGCGTAACCGGGTGGGTTTGCACCTCGCGGACCAAGGCCGTCTGCGGCTTCTTTCCGTCGTCGGTCAACGTGATGATGGCGTTTCGCCCGGCACGGTGCAGCAGCTCCTTGAACGCGTGTGCGTCCACGGCGATATGATCGGGAACGGTTCCGTGCCCGAAGACGACCGCCGGAATCTTCCCTTGCGCACGCAACGCTTGCGACCCGGTCGTTCCGAGTTTAGTGCGGTGTTCGATTGAGAGTTTCAACTCTTTGCTAGCCACGATATTCCTTTTCTAATTCTACAGGGCGGCAACGGCTTCGGGGACCGGTGCCGGCGGCGTCATGACGCCGTCGACGGTTTCGTCGCCTGCAAAGAGCTCCGAGACCGAACGATTGGTGACGATACGATGGATCGCGTCGGCAAAGACCTGCGCGATCGAAAGTTGTACGAACTTTGGATGCTTGCCGTGATCTTCGAACGGAATGGTGTTGGTAACCAGCACCTTTTCGATCTCCGACTGTTCGAGCACATCGACGGCTTCACCGGCAAAGATCCCGTGCGACGCGACGGTGTAGACTTTGGTCGCTCCCCGCGCCTTGATCGCTCCGGCCGCTTTGGCTAGCGTGCCTCCGGTCGAAATCATGTCGTCCACGACGACTGCGACTTTTCCGGCAACGTCACCGACGATGTCGGTAACCTCGGAGACGTCGGGCTCCGGACGCCGTTTAAAGACGATGGCGAGCGTGCTGTTCAGCCGTTTGGCGAAAAGCTCGGCACGGTGCACGCCGCCGGCATCGGGTGAGACTACGACGATTTTGTCGTCGCAAAGACCTTCCTTTTTAAGGTAGTTGCAGAGCACGGGCATCGCCATCAAGTTATCGACCGGAATGTCGAAGAAGCCTTGAATCTGCGCGGCGTGCAGATCCATCGTAACGATGCGCCGGGCGCCCGTCACCTTGAGCAAATTGGCGATCACCTTGGCCGAGATGGGTTCGCGCCCTTTGGTCTTCTTGTCTTGCTTGGCATATCCGTAGTAGGGAATCACCGCCGTGATCCGGGCCGCTGAGGCGCGCCGCAACGCGTCGATCATCAAAAGCAGCTCCATCACCGCATCGTTGACGCCCTTGCCGTTGGCTGTTTTGCAGATGGACTGGACGACGAAGACCTCGGACCCGCGAACGTTCTCGCCGATCTCCACCCGCGTCTCCTCATTTCTGAACTCGGAAACCAGCGCCTTACCGACATGCAGTCGCAGGCGTTTGGCGATCTCCTCGGCCAACTGCGGATTGGAGTTTCCGCAGAAGAGAAGCGGGCTTTGCACGAGGGGAACGTTCGCTGGCTGAATCGTTCGGCCCTCGAAGGCTGTTTTAGGAAGCGTGGCTCAAGAGTTCACGCTGGTTTCGCCCTTTGCGCTGGCCGGCGATCAGCCGAAGGCGACCGAAGCCCTGGCGCGGGGAGTTTTACGCGGCGACCGTACCCAGACGCTGCTCGGGGTGACCGGGAGCGGCAAGACGATGGCGATGGCGCGCACCGTCGAGCTCGTCCAAAAGCCGACGCTGGTGCTCTGTCACAACAAGACGCTCGCCGCCCAGCTCTGCGCCGAGTTCCGGGAGTTTTTCCCTAAGAACGCGGTTGAGTACTTCGTCTCGTACTTCGACTACTACCAGCCCGAGGCGTACGTCCCGTCGACCGACACCTATATCGAAAAGGATAGCTCGATCAACGACGAGATCGAGCGTCTGCGCCACTCGGCGACGCAATCGCTGCTGACGCGCCGGGACACGCTGATCGTTGCCTCGGTCTCCTGTATCTTCGGCCTCGGCTCGCCCTCGGATTACATGGAGATGTCGGCACGCATTCGGGTCGGAGAGGATATCGACCGCGACGTTTTCCTGCGAAAGCTCGTCGACATGCAGTACCGGCGCAACGACCTCAACCTGGTGCGCGGAACCTTCCGCGTGCGCGGCGATACGCTCGAGTTCGTCGGCGTGGAGGAAGAGCTCGTCCACCGCATCAACTTTTTCGGCGACACGATCGAAGCGATCAACGTCGTCAACCTGCTCACCGGCGAATATCTCGAGAGCAAACGCGAGCTAACCATCTTCCCGGCCAAGCACTTCATCACGCCCGAGGAGAAGCTCCAGCGCGCGATCGTCTCGATCGAGGCCGAGCTCGAGGAGCGGCTCGCCTATTTCAAGAGGCACGGAAAACTGCTGGAAGCGCAGCGCTTGGAGATGCGCACGCGCTATGACCTCGACATGCTGCGCGAGGTCGGCTATTGCAACGGCATCGAGAACTATTCGCGCCATCTCACGGGCCGAGAACCGGGCTCGACACCGTCGTGCTTGATCGATTTCTTTCCCAAGGACTGGCTGCTCTTCGTGGACGAGTCGCACGTGACGCTCCCGCAAGTGCACGGCATGTTCGCGGGTGACCGCTCGCGCAAGCAGGTCTTGGTCGAGCACGGTTTCCGCTTGCCCAGCGCTTTGGACAACCGGCCTCTGACCTACGACGAGTTCGACGACCACATCGTGCAAGCGGTCTACGTTTCGGCGACGCCGGGGACGTACGAGACGGGCCGGAGCTGCCAGGTCGTGGAGATGATCATTCGGCCCACGGGGTTGGTCGATCCCGAAGTCGAGGTTCGCCCGACGCGCAATCAGGTCGACGATCTGATGGAAGAGATCCGCCTGCGCGCGGACCGCAAGGAACGCGTGCTGGTGACGACGCTGACCAAGAAGATGGCCGAAGATCTCACCGACTACTTGATTGAGAACGGTCTGCGCGTCCGCTATCTGCACAGCGAGGTGGATACGCTCGAGCGCGTCGCGATTCTGCGCGACCTGCGCGCCGGCGTCTTCGACGTCTTGGTCGGCATCAATCTCCTGCGCGAAGGGCTCGACCTTCCCGAAGTCTCGCTGGTCGGCATTCTCGATGCCGACAAAGAGGGGTACCTGCGCAGCGGAACGTCGCTGATTCAAACAATAGGCCGCGCCTCGCGCAACGTCGAGGGTAAGGTCATTATGTATGCCGACGTCATGACCGAATCGATGGCCCGCGCGATCGGCGAGACGCGGCGCCGCCGCGAGCGGCAGGTGCAATATAACCTCGAACACGGCATCGAACCGAGGTCCGTGCGTAAGGCGATCCACGACATCTTGAGCATGGTCGGCGCCACGGCGGAGAACACGGCGAAGCTCAAGCTCGATAAGCTGCCGCGCGACGTCGCGCTCAAGATGTCCCGCGACCTGGAGCGAAAGATGCGCGAGGCGGCGGCGAACCTCGAGTTCGAAAAGGCCGCCGCGCTGCGCGACGAGCTCATCGAGCTGCGCAGGCAAATCGGAGGGAACGAAGGCATCCTCTTCGGAGGAAGGGCGCCCAAGATTTTCGACAAGGCCCTGGCCGAGCTCGTCAGTAACTGAGGTAGCGTGGCGGCCGCTCTAACCCGTACGCTTCTCGACGTGCCCGAGGCGCTGGGCGAACTCCTGATCATCGCCGCCGTCGTGGCCGCATTCGTCGGGCTGCACGCCGTTGTCCAGCGTCGCTTTAAGACCGAAGTGCTCCGGCGGCATAACGACGTTGCGGGCTATCTTTTTTCGGCGGTCGGCGTACTCTACGCCGTGCTGCTCGGCTTCTCCGTGGTGGTGGTGTGGCAGAAGTACGATGCAACCGTCGCCAACGTCCAGGACGAGATCGACGCCGCCGGCGACCTCTATCACGTCGTCGACGGCTTCGCGCCGGGGGATCGCTCGAAGATTCGCAGCGATCTCGCGCAGTATGCGAAAACTGTCATCGGCGTCGAGTGGCCGGCCATGGAGCGCGACCAAGACGTTCCCGAGACCGGCACAACGCTGATCAACGATGCCACCTATCGCGTTGACGACGCTCTTCCAACGAACCGACGGCAGGTCAACGCGCAGCAGGCCGCGATCGCGAACGCGCAACGTCTTCTCGACGCACGTCGCCAGCGGTTGATCCACGCGGCGCCCGCCGTGCCGGTCATTCTTTGGTTTGCATTGATTACCGGAGCGCTGGCGATGGTCGCCTTCTGTTATATCTTTGGCGTCGAGAACCGGCCGGCACAGTTGCTGATGACGGCGATCCTTGTGGGCCTGATCGCGATACTCTTCGCGGTCATCTATGAGTTTGCAACGCCGTTCTCGGGCTCGGTGACGATCTCGTCCGAAGGCTGGAGCTACCTCGCGCAGCGCCTCGCCAATATTCGATAACGATCCCTTGATTCAATAACGATCCTTTGAAAGGAGTTAACATGATTCGCACGACGCTTCTGACACTGGTACTCTTCGCGAGCACGATCGCCGCAGTACCCCCAGGAGGCGGAACCGTGGGGCAACCACAACAACCGCCGCCGCCGCCGGCGGCGCCCCCGGCTGCTCCCATGCCGGCCCAAACGGGGGCACCTGCGGTGACGCCGTCGCCGGATCCGGCGATGCTGGCCCAGGCCAAGAACGTGTTCGCCGAGCTGCAGAGCGGCAAGCTCGATCGCACGACGCTCACGACGGAGATGAGCGCCGCGCTCACCGACGATAAGCTGGCAACCGTCAAGAGCAGCATCGGAACGCTCGGAGCGCCCGTATCGTTCGAGCAGGAGCACGCGGGGACGCAAAGCGGCGTTCGCTACGGTGTCTACCTCGTAACGTTTTCGAACGGCGCGAAGCTCGACTTTCTCATCGGCCTCGATGGGCAAGGAAAGATCGCCGGTATGCGGCTCACGCCGATGCAATAGCGAGGCTGACTCGTTGCGCCGCATCGATCTCGTCCTCTTCGACCTCGACGACACGCTTCACGACGATACGTACGCCTATCAGTCCGCCGCCGAAGAGGTCGCGCGGGAAGTTGCCGCCGAGCATGGCATCGACGCACTCGCCCTCAAGGCGGCCTACGTTGCGGAAGCGGAGGGCTTTTGGCACCGCCTTTCGGCCGACGACCTGAAGGTCAAGCTTTCGCGCGTTCGCGCGAGCATGTGGCAAACTGCCCTCGAGAGCGTTGGGGTCGGCGACCCCGAGGTGGCGCAGCGAAGCGCCGATCGGTACAACTCCTACCGCTCCAAGTATTACACGCTCTTTCCCGGCGCGCTGGATCTCTTGCGGTCGCTCAAAGAGCGTGGCATCAAGCTGGGCTTGGTGACCAACGGCCTCTCCGAAACTCACCGTGAAAAGATCGCCCTCTTGCGCGTCAGCGAGTTCTTCGATGCCATTTTCCTCGCCGACGAGGTCGGCATGATTAAACCCGACCCTTTGCTCTTCGCCCATGCGTGCCGCACGCTGGGCGGCGCGCCGGCTCGCGCGGCGATGGTCGGCGACCGCTACGACCGCGACATCCGGGGAGCCCTCGAAGCGGGGCTCTTTACCGTTTGGCTCAACGTTCGCGCCGAGGAGCTGCCGCCCGGCGCCACGCCGCCCAACGCGACCGTCAGCTCGATTGCCGACGTGGGGCGCATACTTCTTTCGCCGATCGGTGTCTCCTAAATACTGTGTCCCTAGACTCCATCGTTATCAAGGGTGCGCGCGAGCACAATCTCAAGAACGTGGATCTCGTGCTGCCCAGAAACCGGCTGATCGTGATAACCGGCCTCTCGGGCTCGGGGAAATCGTCGTTGGCTTTCGATACGATCTATGCCGAAGGGCAGCGCCGCTACGTCGAGTCGCTCTCGTCGTACGCGCGGCAGTTTCTCGGGCAGATGGAGAAGCCCGACGTGGATTATATCGAGGGGCTTTCGCCGGCGATCTCGATCGATCAAAAATCCACCTCGCGCAACCCGCGCTCCACCGTCGGCACGGTGACGGAGATCTACGATTACCTTCGGTTGCTCTACGCGCGCGTCGGCACGCCGCACTGTTATCAATGCGGCCGCGAGATCAGCACGCAAAGCAGCGAACAGATCGTGGATTCGATCATGGAGTTGCCGGAAGGCACGCGCATGGTGTTGCTCGCGCCGCTGGTGCGCGGGCGCAAGGGCGAGTATACCAAGCTCTTTGAAGAGATTGCGAAAGAGGGCTTCACGCGCGTCCGGGTAGACGGCGAAACGAAGGAGCTGTCCTCGAAAATCGTCCTCGACAAGAAGCGCAAGCATACGATCGAGGTGATCGTCGACCGGCTGGTTCGCAAGCCGGACGTTCGCAAGCGGCTCACCGATTCGGTCGAAACGACGCTGCGCCTTTCCAGCGGCATCGTCACGGTACTGCTGGATGATAAAGAGCTAACGTTCAGCGAAGCATTCGCCTGCGTCTATTGCGGGCTCTCGTTCGAGGAGCTTGCGCCGCGGCTCTTTTCCTTCAACTCACCCTACGGGGCGTGCCCGGCGTGCAGCGGCCTCGGCGAGAAGATCGAGATCGATCCGTGGAAAGTGGTTCCAGATCGTAGCAAATCCATCGCCCAAGGCGCGCTCGTGCCTTGGAGCCGCAACCTGGGCAGCGGACGGTACCCGTCGATGAATCCATATTATATGCAGCAGCTCGAACGCGTGCTGCGCCACTTTCGCGTGAAGACGTCGACGCCCGTCGAGCAGCTCTCCGACGAAGTGCTCGACGTGATCCTCTACGGAACCGATCGCGAGCAGACCTTTGCCTACACGTCGCGCGGCGGCAAGACGTGGGAGTACCGCTCCTCGTTCGAGGGCGTCGTCAACAACTTGCAGCGGCGCTATAGCGAGACGTCGAGCGACTACGTGAAGGAAGAGATCGAGAAGTACATGTCGGCGTCGGTTTGCCCGTCCTGCAAAGGCGCGCGGCTGAAGCCTGAAGCGTTGGCCGTAACTTTTGGCGGGCGGAATATCGATGAGCTTACCCGCATGTCCATCGAACAGCTCGAGCTTTTCTTTCGCGAGGTTTCGCTGACACCGCGCCAAGAACAGATCGCGCACCAGATCGTCAAGGAGGTACGCGCGCGCCTGGGCTTCTTGACCAACGTGGGATTGAACTACCTGACGCTTTCGCGCTCGGCCACGACGCTGGCAGGTGGAGAGTCGCAGCGCATTCGTCTCGCGACGCAGATCGGCAGCGCGCTGGTCGGCGTACTTTACATTTTAGACGAACCGTCGATCGGCTTGCATCAGCGCGACAACGACCGTTTGCTGGCGACACTCAAGACGCTGCGCGACCTCGGCAATACCTTGATCGTGATCGAGCACGACGAGGATACGATGCGGACCGCCGACGTCGTCGTTGATATCGGACCCGGTGCGGGAGCCGAAGGGGGCGAGATTCTCACCGCGGGCACGCTCGCCGACGTGATCGCCAATCCCGTCTCGGAGACGGGTGCGTACTTATCGGGACGCAAGTTCATTCCGATTCCGCCCCGCCGCCGGGAAGCGCGTGGGTGGCTCGAGGTTCGCAACGCCAAGGCCAATAACTTGCGCGGCATCGACGTGCGCTTTCCGATCGGCGTCTTTGCCGCCGTGACGGGCGTTAGCGGCAGCGGCAAATCCACCCTGGTCAACGAGGTGCTCGTGCGGGCCCTCAACCAGCATCTGCATCGTCAGCCGCCGGGGGGAACGTACGGATCGGTCAAAGGAGCCGCGCAGCTCGACAAGATGGTCGTGATCGATCAGTCGCCGATCGGGCGGACGCCGCGCAGCAATCCCGCAACCTATACAGGCACGTTCGACATCATTCGCGAGCTCTTTTCGCTCGTTCCCGAGGCGCGCATGCGGGGCTACACGCCCGGGCGCTTCTCGTTCAACGTCAAAGGCGGCCGCTGCGAGGCCTGTCAGGGCGACGGCATCATCAAAATCGAGATGCACTTCTTACCCGACGTCTACGTGCCGTGCGAAGTTTGCAAGGGACGCCGCTATAACGCGCAGACTCTCGAGGTGAAATATAAAGGGAAGACGATCGCCGACGTGCTGGAGATGCGCGTGGATGAAGCCAACGAGTTCTTCGTCAGCATTCCGCGCGTTCACAATAAGCTGCGGACGATCTGCGACGTGGGCCTCGGCTACATCAAGATGGGTCAACCGGCGACAACGCTCTCGGGCGGCGAAGCCCAGCGCGTCAAGCTCGCAACGGAGCTCTCGCGGCGGTCGACCGGACGCACGTTCTACGTGCTCGACGAACCGACGACCGGACTGCACTTCGCCGACATCCACAAACTCCTTGAAGTGCTCGAACGCCTGGTGAATATGGGCAATACCGTACTCGTGATCGAGCATAATCTCGACGTCATCAAAACCGCCGACTACCTCATCGACCTTGGGCCCGAAGGCGGCGATCGTGGAGGAACCGTCGTCGCGACGGGGACGCCCGAAGAGGTGGCGCAGAGCGAAACATCATTTACGGGTGCCTATCTCGTTCCGGTGCTGCGCGATCAGCGGGCCGTCGGACATCATCGCCCCGACGCGGCCGAACTCGACCGTATCGAACAAGAGAACCTGCTAGTTCTCCACGACCTGGCCGAGACTGGTCGAGTCCCAGTGGAAGCCTAGTCCGGTCACCCTGAGCGCGCCTCCCGAGCTAGCAGCCGTTCTTCGTGCCGAACGTCAACGCACCGTAGTCGAAATTTGAGCCGCCTTCGATATTTTCGAAGACGCCCTGGCCGATGTGGCCGTGGCTTGCGTGAGCCATGAACATCAAGGCGCCGTTCTGACCATATAGTGGTTCCGTGATATTCGCCACGATGATGTCGTCGACGACTACGAATGAGCCGTAAGAGTATTTCTGGCTGCCAAAGACGAGCGACGCCGTGCCGGCGCGGGCATAGCCGCTCAGCGTCAGGCAGCCCGTGCCGTTGCTGCGCTGCGAGTGTGTTATGGTTACCGGCCAGCTGCCGTTGTAGCCATTCGCCATGGCGGGAGCGGCTGAGGCGACCACAGCCATGGCGGCAGCGGCGGCAATAGTAATTCGTTGAGTAAAACGCATAGTCGGTTCTCCTTGAGGGTTGGAGAGGGACATTGCAGCAGTCTAACCCAGGTTAATAAAAAAAGTCTGAATCGTGACCTGATGCGCGCCGAGGATGCTACGGTGCCACCGGCGCAATCAGGCGGGATGACCAGCCGAGCCGCTCGGGCGGATGAGTTGCGCGCGCAGATCGAAGAGGCCAACTACCGCTACTACGCGCTCGACGATCCGCAGATAACCGATGCGGAGTTCGACGCGCTCCTGCGCGAGCTCGTCGACCTGGAACGTAAACACCCCGAACTACAGACGCCCGACTCGCCAACACAGCGTGTCGGCGCTTCCTTCGACTTCGCTCAGGATGACAGGGGTAGACGGTTTGCGCCGTACGAGCACGCGCGTCCGATGCTCAGTTTGGCTAATGCCGTTTCGGTGGACGAGCTACGCGCGTTCGACGAGCGCGCCCGTAAGCTCGCGGGGGCCACCGTCGAGTACGTTTGCGAACCCAAGATCGACGGTCTCGCGATCGCACTCGATTACCGCGACGGCTCGCTGACGCGCGGGGGAACGCGCGGTGACGGGCGCGTCGGCGAAGACGTGACCGCGAATCTGCGAACGATTAAGACGATCCCGCTGCGCCTACGTCCTTCGACTGCGCTCAGGATGACAGAAGGTGCGCCGAAGTTCGTGGAGGCGCGGGGCGAGGTTTATCTGCGTAAGAGCGAGTTCGAGCGGCTCAACGGCGAGCGCGAACGCGAAGGCTTGGCGGCATTTGCGAATCCGCGCAACGCCGCTTCGGGCGGCGTGCGCCAACTCGATCCAGCGCTCACGGCAAAGCGCCGGCTTTCGTTTTTTGCCTATCAGCTTGCGGTTGACGAAGGAGATCGATCGGCTCCAACAACGCAGTGGGATGCGCTCGAGCGTTTGCGAGCCCTCGGCTTTCCCGTCAATCCCAATGTTCACCGGGCTGCGACGCTCGATGAAGTCGTCGAGTATTGCACCAACTCCGAGCGCGAGCGCGACTCGCTCGACTACGAGATCGACGGCGTGGTCGTCAAGGTGAACGATTTCGCGCAGCAGGAGCGTCTCGGTGTCGTCGCGCGCGATCCACGCTGGGCGATTGCCTTCAAATTCAAACCGCGCGAAGCGCGCACGAAACTCGTCGATATCGCGATCACCGTCGGGCGCACCGGCACGCTCAACCCCAGCGCCGTTTTGACGCCCGTGCAGATCGGGGGCGTCACGGTCAAGAGCGCGACGCTGCACAACTTCGACTACATCAAGAACAACGATATCCGGATCGGCGACACGGTGCTCGTCACGCGCGCCGGCGACGTTATACCGCGCGTCGTCGGTCCCGTCGTCTCCGAACGAACCGGGCGCGAGCGCAAATTTAAAATGCCGCAGCGCTGCCCCGTTTGCGGCTCTGACGTCGATCGTCCCCCGGACGAAGCGATGTCGCGTTGCACCAATGCGGCGTGCCCGGCACAGGCCTACGAGCGGCTGCGCCACTTTGCCTCGCGCGGGGCGATGGACATTGAGGGTATCGGCGATGTTTTGGCGCAGCAGTTGACCGAGCTCAATCTGGTGCGTGACATCGCCGACACCTATAAGCTGAACGAAATGGCGCTTGCAGACGTTCCCCGTATGGGAAAGAAAAGCATCGAAAACCTCATGCGCAACATCGAGGCGTCGAAGCAGCGCGGGCCTGCACGCTTGCTCTATGGCTTAGGCATTCGTTTCGTCGGAACGCAGACCGCGCAGATTTTGGTTGACGATTTCGGGACGATCGATGCCATCGCCGATGCCGGCGAGGAGACGTTGCAGCACAGTGAAGGAATCGGGCCCGAGGTGGCGCGGAGCGTCGCGCTCTTCTTTAAACAGGAACCTAACCGCGAGATGATCGAGCGCTTGCGCGAAGCCGGCGTCGTGATGAACGCGCCCAAGCGCGTAAAAACGGTCGGCGCATTGAACGGAAAGACCTTCGTGCTAACGGGAACCTTGCCCAATCTCACGCGCGAGCAGGCGGCGGAGATGATCGTCGCGGCCGGCGGCAAAGTCACCGGCTCGGTGAGTAAGAAGACCGATTATGTCGTAGCCGGCAGCGAACCCGGAAGCAAACTGACCAAAGCCGAACAACTCGGCATCAACATCCTCGACGAACCCGGCCTGCAGGCACTTCTCGCATGACGACGACCGCGGTGCGAGTCGTGCCGGCCGACGTCTTGACGCCAATCGGTGCCTATCGCGCGCTCGCGAATCCTCGGGCCGCGTGCCTGTTGGAGAGCGTGGAGAGCGGTGGGCGCATCTCGCGCTACTCCTTCATCGGCGTCGACTATCTCGCGGCCGCCGAGTTTGAGGCAAACGCCGAGCTTTACGCTCGCGTGCGCGCCTTCGTTGCCGAGCATCGCATCGCGACGCCCGGCGGCGCGCTCGGCGGTGCCTTGCTCGCGTTTTCGTACGACGCCGCGCGGCCCGAGGCGCGGCTGCCGGCTCGTGCCCCGTCGGAACCGGCGATGCCCGGGGCATACGTTGCGATTCCGGCAACGTGGCTGATCTTCGATCACTTCACCGATCTGCTGACGATCTGGACGAGCGGCGCTGGCGAAGACGTCCTCGAGCGCCGAATCGACGGCTACCTCGACCGGTTGCTCGCCGCAAAGCCGGCGTTTCCAGGGCCTCTGCGCGCGACGGGGCACGTTTCGGCAT
The DNA here is from genome assembly GCA_050008615.1 of Candidatus Cybelea sp. Classification (GTDB taxonomy): domain Bacteria; phylum Vulcanimicrobiota; class Vulcanimicrobiia; order Vulcanimicrobiales; family Vulcanimicrobiaceae; genus Cybelea. Next base: position 24,830 of record JBEKMH010000015.1, read on the forward strand.
CGCTCGATCGGGAGCGCTACCTCGAACTGGTCGCCGAGGTGAAGCGACGAATATTCGAGGGCGATGTCTATCAGTTGCAGCTGGGAATCCGCTTCAGTGCGGAGCTCGAGGGCGAAGCCTTCGATCTCTATCGCGCGCTGCGGCGTTATAACCCGTCGCCGTACATGTTCTACGTTGACACGGAGTTCGGGCAGCTGCTCGGCGCGTCGCCCGAGTTTCTCGTGCGTTTGGAGGGGCGCCGGGCGCGTTTGCGTCCGCTCGCAGGCACGCGCACACGCGGACACGACGACGAAGAAGATGCGCGGATCGCGCAGGAGCTGCTCGCCAACGAGAAGGAACGCGCCGAGCACGTGATGCTCGTCGATCTCGGGCGGAACGACTTAGGCTCGGTCTGTGAGTACGGCAGCGTCAGAGTCGACGAGCTACTGCAGATCGAGCGGTACAGCCACGTCATGCACATCGTATCCAACGTCGTCGGGCAGCTTCGTGCCGATCGCGACGCGCTCGATCTTTTCCGGGCCGGATTTCCGGCGGGCACGGTGACTGGGACGCCGAAGCTGCGCGCGATGCAGCTCATCGACGATCTCGAGCCGGTGACGCGCGGCTTTTATGCCGGCAGCATCGGCCGCTGGTCGTTCGGCGGCGACTTCGACTCGTGCATCACGCTGCGAAGCATCCACGTACACAAGCAGCGCGCGTGGTGGCAGGCTTCGGCGGGGATCGTTGCCGATTCCGAAGCCGTTGCCGAGTACGAAGAAGTGTTGCACAAGACGCGCATCGCGCGCGCGGTGCTCGGAACGCCGTCGTGACGCCGGCACGCCGCGTGCTCTTCGTCGATAACTTCGACAGTTTCAGCTACAACGTGGTGCATCTGCTCGCGTCGCGCGGCGTCGCGCCCGACGTGCTGCTCAACGACGATCCGCGGCTCGAGCCCGCGATTCTCGAGCGCTACGACGCGCTCGTCGTCGGTCCGGGTCCGGGCCGGCCCGAGCATGCGCCCCAGATGATGGCGGTGCTGCGTGCGGCAATCGAGCGAGGAATGCCCGTCCTGGGCGTCTGCTTAGGTCTGCAGGCGATCGGCGAAGTTCTGGGCGCGACCGTGACGCACGCGCCGGGTCTGATGCACGGCAAGACCTCGCGCATCGATCACGACGGCAGCGGCGTCTTCGCGGGCCTCCCATCGCCGTTAACGGCAACGCGTTACCATTCGCTCAGCTTGGAGCCGTCGACGATTCCCGAAACGCTGCGTGTCACCGCGCGTAGCGAGGACGGCGTCGTTCAAGGCGTCACGCATCGCGACCGGCCGGTGCACGGCGTCCAGTTTCATCCCGAGTCGGTGCTCAGCGAAAGCGGCGAACAGCTTGTCGAAAACTTTCTGCGTGGCTGAGTTTGCACCACTCCTGCGTCGCGTGCTGGGCGGAGAGGATCTCTCGGCCGACGAGGCGGCCGCGTTCGTCGGCGAGATCATGGACGCGACCCTTACGCCGATTCAGGCCGGCGCACTTCTGACCGCGCTTGCGTTCAAAGGCGAAAGCGTCGACGAGGTCGTCGGCGCCGCGCGCGCGATGCGCGAGCGCAGCCTGCACGTCGACCACGGCTTGCCGATGGTCGTGGACGTCGTGGGAACCGGCGGCGATCATGCCAACACCATCAATATCTCGACGATGGCGGCCCTGGTCGTTGCAGCGGCAGGCGTTCCGGTCGCCAAGCACGGCAACCGCGCTGCATCGAGCGCGTGCGGCAGCGCCGACGTGCTGGAGTCGGCGGGATTTCCCATCGAGGTTTCGCCGGAGCTCGCCGCGACGATGCTGCGCGAGTGCGGCTTCACCTTCATGTTCGCGCCGCGGTACCATCCGGCGATGCGCAACGCCGCGGACGTTCGCCGCGAGCTCGGCGTGCGAACGATCTTCAATCTGTTGGGACCGTTGACCAATCCGGCCCGTGCGACGCATCAAGTTGTCGGCGTCGCGCGAGAAGAACTCGTCGAACGCGTCGGCCCAGCGTTGCGCGCGCTGGGCGTGCGTCGGGGAGCGGTCGTGCACGGCTGCAGCGGCCTCGACGAAGTCGCCGGCGATGCGCCGACGCTCATCTATTCGTTCGACGAAGAGAGCGCACGCTTATGGCGCCTCGAGCCGTCGGAGTTCGGCATCGCCGGGAACTTGGGCACGCCGGTCGGCGGTTCGGTCGGCATCTGTCGCGATGCCTTCGTGGAAATCTTGCACGGCGGCCGCAGCGCCGCCGCCGACGTCGTGGCGCTCAACGCGGCCGTGGTCTTCTACGTCGTGGGCGTCGAAAGCGGGCTTCCAGCCGCATTCGAACGCGCGCAAGCTCTGCTGCGCAGCGGCGCCGCATGGCAAACTTTCGAGTGCGCGAAGAAGGTCGGCTTACATGGCTGACGCGTGGATTAAGTTTTGCGGCTGCACGTCGCTCGCCGACGTTACGATGGCTGCGCAAGCCGGGGCCGACGCGTTCGGGATGATCTTCGCGCCGTCGCCGCGTCGCATCTCGTTTGAGTCGGCGCAAGAGATCGCGCGGCGCGTCCCTCCAACGATCGCACCAGTTGCAGTCTTCGTGAATCCGGCACGCTCGGATGTGGATGCCGTTCGCGAGCTCTTTCCAAACGTGCTTCTTCAGTTTTCCGGCGACGAGACGCCGGAGTTCGTTCGGCTCTACGGCGCGCGCGCGATCAAAGCGATCCACATCGATGACCGGACCACACTGGTACAGGAGCGCTGCGAACGCTTTCCGGCGGCCTGCGTGCTCTTCGACGCGCGCCAGGACGGAATGGCGGGCGGCACCGGCCGGACGTTCGATTGGAATCAGATCGTTTCGATCGCGGCCACGCGGCGCGTAGTCATCGCGGGCGGCCTTTCGCCCGAAAACGTGGCCGAGTGCGTGCGGCGCGCGCACCCGTTCGGCGTCGACGTCCGCACCGGCATCGAGAGCGGGGGCCAAAAGGACGCGGCGAAGATGCGCGCCTTCGTGCAAGCGGTGCGCGGCGCATGAGGGCACCTGACGCGCGCGGCTACTTCGGCGAGTTCGGCGGGCGCTTCGTTCCCGAAGTTTTGATCGCCGCGCTCGACGAGCTCGAACGTGCGATGACGGCAGCCTTTGCCGATGCTACGTTTTGGGATGAGTACCATGGGGTGCTCCGGGATTTCGTCGGTCGCCCCTCGCCGATCTACCGCGCGCAGCGGTACGCCGCCGACGTTTCGCCCGTGCCGCTGGTGATGAAGCGCGAAGACACCAATCATACCGGCGCGCACAAAATCAACAATACCGTGGGTCAGGCATTGCTCGCGCGGCGCATGGGCAAACGCCGGCTGCTGGCGGAGACCGGTGCCGGACAGCACGGCGTCGCGACGGCGACCGTCGGCGCGAAGTTCGGCTTGCCGGTGGACGTCTACATGGGCGCACGCGACATCGAGCGGCAAGCGCTCAACGTTGAAGTGATGCGTCTGCTCGGAGCGAACGTACATGCGGTAACCAGCGGAACGCAGACGCTCAAAGATGCCACCAACGAAGCCTTTCGCGTCTGGGCGCAGCGCGTCGAGGATACGTTCTACGTGATCGGCAGCGTGGTCGGCGCCCATCCCTATCCGTTTATGGTGCGGGAGTTCCAAAAGGTCATCGGCATCGAGGCGCGCCGCCAAACGCTGGAGCGCTACGGGCGTTTGCCCAGCGACGTGATCGCCTGCGTGGGCGGTGGCAGCAACGCGATGGGCATCTTTGCCGGTTTCGTGGACGACGCCGAGGTGAAGCTCTGGGGCGTGGAGGCCGGCGGCAAAGGTCTGGACGGCGAGGAGCACGCCGCGTCGCTTCAAGCGGGAAGCGTCGGCGTGTTGCACGGCTCGCGCTCCTACTTATTGCAGAGTGCGGAGGGCCAAGTGCGCGAGACGCACTCCATTAGCGCCGGCCTCGATTATCCCGGCGTCGGGCCGGAGCACGCGTTCTTCAAAGAAAGCGGCCGCGCCACGTACGTGAATGTTACCGATGCGCAAGCCGTCGAAGCCTTCCACGGCTTCGCGCGCTCCGAGGGAATCGTGCCGGCGCTGGAGAGCGCGCACGCAATCGCCTTCGCGCGCAAACTCGCGGCGCAGCGCGGCGCGGACGATTTGATCCTGGTGAATCTCAGCGGCCGGGGTGACAAAGACATCGGGCGATGCTAGACGACGTCTTCGCGCGAGCGCGCCGCGAGAAACGCTTAGCGTTCGTACCGTACGTGATGGCGGGGGATCCCGATCTCGAGACGACCGAAGCCATTCTGTTGGCATTGAGCGCCGCCGGCGCGGACGTTATCGAGTTGGGAGTCCCATACAGCGACCCGCTCGCCGACGGGCCGACGATTGCCGCGGCCGGTCAGCGCGCGCTGACCGGCGCCACGCATCTTCGCGGGGTGCTCGCGCTTGCACGGGAGTGCCGCGAGCGCTGCGCGCCGATCGTTCTCTTTACGTACTACAATCCGGTCTATCAGTTCGGCGTCGAGCGGTTCGCGCGGGAAGCGGCGGCGGCCGGCATCGCCGGCGCGATCGTTCCCGACGTCGCACTCGAAGAGAGCGCGGAGCTGCGCGCTGCGCTGGCAACGCGCGGATTGGCGATGCCGCTGCTCGTCGCACCCTCGACGCCGCACGAGCGCGCGGCGCGCATCGCCGATGCGGCGACCGGCTTCGTTTACATCGTTTCACGGCTCGGCGTGACCGGCGCCGGCTACGCTCCGGATTTCGCGCCGCTGCGCCGTCAGCTGGCCTCGCTGCGCGAAGTGACGAATAAACCGCTCGCCGTCGGGTTTGGAGTGAGCCGCCCGCAAGACGTGCGCGATGTCGGGTCGCTCGCCGACGCAGTCGTCGTGGGCAGCGCGCTGATCGATTCTTACGCCGGCACGCGCGCGCAAGAAGCTGCCGCGCGCGTACGCGACTTCGTCGCGCGCCTTATTGCGGCGCTTCCAGTCACATGACGAAGGCAAAGAAGCGGCGGAAGAAGCGCTCAGGTCCATTCGCTCGCTTGAGAAAGGCCCTGAGCAAGATCGTTGCTTTGCCCAGAGACTTGATTAGAAAATCCCAAGCGAGGCACGCCGCACTAGAAGATGCCGACACGAAACGAGTGATGAAACGCAAGAAGCACAAGAAGAAACCGCCGGCGGCGACGCGCGCTTCTTAGCCTGGAAGTGCTTCGGCGAGCGCGTCGACCACGTCGCCCGCCACGACGCCGATCCGGCGTTTCTCCGCGGCGCACTGGCCCGCTAAACCATGCCAATAGGCACCGGTGCACGCGGCGTCAACCGGCGAGAGGCCCTGTGCAAGGAGCGTTGCGATGATGCCGGTGAGCACGTCGCCGGTTCCCGCCGTCGCCAGGGCGTTGGTGCCGGTGGAATTAATGTGAACGGTCGTGCCGTCGTAGATCAGCGTATCGGAGCCTTTGAGCAGCGTCGTGATGCCCGTGCGGTCGACAAACTCCATAATGCGCTCGACGCGCGAGCCCGGCGCGATCGTGCCGCGCCCCGAGAGCCGCGCGAACTCGCCGGCGTGCGGCGTCACGACGCACGGCTTGCCGCGCAGCAGATCGAGATGCTTGCTCAAATGGAAGAGGCCGCTTGCATCCACGACGACCGGCAACTGGTTCGCCTCGAGAAAGAGCCGGAAGACCTCGCCGGTGCGATCGTCGAGCCCCAACCCGGGGCCGATCGCGACGGCGCCGTTGTGCTTGGAAATGTCGAGTAGCTCCTGCGCGAGCACCTCGGGTTGCGCGCCGTCGGAGAGCGCGACGACGACCTGCTCGACGAGGTGCGTGCGCAAGATGCCGGCCGCAGAACTCGGGGTAGCGACGGTGACGTAACCCGCGCCGGCGCGCGCCGCGCTATGAGCGCACAGGATCGCCGCACCCGGAAACTGCGTCGACCCGGCGATGATCAGCGGCGCACCTGCCGCGCGCTTGTCGGTATCGGCCGCGCGCCGCGGCAAGAGCTTCATAAACTCCGCGTTATCGAGCGTAGCGAACGTGCGCGGTTGCGCGGCGAGGATCGCGTCGTCGATCCCGATCTCGGCATACCATAGCTCGCCCACGTATTCGCGCGCGGGCTCCAGCAGGAGGCCGGGCTTCGCCGCGGCGAGCGTCACGGTGACCGTCGCGCGCACCGCGCCGTCGCTCACCGCGCCGGTGAGCGCATCGATGCCGCTGGGGATATCGATCGCCAGCACCGCGCGCTCCCGTCCATCGAGCGCGCACGCGAGGTGCCGATAGGCCTCCGGAAGCGGCAGCCGCGCGCCGGTTCCGAACATTCCGTCGACGCCGACGGCGTTCTCGAGCAGCGCGCAGGCTGCGTCCTCATCCGCCGGCAGCGCGACGATGGAGACTCCAGCCTTTTTCGCGCGAGCGCGCGCCGCGTCGCGCGCCTCGGATCCCTGCGCGGCCGGATCGGCCGCGACGGTACAGTCATACTCCGGCGAAAGCTCGGCGAGAGCGGCGAATGCGTCGCCGCCGTTATTGCCCGGGCCGGCGAAGGCGACGATTCTCGAGCCGGGTTTCGCCATCGCTCTTAAGCGCTTCGCAATCCTACGCCCGGCATTGCGCATCAGCTTGTTCGCTCCCACCTGCTCGACGGCCGCGGCATCGGCGGCGCGCATTTGCTCGGGCGTCAGGACGTAGATCATGATTCTAAGATGACGACCGCGGCGGCGATCTCCGCGCTATGCGTGATCGTAAGATGAATCGTGCGCACGCCGCGCTCGCGCGTCAGACGCTCGGCCCAACCGAACAGCTCGATGACGGGCTTGCCGCTGCGCTCGTGCCCGACGCCGACGCTGCGCCACGGAATCGCGTGGCCGAAGGCCTTGCGCGTCGCCTCCTTGGCGGCAAAGAATCCCGCGAGGCGTTCCGCCCAGTTGCGCTTGCGCATGGCGTAGGCCATTTCGCGCTCGGTATAGACTTTACGCGCGAACCACGCGAGCTCGCGCTCGCCGAAGCGATAACGCGAGACGTGCGCCACGTCGAGGCCGACTCCGACGATCACCGAGACCACTTCGACACCCACGCCGCAGGTCACCTAGATTTTCGTCGAGAACCCTAGCCTCCCGAGATGGATTGCGATATCCGCATCGTGCCGATCAACACCGTCGACCACGTGTTCTTGGACCGTCTCGCGCCCTGCCTCGAGGAACGCTTCATCGCCGGTGCGCGCGTCGAACGATCGCTGGTCGTGCCGCGCAGCACGCTCAATGCGACGCGCGGTCAGCTTTTCGTCTCCACCCTGATTGCCAAAGTGCAGCGGGCGCACCCGGAGCCTGGAACCGCCGTGCTGGCGATCACCGATTTCGACCTTTACAAGACGTCGCACCGGTTTGTCTTCGGCGATGCCGACGAGACGCAGGCCATCGCGGTCGTCTCCGTGCACCGGCTTCGCTCGGATTTTTACGGCGAAGCGACCGACTTCAACGTGCTCTTCCAGCGGACGCTCAAAGAGTGCGTCCACGAACTCGGACACACGTTCGGGCTCAAGCACTGCTACAACGCGCGCTGCGCGATGTACTACTCCAACTCCATCTTCGAGACGGATAACAAGATGCCGCATTTCTGTGAGATTTGCGACCGCCGCCTCGCCCGGGCGCGCAGTTCTTAACGTAAGGTCCGCGCGTCCGCCATCTCGACCGTTTCGCGGCTCCCATCGTCGCGAATCACTCGTAAACCGCCGCCCTCTTGGAGCGACTGCGCGGTTGCTTCAAAAGGCTCTCGACCGTCGTCTTTGGCGATTCGATAACGCCGTCCGGGTATCTCGGCGGCCGCTTCCCACTCCCTCGTTACGCCCGGCGCGTCGTCGAGCATCGCGAGCGTGGCGTCGTACGCGCGCAGGATTGCAGCGAGCAGCGCGGTCCGATCGACATTGGCCACCTCGTCGCAGAAGGCCGGGGGCGGCTCGATGACGGTGGCGGCCCCGGCCAAGTGGTGTACGTTGATGCCGGTGCCGCAGGCGACGCGCGCCATCGCCGCGGTCACGCGGGATTGGCAGAGGATTCCGCCGAGCTTACGATCGTGCAGCAGCAGATCGTTGGGCCACTGGAGCGTCGCCGGCACCCCGCACTCGCGCAGTCCCGCTCGTACCGCGAGCGCGACCCAAAACGGCACGAGCCAGAGCCGTTCTACGGCGATGCTTCGCGGCAAGATCGTGCTGAAGAGCAGCGCCGTCCCCGGCATCGCGTGCCACGCTCGCCCTTTGCGGCCGGCGCCATGGCGCTGGAACTCCGCGACGATCGTGTGACCGCCGTACGAATCATCGCCGAGCAGCTCCGCCACGTCCGCGTTCGTGCTACCGGTCTCTTCGCGATACTCGATCGAAGCAAACGAGCTGTCCGCCAGCTCCCGGGCCACATTCCGATACGGCACAATTCATCGTTCGGCGCTCTCCCGATGTCATCCTGAGCGCAGTCGGATGTCATCCTGAGCGCAGTCGGATGTCATCCTGAGCGCAGTCGAAGGACCAGCCGCCTCGCCGCCGTATCGCGCTTCTATGGCTATCGAACGAACGCTCATCCTCTGTAAGCCCGACGCCGTTTCGCGCGGACTCGTCGGCGAAATTACCGCGCGCATCGAGCGGCGCGGCTACGTGATTACTGCGATGAAGCTCATGCAGCTCGACGGCGATCGCGCGCGCGAGCATTACGCCGAACACCGCAGCAAGCCGTTCTTCAACGACTTGGTCGATTTCATCACCAACGGCCCGCTCGTGGCGCTCGCGGTTGAGGGCGAGCGCGCGATTGACGGCTGCCGTCAACTGATTGGCGCGACCGACCCGCTGGCCGCAGCGCCGGGCTCGATTCGAGCCGACCTCGCCCAAACGATCGGGCGCAACCTCGTGCACGGCAGCGACAGCGCGGCCAGCGCCGAGCGCGAGCTGCCGATCTTCTTCGAAGACAAGGATTTCGCTTCGCGGCGCCACGACCTCGAGCGCTGGATCACGGAATAAGTGTGACGCTCGAATCGCTGCGCGGCGGCGGCAATCCGTCCGTCGAAGGCGTTCACGCGCGCGAAGTGCTCGATTCGCGCGGGAATCCAACGGTCGCCGTGGCGGTGGCAACGAATTTCGGTGTCGTCGAAGAGGCAATGGTGCCGTCGGGGGCGTCAACCGGAACGAACGAGGCCGTCGAGCTGCGTGACGGCGACGCGCATCGGTACGGCGGCAAGGGCGTGCGCAAAGCCGTGATGGCGGTGAACGACCTGATCGGGCCCGCCATCGAAGGACTGGATGCAACCGCGCAGCGCGAGATCGATCAGAGGCTGATCGAGCTCGATGCCTCTCCGAACAAGTCGCAACTCGGCGCCAACGCGATCCTCGGCGTTTCGCTCGCGGTGGCACGCGCGGCGTCGGTCAGTCTATCGATGCCGCTCTTTCGGTATCTCGGCGGCCCCGCCGCGGCAACGCTCCCCGTTCCGATGATGAACGTGATCAACGGCGGCAAACACGCCGAGGGGGCGCTCGAGTTCCAGGAGTGCATGATCGTTCCGCTCGGCGCGGAGAGCGAAGCCGAAGCCGTTCGCTATGGCTCGGAAGTCTTTCACGCGATCGGCCGGATTTTGCACGAACGCGGTCTGCCGACGCTCGTCGGCGACGAGGGCGGCTACGCGCCTCCGCTCGAGACGCCGCAGCAGGCGCTCGACCTCATCGTCACTGCGATCGAGCGAGCCGGCTATAAGGCCGGCATTGATGTCGCGATTGCACTGGATCCCGCTTCGAGCGAGTTTTACGAGGATGGAAAATACTACCCGCTCTCGCGCGTTCGCGGGGCGAGCGTTGACGATATGATCGCGCTCTACGCGGAGTTGTGCGACCGCTATCCCATCGTCTCGATCGAGGACGGGCTCGCGGAAAGTGATTGGGAGGGCTGGCAAAAGCTCACCGCCGCGCTCGGCGATCGCGTCCAGCTCGTCGGCGACGATCTCTTCGTGACCAACATGGAGTTTTTGGAGCGCGGGATTCGCGAGGAGGCCGCCAACGCGATTCTCATCAAGCTGAACCAAATCGGAACGCTCACCGAAACGCTGGATTGCATCGCGATGGCGCAGAAGGCCGGCTACGGCGTCGTCATCTCCCACCGCTCGGGTGAAACCGAAGACACGACGATTGCGGATCTGGCCGTTGCTACATCGGCCGGCCAAATCAAGACCGGCTCGCTCTCCCGCAGCGATCGGAACGCAAAATACAATCGGCTCATGGCGATAGAGGAGCAGCTTGGGACGGCGGCGCGTTACGCCGGCGCTAAAGTTTTCCTACGCTAGCGTGATACTAGGCGCCGGCGAGCCGTCCCACACAAAGCGATACGTGAGTTGTTTGGTTACGTTCATCACCAGAGCCGGCCGGAAGCAGCCAATGCACGTGCCACCGGAGCGCCGCACGCTCGGGTAGACGATGCCGAGCGAGCCGATCGCTAAGAGCTCCTCCGCGAGCTTCTGCGACGCGAGGTAGCTGTTGGGATCCAAGTACCGTGCAAAGCGCTTGGCATCGCGCGAATCGTGGAACTCCGCGCTGAAGTCCGCGGTGTAGTCGTCGTAGGTGACGTCGTCTTCGAATACGCCGACCTCGGCCAAATCGACCGCCTTGTGATAGGCGACCTCGGCCTGTGACGTTTCGATTTCGAAGGCGCAATACCACGCTCCGCGATCCGGCCCGTTGAACCGGCTGCCGAGCGGATGAGGATGCGTAAAGCTTGCGTTGACGATGCGATAGTAGGGAATGCCGAAGACCAGCTCGTGACTGTCGATGCCGGCCGGAATTCCGCCTTCGGCGAGAAGGCGATCGTTGGTGGCGTTATCGAGCGTGAAAAGGTCGACCAAATGCCGGTTTGAATCGGCGATGCGTCCCAGCACGCTCTCTCCATGCTTCGACGCAATGAAGCGGTGCGTGTCGTTCCGGCGAACGAGCGAGGTCTTCGGAAAGGGTCTAGATGCCGCCACGACGCGCGTCGAGCAGCCGGCGAACGGCCTGCATTGCCGGGATGCCCCCACGAATCATGTATTCCAGCGGTGGGGTACCACGAAAGATCGGATTGCTGTTTGGAAGACCGATCCACCGGTCGGCAAGCGCCTTGCTATGGAGAATGTTGAGCGCCTTGAAGATGCCGATCAAATACGAGATCCGTAGGATCGTGTCGGAATCTAGCGTCCGCCGCGGCGACTTCTTGATCGCGTAGTAGGTGCTGCTCGCCATTCCGCCCAGGAGCCCCATCGCGTCTTCGTCACGGACATGCCAGCATTCCACGATGTTGAAGAAGGCCTTCAACGCCGACGGACCCAGCCGCTTGCGCTCCTCTCGGGAGGTGATGTCCACCAGCGCGGAGGGAGCGTAGCGGGTCTCGGGGTAGGCAAGAGCAGTCATTACGGATATCCTTTTTTGGAGATTATACACTACAAATCGGGAGTCAGCAAGCCTCTAAGGGCTCTAGCTCGTCCTCGCGAATACCAAAGGCGCGCGGGCCTGTAGCTCAGCGGTAGAGCGGCCGGCTCATAACTGGTTGCGCGTAGGTTCGAATCCTACCAGGCCCACCACAAAGCGCGTCGCTACTGGAACAACTCGGAACAACCGGACCTAACTCATGCCCTTATTGGCCGCTGACTTTGCGCCCGGATTCGATCAGCGCATCCACCCGGTTCGCAGCACACTGGAGCATAACCGGCGCGACGGCCCCGACACCTTTGTCTTTGAAAATGACGGCCAGCCGTGGATACCAACGACGCTCGGGGATGCTTTTTGCCCCCTCTGCGGCCGAGGCGGCTATGCCGGTCTGTGCGATTACGACAAGCCGCTTGGCCCGGCTCCGATCGGAGGAAAGGTGGTGTTTCCACGCATGGACGTGGCTACGGAGCAAGCGCATTCTATTGGCGGGACCATACGACGGCGCAGCTCGCTCCCGGGTTGGCCCACGCTACTGTGCCGTACCCTACGCTTGTTGATAAGGATCGTGTCTGACGGATGTGCTACTGGAGGCTTTGAAGTCATGCGAAGCTACTATCTTCTCTTGTGTTGCGCGCTGCTCGCAGGTTGTTCGAGTGGCGCGGCCGGCACCGTTCCGGTGAGCACTGCGGCGAACGGTGGCTCCCCAATGGAATCGGCACATCGTTCGGACGCCCCGTACGGACGTAATCCGAGCCGCGATTCTGTGGCTTTCGAGTCACTGTACAGCTTTCAAGACGGCTCGGGAGATGGCGCAAACCCTCAAGCGGGACTCCTTGACGTCAAAGGCACGTTCTACGGTACAACAGAGAGCGGAGGCCCGAACGGCTTCGGAACGGTCTTCGCGATCGCGCCTTCAGGAACCGAATCCGTGCTCCATTATTTCGGCAGCAGCTCGGGGGATGGCACATTCCCGCAAGCGGGTCTCACCAACGTCAAGGGCACGCTCTACTCCTATGCTGTGACTGCTCTGCGTCGACAAGAAGCGCTGGTTATTTCTGGGCTGCCACCACGCCGAGCGGCGTGTCGAAATTGCCCGTGAAGACCGCAATCGGTGAACCGCCGGCCGGGTACTTGAAAACCTCGCCGCCGTCGTTACCCGCGTCCCCGCAATAGGCAAAGCCCTTAACGATCCAGGTCTGCGCGCAGTCGCCGGAACCGGTGATCGATATGGTATTTTTCAACGTTGCTTTCGTTCCGCTGATCGTATACTGATAGAAGTCATTCGCCACCTGATCGAAGACGGTGACGTACGTGCCGTCCCACTGCACGGAGCCAGGGAACTCCACCGAGTTGCTCGTTGTGATCCCTCCAAACTTACTGCCGCCCTTCGGGAGCTCGATGAGCTCGAAGGCACCGCTAGGGTTCAAGCCGTCCGCGAAGAGGTTCCCCTGAGTGTCGTAGCCGTCGAAGTACTCAGCGGACAAGGGCGTGGTGTAAACGGTACCCGGTTCGCTCGCGTTCTTGAAGATGACGACGTCGCCGCCACCTGCCCCCGACTCATGGAAGATCCCGACTGCAAGGTCGCCGCTGGCATTCATGGCGCAGCTGGTCGGAAAAGAGTAGGGCACAGACAGCGTCTTGATCGGCGTCTGCGGAACCTTGTACTCCGTAATCTGAGTATTGCCACCGACGTTCCAGAAGATCTTCTTCCCATAGCCGTAGAGGACGTTCGTGCACCCTTGACCACCGTCACCATTGATTCGCCCGACCTCCTTAACGCTCTTTGGATAATCGAAGATGCTGGCGTACGTCTCGTAGTAGTTGAAGACGTACTCAAAGGTCTTCGGCCTCGCACGCCGGTCAGGAAGAATGGTAGCGTAACGGGGCATGGGATTCAGACGCGCTGCCGTTACCGGTCTGCCGTTCACGAAGAGCATCTTACCGATGTATTGGTAATTGAGCCCACCGGTTGACGGCGCGGGCGCCGGGCCGCCGCTGCACGCCGCGCATATCGTGAGTGCAACCAGAGAACTGGCGTATTTCACTAAACCAGCCGAATTCATCAAGTCTTGCTCCTCTTTGAGTAGAAACGATCGGTTTACTTCCCTAGTTGGCTAAAGAAGCAAGGGCGAGCCAGATTCATTAACTCGCACTTGAGTGCTTTCTCTTTATTTGAAATCACTTACTGCGTGATCATCGCGGCCGCGGTGGCGGATGCCGGGTGGGTGGACGCGAGTTGGACCGAGGATCGACATAAGCAGCGCTGCGCGGAGTGCAGTAAAGCTCCACGGCGCTTAGAGCCGTCCCCGCCCGGCGCCGGGAGAGGGGTAGCCTCGCGCCCGTGCGAGCTGGGCTGGGGGATGGGTGGTTTTCAGGAACGAAGCAACCTAACGCATGCGATTCGCCGGCAACGCAGCCTGTCTGCTGATCTTCCTCGCGGCCGTATCGGCGTGCTCGCACTCGTACGACGTTGCTGTAGGCGAGACTCACACCATCGCCAGTGCAACGACCCAACGGTCTTCGGCCGATTGGCCGTGCTTCGTCGATGAATCCAACTACAAGGTTTGGCTGGAGGACGCCGGCGACAGCCAAGAGCAAAACACCGTCGAGGAAAACAGCGCAATTTGGCTTTCCGACGGGGACACGGTCAAAGTACTGCAGGTTCGGAAACCGGACGCGCTTCAGCTTGCGATCCTTACCGCGCCGACTTCTGACTACGTTGGAAAAAAGTGTTGGGCTCCCGGCTACAAGGGCTATTTGTTCTCGAAATAGGTGGCTTTGATACGACCCCGGGCCGGAAACCTACACGTATCTAGGGAAAGGGAGCAGATGAACTGTTATGGAGTTGCAAAGTGATTCGTCTCGGTGACCATGTTGTCGTGAAGGGCGAAGATGACGAAGCGATCGTCACCGCCGTTCATCCCGACTCGCAAGTTGAAATCGAGTTCCTCCATGCATCGGAGGGAGGATCCCGGCGGAGGCGCTATGCCGCCGAGGCGCTCGAGAAGATCTCGCGATAAGTCGAGTCACCGTTCGACGCGTAATCAACTGGGCTCTCAGGTCGCGTCGTGATTTAGGAGGTCTAAGAGGTGGCGCGTAAGTTAACCTACCTGTTCCTCTTTGTCGCCGTTGTGCTGATCTGCGTGCAGATCGGAAGCGATGTGCTCATGGAGCGGAATATCTCGCAGACGCAGACGCAGGCCGCGCAACTGCAGCGCAAGACTGACGTCGATCTCCAGAAGGCTCGGCAAGACCTGATATCCGCGCAGATCGCTAACGACAGCCGCGGTTTCTTTGGGAGTTTCGCCGGCCAGCTGAGCGCGCTTTTGGCAACATTGGTCACCGTGTCGGGAGCGATCCTTGCCCTACGAACCTACCTCGACGATCGAGACAAAGAACGGCGCGATCGGTACGATGCACGCGAAAAGGAACGACAGGATCGTCTAGCGACGTCGCTGAGCGAGACGCTTTCGCGCCTTGTCGGCGACGAAGCGCGGCAGCGTATCGTCGGCGCCGCAGGCCTGCTGCCATTTCTCGAAGAGGACAAGTCCGACTTCCATCTCCAAGCCTTGACGGCGCTGCTTGCTGCGGCTCGCGTTGACGACGAAGAGCCGGCAGTTCGCCAAGCCGTTCGCCTCGGAATCGAACGCGCTTGCCGCACCGTAAAGCGTGACGTTCTTACGCGGGTCTCGTGGCAAGGCGTGCTGATCGACGGAACGGATCTGACCAAGCAAGACTTGCGCGATTTAGATCTTCGCGAGGCCGACCTTCAAAACGCAAACCTGAGCGAAGCAAAGCTGGATGGCTCAGATCTAAGGGAAGCGAAGCTCCAGGGCGCTCAGCTCAAAGGCGCCTCGTTATGTAAAGCAAATCTCGCATACGGCGATTTCGCGGGCGCGGATCTGAGCCAAGCGGCGTTGACGTCCGCACAACTCTTCGGCATCAAAGTATTCAAAGCCAATCTTGCGGGAGCGGATTTTACTGGCAATCCCTCCGATTGGCGTGGCGTTCCGTGGGACGTTACGTTGAATTGGCGACAGGCCAAGTTCGACGACGGCGTTCGTAACGAACTCGTTGATAAGTATGGCGAGGAAGCGCCGCAAATGCGCGTCTTGATGCTCATGTGGGAGATGCCGCCTCTCGTCGCCGGGGGCACGTGGACTGCAAGTTATCATCTGGTTCGAAACCTGCGGCGCCGTGGGGCCAACGTGACCGTCGTAGTGCCATGGGAACGCGAACTCTTGGTCGACCTTCCTTTCGGCACCGACGTAGAAGTCGTCGGCCTCGGGATTCGACCGCCCGACGATTCGTCGCCGGGCTTATCGTCGTACGGACACTCAGCTTACGGATACTCTCCTTATGGGTATTCGCCTTATAGTTCGCAGTCGTGGTCACCGTATAGCTCGCAGTCGTGGTCACCGTATAGCTCGCAGTCGTGGTCACCGTATAGTTCGCAGTCGTGGTCACCGTATAGCTCGCAGGCGTGGTCACCCTATGCTCCGCCGTCCTCGTACGGCGGCGGTGGGCTCGCAGGGTCGATTCTCTTCCGGCTCATGGGTGAGTTCAAAAGGCGGCTCGACAAGTATATCCTTGACCACCCGACGGACCTGATTCACGCCCACGATTGGGTGACATTTGAAGCTGCGGGCGCGGCGTCGAAAACGGGCAACGTGCCGTGGATCGCACATTTTCACTCGACCGAGCAAGACCGCCAACTAGCGAATGTCGACCGCCTCACGCAGCAGATTGAGCGGGACGCCCTTTCGCGGGCAAATCATATCATTACGCCCAGTCGCATTACCCGCGACAAGCTGATCGAAATCTATCATGCCTCCGATGAAAAGATCACCGTCGTACCAAACTCGCTCTCCGAAGGGGCGTCACCCACAAGCGAGATGGGACGTTTCGAGACCAAGCGCGTCATTTTCATCGGTCGCCTCATGCCGCAGAAGGGAGTCGACCTCTTCTCTGAAGTCGCCCGACTCGTACGTGCTAACTTCGAAAACGCGACATTCGAGGCGTTTGGCGAAGGCGAACAACTTCCGGTGCTCGCGCGTACGGGAGTCGTCGTGAAAGGGCCGCTTCCGTGGGCCGACCGCGGGCAAGCTTTTCGGGATGCGAGCGTCGTGGTCGTGCCGTCACGCGCCGAACCGTTCGGGATGGTGATTTTGGAAGCCATGCAGCACCGCGTTCCGGTCATCTATCCGTTGAACTCGGGCGCCGCCGAGGTGTTGAGGTCCGGGATCAAAGTTCCCGCGGAAGACGTCACGGCCATGGCGTCGCACACCCAAACGCTGCTCGAAAGCATCGATACCTGGGAAGGCCTAGTGCGAACCGAAGCAGACGAGATCGACGGCTATCGTGACAAACGTTATGAAGACGGCATCATCGCGATATGGCAATCACTTTTCCCCATTGCCGCCGCGAGAAGTGGGCAGGGCGCCTGAAGAGAGCCCTGCCAGACCAATGCTTTCGACATTAATAGGCGCGTTGGTTCGGATCGCGAGTTCAGCGTGCCCTGATTGTGGGTGCCTCGTGAATTCTGGACCAAGCAAGTATATAATGCCCAAAAATTGGTTAGGCAATTCCAAAAGGGTCCGTAGATCAGAGCGTTCGCCAAATTTCGTCATTTACGGATCCGGGGAGGAACGTTGCGCTGTTCTTCGCCACCATCTCCATGTAGCTAGGGTCACGCAGCCACTTGTCTGCTAAGTCCTCCCATTGTGCGAGGCTGTCGTAGTTGGCGTACCAAGCGATTCGGCTTGGATTTCCGCCGACCGGCATGAGCACCACGACGTCCGTGCCGTAGGTGTCCTTAATGTATTTCGAAATGCCGTTGGCAAAGGCGATCGCGTCGCCGATCTTACCGGGCGCTATCGTTGCCGAACGCATGAAGTGAA
Source organism: Candidatus Cybelea sp. (assembly GCA_050008615.1). GTDB lineage: Bacteria > Vulcanimicrobiota > Vulcanimicrobiia > Vulcanimicrobiales > Vulcanimicrobiaceae > Cybelea. The sequence continues at coordinate 42,107 of JBEKMH010000015.1, forward strand.
TCATTTGTTTCTCCCTTTATTTGTGCGGGCTACTCGCTTCGGTGTTAAGACGTGGGATTCCGCCGATGCTTGGCAACCGGCAGGGCGCACGAAAGAGGTCATCCAAAGGCTCGAGACTCACGGACGGGCGTCTTTGTCCAGCCGGCTTAATTTAGGAGCCCCGAATGACCGCGCAACGTTCGGCACTCTCACGTGGCGGCTTCATTTCCTCGGCGGCCGGCGCGATGGCGGCGTTGCCGCTTCGCGCATACGCGCAGGCTCGATCCGCACCGCCGCTCGCTCGGGTTAAGGTAGATCCGGCGCGCGTTATTCGCACGGTCGTCGGGCTACGGCCCTTTCGCCCGCACGGATTCGTGCTGCGCGCGGAGGCCTTCGGCAGCAAGACGATCGTTCACAACTACGGCCATGGCGGCGGCGGCTTTAGCCTCTCATGGGGCTGCGCGACGCTTGCGGCCGATTTGCTGTCGGCGCGCTCTCCCGGCCGCGCGGCCGTGATTGGCTGCGGCGTAATCGGTCTCTCCACGGCGCGCATTCTTCAGGATCGTGGATGGGAGGTGACGATCTATGCCTCAAGCGTTCCACCGAACACCACGTCCAACATCGCCGGCGCTCAGTGGACGCCGACGGTTGTCTTCGCAGCGCAAGATGCGACCAGAGAGTTCCTCGAAACGTTTCGGCGCGCGGCGGCCATTGCCAATCGCGCCTTTCAGTTGATGGCCGGCCCCACCTACGGTGTGCTTTGGATCGACAACTACGCGCTCAAGGCTTCGTCTTCGGAACGCGACGAGCTCGATTACGCGATCTCGGCCGGCATCGAGAACCTTTATGAAGATATCGAAACGATCGAGCCCGCTTCCACACCGTTCGCCGTCCCACTGGTTCGCCGCTTCACGACGATGCTGATCGAGCCGAACACGTATCTCCCCGCCGTCATGCGCGACTTTCTCCTCCGCGGTGGGAAGATCGAAGTGCGGACGTTCGCCTCGCTACGTCAGATGTACGACCTAGCGGAACCCGTCGTTCTCAACTGCACCGGCCTCGGCGCGCGCACGCTCTGTAACGACGACGAGCTGATTCCGGTGCGCGGGCAACTCACGGTGCTCGAACCGCAGGCCGAGATCGATTACATCTATCTCGCCAACGGGATCTACATGTTTCCGCGTAACGACGGCATCGTGCTGGGCGGAACGTTCGATCGCGGAGACTGGTCGCTCGCCGTCGACTCAGCGCAGCAAACGCGCATTCTCAGCGAGCACGCGGCGATCTATCGTTCCTGAGAGTCGCTACCCGGGGACGTCGCCGATCGCTCCGAGGAAGAGCACCGCGCCGGTTTTGTCATCTCGAATGATGCAAAAGAACGGATGGTCCACTTTGACGACGATCGGAACGGTGGGATCGTATCTTGCTGTGGCTGTCATGACGACGGCGGTCGCGGCAGTCGCTGTCGTCCCCGCTTCGTCGACGTCGAGCGTGGTTTTGTGAATGACGCCGCTGATTTTCAGCGACGTATCGCTTATTCCACTAAAATCTGCGCCGTCGGAGAAGGCCACTCCAAGACCGATATTCGTGAGCGGCGAAACGAGGTCGGTTTCGTAGGCGAGGTGCAGCTTGGGAAGGTGCAGGTTCACGCGCCGCGGCGTTGCGTAGGCGAGCGCCGTTGCAAACGCGGGCCCGAGCGTGCTCTCCATCGCCAAGCCGGTGCCCTGCCTCGGAAGGACGACGTACATCGCGAAGCGGTCTCCGCGATAGCCCAGCCGCACCAGCTCGTAACCGGACCCAGCGTAGTACGAGAACGTTTCGGTCTGATTCATGAAGGGGACGCTCGTCGTTGCAGTCGCGCCCATGAAGTTGCCCGGTGACGTCAGCGCCGGCGTAAACGCCTCCTCCCACAACGCTTTAAAGTAGACCGCGTTGGTAACGATCGCCTCGGCGTCACCCAGGCTGTTGAGGATCGTCGGGATGTGCCCTTTCGTGCGTTGGTTGACCCACGCATTGATCGTGCGCAGCGCGTCGGGGCTGCCGAAGTCCAGCGACGTTACGTCGGCACCAAACGCGGCGTTCGCCTTCGCGACGAACGATGTTTTGAGCGAGAGACCTTGACGAACCCACAGCGCATTTGCAAACTCGAGCGCGAGGTCGGCGTCCGTCCTGGGAAGGCCGGCTCGCAGGTTCTGCGACGCGCAGGCAAAGTCCGACGGGTCGACCGGCGGTACGACGGAACTCTTGACGAACGCTTTGGCCGTCGCGCCACGAGCGCCGAGATAGACGACGCCGAGCGCCTGCGCGATGCTAAACGGCGAGATGAAGGCGTCCTTGCCGCTCACGGCATGCAAAAGGGAGAACCCGAGATCGTTCTGCGCTTGGACCACTCGCCTCTGCGTCATTGGCGGCACCCCCGAGCTGCATTTCGATGGGACGGCTGCGCTCGCGGAGCAGCCGTACGCGAGAAACGCAAAAGCGATGGCAAAACTCGCCGCAACGGCACTACGCATAACTTCTCAGCTCGATCTTGTTCTCGTCCGGATCCGAAATGTAGATCGACCTCCCGTTTCCGCGCGCTCCGAAGACTTCGACCGGGCCCTCGTCGATCGTTGCCTTGATCGCACCTGCACGGGCGACGATCTCGTCGATGTCGGCATCCACGACCAGACAAAAATGATTCAAGTTCGCGGCGGCTTGCGGGCCGGTGCCCGATTGCATCCTCGGCGAAAAAAGGTCGATGATCGTGCCCCCATTGATACGCAGGGATGGGAACTTCACTTCTCCCCGACGATATTCATCGAGCCGGACCGGCTCGAGCCCCAGACCGCCAACATAAAAGGCGAGTGACCTATCGATGTCGGACACGTTGAGGACGATGTGATCGAGGGAGGTAATCTTGAACGTCAACCAGCGGAGGTTTCATGTGCCGTAACATCAAGACCTTGTACAACTTCGCGCCCCCGGCAACCAAAGAAGAGGTGCGGGCGTCAGCGCTGCAGTTCGTACGAAAACTCAGCGGCTTCAATCGCCCGTCAAAGGCAAACGAGGCGGCCTTCGAGCGCGCAGTCGATCGGGTAACCGGGGTGGCGCGCGAGCTGCTCGACTCGCTGATCACGCAGGCGCCGCCGCGCGACCGCGAGGTGGAGGCTGCAAAGTCGCGAGAACGCGCAAAGATTCGCTACGGGCGAGAGGCGAGCGATCGACGCTAGCATGCGAGCGGTTGGCATCCTCCTCGCCGCGGCGCTAGCGTGCGGCGGATGCTCGCGCAGCAGCGGTCCGGCCAGGTATGCAACGCCTCACGAACTCCGGCTCGCTGACGAAGCCGACCCATCCTCGCTCAACCCGTTGCTGGCTCACGATCAAGCCACCATTGGCTTCGACTTGCTCTTCGTTCAAACGCTGGTGGGCGTCGACGCGGCGAATCGACTCGTCCCGGTTCTGATAACTCGCATCCCGACCCGAGCGAACGGCGATATCTCGCCAGATGGACGAAGGATCGTCTACCACTTGCGCCGCGGAGTCCGTTTTGCCGATGGAAAGCCGTTGACCTCAGCCGACGTCGCCTTTACGTTCGCGGCGATCGTGGATCCGCGAAACCCGGTTCTCAGTGAGGATGCGTATCGTCGCGTCAGCGCGTTGAGCACGCCCGATCCCTACACCGTAGTCGTACGCTTGCGCGCTCCGTGGAACGCAGCCGTTCGAGAACTCTTCGCGCAATCGGACTTTGCCTTCGGCATTCTTCCCAGGCACGCTTTTGCCGGCACCTCGTTGCAAGGTGCACTCTGGGAAGAGCACGCCTTTGGCACGGGACCCTTCCGCGTGACGCAGTGGCGACGCGGCGATCGTATCGTGCTCGAACCAAATCCGTACTTCTCGCCGCGGCCAAACCTCACGCGCATCGACTTGGAGATTATTCCCGATTTCAACGCGGCCTTGGTCGCGTTACGCTCCGGACAGATCGATCTCGCTCGAGCCTTGCCGCCGCAGGCCTCCGAGGCGACGTCGCTTGCGGGAATCCGAACCGTGGCGACTCCGATCAACGGCATCGAAATGCTCGAGTTGCAGACTGTTGCCGCACCGACTGACGATTACCGAGTCCGCCGGGCAATATCCCAAGCGCTCGACGTTCCCCAGATTGAACGGCTGTTCCACGGTCTCTATCCTCGGGCTGCAACCTTTTTGCCCCCGGTCTTCGGCTGGCACAATCGCGGTCTCGCGCCGGCCCCGCACGACGAATCGGCAGCGAACGCAAATCTCGAAGCCGCAGGCTGGCATCTGGAACGCGGCGTGCGCACGAAGAACGGTGTGCCGATTCAAGTGCTCTTCGTAATGACGAGCGGAAGTGCCGCCGACGTGGCGGCCATCGTCCAGCGAGAGCTGGCAGCGGTAGGAATCGACGTGCTGATCAAGACGTTTCCGGCTACCGATTTCAATGCTCCCGCGGGCCCAATTCGCAGCGGCCGGTTCAACATCGCGCTGGTGGGATGGATCGGCGGCGCGAATCCCGAGCAAAGCGTCGTCTTCGCATGCGCTCAAGTCCATGAAGCCGACAATATCTCGCGTTTCTGTGACCGCGGCTTCGAGGAGGCCTTCCGCGACCAAACCGTTACCTCCGATCCACGCAGGCGGGCCGCCGATTTTCAGACGCTGCAGCGAATCGTCTACGATCGGGTTCCGGTAGTGCCGCTGGATTATCTGAGGTACTTTGACGTCATCAATTCACGCGTTACCGGCTTCGCGCGGAACATGCTCGGTTTTCCGGTCAGCGCAGAGCGCTGGGATGCGAAGTAAACCCTACGTACCCTCGTCGGCGCCTGCATGAAGCACGAACTTCACGATGACACGGTTGAGCGTCGCGCCCGACGCCGGGCTTCCAAAGTTGACGTAGAGCTCGTCGCCCGCGGGGAAGCGCTGGTGATATGCGACGGCGAGGTTGTTGCCGACCTGGTAAGAGGTTGCGAAGCCGCCCAAGCCGTTGATGTCGCGCAGCTCGAGGCTGAAACTGCTCTCGTTGCTGATGTTGTAACCCAGCGAAATGCGTCGCAGCCACTGTGAATCCAGCTCGCCGTTGGCAAACGCGCGCTCGTAGGTTCCGTCGTACTCCAAGCCTAGACTGAAGCGTTTCCCAAGCGGCCGGCTGGTGACCAGCGTGAACAGATGCACGTAGTCATCGCCGAACGGCCCCCATTGGTAGCTCGCATCGACGGGAGTGGGCGTGCCGTCGCGATAGCCGATGGGAATCTGGTAGAGATTGAACGGCTGCGTCACGCCGTCGAGATAACAGGGATAGCCCGTAAAGCTCGACTCGTACAGAATCGGTCCGCTGCAACCTGGGCCGGCCGGAATGCCGTACGAGCGCAGTTGTCCGACCGCCTCACCCACGCCGTCGAGCGAGAAGAGATTCTTGAACGTCGCATTGACGAAGAATTGCGTGTCGGCCTGGTGCACCGCGCCCGAGTCGTCGAGAAACCGATCCGCGGCGAAAAAGAGCGAGTAGTTCTTGATCGCCGGCGATGCACCGGTGAGATCCGTATAGAACTGCGGCCCCCGGATATCGGAGTTCGCACTGTATCCGTCGATCGGATTGTAGTTCGGGGAAACGTCGAGATAGCCGCCGCTGACCTCAAAATCGCCCTTATGGCGGTCGACGAAGAACTCCGTGAGATCGGCGTTGCCCTGCGGCACCCACGAGCCATTCTCGAACGCGTGATCGAAGTAGTAGATCATGCCGTTCTGATAGTCGCGCGCTTCGGCGCCGGCTTCGATCGTATCGTCGGTTCCGGCGATGCTGTGGTTGGCGAAGACGCCGTCGCTCCTATAGATGAACGAACCGTTGGGCAGCGCGTGCTCGTAGCCATAAGCCTGATCGCTAAACGTGTTGTTCGTCGTTTCGTCGTATCCGTGAAACCTTGCCGGCGATCGTGCAAATGCTGCGCGTTGCTATCTCACCGCGGTCCGGCGATCGATTGGCCTGGGACCGTTGGACGAAGCGCAGTCAACGGCCGACCGTGCGCTGACGATTTCGAGCGACCCGCGCGTGCGAGCCGATATTCTGCTCGAAAACGAAACGATCGCATCGCGCCGCGCAAATCGGGCCGCGCAAGAGTCGGCTCTTGCCGCGCTGCGGGCCCTCGCCGAGAGCCTCGGCGATCCGGAGTTGCAGCGCATCATCCTCTTGCGCCGTATCGAGTTCGCTCTCAACGTCAGCGATACGGCAACTCTTGAAACTGCAATCCGCGAACTCAAAGCGTGCACGCCGCACGACGACGCGCATTGGATCGGCAAACTGCATATCGCTGACGCAAAGCTTGCGTTCTTGCTCGGCCGGCTCGCCGAATCGAATGCAGCCGCACAAGCGGCGCTCGAGTGCGCGCGCGCCTCGAACAACAGTGCGGCAGCGGCCGAGGCGTTGTGCTCCCTGGCGACCGTCGAAGCTCACCGCGGCAACCTCTCGGAAGCCGAGGCGTTGTTCGACGAAGCCGCGCGCGCCACCGACGATCCCGTGCTGGAAGATCTCTCGATAGCGAGTGCTTTCCAGATTGCCTACAACCGGCGCGACTTGGAGCGCTGTCTGACGCTCGGACAGCGCTGGCTCGATCTGGCCGAGGCGTCGGGCGACCGCCGTTCCGAGGCTCGGGCACACAGTCATCTGGGGATCGCGCTGAGCGCGGCGGGCGCGCAATACGCTCAAGCGCGCGAGCACATCGCGTACGCCGTGCGCTTTTTCACCGAAGTCGGAGATGTAAGCGGAACGGCAGCCCAGCTTCTAAACCAAGCCGTTATCGAAGCACGTTTGGGATTCTTCGATAAGGCGGTCGCGGCGACGGAGAGGGCCGTTACGCTCTTCGAAAGTCTGAACGACGGCCGCGGACGGGCCATCGGGCTCGGAAACCTCGGACTGTTTCGCGCGTACACGACAGACGTCGAAGGCGCGCAAAAGGCCGCACGCGAAGCCGTCGCGCTCGCGCGGCAACTCGAGTTCGGAGTGATCGAAGCCTCCTCGCTGGAAAATCTCGCGTTTGCCGGCGCGGCCGCCGGCGACCTAACGGAGGCCATCGCGCATGCCGAAGCGGCGCTGGAAGTTCGCGCGCGCTCGCAGTCCGAAGGGTGGGCCAGCAAGACGCTCGCCGACCTCGCAGTGTGGCATGCCGCGAGCGGCAATTTGCGGGCTGCGGGCGACTACATGCGGCGCATGCTGGCCGATGAGAAGAGCATTCTAGCGAGCTCGGGGCCCGAGTATTGCTATTGGGCAGCTGCGCAAATTTTTCACCTCGAGAGCAAAACGCCGGAAGCCGCGCGGGCGCTCGCCCGCGCGCGGCAGATGATAGCGGCGACGGCCGACGGCCTCGATCCGGCCGATCGCGCGAGCTTTGAGTCGATCCCGTGGAATTCCGACGTCGCGGCCGCCGCGCGAGGAGCCTGGCCCGATCCCCCACGCTAAAAGCCACGCCGAACGCTTTGGAACGTGCGCCACGCTAGATTGAGTGTATGGACGCATCTCGGGAAGAGCACGTGTTCGTGCTTCGCATTTGGAAAGAGGCTCCGCCGTCGAAGGTCGGGTGGCGCGCTACGATCACGGACCTCAAGTCGGGCTGTAAGGTAGCGGCCACCGAGCTTCGCGACATCGCCGATTTCGTTCGGCTGCGCATCTCGCCGTCCCAAGACGGACCACCCTAGACGCTTCGAACGCTTTCGAACGCCCCGGCCGCTAGAGTCATGCTCATACAACTTGCGGTCGCCAACCCGGCCGCTTCTAAAAAGGAAAATAACACATGATGAATCGACTGATGATGCTCGCGGCCTGCGCAGTGCTTGCGACGACCGGCATCGCCTCCGCCACGACACATTACACGACCCCGTCCTACGGCGTCGCCCAGCCCGACAAAGTGGGCGTGAAGGTCATCGCCGGCGTCGTAACCGGCAATGGTACCGGATATGGCTCGGGATTTCAGGTCACCCATCCGTCAACCGGAGAGTACTCGATCGTGATCAACAGCGGCGTCTTCAAGCAGTGCCCGGTTATCAGCGTCACGCCCGCGGGCGGCAACACCTCGCCGCCGCTGGCAAACTTGTACAGCTACAGCTGCGGAGCGAGCGGCGTTTCGATGACGATCCTTATCGTTGGATCGACCAACGGCGATCTGGAAGATAACTCCTTTCACTTCACCGCAATCCAGCCATAGATTCGGCTTCACCGCATCTCGAAGCCGGAAACAAAGGCCCTGTCGTACGCCAGCTCCTCGGCGTGCATCAGGGCCTTACGTTTATTGATTCAAGCGCAGTTGCAGCGTCGTCTCCGTGCTACGCGACGTTGCCGGATCGGTGACCGTGACTCTTACGCTAACCGCCTGTTGACCCGGCATCGTGCTCAAGCTTACGCTGATCCTGAAGTTCCCGCGTGGGCCGGCATCGGTGCTATCGCTGAACTGGCCGGTAAATGATGGCGTCGCACCGGCCGTCACCTTAACGTGACCGTTTGCGACCGTGCTGCCCTGAATCACGAAGGTTCGTCCCACCGGAGTATTTGGCGCCGGCTGGTTGATGGTGACGCTCAGCGGCGGCTCGGCAGAGCGTTTAACCGAGAACGACCACGATCGGTCGAATGGCGAACCTCCGGCCGGACCGCGTCCGGTGACGCGCACGGTGTGCGAGCCGAACTCGAGCGGCGCCGGCGGCTTATAGGAGAACCCGGTCGCCGAGACTCCGCTGCGCGAGGTAATGTTGTTGCCATCGAGCAGGACGCGCACGCTGCTTGCGTCGACCTCGCGTGTGAACTCGGCGGAGATGACGATGAAGCGGTTGGTCATGCTCGCGCCCGGCGTAGGCTGTTTTGCGCGCAGATCGATCGGATTTGCGGGCGGCGGGGCTGTGCCGGCTACCGAGAACGGCCACGAGCGGTCAAATGCCGAACCATCGCTACCCCGGCCTGCGACGCGAACTCGGTGCGACCCGAAGTCGAGCGGCGCCGGAGGCTTATAGGAAAAGCCGTTCGCCGACATCGCGGTGCGTGAGGTGATGTTGTTATCGTCGAGCCAAACGCGAACGGTGCCCGGCTCGACGCGGTGCGTGAACTGCGCCGCGATCGTGACAAAGCGGTTTGCCACCCGGTCGCCGGGTGCCGGCTGCTGCGCGTACAAATTGACGACCGGCATCGGCGGCGGATTGGGCGGGCGCGGCGGCCGCGGCGGCCTGATCGGCACAACCTCCCCCGATATCGTAATCGATACGACGTGAGTGGACGCGTCGTAACCGACCCCTGCGCCAAGCGACTGCGCGATGAAGCGCAGCGGGACGTACGTCGTTGCGCCGACGATGAACGGCGCGACATCTATAACTGTAGGTTCGCCGCTAACCTCCGCCTGCGTCGAGCCGATCCGCAGCGAGACCGTCGTGCCGCCCTTAGTGGCGTTGATCGTGCCGGCCGAGTAGACGACCGACGCGCCGAGGCGCTCGAAGATGCCGCGCAGCGGGACGAGCACGCGGCCCGCGCGCACGATCGGCCCCGGATTGAGATACAGCGGCTGACCGTTGACGGTTACCGTCTGAGCCGGCGCGGCGGCCGGAACGCCGGCGATCGCGAGCCCGACAATCAAAAATGCTATACGCTTCATAAATCGGCACTTCGAAGCTCGCCCACAAAAGCCGCTTTGCTCGCTGTCATCCTGAGCGCAGTCGAAGGGCTGAGCGCAGTCGAAGGACGAAGGGCTGAGCGGAGTCGAAGGGCCGGCCGCGGAAGCGCATTAGGCCGCGCATGATCACATCCGAGGATCTCTCCCACCTTCCGCTTTTTGAATCGGCGCGCGACGAGGCGCTCGAGACGATCGTTTCGCGCAGCGCCGACCTTCACGTGAACGCCGGCGATTGGGTCGTGCTCGAAGGCGAAGCCGCGGCCTTCTACGTCGTTATCGAGGGCCGGTGTGAAATCGTCAAGCTGATCGCCGGTGCCGAACAAGTTGTCGACGTCGTCGAGCCGGGCGGCTTCTTCGGTGAGGTGCCGCTGTTGCTCGGATCGGGCTTTCTCGCCGGCGTACGCGCGGTTGCGCCGTCGCGCTTAATGCGGCTCGAAGCGACCGACTTTCAGGAACTGGTCGCACGCTGCCCAAACGCAAACCATCAGATCCTCGCCTCGATGGCGCGCAGGGTTACCGGCTTGCAGAACGCGTCGATCGCAGCGCCGCTGATGAGCGTCAGGGTCCTCGGCCATCGCGACGATTTGGCGGGTTACAATCTGCGAGACTTTCTCGCGCGCAATAAGATCGGCTTTCGCTGGCTCGAGCCCGACGAGACCGGCGCAATCCAAGCGGCGGGCGTGCCGCAAGAGCTGCTAAGCGATGCCAACTATCCGGCGGTAGTTTTTGCGGACCGATCGTATCTGATCAAGCCCGCGTACCCGGAGCTCGCGCAGCGCTTGGGGCTGCAAACCGCGCCGCGCGAAACGACGTACGACGTCGCGATCGTCGGCGCGGGGCCGGCGGGTTTGGCCGCAGCCGTCTACGGCGCGTCCGAGGGCTTGCTGACGGTCCTCATCGAGTGTCGCGCCCCCGGCGGCCAAGCCGGTTCGTCGTCGCGAATCGAAAACTATCTCGGCTTTCCGGCGGGCATCTCGGGCGACGATCTCGCGTCGCGTGCCTTCCATCAGGCGAAGCGGTTCGGCGCGGAAATCATCGTTGCGCGGCAAGCGACCCGCATCGAGCCACGCGATGGATCGGGCACGACGCATGCGATCGTACTCGATTGCGGCAGCCGCGTGCAAACCAAGGCGATCGTCCTGGCAAACGGCGTGGCCTGGCGGCGGCTTTCGATTCCCGGCGCCGATGCATTGCTCGGGCGAGGCGTCTACTACGGCGCGTCGCGCACCGAGGCCCTGGAAGCGCTCGGCAAAGACGTCGTTCTCATCGGCGGCGGCAACTCGGCGGGACAGGCTGCGATGCTTTTCTCCGGCTACGCGCGCAGCGTGACCATCATGGTGCGCGGAGAGAAGCTTGCGGAAAGCATGTCGCAGTATCTTATCGACGAGCTGGAGAAAAAAGAGAACGTTCACATCGAGTACACCTGCGAATGCGTCAGCGTCAGTGGCACCGATCGTCTCGAATCCATTCAGGTTGCGTACAAAAACGGCGAGCAGAAGACGGTTTCCCCCCACATGCTCTTCATCTTCGTCGGCTCCGAGCCCGAAACGGAGTGGCTACCCCGCGCATTGATTCGCGACGCGCAGGGTTTTATTTGCACGGGGCGCGACGTCGTCGACCTTCAACCCGCGGGCGTCACTTGGCCGCGCGATCCGTACCTGCTCGAAACCAGCATTCCCGGGATCTTTGCGGCGGGCGACGTTCGGCACGGCTCGATGAAGCGCGTCGCCTCAAGCGTCGGCGAGGGCAGCATGGCAATCGCTCTCGTCCATCAATATATCAGCGAACTCCCGAACTAAGGTTGGTCGCCGTACTCATCGTGGCGCGCGACGCCGCGGAGCGTCGTCGTCGACGCCGCGCGCATTATCAGATGCGAACGCCCCGCGCTACATTGCCTGGCCGTCGAACGTCTGGGCGTTGAGTGCATCGAGAAAGCGCTCGAGTTCGGCGGCGCGCACGGCGCCCATGGCTTGCGCCGTCTTCGTGATGAGCCGCGGCGGGATATCGTGCACGAAGGAGCGCAGCGTCTTGACCTCACGAACAAAGCTTTCCGCACTCGCGCCTGTTAACGAGAGCATCCGCGCAGCGCCGATGTCACCCAAAAAATCCAGCGAATCGGCATCGTGAAGAACGATCGCCTCCGGCTGCTTTCCCGGATTGCTGTAATACATGTGGCCGCGCTCGGCGGCCTCAACGGCGGAGAGCTTCTCCATGGGAAACCCGGCAGCGCGCAGGATCGCACCAGTCTGCTGAGCGGCGCACTCGCCATGCTCGAGTTTTGTGTCCACGCACGGCATGAACGCCGCCATATCGTGCAGGAACGCGGCAGCGAAGAGAACGTCGGTGTCGACGCGCAAGCCGTCGCCTTTCGCAAGTTCCAGCGCGATGCGGTAGTTGCGCTCCGAATGCTGCCATCCCCAGGCCGGGTGATGGAACTTCGAGCGAGCGAGATCGTAGATCGTCACCTTCCATGGAGCATCCAACGGAATACCGGTTGCCGTTTGCGCGGGCTGAACGGCCGCGAGCAGCGCGGCAAAGATGGCGCCCAGAGCTAATATCATCGTGCTACCTCCAGTCCGACGGGTGGCTTTGGCGGCGCGGCGTTAGGTGCGTTCGGCGCGAAATCGCGCAATGCGCTGGATGAGGCTCTCGGGCACGGGATCTCCATATAAAAAGCGGATCGTACCCTTAGCGACCTTGTAGTTGCGGAGTTCGTCTCCGAAGGCTTTCACAATCGGCTCGGTGGCGACGTAGAGGGCGTAATGGTCTTTCGATGCAGCAAAGTGCAGGACCGAAGCGTTCCCGAGCTTGTACGCCGGCATGTTGTAGGCGATTGTCTCCTGCGCTTGCGGAAGGGCTTCGCGAATCGCCGCGCGGACGCGCCGAAGCGCGTGTTGCGCGGCCGCCGGCTGCGCGGCGATATACTCATCGACCGATGTAAAGCTCACGCGCTACTGGAAGAGCTTCGTCGCGTTGTTGATCGTGACGGCGATTCCCCAGGCCAGTGGTAACCCGACCCAGAGCCACGCCAGAACGAGGGCTGTCGTGTTGCTGTCTTCGGGTCGCATGCGTTCTTCAAGTTGATCCATCGTTACAAAAACCTCAGGTTTGGGTTTGCGCTTCGAGATAATAGCGTTCCGCGACTGGGCGAACGGCTAGATCGCAGAGGAGTCCGACGACCAGGAGCGCCGCCATCACGTACATCGTAACGGAGTAGGCATCGGCCTTTGCGACGCCGTGGTTGATTTCGTACTCTCGGATATAGTTGACGAGAACTGGCCCTGCGATTCCGGCGACCGACCATGCCGTCAGCAACGCGCCATGGATCGCGCCGACGTTAACGGTTCCGTAGAGATCCCGCAAATATGCGGGAACCGTCGCGAAGCCGCCGCCGTACATGCTAATGATCAGCAGAAACGATACGACGAAGAGCACGATGGCGTGCAGATGTCCCCACGTCGGCACAAATGCATAGAGAACGGCCCCAACGATAAAGAAGATCGCGTAGGTTTTCTTACGCCCGATGAAATCCGAGAGCGACGCCCAAAAAATTCGGCCTCCCATATTGAAAAGGCTGATCAGGCCGACGAACCCGGCCGCCGCGACGGCCGTCACTCCGAAGATATCTTGGATCATGAGCGAGGCTTGGCCGATCACACCGATTCCGGCGGTGACGTTCAAGCACAGCACGAGCCAGAGGAGATAGAACTGCGGCGTCCGCAAAGCCGCTTCGAGCACGACGTTTTTGCTGGTGATCATGGCTTGCGATTCAGCCGGCGCGACATACCCGGCGGGTTTCCACCCGTCTTGCGGGACTCGCACGATCAGCGAGCCCGCGAACATCCAGATGAAATAAACAACGCCCAGCACGATCATCGTTTGCGCAACCCCGGTGCCCGATGCGTTCGCGAAGTGTTTCATGAGGAGGACCGAGAGCGGCGCACCGATCATCGCGCCGCCGCCAAAGCCCATGATGGCCGTGCCGGTTGCTAAGCCCGGCCGGTCGGGAAACCATTTGATCAGAGTCGAGACGGGCGAGATGTAACCGATGCCGAGCCCGCATCCTCCGATGACGCCGTAGCCGAGATAGACGAGCCACAATAGGTGCGCGTTGACGCCGATGCCCGCAAGAATCAAGCCGCTGCTAAAGCAGACTGCTGCGACGAGCATCGCCTTGCGCGGGCCCGCACGCTCCACCCATTTACCGCCGAAAGCCGCGGAGAGCCCAAGGACCAGGATGGCAAGGCTGAAGATCCATCCGAGTTCGGGCACCGTCCAATCGACGCCGGGTTTTGGAGCGGTGATGCCGATCGCTTGCGACATCGGCTTGCTAAAGACGCTAAAGGCGTACGCCTCGCCGATGCAGAGATGGATACAGAGTGCCGCGGGGGGTACCAGCCACCGATTGAAGCCGGGCTTTGCTATCGCGTTCGATCGATCGAAGAAGGCCATGGGTTCAAGTTGCTCCCTTCGTTTCCGACAACGTGAAGGGCATTTTGCGGAGGCTTGGGCCAGTCCTTGGCTTCTGCTAAGCTACGGTGATGTGACGATTCGGGCCGTCTTGATGTAGTCCAATTTCGGAAACTCTTTCTTGAGATAGGCGTTGCCCTGCTCCGCGATCATACCTTGATCTGGCTGTTCCCCGTAGCCGGAGTAGATGTGGTCGACGTTCGACATTCCGCTGGTGACCCGGCCGATCGGAGCAAATCCCATGCCGTCGAGCCTTGCGTTGTTGCCCAGGTTGATGAAGAGATGCGTCGAGCGGCTATTCGGCTCCGACGATGCCGCAAAGGTTACCATCCCGCGCGTATTGGACGCTTTGGGCGGGTCGTCGGGAATGTTGGTGCTCCACTTTTTGGTCACCGCGGGATTTGCTGCGGCTCCCCACTGCACCACGAAGCCCGGCACCACGCGGTAGAAGCGAGCGCCGTCGAAATACTTCGCCTTGACCAGCTGATAGAAGCGCTGGGCGCCGTGGGGCGCGAGACGACGGTCCACGACGATGACGACCGGTCCTGTACTCGTGTCGAGCAAGACGCGGAAAGTTTCCGGGGTCGAGCCTTGCGAGGCGGGCGGGGTTGAAGCGCCGGTGAAGGCGACAATTGCGAGCAGCAAGACGGCAATGGAAAATTTCTTCATGACCGTTCAACTTCGCAGCTCCGAGTGCTAGGTCCCTTTGGCCGCCGCATTGCAATCTCCGGACATGGCTTTCGAATCGAAAGGCCCACCGCCGCAGTCCGGCGACGACGAGCGAACGCTTCACCGCATCGAAGCGTTTTCCGATATCGTCATGGGCTTCTGTCTCGCCGAGATCGGCCTGGGCTTGTCGATTCCAAGCACTGGGGCGACCCTTGCGAACTTGGGCGGCAACGTCTTCGCCTTCGTCGCGTCCTTTTCTCTGGTCGTGATGTTGTGGTGGAACCATCACCGGCTCTTCAAGACCTATCTGGTCCTTACTCGCGCGACGCTCTTCATGAACTTTGCGTTGCTGGGTGGACTGGTGCTAATGCTGTACTTTCTGCAGATCGGGACGCGAGATATCGCAATGCAGGGTGGCGGACCGCATTTCTTTCTGCGCCTAACGTTGCTGAGCTTTGCGGCCGTATATGCGTTGCTGGCCGGGATGTTCGCAATCGGCGTGCGTGCGCGCTGGTCGGCGCTATCGCCGAAAGATTTTGCCTGGGGTATAGAGCGAACGGCAAGCATGTTCTCGGCGGCGGTGGCATTCGCTGTCGTAGCCGCTGCCTTGGGCCTCACGGGCGGAAGCTTCGACGTCGGTGGCCTGCAGGTGACTTGGCTCGAAATCGTGCTTCTTGCGACGGCCTTATGGTTGTTTGCGTTTCGCCGAATCGTTCTCCCGCATTTCATTCGTCGCCTGGGACGCAGCTAGAGCTTGCGCCGCCATCGCTACAACGGCGGCGGCACGCACGTGCTAGCGACGCGGCGGCATGTGGCAATGAGATACGGACCAGTGCCCACCGCAAACGGCGATCCCTTGACCTCTTGCAGCGCTCCGCTGGTTGAATTGATCGCGTAGGCGGAAACATTGTTAGAGCCATCGTTGGCCGCATACGCGAACTTGCCCAGAGGATCCACTGCCACCCCATCGGTATTCGTGCCCGCCGCAAATGGCGAGCCCTTCACCGGTTTCAGCGCACCGCTCGTCGCGTTGACCGCATAGCCGGAGACACTATTGGAACCATTGTTAGGCACGTAGACGAACTTGCCCGAAGGATCGACGGCCACGCCATAGGGTTCGCTATCCGTGGCAAAGGGCGACCCAACCACCGGTTTCAATGCTCCGCTCGTAGCGTTGATGGTGTAGGCGGAAATGGTATTGGAACCAAAGTTGGCAACGTAGGCGAACTTGCCAGAGGGGCCGACCGTTACGAAATAGGGCTGGGTGCCGGCAGCAAACGGTGATCCCTTCACCGGTGTCAGGGCACCGCTAGTCGAGTCGATGTTATAGGCCCAAACGTTGTCGGAGCCATCGTTAGCGACGTAGGCGAACTTGCCCTTAGGATCGACTGCGACGCCATCGGGATAGGTGCCCGTCGCAAAAGGCGACCCAGCCATCGGTTTCAAAGCGCCGCTCGTCGCGTCGATAGTATAGCCGGAAACGTTGTTAGCACCATTGTCGGCCACGTAGACGAACTTGCCGTTAGGATCGACTGCCCCAAAATAGGGTTCGCTGCCTGCCGCAAATGGGGATCCTGCGATCGGCTTCAACGCGCCGCTTGTCGCGTCGATGGCATACGCGGAAACGTTGCTTGAGCCATGGTTGGGGAGGTAGGCGAACCGGCCCTTCGGGTCGATTACCAGACCGGTGGGGCCGGTGCCAGCCGCAAACGGGGACCCTGCCACCTGCTTGAGCGCGCCATCGCTCGCGCTAATGGCGTACGTAGAAATATTGTTGGAGCCAAAGTTAGCGACATAGGCAAACTCAACCGGTGCGGCGTCGAAGATGACCCCGCTTTGCGCCAAACGCGCTTGTGAAACAGAGGTCATATCTGCCGAACAGCCGGCAAACAGTGCCGCAACTCCGAGCGTCGAAAGCGTTCGAACGACGCGATGACGAGACTGCATAAATACCTGCCTTATTGGAGCCAGAACAGTTTATCGCGCGCCGCAGCAGCCCCTGCCGCGCGCCTTCGAGCGACGCTCGAAGGCGGTGCTACTCGAACCATCATAGACGCGGATGCCGCCGAGGTACGTCGCGGCGATGCGCGTCTCCATGATCGTTTCGGCAGGTGCGGTCATCCAGTCTCGATCGATCACCACAAAATCGGCATACTTGCCCGGCGTGATCGAGCCGAGAAGCTTTTCCTGGAAGTTCGCGTGCGCGGCCCAGATCGTCATTGACTTGAGCGCCTCGTCGCGCGTCATGCGCTGATCGGGATACCAGCCGTCCGGCGGTTCGTTGCGTTCGTTCTGGCGCGAGATCGCGGCGTGGAAGGTGCGCAGCGTGCTCACCGCTTCCACCGGCGCGTCGGTGCCGTTGGCGACGATCACGCCGGTATCGAGGAGCGAGCGCCACGCGTACGCTCCGAGCACGCGTTGGGGCCCGAGTCGCGCCTGCGCCCACGCCATATCGCTGATCTGGTGCGTCGTCTGCATTGATGGGATGACGCCAAGCTTGGCGAAGCGGCCGATGTCTTGAGGGCTAAGTACCTGCGCGTGCTCGACGCGGAGTCGTGGGTCGTGCGACGGAACCGACAGCAACGCCGCCTCGTAAGCGTCGAGAACCATTCGGTTCCCGCGATCGCCGATCGCGTGCACGCACACCTGAAATCCGGCGCGCAGCGCCTTCTCGGTAACCGCCTGCATATGAGCTTGCGGCGTGACGACCAAGCCGGTGTTGCGGGGATCGTCGGAATACGGCGCGAGCAGTGCAGCGCCGCGCGATCCAAGTGCGCCGTCGGCGAACATTTTGACGGCGCGAATCCACAGATGCCCGTCGTAGGCGTTCTCGACGATTCCGGATTGCAAATGCTTGTCGATAAGTGCTGTGTCGTCCCAGAGCATCGCATAATTACGGATCGTGTAGTCTGCGGACTCGATCAACTCGACGTGCGCGGCGAGGCGCGTGTCGTCGGTGCCCGGTTCGGCGACGGTCGTCAGCCCCCAGCGATTGCATTCGGCGGTGGCCGCGCGCGCGGCCCGGACGAGCTGTTGATGCGTCGGATCCGGCACTTTGCGGTAGATCAAATCCTGCGCGTTGTCGACGAAGACGCCGGTCGGATTTCCTTGCGCGTCGCGGAGGATGCGGCCGCCAGCTGGATCGGACGTCGATTTGCTCACGCCGGCAAGTTGCATGGCTTTCGCATTTGCGAGAACCGCGTGCCCATCGAGGCGCGAAAGCGCGACGGGCCGGTCCGGAATCGCGGCGCTGAGCGGCGCGTGCGTCGGAAACGCCTTCCCCGGCCACAGGTTCTGATCCCAGCCGTCGCCGAGAATCCACGCATCGTGCGACGTCCGAGCGAAGGCGGCGGTCTTCGCGACGACGTCCGTGTACGAATGCAGCTTGAACAGATCGACCTCCGCCAGATCGAGGCCAACCGCGGTGAGGTGAAGATGTGCGTCAATCAAGCCGGGCAGCACCGTGTAGCCGGTGAGGTCGAGCACCTGCGTCTGCGGCCCGCGCAGTGCCAACGCGCCGTCACGGGAACCCACGTACGTAAAGCTGCCGGCGCGCACGCAGAACGCTTGCGGCACAGGAAACGCATCGTCGACCGTGTGGATCGTCGCGCCCGTGACGATCAAGTCCGCGGGCAACTTCCCCGCGTCCGCCGCTCGCGCTACGGCCGGCGCGCCGGCCAACGCGGCGACCGCACTCAAAAACCGACGGCGCTGCATTATCCTGGCCGTTCGTGAAACAGCCGGCGGCGCCCCGGGTACTATGGCATCATGAGGCTTATGCGGTTATTCCTGGTGGCGAAGACGGCTGTGCTCCGGACCGTACCGCTGGTGCGCGACGCGCGCGTCCCCCTGTCGCTCAAATTAATCGCGGCAGTGGTCGCGCTGCTCGTCATCTCGCCGGTCGACATCTTCAGCGATATCCCGGTTCTCGGCGCTCTCGACGATGCGGCCCTGCTCACGCTGCTCTGCGTCTGGTTCGTCAGCCAGGCATCGAAGCACATAGAGCCCGTTCCGGTGCGGCGCCGCCCGGCAAACCGCCGCCCAGGGAACACGCTCGCTATCCGGTAATCAGGCGCCCTCTCGGCATCGCGGCGTTGACAAGGCCCCTAAGGCCCGGTACCGTGTTGAAGGCACCGCGGCGCCATCGTCTATCGGTTAGGACATCGCCCTTTCAAGGCGGAAAGACGGGTTCGATTCCCGTTGGCGCTAAGAACAAAATCGCATATCTCACGAGAGAATTCGGCGCTTTTACCGGTCTAGAAAAGCCGACGTGTCACGAAATTGTCACGTCGGTTTTTCGTTTTTGTCACGCGACTAACCGCGCGAACGCTGCGGCGGCCGCCGCATCACGCTCCCGATAGACGGTCACGTAGCGATCGACGGTGACGCCGATGCAGCTATGACCGAGTCGCTGACTGACCACCTCGATCGGCACGCCGGCTTTTGCCAAGAGCGAGGCGTGCGTGTCGCGCAGATCGTGTAAGCGAATCCGCGCGACTTTTGCCCGCTCGACGAGCCGCTTGAACGCCGCCCCGAAGGCCTCGGGGGAAACCGGCGTGCCATTGGGCATCGCGAAGACCAGGTCGTCCCGGTGGTACCGTTCGCCCAGGTAGACCTGCTCTGCCGCCTGCCTCGCTTTGTGCGAGCGCAGGACGGCAACGAGCTCCGCGGTGATCGCAATCGTGCGAACCTGTCCGTTCTTCGGGCGCTTGAACGCGAGCCCCGAGCGCGGCTGGGCGAGCGACTCACGGATCGTCACCGTGCCGCCGTCCAAGTCGAGATCGGGCCAACGAGTCGCCAAGACTTCGCCGCGCCGGGCCCCGGTGTAGGCCGCAAAGACCAACGCCGGATAGAACCAGGGAAGCGACGAGATGGTGCCGCGTTTTTTTGCCAGGAAGGTGGGCGACTGCGCTTCTGCCAGCAGGTGGCGCAGCTCGTTTTCATTGAGCACCGTGCTCTCGGGTTTGAAGACCTTGGGAAGGTCTTCGGACGTGATCTTGCCGGCAACGTTGGTCTGGACGTAGTCAAGACTAACGGCCCAATTGAGCGTCGCCCGCAGCAGATCATGCACATGCCGAATCGTCCGACCGGAACGCCTCGTCTGCTTCTGCGCTTGCCACTTCTCGTACGCTTCGATAAGATGCGCCTTGCGCAGTGCGGCTAAACGCATCTTTCCAAACGTCGGGCGAAGATAGGTGGCGATGATGCCCTTGTAGCGATCGAGCGTCGTCGCTTCGAGGCGCTTTGCCTTGTGCGTCATGAACTTGTCGAAGAGGTCGGACATGGTCATGCCCGCGTCTGCGATGTACTCGCCCCGCGCGACGCTTTCCATGCGCTTGGCAAGAAATGACTCCGCTTCGCGTTTGGTCACGCCGCGGAGGATCTCTCGCTTTTGTTGACGCGCCTTTCCGTTTTGCGGGGGCACGTCATAGACAATCATGTACTTCTTGACCCCAAGGTGTTTTGGTTTTGCCATGGATTCTTTCCGCGGTCCAGGCGAGGCTATTATTCGACGTTTCCGCCGAGAAACTCTCGCAGGGCGGCCTTCGTGATGAGGATTTTCTGGCCCAAGCGGATGCTCTTGAGCCCTTGCCGCTTGATCGCATCGTAGACCGCATTGCGCCCAATCGGGAGAAACGCGATGACGTCGTGTGGCGTTAGGATGTCCGGCAGGTCCGCAAAGCGTGCGCTCGTCGCGCCGGACTGCATCGACCTGATCGATTGTGTGGTCATGTCTGGTCACCCACCTTTTGGGTTGCTGCCAAGAACGGAACGGCTCGATGGTCGGGCCGAATGTTATCGGTCTATCGTCATGGAGTCGCGTGCACGCTGCTCCTTGCGAATGCTGTACTCAACATCTCGCCGAACCTCGTTCGGCAGAGCTTGATACTGCTGCTCGATCGCCGCAGCAAGGCCGTCGAGCCGTGCGCCGCCGATCGCAGCGTCGCAGTCGATGTGCGCGACGCCGGCACGCTCGAGGACATTGAGTCGCCGCTCGATTCTCGGCACCTCGTCGCGAGCG
>JBEKMH010000016.1:0-59541 GCA_050008615.1 Candidatus Cybelea sp.
CAATCCCGGCACCGCCGCTTCCGCCGCCGTTAAATCCGCCGCTACTGCCAGAGCCGCAGTCCGAGCCAGCGCCGGTACCCTCGCCTCCAACTAAGATCGCCAATTTCTCTCCGGACATGACCGGTATTGTGGCCTTCACCACGCCACCATTGCCTCCGTAGTATTGGCAGTAGCCATAGGGTTTGCCGGTGGGACCGCTAGCGCCGGTCGCAATGATCGACACCTGCGTTACGCTTCTAGGAACGTGGAACTCTTGCTCTGCACCTGTATAGTTGAAAGTCTTGGTGCCATGCGCAGCGCGCTGCGGCATCGCGCCCGGCGCGCCGATCGGCGGCTGCGATCCGCCGCACCCGGAAAATAGTATTGCGGTTGCACCGATGCAAACAGCGCAACGACGAAATGAAGCGCTCACGCTATCAATCAGCTCGTCCACGTGAAAATGATTGCCCCATTTCCTTGCGGCGCGACCCCTTGACGGTTTTCGACCATCTTCGCGCTCGACTCGATGTAAGACGATCCGCCACCTCCACCGCCGCCGCCGCCGTTCCCGCTCGTACTTTCAGAACCAGCACCGCCGCCACCACCGCCGAAGTAGCCGCCACCGCACCCCCTGCGGCGTCATACGCTTCGCAGAAGCTGCTGGAATCAACGCAGCCTCCACCAACGCCTCCGACACTGAGCGTACCTCTGAGCCCGTGGCGTCCTTTCTGAAAACCGCCACGCGTGCCGCCTTTACCACCTCTTCCTCCGGCATGCTGCGAGCCGCCGCGTCCGCCGCATGCGTTGGCGCCGCCAGAATAGCAACCGCCACCACCCGCGCCTCCCGCGCGTCCGCCGCCAACACCGCCGGAATAAGAACCATAACCGGCTGGAGCGCCCGCACCGCCACCACCGCCAGCTACGACGACTCGATCAATCAGAGCATCGCCATCCTGACGCACATCCGACGCGCCGCCACCACCGTCGCCGCTTGCTCCGTCGCGGCCAAAACCACCCTCCGCTCCGCCGTTAAAGGCGCCGGCGCCACCGTTGGACCCGCTTGCCGTACCACCAGCGCCGCCTTCGCCGCCAACAACAACGACCAGTCTCTCTCCGGGCGTTACTGGGATCGTAGCCTTAACGCGACCGCCGTCACCGCCCGTGTAGCCGGAACCGGTATCGCCACTGGTGCTTTGGGAGCTTCCTCCGCTCGCGCCATCGGCTGTAATCCTAATCGCCGTTACACCAGCCGGTACTCGGAAGACTTCCTTGTGCCCAGTGAAATGAAACGTTCGCGAGTGCTTCGCGTCGCTCTGCGTTATCGCGCCCGGCGCCCCAACCGGCGGCTGCGATCCGCCGCACCCGGCGAGCAATGCAACAGCTGCGCAGCTGCCTAGCATGTAACGGCTGAAATCTAAATTCTTCATCTTGCCTGCTTCATTGGACGGACTAGCGGGCTAAGGACGTTCGGTGCAGCCCGCTCAGCCGCCTCGCGTATGGAACGCAAAACACGGCCCCGCTCTCGCGAAGCCGTGCGGGTTGGCCCCAATAGCGTTTGTCTAAAAAGAAACAGGCGTCTGCCCCAAGAAGGAAGAGGCCGCGCTGCAGATTACTGCTTGGTAATAGCGACTCCACCGACGACAGGTCCGCAGGCGCTTCCCCCAGGGTCTTTGCTCGCCAATGTAATCTCGGTCACGGCCTCGCTCGCGACAAAACTCCAACTCTCGTTGGCCCAGTCGCCATCCTGAATATCATTCCCGCTTGAAGTGTTCCAGTTGAACTGCTTGAACTGCTTCGCTGCCGAAACTACCAATGTTTTTGTGGTGGGAGCGCAAAAGCCGTTCCCCGACATAATGAAGGCGACATTGTACTGCCTTCCTTTTTTTGTCTTGAAGCCACTGGAAATAATGCTCCCGACTGGATTACGGTCGCCTTGCCCGTCTAGATCAACGCTGCAGAGCCCGTCCAAGCTCCAATACGGAGTCCCCAGGAAGTTTATAGAGTCTTTCGCGACCTTCCAGTCTGGCGCGAAAACTTGACCCTTGTCGTAAACGATACCAACGCCCGGAGGCATCTGAGCTTCCGAAAAGTCTCCATCCGGCAAAATACCTGTTCCACCCGGCAGCGCCTCGCAGTAGCTGGAACCTGACGCCTGACGGGTCTGCCACGATGCCGTCGATCCAGGTGGTGACTGCGACCCACCGCATCCAACCAGCATCGCCGCAGCAACGCAACTGCTCAGCGCGTGACGGCCAAAACGTAAAATCCTCATCTCTCCCGCCTTCTGGAGCCTGGACGCTCCGATGGCGAGGAACGTTCGGCGCTGCGCCCCGGTTCCATCGCAACGGCGAGTCCGCCAGGGAAAGCGGCGTTGGACCTTAACCGTACTTCATTATCGTACGTTTCAAAAACTGATGATATCCACTATTTAACCAACAAACGTAACGCACAGAAATTTAGTGGCTCATTTAGTTCTTCGGGAAATGAACTCTCATTCGCCAGAAAGGTCCTGCTCGTAGAGGGACCGGGGGACAAGATCGCTGTTTCTGTAGTGTGCGAGAAACTGGGCAAGGATCCCGATGCCGAGGACTATTCCGTGATCGAATGCGGGGGAAAGAGCCAGATTCCGTTTTACGCCACCACTTGCAGCGCTCTAGCGATACCGCACATCATTCTGTATGACGAGGATGTTTTTACAGTTCCTGAAGGAGCAACTGATGGTGAGAGGCAGCAGCTTGACTCGGAAAACGCTAAGCAAATCAGACTCAACGCTGAAATATCACGGGCCGGTCGCCAAGGATTTGTATTTGCTTGTAGGACGAGCCTGGAGGCCGTTTTGGGAATCGGACGCAACGCCTCGGAAAAACCACGGAAGGTCGCCGAAGCGATCACGGCCATGGAAGCTGAGCATATTCCGGAAGTGCTGCGGAGCGTCGTTGAGAGCCTATTCAGCGAGGACGAGCAGCGCGAGTAAGCGCTTCGAACCCCGAGGCCGTTCGAATGCTCCACCTGCGAGGCGCTGATTCGGCTGCGCCGAACAACCGCATTGACCAACCCGCTTTGGCTTTCTGGAGGCGAGATGAAGGTTCGAGATCTTAGTCGCTCCGCATTCAGCAGTTGCGCCGCTGCGGCATTGCTGGCAGGGTGCGGCGGATCGCAGCCGCCGATCGGTGCACCGCCGCAAAGCCGAGTGAGCGGCACTGTGCATCACAAGCCTTCCCAAAGGCAGAAAACAGGCGTTGCCGAGACCGTGATCTACAGTTTCGTCGGTGGAAGCGGAAGCATGGCCGACGGCGTGAATCCGCGCGCCGGGCTAATTAACGTGAGCGGCACGCTATACGGCACAACCTTTATCGGCGGCGATTACCGCGGCAAGCACCCTCATGGCTTCGGCACGGTATTCTCGGTTACGCCGTATGGAACGGAGACCGTGCTCTACCGCTTCGTCCGGCCCGGCAGGTATCCATATGCCGCCCTCACTGATGTCGATGGCACTCTTTACGGCACGACCATCGAAGGCGGTACAGACAATTGGGGCACGGTTTTCAAGATCACGACCTCCGGCGCGGAAACGGTGCTCCACCGCTTCGGCGGCGGGGCTGACAGCGCAGGACCGCAGGCTGCCATGATTGACGTGAACGGCACGCTCTACGGCACAACCGACGCCGGGGGCGGTATCGGGTGCGATGGTTACGGCTGTGGGACGGTCTTCTCGATTACGCCGTCCGGCAAGGAAAAAGTGATCCACAAGTTCGGGGGCACCGGGGATGGTAAAGCGTCATTTGCGGGCCTCCTCAACGTCAGCGGCACGCTCTACGGTACAACTTCCAACGGGCCCGCGCAGGGCTATTACGGAACCGTGTTCGCGGTTACGCCATCCGGAAAAGAAACCGTTATCCACGCGTTCAGGGAAGGCACCGGGGATGGTGAAGAGCCCTGGGCGGGCCTGATCAACGTCAATGGTACGCTCTACGGCACAACCTTCGTGGGTGGCGCATACGGCGGCTGCAATAACAATGGCTGCGGCACTGTGTTCTCGATCACGCCGTCCGGCAAGGAAAAAGTGATCCACAGCTTCGGCGGTTCGGGAGACGGCTACGAACCGGAGGCGGGCCTATTGAACGTCAACGGCACACTCTACGGCACAACATATTATGGGGGCGAGTATGAGGGAGGCACGGTATTCTCGATCACGCCGTCCGGAAGCGAAACCGTAATCCACAGTTTTGATCGTCCGAACTCGGGAGACGGCGCTGGGCCGCAGGCTGACCTGATCAACGTGAACGGCACACTCTACGGTACGACCGTCGGCGGCGGCGAATACGGCGACGGGACAGTCTTCTCGTTATCGCCGTGAAACGGAACAGATTACCTCTAACCAATTGCCTGGTTGCAGCATTGCTCGCAGGCTGCGGCGGGTCGCAGCCGCCGATTGGCGCGCCGGGTGCGATGGCGCAAAGCTCCGCACTCGCGACGCACGCCGATCGTGGCAAGTCGTGGATGCTGCCGGAAGCGAAGAAGATCAGAGAGCTATTCTACGTTGGCGACGGCGGCGATGTTTACGTGTACAACTATAAGACAGGTACACAAGTGGGCACGCTCACCGGTTTCAACAACACGAACGGAGATTGCGTTGACAAGAACGGCGACGTGTTTCTCACGACGTCCATCGGTTCCACAGGCGCAGTCCTTGAGTACGCACATGGGGGAGCTAGCCCGATCAAGACGTTTAGTACTGACGGTCACCCGATCGGATGCTCGATCGATCCTGCGGGAGATCTCGCCGCTAACAACGGCCTCCCAGGCGGTGGAAGCGACGTTGAGGTCTGGAAAAACGCATCCGGTACTCCCACCAGTTACGAGAACGAGCAAGACTGTTACGAGATGTGGTTCCCGGGCTACGACAACAAAGGCAATCTCTTCATCGAAGTAGGCCCGAACGTGTGTGAACTGCCCACGGGCGGTACGTCGCTGATCTCCGTGCCGTTCAATCACGCCCTCTACTTCCCCGGCAGCATCATGTGGGACGGAAAGCATCTAACGCTCACCGATCAGGGAAACGGCGCGATCTATCGCGTGAAGGAGACGCGCAAGGGGCTAGACGTGATCGGGACGACGATGCTAAAGGACAGAGGTTGCGGTGAAGTGGACGTGCCCCAACCGTTTATCGTCGGTCCGAGGAACACACCAGTCAACGATGAGCAAGGCACGGTCGTCGTGGGCGGCAACAACTTTTGCCTGCAGGTGAGCGAGCAGACGGTTCCGGTGGGGTATTGGCATTACGCGCGCGGCGGTGAGCCGTTCAAATTCGGACATCCGCGGCAGAGCGCCGTCTCTGGCGACGCGGTGAGCATAGCGCCGTAGTCCCCGCGCCTCTGCCCCTAAGCACGGCATCGCGATCGCGGAGCGTCGCGGCAAGACGGAGGGTCTCAGCGCAGCACTCCGCGATCGCGAAGCCGTGCAGAGGTGCAAAGGCGCGGGGGCTACGGCAAACGCTACATTTGACACGCGCCGCGGCTGTACTCTATTGCTCGAGTTCTTGCAGCGTGTTCGTACTGGTGTCCGTGTAGAACAGGACCGTATTACTGTCGTCCGTTCCCTCCGCCAGAAGGCCGAAGATGTCAGCACTCTTATTCGTGTCGATCGTCTTCGTTGCGAGAATCTTCCCGGTCGGCGTCAGCTCCACCAGCGTGTTTCCGCCTTTGGTGTTGGCGACGATAAGGTTGCCGTTCGGCAGCAGCGCTTGCGCCACGGGCGCGTTGAGTGGCGAGCCGCTGTAAACGAGCGTCGCACAGGTGAACTTCGCCTGCGCGCACTTGAACTTCTTGCCGCCCGGCTCGACGACGATCTCGTTCTTTTCAAGTAGGTTGCTGGCGTTCGAAACGGCGATGACCGTCTTATCGACGCCGTCCACGATATACAGCGTATCGTTACACTTAGTGCCGATCCTGGTCGCATTGTATTGGATTCCCGACGGGCCGAGGGCGCTCCAGCCGGACCCCTTGTTGACGGCGAAACCGGAAATCACTTGGGTCTCTATCGCACGACCGCCACTCACCGGAGGTTTCGCCAACTTAATGACGCCGCCCGTCTTCGCATCGGACACGTAGACGTCTTCCGGTGCGTACGCGAGACCGCAGGATGCGTCGGCGTCGTCCAACGGTTCCTCGATCGGCGAACCGTAGCTGTACTGCAACTTACCGCTCTGGTTGAACTGCGCGGCAATCCCGCTGGCCATCGCGGCGCCGTATACGTCATTCGCAACCGTCGCCGCATTTCCAACGCAGCCTTCGATCTTACTGCTCTGCACAAAGGTTCTTGGCTTTGAGTTCGGCTTCGGATCGAAGACTTCAATCGTCGTGCCTTTGCCGGTAGCGCCCGCCGAGTCCTCAAAGTTGCACACGAGCAACTGCCCCTTTTTTAGCCCAAACGTCGAGTGGACCAGCGAGATCGCCCGTGGGCCGGTGTCGCCGTTTTTCGAGTCGACCGTCGAACCGATCTCCACGTCCTTCGTGAGCTTCTTGAGAATGGACGTGTTATCGTCTGGCCTCGTGACCGAGCGGGAAAAATCGACGTCTAACGCTGCGCTACTGCTTGACGGAACCGAGATGTTATTCCGCCCGATCGGCGGCTCCGATCCGCCGCACCCTGTGAGCAATGCGACCGCAGCGCCGATGCTTAGCGCCCGACAATAGAGCATTGCGATTTTCATTTCCGCTACCAACTGAAGACGACGAGCCCGTTGCCCGTTGCCGTTTTCCAACCTTGCCAGCTTTCGTATTTTCGTGCGCTTGGCTCGATGTACGACGAGCCGCCACCACCACCGCCGCCGCCCCCGGTGTAATCACCGTAGCCCCAGCCGCCGCCACCGCCACCGGCCCCGCCGTAGTAACCCCCACCGCCTCCGCCGCCCCCGTCGTTTCCGGTTCCCTCACCTCCGGACCCGCCTGCCCCGAGCGAACCGTTTCCACCAGCTTCCCCTCGCTGGTAGCCGCCGCTGCCACCCTGGCCGCCGCTTCCGCCGCTAGACTGCGTGCCGCCGCTTCCACCCCCACCTGCCGTACTGCCCGAATGACTCGTACCGTTGCCCTCGCCGGAGGCGCCAGCGCCTGCGGTGCTGCCACCACCTTTGCCGCCGCCGCCGTAGTTATTTTCGTTGGAGCCCCCTTGGCCGCCGCCGCCGCCTGCGACGAGGATGCGATCCGGTAAGCTCTTGCCTCCCTCGCGAATGTCGCTTGCCCCGCCACCTCCGTAGTTTTGCTCAGAGCCCGAATAACTCGGCCCCGGGCCGCCGCCGTTATACCCACCGCTCGCGCCAGCTGCCGCTCCGCCGACGAATATGGCGAGATGCTCTCCCGGGACGACGGGAAGCTCAGCAAACACGCGGCCACCGCGACCGCCTAATCCCCCACCACCAGCTCCGAGCGCAACGACGGTGATCCACTTGATGTTAACCGGAACCTTGAACGCTTGCTCCTCACCCGTGTAACGAAAGGTGAGATGGTGTGATAGAACTTGCTCTGTGCCGCTTCTGCCCGGCGCTCCGATCGGCGGCTGCGATCCGCCGCACCCGGCGAGCATTGCCGCAGCGACGAAAACGCTAAACGCATAACGGCCGAAGCACAACTGATTTATCACCAGCTAAAAACGACTTGCCCGTCGCCGATATCATGCTTCCAGCCCTGGTACATCTTCACGCCCGAAGCACTCGACTCGACGTATGACGACCCGCCGCCACCACCACCGCCCGGGAATGCAGGCCCGCAAGATTCTCCGCCGCCACCCCCGCCGCCGCCGCCGCCGTAGTAGCCCCCGCCGCCACCTCCGCCATTACCTCGGCTTCGGGAGGAATAGCCGCCGTTCAGACCGCCTGTACCGCCTGCGCCGAACGCTCCTGAACTACCGGAATAGCCACCGGTGTCGCCCCCAGCGCCCCCCGCTCCGCCTTGCCTCTGGTTGCCTCCCCCTCCACCGCCTCCGGCTTTGGGTGTCCCGTGGCGACCCTTTTCACCGGCCGTACCGCCGCCGGCACCACCAGGCCAGGCCGGGGGCCCACCGGCGCCGAGAGCGCCAGCGCCTCCGCCGGCACCAGCGCCTGCGACGAGGATGCGATCACTCAAGGTGCCGCCGCCCTCTCGTACATCCGATGCACCACCTCCGCCGTATCCTCCGCTGCTGGGCACTCCTCCACCACCATTAAAGCCGCCGCTTCCGATGGAGCCTTGCCCTCCCACGAACACGTATAACGTCTCGTCAGGTGTAACCGGAATCGTGGCTTGAGTACGGCCGCCCCGTCCGTACCTTTCATCCGCTCCGGCAGCGCCGTCAGCAACAACGTTAATCGAAGTGACGCTGGATGGAACGTTGAACGATTGCTCAGCGCCTGTGTAATAAAAGGTCTTGCTCCCGGAAGTGGCGTTCCGCGCGTCGCTTGCACGAGGGAACGTTGAACGATTGCTCAGGGTCCGTGTAAGAGGGACCGCTCCGTTCGTCGAGTTCGATCCGCTGCATGGCGCCAACATTGCGATCGCCGACGTTTGCGGCATCGCGCCCGGCGCGCCGACCGGCGGCTGCGATGCGCCGCATCCGGAGAGCATTACGGTAACCAGAGCTGTAACGATGAAAAGCGACCCCAATTTATTTGACTGCATATTTTGGTATCCATGACGATTTGTCGGATGGGGAAACAGATAGAGTCAAGCCGTAGAGTTCATTTCCCGGTCCCTTCGCTGCGCCGTAAAACCTCGAAGTGTCCTTGCCCCCAGCTGGATAGGTCCACACTGCCAGAGCTTGGTTGTTATCACGCTTGAGCCTACCAAAGAATCCAATCAGCGACCCCTCGGCAAGGCAAAAGTTGGATACCTGAGCGGTATTGTAAAGTGTGCTCGTATTAATGACTTGTGCGCTACTTCCCGTAATCTCTATTTGATAAAGTGTGCTTCCTTTGTGCTGTCCGTCATAGTCTAATGACGCAAAATACTGTCCATCCCACTGAAAGTTTGCCAAGAAGACATTGTCATGGAATTGAATGAAGCTAAACTGCTTCTTTTTAGCCGAAAGCCTGACAATGCGAAAGGCGCTATTGGCATTAGCGACGATATACAAATTCCCGGTACCATCGTAAGCAGGCGAATAAAACGTGCGGATTTTCGCAGACTTGTATACCTTTGGCGTCCCCTGGCCGCCTGCGTAGATAAGAACGGCCCCTTTATTAAGGGAACTGTCATATCCCGTAGCTGCTAGGTCACCAGTCTCGGGGTCTACGGCGCATGAGTAAATTTCGTTGTACGGTGATGGCGCGCTGAGGGTGTTGATCGGAGTCGTTCCACCGTGTGCGTATACCAGAATTTGGGCGAGATACGGCTGAATAACGAAGACATTCCCGTTCCTGGGGTCGGAGCAAGGTTGGCCGTTAGCAGTCCCTGGGATCGTAGCAAATATTTGCCAGTGGGGATATGACACCAACTCTACCCCTTTGGCCGTTGTCACATAGAGAAGGTCACCCGACGACCCCGAACGCTTTTGTGCTTGGCCTTCCGCCGTCGTCGAGCTGGTCGGAATCATGTCCGACCCTGCGGTCTGGCCCCGTGACCCACCGCAGCCTGCCAGCATTGCTACTGCCACGCAGCCGCTAAGCACGTAACGACTAAGACCTGAAATCCTCATCTCTCCCGCCTCCTGGAAGCTGAACGCTCCGACGGCTAGCAAGGTTCGGCACTGGCACTCGGTTCCATCGCAACAGCGACTACGCTAAGGCCAAACCCGCCTTGGGCCAGGACGCAAGCGCATCACTCCCCGGAGCGAACGCGATACGCAGGCGCGACCTCCCGAATGCACGCCACGGTCGCCGCTTTCGACTTCGGCCGCCTCTTGATTATCTTGCGCCATCCACGTTCAGTCAGGCAAAGATCGCCGGCCGTCGCCGCCTGCGGGAAGGTGGCAAGGTTTACAAAGGCTCTGTCTCCTATCCCAGGGTGAGCGTTACCGCTTCAAGCGGATGACGCGTTACCTCGAAAGCGGCCTCGGACCGGAAGTTTGGAATAAGAGCAGCTCTAGCTTGGTCCGGTCACGTATACTTTTCTGAATGGACAATTGGTTTCCGATCCGGACGCCACGGCTGTTGCTTCGTGAATTCGCCACGGCTGATGAAGGTGACGTTCACGAATATGCAAGCGATGTCGTCGTCGCGCGGTACACGGACTGGGGACCTAGCACACCGGCTCAGACCCACGATAGAATAAGTGGTTACTTAGAAGAACAGCTAACCTGGCCCAGAGATGAGGTAAGCCTTGCGGTGGAGCAGCGTACGGAGCGGAAAGTAATCGGTACAATTCGCCTCTCCATTGTGGATAGGGAAACTCGCACCGCCGACTTTGGATTCGTATTCAAACGACGATACTGGAACCAGGGCTATGCGTCAGAAGCCGCAGGCGCCATTTTGCGCGTGGCGTTCGAAACGCTTTCGCTGCATCGCGTTTGGGCGACATGCGACACTCGCAACGTCGGCTCATGGCGCGTGTTTGAGAGGACGGGAATGCGCCGTGAGGGCTTACTTCGACGCAACCTGTTTCAAAAGGGTGAATGGCGAGACTCGTATCTCTACGCTCGAATAGAGGGTGACGAGACACCGGACTAGCGACGCCAGACCCCTGGAGATCGGCCGGACCGGAAGTTTGGAGGCCCGTATGGAAATATCCCGTAGCATTTGCGCGGGGATACTACACAAGGCCGTCGGCAGTTCCGGTTCCGGTGGCCGGGCGAGGGTCCGGATCGAGGGCGGAGGTCTCAGCTGCAACGCTCCGCGATCGCGAAGCCATGCAAAGGGGCAGTGGCGCGACTCGAAGAGCCAAGACTCGTAGGTCGTTGCGCGGGGGCTAAAACGCCTTAAACGCACACTTTCGTCTTCGCGCGAAACCGCTCGGAACATTAGGCACCTGCGATTCTTCGCCGAGCGGTGCTAAGGAATAAATCCGAACACAACGCCCGAGTTCTCGCTGCCGCCTGCCGACGTCGTCCCGTATAAGGCTTGGCCGCTCACTGCGAGCGTGTCAAACGGGTATTCGCCGTCACTTGTGCCGCCCTGGAAACTATAGAGCACCGCATAATCGGCTCCCGACGTGGAAAGGCGGTAGATTGTGCCCAATCCGTGGGAGCCGCCCAGCGGCGTGGTCCCGTACAGGAAATGACCTTTGTACGTCAGGCCTCCTTCGGGGCTCTCGCCATCTCCTGAGCTCGTGAACGAGTGCAGAACTTTCTCGGTAAAGCCGCTTCCGCTCGGTGTCAATTTCACAACGGCGCCGTAGTCGGAGGAGCCGCCGCTTTCGGTAGTGGTATAAAGGTTCCCAGCCTCGTCCCGCGTCACGCCGGCAAACGGAATTGCTCCGTCTGCAAACGAGAAGCTCCACAACACGCTCTCGCTTCCGCCCGACGACGAAGGAACGAACTTGAACACGGTCCCGCTATAGAACCCACCGCCGACCTCGGTCGTGCCGTAGAGAGCGCCGCTCAGGTCGGCTACAAGACCCGAGCGTGGGGTTTCGCCGTCATTAGGGGGCCCCGCAAAGTCGTAAACGTCCGTCTCGGCAAACCCGGGGACTGTCAAGGCTACGATCGCGCCGTATCCATACTTACCGCCGCTCGATGTCGTGGTGTAAAGTTTCCTACCGACCTCAACAAACGAGGCTTGCGGAGCCTCACCGTCAGTGCCGTCGAATAATAATGACGTTTCTCGATAGCTCTTGCCTTTGGCCCTAAGCTCGATGGCCGTACCATCCCCGTCTACGTTACCGCCCAGCGAGGCAGTCGCGAAGAGGTTACCGCTAGCGTCTTCGAATGGCTGAGCCACTGGAACCATGCCATCGCGGCCTTTGAAACGGTGCACGACGCGCTCAGTAAAGCGCCCTTTTGATCCGGTCAGTTCGAACAGCGTGCCGGCATTGGAGCGTCCTCCGGACTCCGTTGTGCCGAAGATATCCCCGGCCTTATCGATCGTGAGCCCACCCCGAGGAGAAAGGCCGTCCGGCCCGCCCAGAAACGAATAAAGGACCGCTGGCGTCTTGGTTAACGGCCGGCCACGATCGGCGTGCGCTGCGATCGCCCAGGTTTGCGGCATCGCGCCCGGCGCGCCGATCGGCGGCTGCGATCCACCGCAACCGGCGAGCATTGCTGTGGCTACGCAGCATGTGAGCGCGTAGCGGCTGAAATCCAAGCTCTTCATCTGCCTCCTCGCATCCGTCAACGGATCAGCGGCTAGAACTTGTTCGGCGCAGTCCGCTCAGCCGCCTCGGCGCGAGCTCGGGGCGGCGTGGTGCAAGCGGTGTTCATCGCGGGGCTAAGGCGCGTTATTTTGGCGTGCTGACGGCCGCGGCAAATGGAAGTGGGGCGTCGTAGAGGTTCTGAACGCGCTTGCCGCCAGCCGGATAGTGGTAGACGCCAACGCTTTCGATGCTGTTTTTGACGATCGGGGCGTAGAGCGTTTGGGTGTTTCCGTTCGATGTAATCCAGAAGGGCCCCAAAACTTCGCTGGTATCGTCAAGTTTTACGACCCCAACCCTGGTGCCGGTGCTGCCGCTGATTTGGTATTGGTAGATCGCACCGGAACTGATGCTCGCGATTGTAAGGTGCTTGCCGTCACAAAAGAGGGGAGGGCTGCCGTCGCCGGTGATGGCGGGCTTCAGGGAAAGAGTGCGCAGCTTCCCGTCGCCTTTCGGTAGCTCAAGGAGGAAGGTGCTGTCAGACGGGCGTTAGGAAAGCAGTGCATGTCATGAGGTGTCCTCTTTACATCGTGGCCGTGAAAAGTTAACGGCTGAATGGCGGTTCGACCCCTACACATTCTGTGGCAAAAATCGGCGGCTGTCTGTTCCAAATCGTACATTCACAAGGCGAACCGAGAGCGGTGCCTTCAGTCTCTTTGCAGCCACAGTTTCGTCGCGCCTGAAAAGCCGTAGTAACGCCGCTACGACGCCGGTGCAAACGGCATAACGGCTGGACGCAAATCTCCTCATCCTAAGGTCCCCCGAGGTGTTGAACGGTGCCAGGATGGTTCGGCGCTGCCGGCCCGGCAGCGGACGCTTTCCGACGATGAAGGGTTGCTCCTTGACGGAGCAGACTATTTCTGCGCTGCCGTCACGCCGAGCGGGACATCGAAGTTGCCCGTGAATGTCGCAGTCGGTGAACCGCCGGCTGGGTATTTGAAAACTTCGCCGTCGCCATTTCCCGCGTCGCCGCAATACAGCAGGCCTTTAACGATCCACGTCTGCGCGCAGTCGCTAGCCCCCCTGAACTGTACGGTGTTCCTCAACGTCGCCGTCGTTCCAGAAACCGCGTACTGATACGTCTCACTGGTGTATTGATCGAACACGGTGAGATAGGTACCATCCCACTGCACCGAGCCGGGAAACTCCGGAGAGTTGCTCGTTTTGATCGTAACGAATGTGCTGCTGCCCTTCGGAAGCTCGACGAGTGCGAAGTTATAGCTCGGGCCGAAACCGTCGGCAAAGAGATTGCCGCTGGGATCGTAGCCATCGAAGTACTCTTTGGTCAAGGGCGTATTGTACACCGTTCCCGAGCCGCTCGCGTTCTTGAAGATCACGACCTGACCGCCGGGACCGTAAGAATTACCCAATAGGACTCCGACTGCAAGATCGCCGCTAGTGTTCATGGCGCAGCTGGATGTGTACGTGTAGCTAAGAGACAGCGTCTTGATTAGCTTCTTTGGAACCCTGTATTCGTAAATCAGGTCCTTCGTACGCCCGGCGTTCCAGAAAAGCTTCTTCCCATAGCCGTACAAAACGTTGGTGCACCCTTGGCCGCCGGCGCCCTTAATCTGACCAATCTGCTCAACGCTCTCCGGATAATCGAAGATGCTGGCGTAAGTATCATAGTGGTTGAAGATGTACTCGTAGTTCTTTGACTTCGATTTATCCGGTACCAGCTCTGTGTAACGCGGCAGTGGATTCAGCCTCGCTGCCGATACCGGCCTCCCATTCAGAAACAGCGTCCTACCTACGTAGGTCGCATTGAGCGCAGCGGCTGACGGCGCGACCGTCGAGAGGCCCCCGCACGCCGAAACAATTACGAGTACAACGACAGCGCCGGCGCACTTAAGTAAACCAGGGGTGTTCATTAGCCTTGCTCCTTTGAAGTAGGGTCGTAGTCCAGCGCGCCGGTACGGCTAAATTGTCTTCCACGGCCAGGAAAACACACCTGTGAAGGGATGGTACGAGGGTACTCTAAGGACGGGAGACTTCTTCTCGCTACGCTTGAATAAATCGCCCACGGCGTGGTTGACGGACCCTACGAAAAGATTGAGGTCATGCGATGCGGTGTTGCTACCATGATCGGGACGACGAGTGGGCAGTGAAGATTCTGCCACGGCTGAAAGAGATGTCACCTTCAAGTATCATGAGGGCTACGGGAATGAGTAGACGTGCTAACGAAAGCGGTTTCCGATCATCAAGCCGACCGAGAGGTGCGCCGTGATAGCGACGGTACAATTGAGTTGCAACTCACCGCGGGGATGAATGTATCCTTGGCGATCCGGCGAGCATCGAGAGGCGACCTTGAAGCGTTCGCCGTATCTATAATGAGGGCATAGAGGATCGCGTTGCGACCCTTGATACCGATCCGAAGTCAAATGAAGCGATTATGCGATGGTGGGCGCAGCACGATGAACGGTACGTCATCCTCGTCGCAACCGAACCAGGCGAAATGCTTGCTTGGGCATCGCTTAACCGCTTCTCCCACCGCTGTGCGCATTCGGAGATCGCTGACCTCTCCGTCTATGTGGCTCGTACGCACCGCAATAAGGGCATCGGAAATTCCCTGCTGACCAGGCTGGTGCACGAGGCTAGAAAAAGTGCTTTCCACAAGATCGTGCTTCACGCGCTAGATGGAAACGAATACGGCAAGCGGCTGTATCGCAAGCTCGGGTTCGTAGACGTTGGAGTCTTCAAGGAGCACGGCTTGCTTGAGGGGCGGTACGTGGACGTAATAGCCATGGAACGCCTGCTATGATGACGTCTGAAGCGCTATGCGCCTAACACCGCAAGGGCCTCCGCGGCGGCGTTCGGCCACCATCTCTTGCTGACAAAGGGAACGCCCGGATAGATTATCTGCAGGTTGGGAAGCTTTTGCGCGCTCGGACTTGACCGTGCGAAGGATCGTCTGGCGCTCCCTCTCGTTGAGGAAGGCAAACAGGTACATAGCCATCGCGGGAGTACCGTCGTCTCCAAACTTCGTTTGGTCGGCAAGCCGTTCATAGATGTCGGCAAGGTAAGCTGCGATCGGCGGACCGCATCAGGCTGGAAGGCTATCACAGGCTGACAGCCGCACCAAATGTCTCGTCAATGCTGGTCAGAGTCTTTGTCGGTGAGCCGCCCTTCGGGTATCTGTAGAATCCAACGTTGTTCAACAGGGCATCCGGTCCGATCACGGTCTTGCCTTGGATCCAGAACCCAACGACATCTTCGGAACCGGTTAGCGCCGTCGAGCCGACAATCTTTCCGCCCGAGCCCGTGGTTTGGTATATGCCGGAGTCAATGGAATCATGGTACTCCTGATCGCCGATTGCAACATATTTGCCGTCCCAGCGAACGTTGCCCGGGAGGTAGATCTTACCGCCTGTCAGCGTGATAGGCGTAAAGGTGCTGCTGCCTTTGGCAAGTTCGGAGAAGGCGAACGCTTCGCCTTGGGTCCTACCGTCGACGTAGAGATTGCCGCTGTCGTCGTAGCCGCAGAAAAAGACGTAGTAAATGCCGGTAGCTACGTAAACCTTCGCGGTGCCCTTCGCACGGGGATAGATGACGACATCGCCTTGCCCGCCGCTAGGCCCTATCATATTTGTGGCGGCAAGGTTTCCGGTAATGGGGTCGACGGAACAGCCGAGGGGATTTTCATTTGGGTCGCTGAGGGTTGCGATCGGGCTTGTGCCTCCATGCGCGTACTCGACGAGAGTGCTCCCGTTATAGTTCACAATCCAAACGTTGCCCTTCGTGTCGGCGCATAGGCCGTCCGGGCCGTCGATATCGGACGTCAGCCATCCAACGGACTGTGCCCCTGGATACGAGTAGACCAAAACCTGTGAGCTGCCGTAGTTGGAGATATAGAGCAGCGCTTTTTTCTTGGCGCCGGGAGCCATCCACGACCGCCCATGATTCGCGTGCGCCGGCAATACGGCACCACTTCTCGCTACGCCGAGTAGGGGCAGGTTCTGCCGGCCCGCTTCGGAGGGCCCGAGTTGCGACTGCGACGCGGTGCTGCAGCCGGCGAGCAGTGCAGCGGCCACGCACAAACCAGAGCCGTAGTGTCTAAGGTTTGAAATGCTCGTGCTTACTTTGTTCTTCTCCTGAAGCGCTAACGGGAGGTGTACTGGTACGTCTCGCTTTTGAGGGACAATGAGCCCTCGCGGTTAGGTCCCATCTAAGTCCCATGTATCCTCCTTCGTCCTAGTGAGTCTGCGCGTTCGTATTCGTCGTGGTATCGCTCTTTTGTGTGCTGCCATTTGGGGGCTTGAGTAACGGCCGGAAGGGGATGAGCGAAAATGGGGCGTGGGGACGCTTGTCGACAGGCGTTGATCGCCGGCGAGGGCGTCATCGGTTTGACTCCTGCCTAAAAGAACCGTACCATTGGTGGGGTGAACGCCAGGCCGCGGGAAGCAGGTCACGAGCACCTCGTGCAGTTCTATGGCGGCGATGACGCTCGTCTCGGGCGCAACGTCGCTCGTTTTCTCAATGAGTCTCTGTGCAATGGCGGTGGTGCGCTCGTCGTCGCGAGCCCGGCACGATGCGAGGCCATCGGGCGCGAACTGGCTTCAGAACGAGCCGTCTACCTCGACGGCAACGAAACGCTTGCCAAACTTCTGGGCAGCGATGGCCGGCCCGATCCGGTGCTTTTTGATGCCTGCGCCGGCGCGCTGGCGCGAGAGCTATCGGAAAAGTACGGCGGTTTTCGCGCCTACGGCGAAATGGTCGGCATTCTGTGGTCGCGGAAATCGTTTACCGCGGCGATTGCTTTGGAGGCCTTGTGGAACGATCTGATCGCGTCGGTCGGCTTCGATCTTTTCTGCGGCTATCCGATCGACGTGCTCGGTGAAGAGTTTCAACTCGCATGCGTGCACCCGCTGCTCGATTCCCATACGCGCGTCGTTCCCGCCGTGGCACACAGCTTCGACATTGCGATGCGGCGCGCGATGGACGAGGTGCTGGGCAATCGCAGCGACGGCTTGCATTCGCTGCGTGCCGAACAGATGATTCTACGTTTGCGCAGTACGCTGCCGCGTTACGCCGACGACATTCTTGCCAAAGCGCAGGAGCACGCTCAAGCGTAATTACGATAGCGGGAGAGTGGCGCGGACGTGCGTGCCGAGGCCCGGAAGTAACTCGACGTTTAGCTGCGCGCCAAATCGTCCAACCAGCCAGAGTCCCCGGCCGTGTTCGGTGAGGAGTTCGCCGGGCTCACTTCGTTCACTGGCTGCATAGCCTTCGCCACGATCGATGACGTGCAATACGGCATTACCGCCGGCCCAATGAAGCGCGATATCGAGCGTTCCCACGGCATGTTGTGCGACGTTGGCGGTCAGCTCGCCGAAGATAAGTTCGGAGGCCTTGACGTCGCTGGGCGCGCAGCCTGCGGCCTCCAAGCTGGTGACGAACTCGCGCCGCGCACGTTTTGCTGCGTGCCAGTCTCCCGATTCGAACGACCAGTGCTGCGATCGAACGAAGTTCAAGACCAAGATTGCAACGTCGTCGGGAGCTTGACGGCGTAAGCAGTATGTTTCGATGAAGCGCGCGGGACTTTCAACATAGAATACGGCGTCGCTGGCGATCGCTTCTCGCAGAAGTAGCTCGCCGGCCAGCGGGTCGCGCGTCGCTTCGGTCAAGCCGTCGGTGTAGAACGTCAGGAGCGCGGCGTCGTCGAGGCGCGCGGTGAGCGGCGAGGCCGGCGCGCCGGCGGAACGCAATCCCAGCGGCAGGCCTTCGGCTTCCAGCTCCTCGATCGTTCCATCGTAACGGCGCAGAAGCGGATACGGATGACCGGCGTTGGCATAGGAAATTGAGCGGCTGCGGGTGTCAAAAATGGCGGCGAAGGCCGTCGCGACCGCACCGGGATAGCGCCGCAAGAGAATTCCTTCGGCGGCATCGAGAATGCGCGCGGGATTGTTTTCGTACAACGCGACAACGTTGATGGCGTGACGAATTTTGCCCATCACGATCGAGGCTTCGAGGCCGTGGCCGGTGACGTCACCCACGGTGAGCAAGACGCGATGATCGTCGAGGTCGAACGCATCGTACCAGTCGCCTCCGACTTGCACTTCCGAGGCGGCGGGACTATAAATGGCGCTCAGGGTCGCGCCTGCAACGTTGGCGAGCTGCGCGGGGAGCGTGGCCTCCTGAATTGTTTGAATGAGCTGCCGCTCGCGCGCGAGGCTTTCCACGTGCGCGATCGCAAGCGAGGCACGGCGCCCGATCTCTTCGAGCATCTCGAGATCTCCGTGATCGTATTGACGGCCGTTCGAGCAGCAGACGATTGCGCCGTAGACGGAATCGCCGGAGAAGAGTGGAACCATTATCCACGAACGTGGCCGCGAGCTTTCGTCGAGCGGACCGGCCCGTAGTCGCGGGCCGCTCACCGACTCGAGGGCCGCGCCCTGCAGAATCGAGCGCCGATCCAGAAGCGAGGCAATGATTTCCCGCTCGCTCTCCGCGTGGAGGCCCGCCTTCGATCCGGTTTCAGCGATCGTGCGGAGACGGCCGTCGGTCAGCTTAGCGGCAAGCGCATAATCGGCGAACTCCTCGGTAAGCCCATCGAGCAGAAGCGCGACGGTCTTCTTGGAATCGAGCGTCGTAAAGAGCCGTTCGGTTATCCGCGCCAGAAACCGGAATCTCTTGGTGGCGTGCTGCTCGCGCTCGAACGTCCTGATGTTTTCAAGAGCCATTGCCAGTTGACGAGCGACCACTAAGGCGACGTCTAACTCGCGCGCCGCAAAGCTCGAGCGGCGCTCCGATTCCAGGAAGGTCAACGAGCCGATGCAAGTCGTACCGACGAAGAGCGGCACGATGATCCCCGAGCGCACCTTGGAGAACTCGCCTGAAAGCAGCAGCGCCGGCTGACGCGCGCGTAGAGCATCGCCCACGGGTTGGGCGAGCGTTTCGGGTGGAAGCTTGACGTCAGCGCGTCGATCGGCGAAGCCTTCTAGGCTAAGCGAACCATCGTCTTGGAGCGTGTGGACGGCACAAAGATCGGCAAACTCTTCGAGCGACGCCTCGATCAAACGGTTGACGATCGTGGAGCGGTTGAGCGACGACGAGAGAACGTCGGTCGCTTTCGAAATAAACCGCGTCCCGGTATCGGCGAAGCGGTCGACTTCGGTGGCGTGCCCCGACCAGTGAAGCACCTCGTCGCTGCCGGAGAAGATCGGGATCGCTTGGATAAGGAAGTTGCGCAACGCCGCGCCGCCCGGCGCGCGGACGTGATAGACGGCGCTGAACCGCTTCGCGCAGAGAACGGCCTTGCGCCACAGCAGTTCGACTTGCGCGATCTCGGCTTCGTCAAGTTCGCCGGTCCGCTCGGGCAGGGCCGGGCGGCAGAGCGTGATCCCGGTGACGGCGCCTGAGGCATCGGCCTGCCAGAGGACGTCGGCAGTTCGCGAAACGACCATTCGGACGGACTGCAGGTCGTGCTCAGCAGCAACTGGAGGACCGAGCTCACGTTTTGTTAGTCGCTTCATCCGTCAGGTTCGACCGTATGCCCCCATTTTAGCAAGTCCATTCGAGAAGCCCCTGCAGCGTTTTCCCAGGCTCTTGCCGATTGTAAACGCCTCTTTCAACCGGGGAGGCGTGCGTTGGCCTCGTTTGGGGAAAGAGAGTGGAAATGCTCACAGTTACTGCTCACACTTACTAAGGAGAATACATGGTAGGCTTGCTCTGGACGATCATCACGATTCTGTTTGCTCTCTGGGTTATCGGCCTCTTGATGCACATCGGCGGCGGCCTGATTCACATTCTCTTGCTCGTCGTGCTCGTGCTGGTCGTGGTCAACCTCCTGACAGGACGCGGGGCGAGGGTTTAGGTCCATGGCGGTGCGCAAAAAAACGCCGACGCGCAAGAAGACCACGGCGCGCAAAAAGACGGCCCGTAAGTAGGGGCCGAAGGCCGGGAAGAAGGTTCCAGCGCGCCATGC
This sequence comes from Candidatus Cybelea sp., assembly GCA_050008615.1. GTDB lineage: Bacteria > Vulcanimicrobiota > Vulcanimicrobiia > Vulcanimicrobiales > Vulcanimicrobiaceae > Cybelea. The sequence goes on from JBEKMH010000016.1 coordinate 20,158, forward strand.
ACGAGATGAAGCGCTGGGAGCTCAGATCCGGCCGGTCGGGCAAAAAGGTAACCAGCCGCAAGCAGGCGATCGCCATCGGCCTGAGCGAGGCCCGGCGCGCCGGCGGCAAGGTTCCCTCGCCCAAGCAAGCGGGAAGTACGAAGAAGTAGACGGTTAGGGTCAAAGGCGACCGCCTCCGTGGTCGCCTTTGGACCCCTTAACTGCAGGCCGACGCCTGGGACATTTGAACGGCGAGCCAGCCGCGTTGCACCAGGGCTGCGACCCGAGCGTTCGTTCCTAACAAGCATGGTAGGAGTGCTGAGTGTGAGAGGAACCTCGATGAGGCCGCCGCTCTAAACGGCTGCTCGCCCTATTACTTATATCGGCTGGTTTGGCCGCCTTCGTTACCTTGAGCTTACAGGCGACGAGCAGCAAACCAGACGAAAGCTTCGACGAGAGCCGGCAGGGCCAGGACTGATTCCCCCCTGCGCGCTTAGCGGCGGCCACAACCTCGCTGCTGGTAGCGGGTCAGTTTGGCCGAGGGAGCCCGAAACTAGAAAGACTGACTGGCCGTATGCAGGGTAGGCTGAAACGGAGGACCCTCAATGAGCCTGCCGATCGCGATCGTCATAGCAACTGGAATGATCTGTGGCACATTTCTGCTGGGGTTCCTTGCTTCTCTTATCTGGATGACCCGCCGCCAATAGGCCCTCACTGGTCGGGTAGGTGACAACACGGGGGCGGCGTGATAAAATGCCTTTCTGTGCCCCGCGCCAGGAGCGACGGTGGGAGCCCCTACGTGACGACGTGGGTTCGGCCTTCCCTGCGTAAGCGCCGGTGCCGGTGGGCCGGACGGAGTCCCTCTCTTTGAACCTCATCGACGTCAACAACTTCGACGCAATGCGCATCGGCCTCGCGTCTCCGGAGCAAATTCGGGCGTGGTCGTTCGGCGAAGTCAAAAAACCAGAGACGATTAACTATCGCACGCTCAAGCCCGAGCGCGACGGCCTTTTCTGCGAGAAGATCTTCGGCCCGACCAAAGACTGGGAGTGCCACTGCGGAAAGTACAAGCGCATTCGCTTCAAGGGAATGATCTGCGATCGCTGCGGCGTTGAGATCACGCGCGCCAAGGTGCGCCGCGAGCGGATGGGACACATCGAGCTGGCGACTCCGGTCAGCCATATCTGGTATCTCAAGGGCGTTCCAAGCCGCATCGGCATCCTGCTCGACATGTCGCCCCGGCAGCTCGAGAAGGTCATCTACTTTGCGGCCTACGTTGTGATCGATCCGGGCGATACCACGCTGACCAAACGCGAGGTGCTCTCCGAGCAGAAGTACCGCGAAGCGCGCGAGAAGTTCGGCAACCGGTTCAAAGCCGGGATGGGCGCCGAAGCGATCCGCGAGCTGCTGCGCGATCTCAACCTGCGCAAGCTGCAAGAAGATCTGCGTAAAGAGTTCAAGGAGACCAGCGGACAGAAGCGGCTCAAGGCCATCAAGCGGCTCGAAGTCGTCGAAGCGTTTCTGAGCAGCGGTAACCGTCCCGAGTGGATGGTGCTCGCCGCCGTTCCGGTGATCGCGCCCGAGTTGCGCCCGATGGTGCAGCTCGACGGCGGCCGCTTTGCCACGTCCGACCTCAACGATCTCTACCGGCGCGTGATCAACCGGAACAACCGGTTGAAGCGTCTGCTCGAGCTTAACGCACCCGAAATCATCATCAAGAACGAGAAGCGCATGCTGCAAGAGGCGGTTGACGCGCTGATCGACAACGGCCGGCGCGGGCGTCCCGTCACGGGGCCCAACAACCGGCCGCTCAAATCGCTTTCAGATATTCTCAAGGGCAAGCAGGGACGCTTCCGCCAGAATCTGCTCGGCAAGCGCGTCGACTACTCGGGACGCTCCGTCATCGTCGTTGGCCCGTCGCTCAAGCTGCACCAGTGCGGCCTTCCCAAAGAGATGGCGCTCGAGCTCTTCAAGCCGTTCGTAATGAAGAAGCTGGTCGATCGCGGGCTCGCGCACAACATCAAGAGCGCGAAGCGCATGGTCGAGCGCGTGCGTCCGGAAGTGTGGGACGTTCTCGAAGAGGTCATCAAGGAACATCCCGTCCTGCTCAACCGCGCACCGACGCTGCATCGTCTCGGCATTCAGGCCTTCGAGCCGGTGCTCGTCGAGGGCAAGGCGATCCATTTGCATCCGCTAGTCTGTACGCCGTACAACGCCGACTTCGACGGCGACCAGATGGCCGTGCATCTCCCGCTCTCGGCGGGAGCGCAGGCCGAGGCGCGCATCTTGATGCTCTCCTCGAACAACATTCTGTTGCCGGCGTACGGCAATCCGGTCTCGATTCCGACCCAAGACATGGTTTTGGGCCTCTACTACCTCACGTTCCAGGGCGACGAGTACAGCGGCCCGGCCAAAGCGGTCGTGACCGAAGAGTACGAGCGCATCGAACGCTCGGGCAAGAAGAACGCGCCGTCGGCCGACGCGGCCGGCGCCATTCCGACGTTCCTCGACGGTAAAGAAGCCGTGATGGCCTACGAGACCAAGCAGATCGATCTGCAAGAGTGGATTTACGTGCGCTGGAACGGCGAGCTGATCAAGACGACCGTGGGGCGCGTGATCTTCAATCTCGCCTTTCCCGAGCACTGGAAGCACGCGTTCGTCAACCGCATCGTCGACAAGGGCAGCCTCAAGAAGACGATTACCGACTGCTATCGCAAATACGGCAACGCGGAAACGGCTCGCTTCTTGGACGCGATCAAAGACATCGGCTTCCATTATGCAACCCTCTCCGGTACGACCGTCTCGATCAGCGACGTGATCGTTCCACAGAGCAAGTACGAGATCGTCGGCAAGGCGCAAGACGAAGTGGACGAGCTGCACCGGCTCTACGAGCAGGGCTTCATCTCCGAAGACGAGCGCTACAACAAGACGATCGAAATCTGGTCGAAGTCGTCCGATGAGGTGACGACCGCCATGCAGGCCGCGCAGAATCCGCTCAACCCGGTCTTCATGATGGCAACCTCCGGCGCACGCGGCTCGATCGCTCAGGTGAAACAGCTCGGCGGCATGCGCGGATTGATGTCGGATCCGTCGGGCCGAATTCTCGAAATCCCGGTCAAGGCGTCACTCAAAGAAGGCCTCACGGTTCTCGAGTACTTCATCTCGACGCACGGCGCGCGCAAGGGTCTGGCGGATACCGCGCTGCGCACGGCGGACTCCGGCTACCTTACGCGCCGGTTGGTCGACGTGGCACAAGACGTCATCATCCGCGAGGAAGATTGCGGCACGGCCAACGGTATCACCGTCGCCGACATCCGCACCGGCAAAGAGATCATCGAGCCGCTCATCGACCGCATCATCGGGCGCCGGGCCGCCGAGGAGATTCGTCTGGATCCCAAGCGCCCGACGACGGCGATCATCACGCGCGACAAAGAGATCGACGAAGAAAAGGCTAAGGCGCTCATGGATGCCGGGGTCACCGAAGTAAAGATTCGCTCGGTGCTCACGTGTCAATCCAAGTACGGCGTCTGTTCGATGTGTTACGGGCGCGACTTGGCGGCGGGCAACCGTGCCGACATCGGCACGGCCGTCGGCATCATCGCGGCCCAGTCCATCGGCGAACCGGGGACGCAGCTCACGCTGCGAACCTTCCACACCGGCGGTGTCGCAACCGAAGACATCATCACGGGTCTGCCGCGCGTTGAAGAAATCTTCGAAGCGCGCAAACCCAAAGGTCAAGCTACGATCGTGGAGGCCACCGGGACGGTGCGGCTGGGCGACGAGCGCAACAAGCGCATCGTCTATATTACCGACGCACACGGCGAAGAGCGCGAGTACGAGATTCCGCCGGGCACCCACCTCTTGGTGCAGGATGGCCAGCACATCGAGATGGGCGAGCAGCTCAACGAAGGCTCGCTCAACCCGCACGACATTCTGCGCGTCAAAGGCGAGACGGCTCTGCAGAACTATCTCGTTCAAGAGGTGCAGAAGGTCTATCGTTCGCAAGGCGTCGACATCAACGACAAGCACATCGAAGTCATCGTGCGCTCGATGCTGCGCAAGGTGAAGATCGTCGAAGGCGGCGACACGATGATGCTGCCCGGACAGCTGATCGAAGCGGCGGCGTTCCACGAGGCCAACGAGAAGATGAAGGCAAGCGGCAAGGAGCTGGCGACGGCCAATCCGGTGCTGCTCGGCGTCACGAAGGCATCGCTCGCGACCGAGTCGTTCCTCTCCGCGGCGAGCTTCCAAGAGACGACGCGCGTGCTCACCGATGCAGCGATCAAGGGTAAGTACGACCCGCTGCTCGGGCTCAAAGAGAACGTGATCATCGGCAAACTGATTCCGGCCGGTACGGGCATGTCGCGGTATCGCAACGTCGAGATCATTCCGGAGGGACAGGACATCGACGACGACGGACGCCCGCGCCACGACTTCGAAATCCCGTTCGCACAAGCTGCGATGACGGCCGACGAGGCGGCGCTAGCCGAAGTGATGGGCGCTAACGGCGACGGCATGAGCCGGCTCGTTACCGCCTACGAGCGCAACCGCGAACCGCTCACCGTGCAGTACGAAGGCGAGTACGAGCCGGCCGCAAACCCGCACGCCTCGCCGACGAAAACGCAATACGATCGTCTGAAGGGCATCAACCCGGAAGACTTGTAGGGCTTCGCGCTCCCCGCGCTACCGAAGCGGTGTCGAAGGACGAAGGGTGACAAAAGTAAAGACGGCCTCGCAGCGATGCGAGGCCGTCTTTACAGCTGCCGGCGCTGCAAGTCGATATTCGAGCCCGCGCCCCATGCGGAAGCGTGTTCGCCTTCACGCCGTAACCGTAGAACGCAGAGCGAGCGATATTGCGATGAGGGTGATCACGTTGGCGCCTAGGCCGAGGAGGCCAACGTTGATTCCCCACGGCGCGATGTTGAGCAACGCAAGTGGCATCGCGATGCAGAGCCCAACAATAATGCCGGCGGCAACGCCCCAGGAGGTCGCGCGGCGCGGCCAGGCGAACGTCGCGATTGCGCCCGGCGCAAACTGCGCGACGCCGTTATAGTAGAGCAACAGGAGCTCCACGACGGTCTTCTGCGCAACCAGCCACACGGCAAGCGCCAATAGCGCGACGACGATGACGAGCACGCGCGTGAGCAGCGTTCGCGACGCGTCGCTGGTGGCGAGATTGAAGGCGTCGCCCGCGACGTTCTTGGTGATCACGCTCGCGCCCGCGAGCAGTAGCGCCGATGCCGGCACGAGCGCGGCGAGCGCGCCCGCCGCGGTGACCAAGCCCAGAATCCAGCCCGGATAGAAATGCTGCACGACGAGGAGAAATGATTGGTCGACTTCGGTGCCTTTGAGCCCCGGCGTCACCAGCGACGCGGTGAAGCCGGAGAGCAGCATCAGCGCCAAAAAGGTTTGATAGAAGGGCAGAAGCACGGCGTTGCGGCGCAACGTGTCGCCGCTGCGCGCGCTGAATATCGCGCTAAAGGAGTGCGGTCCCATGAAGAAACCAATCGCCGAAAGCATAATCGAGGAGACGAACCAGACGATGCCGTGCGGTACGCCGCCGAGCGGAACGACGAGCATCTGCGGGTGCACCTGCGCGACGCGATCGAACATCGCCGCGGGCGATCCAAAAAAGCGCATTGGAATCGCGATGCCGGCGAAGAGTACGGCGCCCAGCACGAAGACGTCTTTGACGACGCTCGCCCAGGCGGTCCCGCGCAAGCCCGCGCTAAAGACGAAGAGCGCGAGGACGAGAAAACCGATGCAGACCGAGAGCGTCGCGTCGTACGCTCCGTAGCCGGCGATACGTAGCAGAATCTGCAAGCCTGAGAGCTGCAACGCGACGTAGGGCACGACCATTACGAAGTAGAGCAGCGCGCAGCCGACGCCCAGCGCGCGACTGTTATAGCGCGTCTCGAAGAAGTCGGGTCCGGTGAGCAGATCGTGCTCTTTGCCGACCTTCCAAATCAGCGGCGCAAGAAAGTAGCCGATCACGTACGCGCAGCCGCCGAAGGCCATCGCGTAAAAGGCCGGCGCGCCGCTCGAATAGGCGAGCCCTGCCACGCCCAGGAATGTGAATGTGGTATAGATTTCGCCCGCGAGAAGCACCCAGAGAAAGAGCGTGCCGAACGAACGGCCCGCGACGATATATTGCGCAGGATCCATCTTGACGTGGCGCACGCCCAGCAGAGCGAACGCGATCGTTCCGAGAACGACCGTGCCGGCGATGACCAGCGCCAGGCTGGGGTGGAAGATCACCAGCGGCGCTCCACGCGTCCGACCATCCAGAGGAAGGCCGGGATCGAGAGCACCCAGGCCATGATCCAAACCATAAGAAAGGGGAAGCCGAAGATCCGCGGCTCGGCCCGATTGGCCAGCGGCACGGCAATGGTGAGTGCGACCAACGGTATCGCGGCGAGCAGCGCTCGCAACGCAAGGGCTCCCGAGGGAGGGGCAGGCCGCATGGCGGCGCATTTGCGTCGTCACTCTGCAACGTCCTTTTTATCAGCACCCAACGTGCAATGCTTGCACCGCTAGTGTTAAGCGTTTAGCCTTGGGCTCGGTGGAGGTAAAAGGGAGCGATGGAATCCCAGCATTTGGGTATGGGGCCGAGGGTGGTTGCGGAAACTCTTGATCCGCAAAGCGCGGCGCGTGAAGCGGGGCTGCGCTACTTCGACGATCGCCACGCAGGGATCACGCGCGAAAAACGCGCCCAGCATTTCGCCTACTTCGATCCAAACGGCAAGCCGATTACCGATGAAGCAGAACTGCGGCGCATCAAGGCGCTTGCGGTCCCGCCCGCCTACACCCGCGTCTGGATCTCGCCCAAGGCAAACGGGCATCTCCAAGCCACCGGACGCGACGCGCGCGGCCGCAAGCAGTACCGCTACCATAAACGCTTTCGCGAGGTGCGCGACGAAGCGAAGTACCATCGCCTCGTCGCCTTCGGACACGCGCTTCCGGAGATACGTAAGGCCGTAGACCGCGACCTCGGCGGCCCCGAGCTCTCCCGGCGCAAGGTGCTCGCCGCGGTCGTTTCGCTGCTCGACATTACCGGTATCCGCGTCGGCAACGAAGAGTATGCGCAAGCAAATGACTCCTACGGCCTCACGACCTTGCGTACGCGCCACGTGCGGCTGGAAGGCTCCAAGGTGCGGCTCAACTTCCGCGGCAAGACCGGAAAGCAGCACCGCATTCTGCTCGACGATAAACGCCTGGCCCGTGTCATCAAACGCTGCCGAGATCTTCCCGGCGAGGAGCTCTTTGAATATCTCGACGACGACGGTACCGCGCAGGGCGTCGGCTCTGACGACGTCAACGTGTACATACGAGAGATCGCGGGCGACGACTTTTCTGCCAAGGATTTTCGAACGTGGATCGGCACGGTCGAATGCATCGGGGCATTGACGGCGCCCGCCGAGCATCTCGTGGAAGCGAAGGCGAACGTTACAGCGGCGCTCGAGCGCGTCGCCGCGCGGCTCGGCAATACGGCGGCAATCTGCAAAAAAGCCTACGTGCATCCCGCTGTGCTCGAAACCTACGTCGAGCACCTGCGACTGCCGCGGAAAGCATCAAAAAGCATCAAGCGCGGCCCCGCCGAGTTGACGCCAGAGGAGCGCTTCGCGCTGCGGCTCGTGGAAGGATGGGAGGCCCAGGTTTAGTGTCCCAAGCTCTGGGCCATAAGGCGGAAGCAGTTTACGAACCACCTACCAAAGAGAAAGGCTTAGTCGAGTATCGCGCTACGGTACGCTGATCGCCTGGGCCCAAGAAATGCGGTTGTCGGGAGCCCCGGGTTTCTTGCAAGAAACGCTCGAGCAGGAAGTCGAGACCGACGAACTGCTGACGACAATTGCGAAGAAGGCGGTCAACGCCGCGGGCAGTTGCAACTCAACGGTAGTAGCCGGGTGCTTCGCTATGCCAAGGCTGGGTAAAAGGCCATATGGCCATAAACGCAACGCACTACGACTATATCCCTTCGCGTCCGAAAGCCAAGAGAAAACGCGATCACATCGTAAATGCAATCATTGAGACGCCAAAAGCAAGCCGGCATAAGTACGCGTTAATGCCCGAATACGGCATTATTGCGTTTCATGACGTGCTTGCAAAGGATTTAGAGTGGCCCTACGATTATGGCTTCATTCCGCAAACGCTCGCGCCCGATAAGGATCCGGTGGACATCCTGGTTGTGAATCGCGACGGCCTGTTTTCAGGTTGCCTCATCCAGGCGCGCGTCATCGGTGCGATCCGTGAGACGAAGGACGGGATTGAGAACGATCGTCTGATTTCCATTCCATTACCCAGTCCGGGGGCGCCGCTTGCCACGGACGGTTATACCGCGATCTCAGACCTACCTAAGGAGGTACTTGAGAGGATCAAGAAATTCTTGGTGCGCTATTCCTCGGACCAAGGCCACGCAATAGAGATCAGCGCTGTTGTAGGAGCACGGGAAGCGATGAAGACCATTGCTGGTGGCCGGAGGAAGTTCAAGAAGACAAGGCCCGCATAAAACGCGTCGCGTTCGCGCGTGAGCTTTCGAAAGGCGCCGCCTCGCGGCGATGCGAACCCATCTCGCCGATGGAGCTGTAAGCAAAGTGCCCGATGAGATTGAAGTAGAAACCAAGGATCTGCAGGAGAGCATCGAGCGCCTGGACGACGAGCGAGCGGAGCGTCAGAACGCCGAAAAGGAGGCGGGCTGGCTGCGGTTCATCGGCCTGTCGACGGCCATCCTCGCGGTCTTCGCCGCGATCGCCGCTCTGCAGTCAAGTAATCTGGTCAACGAGGCGCTGATCCATCAGATCAAAGCGTCGGATACGTGGGCCGAATACCAAGCCGACCGGCAAAAGGACCACGTTTACACGATCGCGCTTAACGGTTTGCTCGACGCCGCTGCGGCGAGGCCTGCGACGAAAGCGGCGGCCGCGCGGATCGCGGAGTACCGCGCGAAGGTCGCTGACGAATCGCATAAGGAAACCGCGCTCTCGGATTCGGCGAAGGATTTGGAACGAGAAACCGAAGACGAAATGCGCAAACACCACGCGTTCGAATATTCCGTTGCCCTTCTCCAGGTTGCTATTGCGGTTGGGGCCGTTTCAGCGCTGACCCGAGTCAAGCCGATCTGGTACCTCAGCATGCTCATCGGCGCAATCGGCAGCGCCTTCTGCGTTGTAGGCTTCATCCATTAGGAGCCCGCACGAGGCGGGCTCCTAATCAGCCTGACTATTGAGACTGAAGCGTTAAGTTGTCGACGTTGACTGCGTAGTTGCCGGCGGCGACCAGTCCATTCGGCTCTGCGCAAATAATGCCGAGGTTGGGCCCGTAGATCACGACCAGGCCCGACGGTCCGCAGGGAACCTGCCGCAGACCGTAGTTCGACAACAAGGTCGCGCCTGGACTGCCCGTACTGACCGAATAGGACTGGTAGGTCTGATTTGCATAGTAGACGGAACCCATAGCCGCGGCCGTCGCTGCCCCGATTGCGAAAGCTCCCCAAAATCCGCCGCCCCAATACGCTCCGTACGGCGCCCAAGCGACTCCGCGATTCCAGCCCCAGGCTGGGTAGTACCTGGGATTCACGACAACGCGGCCGCCGTAATAGTAGCCGTTCCTGCCGTTGTTATTGTAATGGTACGTGCTGTAGCTGTTGGTGTTCTTGTTGTACACCGCCATGTTGCCGGTGTTTTTGTTGTAGACCGCGGCGTTGCCCGTGTTCTTATTGTACGCCCCTGCGGAGTTCTTGCCGTTGTAAGCGCCGCTGTTGTAGTTGCCGTTATTATTATGGTACGTGTTCGAGTTGTTCGTGTTCCGATTGTATTGCGTCGCCGTGTTCGTGTTCTTGTTGTACGTCGTTGCGGTTCCGGTATTCTTGTTGTACGTCGCGGCGGTTCCGGTGTTCTTATTATAGGCTGCGGATCCGTTCTTTCCGCTTGCGGCGCCTTTGTTCGGCACGTCGTTGCTCATGTTGAAGCCGCGACCTTGGTTCGGCGCGGAGCGGGACGCGCCGCCGCCGCCACCACGGGCGCCGCCTCCACCTCCGCGCTGTGCCGAGGCCGTCAATGGAGTGGCTGCGAATGCGACGATGAGGACGAGCGATAAGATTCTCATGGTGTGGGCTCCTGGTCGAGCTTGCCGTTTCCGGTTACATATGTACCCTTTGCGGTCTGCATAACGAAGAGCACCGAGTGCGCGGCGACCTTCATCGTGGAGAGCGACATGGGCTGATCCTGATCGGTGAGATTGAAGTAGAAAGTGGCTGATTTAAACTTGACGGTGTGCGGCTCCCCGCCTTGGAAGAGCGTGAACGCTCCACCCGTACAACGAACGATGTCGCCTTGGTGAGCACAGTCGGCCCCACGCAGGACGACCTTCGAGTACTTGTCGGCGGATTCCATCGTTAGCGTTTTGTTCGCTATCTTGAAGGTCACGCCGGAATAGGTTTGTATGGAACCGTCTCGTTGCTGGATCCGGACGTTTCCGGTCGCCGATGCGGGCGCGCTCACGGCGAACACGAAGGCGACGACGATCAATCCAACTGGCCTCATGCTAACATCCTTTCGTGGAGCCCAGGAGATCAAAATATACCACGATTGCGGCTCAGCACCGTATCCCAAAAACGCAGGCAGTCAGATTAGGCGACTAAAGGCGTGAGCATTTCGGCATTCCGCAGGCTGAGGTCTGCGGTACGGGATTTGCCGCAGGCACCCCCGAGCCCGCCCGCAAGTAGCGCCGCCGTTGCGCATGCTAGGACAAATCGACGGTAGCCGGTACACATCCCCTCCAGGAGCGATAGCCCTATTTCGAGTCCACGCTGGATGGTTCCGGCCCGCCGTCGGAGGAAGGGGCAGGCGGCAGGGCGGCGCATTGCCTGGCTATGCAACAACGCTCGTACATCGGACCCCTTGCGGTCATCGGGATCGTCGTCGTCATCGGGCTCTTCGTGGGCAGCGCCTATAACTCACTGGTGACGCTCGGACAAGCCGTCGACGCGCAATGGGGGCAAGTAGAGAACGTCTACCAGCGGCGCGCCGACCTTATTCCCAACCTCGTCGCGACCGTCAAAGGCGCGGCGAACTTCGAATCGAGCACGTACGAAGCGGTCGCGAAGGCGCGCGCGAGCGTCGGGCAGATCTCGCCCGAGGTCGTGCAAAACGCCGTCAACAATCCGCAGGATTTCGCGAAGTACGCCGCGGCGCAAGACCAGCTCGGCTCGGCGCTCTCGCGATTGTTGGCCGTCGTGGAAAACTATCCGCAGCTCAAAGCGACGGAGAACTTCCAGACGCTCCAAGCGCAGCTTGAGGGCACCGAAAACCGCATCGCCTTCGAGCGCCGGAAGTACAACGAGGTTGCCCAGGCGTTCAATACGCGGCGCGACACGATTCCGACCGTCTTCTTCGCGGGTCTCTTCGGCAGCAAGTTCAACGAGAAGCCGTACTTCAAAGCGCAAGCCGGCGCCGAGCAGGCACCAGTCGTGAACTTCAGCCCGTGACCAAGGCGCAGCAGGCAACGATCTCGTCAGCGATTGCTTCGGCCGAAGATGGAACGACCGGCCGCATCGCGGTTCGCGAGATTCCCGATCGCAGCGTCGATGCGTTTGAGCGCGCGAAGCGAGAGTTTGGGCGCATCGGCTTGCACCGGCACGAACCGGCCAACGCAGCGCTGATCTTGATCGCCCCCCAGGCGCGCCGCTTTGCGATTATCGGCGATCGCGCGCTGCACGAGCGTGTCGGCGACGCGTTCTGGAGCGATCTGGTGAAGGAGAGCGAGCCGTTTTTCGCGCGCGGCGATACCGAGGCCGGCATTCTGTACGCCGTCGCGCGTCTGGGCGAGGTGCTGCACGCGCATTTTGCGGAGCCAAGCACCGGCTCCGCGTGAGAATGCAACGAGCGCTCAGCGCGCTCGTGCTGGCGGCGCTTCCGCTCGCGGCGTTCGCGCAGGGCTTCGCGATCCCGCCGGCGCCCAACCACTTCGTGACCGACAACGCCGGCGCGCTCTCGAGCGACGCGCGCGCGTCGATCGAGAACGAACTGCAAAGCTACGAAAGTACGACGGGGCACCAGGTGATCGTCTGGATCGGCTCGAGCACCGGCAACGTGCCGCTGGAAACCTGGACCGGTGAAACCGCCGCTAAGTGGAAGGTCGGCCGGCGCGGACACGACGATGGCGCGGTGCTTTTTCTGTTCACGCACGACCGCAAGATTCGCATCGAGGTCGGCTACGGCTTGGAGAGCGCGCTGACCGATGCCGACAGTTACCGCATCATCAACGACGTGATCCGGCCAAAGATGCGCGCGAATGACGTCGACGGCGCGGTAAGCAGCGGCGTGGCCGCGATGCTGACGACGATCACGCCGAGCTACGCCGGCGTGACGCCGCCGCCGGAAGCCGCTTCGAGCGACGAATCGAGCGACGTGCCCGTCGTCTACATCATCTTCGGCGTGCTGTTTTTCGGCTTCGGCATGTTCTTGGTAATCGCGCGGATCGTGCGCAGCATTCGCTACGGCTATCTGGTGATGCGCGAGGGCTCGGCGCAGGCCAACCGCGACATGCGGCGCTCGGCGTTTTGGGGCGGCGGCTTCATCGGCGGTCTAACCAGCGGCGGCGGAGGCGGTTGGGGTGGTGGCGGTGGATTTTCGGCGGGCGGCGGCGGTTTCGGGGGCGGAGGCGCGTCGGGCGGATGGTAGTGGCGGCGGCGTTCGTTTTGCTCGCGCTAGGGACGCCGCCGACACTTGCGCCGCAGCACTACGTGATCGACGAGTCCGGCGTGCTGACGAATGCGACGACGGCATGGGTCGCGCAGAATCTGCAAGCGTTCCAAGAGCAGACGGGGCATCCGGTTTTTGTGGTAATCGCGCGCAGCAGCACTGAGGCGCCGGCGGAGAACTTCGCGGGAGACGACGGCGCGGTGTTGTTCCTCTGGCTGCCCGGGCACGATGCGAGCATCGTAGTAGGCTCGCGGCTACGCGGCGAGTTGAACGAGGCGGAGATAGCGCAAATCCTCGACGACGTCGTGCTGCCGCGGATGCGGCGCGAGAATGCCGACAGCGCGGCGTCTTACGGCGTGGACGCAATCATCCACGCGATCGCACCGCAATACGCGAACGTCGCGGCGCCCAAAGCGACGCCGCTGATCGCCTTTGGGCGCGGGTTCATGTATACTGCGGTGTGGCTGGTCTTTGCGGCGATCGTGGTGAGCTTGATCGTGCGCGCGATTTCGTGGGTGCGGTAGGCGTGCCGCCTCGCTCGCTAGCGTAGCGGTCGCGCCGGTAGCGCTCTCGTTGCTGGAGCTATTGGCAACCTGTCGCGCGCAGCATCGAGCGGGCGCGCCACGATGCGATAGTCGAACTCGAGCCTCGAACGGCCGCCTTGGGTCTCGCGAACTTGGAAGCCGGAAGGCGTCTTAACGCTCACATAGAGTCCGCGCGTGTCACCAAGCGGCGTGAGGAAGACGTAGTATGGGCTGCTACGATCCATGACGGATGCAAAGGGCGGGTCGATTGCCACGTTCGCCATGCCGGCGAACATTCGCGCGGTTCCGACGTCCTCGATGGTGGCCGAGGCCGACTCCGATGCGTAGGTAAGAACCTGTTGGCCCTCGCTGCTCCGGTGCCGCACGCGCAGAGCTTTCTTGCCGGTGATCTTCCCCGTGCACTTTAGATTCGCTCTTGGATCAATGGTACAGTAATCGCCGTTCGCGGAGTCCAACCCCGAGAAGATATCCGTCGACGTGTCGTCCGAACGGGCAACGACCGCAACGCCGCCCTTGCTGGACTCCCCGGTGATGCCACTTGTGCCTCGGCCTTCGATGGCGCCGCCAGAACCTGTGTTTTCCCAGGAGAGACAGTAACCCGATGAGGAGCAGGAGCCGCTGGTTCGTGCGTGCTCGGCCCGCACGACTCCGAAGCTGGATAAAGCGATCGTTGCGCCTATCGCAATTACGCCTACGGTTATCAAGGATTGCAGCCGGGGTGTCGTCCTATTCATCGTTGATCCTTTCTCTAGAACTTATACTTGAGATTACAACGTCGAACCATTTCCCTTGCGAAACTCAGAACTCAGTTAAATCGACCGAAGTTAATTTGCCGCGTTGACTCACGCCATACGCTGTAGTTTGCCCAGCGCGGCAGGGGGTAAAAGACAGTCACGCCTAAGTCTCAGCGGCGATCGAGTAGCAAGGAGCGAGGCAGATGAAGAGCTTGAATTTCGGCCGCTGCGTGGTAACCTCGGCGCCGTCCCCGCAGCGACTGGCGCCGGCAACGCACTCACGCATCACGAGACGTTTCAGTACACCGGTGCGAAGCAGACGTTCACCGTACCGGACGGTGTTACGGTTATCAAGGTTGCTGCACTTGGGGGCAACGGCGGAGACTGGAAGGACCAGGTAGGCGGTTACGGCGGCCGCGTCAGCGCCACGCTTAGCGTCACGCCGCTGGAGCCGTTGATCGTTTACGTCGGCGGCAACGCCTCGGGAGCGACCGGCGGCTTCAACGGTGGTGGTAGTGGTGGTGCCGGGCCCATCTATTCCGGAAGCGGTGGAGCGGGCGCCGGAGGAGGCGGCGGCGCGTCGGATGTGCGTACGGGTTCCGGGAAACTCTCCGATCGCATTCTGGTCGCCGCCGGCGGTGGCGGCGGCGGAGGATCGTCGTACGTCAAACCGACCGCCACCGGCGTGCGCATGTGGAAGGGATGGAAGGCGGTCCGACGCGTGATTGTCTTTTATTGGTAGCGGTATGAAGAAAGCAGGCGATGCAATGATGATTCGTTCAGATCTTTTCCGGCACGCGGTTAGCGTCTGCGCAACTGCGGCGATGCTCGCCGGTTGCACCGTTCGCGATAATCCTTCCGTGCTGCCGGGAGCGATGCCGCAAACCACGTCAGTTTACAAGGTGCTGTACCGCTTCGAAGGTGGCTCGAACGGCGACTTTCCCCAAGGCAATCTCGTCAGCGTTGACGGCACGCTTTATGGTACGGCGGGCGGCGGTTCGGCCGGCATCGGCATCGTTTACAGCGTGACCACGGGCGGAGTGATGACGGTTCTGCACAACTTCGAAGGCGGCGCCGACGGGCAGAAACCGCAGGCCGGCTTGATCGACGTCAACGGAACGCTCTACGGCACGACGTATGCCGGCGGTCGCTCTTCTCACGGCACCGTGTACAGCATCAGCACGGCCGGCGCGGAAAAGGTGCTCCACACTTTTGCCGGCTATGCCGATGGGGCGCACCCGGCGGCCGGCCTCGTCGAGCTGGATGGCACGCTCTACGGCACGACCGTCTCCGGCGGCAGCGGGGAGTGCGACGCCGGAGGACGTCGGATCGGCTGCGGAACGATCTTCAGCGTCACCACGAGCGGCACTGAAAAAGTGGTGTACAATTTTGCCAGCGAGAGCGACGGCGAGTATCCCCAGGCCGGACTAATGGCGGTAAATGGCGCGCTGTATGGCACGACCAGCTCGGGCGGCCTGGACGCCCAAGGAACCGTCTTCCGCATTACCACCGCGGGCGTGAAGAAAATACTGCACAACTTTGGCGCCGGCAGTGACGGGCGGAATCCCGAAGCAGCACTGATCGACGTGAAAGGGATGCTGTACGGCACTACCTTGTATGGCGGCGACGTGTCAAAATATAAGGGAACCGTGTTCAGCATGCGTCCGACCGGCGCTCAATATAAGATACTGCACGACTTCAGCGGTACTCCCGATGGGGCCAATCCGCAAGCGCCCCTGACGTACGTTAAAGACACACTTTACGGGACGACGGAAAACGGCGGTGCGGCTAGCAAAGACGGCGGAACGGTTTACAGCATCAGCCCGACCGGCGCGGAGAATGTGGTCTATAGGTTTATGCCCGGCCGCGACGGGAACTATCCCGTCGCCGGGCTGATCGACGTGAACGGCACGCTGTATGGCACGACATATAAGGGCGGTGCGGGGTCGTATGGCTTCGGAACCGTGTATGTTGTGTCCCCGTAGAATCGGCGTGCGCATGTGGTCGGTCGTCGTCAGCTGGTAACGAGGGCGGAAAACTCGGTAGGTGACGTCGCGCCGGGCAGGGAATCAGCAAGCGAGCGGACACCGCCTTTGCCGACCGAGGACGTGACGTCGAGGAGTCGTTAAACATGTGGGGCATACGCGCGCATCTTTTTTTAACTGCGATCACAATATCCATGGTCGCTCTCTGGGCCGCACCGGTTCGAGCTGACGACGAGGCGCAGGCGTTGCTCGCCAAGCATCGCGCGTTCGTAGGTTGGCAGTTGGCAGACGGTACTTTCAAAACGATGCGCCTCGAAGCCGAGTACCTAAACGATAAAGGCATGGTAACGGAACGGTCCGTGGAACGGCGCATCGGATTGCTGTACCGCAACACGTACACGTATCTGAAGCGGTCGAATACAACCAACGAAACCGGGTTTACTGGCAATGTCTTCTGGCGATCGGACCTTAACGGATTCACGACTCCGATCTATGGCGATCTCGCCAAGTACCGGCTCTCGTCGGCAGCGCTGCTTAACGAAGGGTTGCCGAGCACTGGAGCGACCCTCGTCCGCAGTGGCACGGAAGACGGGAAATCTGTTGACGTCGTGCAGGTTACGGTGCCGGGGGCCGACGCCGTCAATCTCTCAATCGACCCGGCAACTGGCGCAATCGTGACAGCCGTCATTGACCCGGGTGGTGATTATGAAACGACATTCCACATCGTATCGTATGCGGAGCCCATTGCGGCCAAGAAGGTGATCGGCTCGTTTCGCGTCGGCGATGAAACTGGAACCTTTACGTATTCGAAGATCGAGCCGAACGTCGTCATCTCGGGCGCCGACCTTCACCCTCCAACTTCGACCGCATCATGGGCATTCGCCAGCGCGAAGCCGTTTCCGATCCAGCTGACACCGACGCGAATCATCGTGAAGGCGACGGTGGACGGCACGGAAGGAACGTTTATTCTCGACACGGGAGCGAGCGAAGGCATCATTCTCAACGAGGCCTTCGCCAATAAGATCGGTGCGAAAGATTTACGTGTCCACGATCAGACGCTCACGCTGTACGAGCCGACCCCGATAGAGCTGCGGCGGGTCGACAAAATTGAAATGGGTGGTAACACCCTTTCGAATATGATCGTTGAAGCCGTCGACTTTAACAACGCCTTTGCAGATAGGGACTATCGTGGCCTTGACGGTAAGAATTACGACGGTCTCATTGGTTATGGTTTGTTTGCAGGCGCGATTGTTCGGGCCGACCTTGGTGCGGCCACGATGGCGATTGAAGATCCGGCTTCCTTTGACTCCTCCGGCGAAAAAGGGCTACCGCTGCTGATCGATATCGCCGATGGGACGCCATCGGTTCCGATGACGCTCAACGGCTCGATCCCGGTAAAGGCCTATTTTGATAGCGGGGATCCCGACGAGGTCATCTTTGGTCCCGACCTCATCTTCAAGTATCACCTGTCGATGGGTACGAAGATTGAGGGAGCGGCCGGAGGCTACGGATCGATCGCGTGTGGCACGCTGGACAAACTCACGCTGGGCCCGATCGTTTACACCGGAATCGATGCTTGCGAGCGGAAAACGGACGTAATGTCGGGCCGCAATATTCTCGTCGGGCTAGACTTCTTGCGTCATTTCAACATTACGTTCGACTACCCGCACGGCCGGTTGTTTCTGCAGCCGCTTCACCCATGAGGCAGGCTCAGCCGGCGTTCTTCTACCCTGGGCCTGCGCCGGCGCAGCTGTAGTCGAGCGTCGTGCTGCAGAGCACGAGATCGAGCGTCGTCTGGGCGCTATCCTGTTTCACGACTGCGCTGCGCCGTTGCGGAGGCACGTCGTTGGAACCGGCCGACAGCGTATAGTGACCGGGGCTTAAGCCGGTCAGGCGGTACGCCCCATGCTTGTCGGTAGAGGTGTGCTGTGAGCCGATCGAAATCGTGACGTTGGCCAAGGGCTGACCAGTGGTCGCATCGGTGACGTGCCCGACGAGTACCGCGAGTACGAAAGTTGCGGCCGCGGCGTTGAACTGCGAGAACTTCATACGTGCTACGCTTCGTCACGCGTGGGCGTGGCGGCCTGTCGAACCGACATGCCAAAGCGTTGCGCCACGGCGGCCGGCGCGACATGCGGCGCTCGGCATTTTGGGGGATCGGCGGTAGCTTCGGCGGTGGAAGCTTTTCCGCGGGCGGCGGGAGTTTCGGCGGCGGTGGTGCATCGGGCGGATGGTGAGACTTCGCCTACATCTGTTGGCCGGCATCGTTCTGGCGTGCGCGCTGCGCGTGCCTGCCGTCGCGGCCGATTTTACCGTACCACCGGCTCCCACCCATTACGTTACCGATAACGCGGGTGCGCTTTCGAGCGCGACGCAAGCGTCGGTCGACGCCGAGCTCAAAGCCTACGAGAAGGCGACCGGACATCAAGTGATCGTCTGGATCGGCGACACGACGGGCGACGTGCCGCTCGAGACGTGGACCGGCGAGACAGCGCACCAATGGCATGTCGGGCGGCGCGGTAAGGACGACGGCGCGATTCTGTTCTTGTTCATGCACGATCACAAGGTGCGCATCGAGGTCGGCTACGGGCTCGAAGGCTCCCTGACCGACGCCGACTCGTCGCAGATCATCCGCAACGACATCGTGCCGCGGATGAAGGCAAACGATACCGACGGCGCCGTCAGCAGCGGCGTCGCGGCGATGCTGACAACGATTACGCCGTCGTATGCGGGCGTCACGCCGCCGCCGGCTGCGGAGAATGTCGCACCACCGCTTGTTTCGGGCGCCGTCATTTCGATGTTTGGTCTCTTCGGCGTGTTCATGCTGTTTATCGCGTTTGTGGTCACGATGCGAATCATCGGCAGCATCCGTTATGGGTATCTCGTGATGCGCAAAGGCGCACCCACGGCGAAGAAGGAGATGAAGGGCTTTGCGTTCTGGGATGGCGGTGGCGGCTCGTCATCCTCGGGCGGCAGCGACGATTCCAGTAGCAGCGACGACGACTTCTCGTCCGGCGGCGGCGATTTCGGCGGCGGCGGCGCTTCGGGGAGCTGGTAGGATGCGCCGCGTGAGTGTTGCGCGATTCGCACTGGCGTTCGTGGCGCTGCTCTACGCGGTCCCGGCGATGGCGGCGGGCGCGGGGTTCACGATTCCCCCGACGCCAACGCAGTACGTCACCGACAACGCAAACGCGCTTTCAGAGAGCGCACGCGCGTCGCTCGAGAACGAACTGCGCTCCTACGAGGGCGCGACGAGCCATCAGATCGTCGTGTGGATCGGGCAGACGACCGGCGACGTTCCGCTGGAGACGTGGACCGGCGAGACGGCCGACCATTGGAAGATCGGGCGACGAGGCAAAGACGACGGCGCGGTGCTCTTTGTGTTCATGAAAGACCACAAGGCGCGCATCGAAGTCGGCTACGGGTTAGAGGGCACGCTGACCGACGCCGACTCGTACCGGATCATCACGCAGGTCATCCGACCAAAGATGCGGGCCAACGACGTGGACGGCGCGGTCAGCGATGGCGTCGCGGCGATGCTGAAAACGATTACGCCATCGTACAGTGGCGTTTCGGCTCCAGCGGAGGAGCAGCCGGTAACGATGACCGACAAAGACGCTTTCGTGCTCGTCATCCTCGGGCTGATCTTTTTCTTCGCGATCGTCGCAATCGTGATGAAAGGCACCCGCGGCGGATATCTCGTGACGGGCGGCGGATTCGGTGGGGGCGGATTCGGCGGTGGCGGTTTTGGCGGTGGCGGATTCTCGGCGGGAGGCGGCGGTTTTGGCGGCGGCGGCGCTTCGGGCGGCTGGTGATGTTGACCTACGACGTGCTTATCTCCGCGGGGCACGAAGGGCGCCCGGCGAGTTGCGCGCACTTTCCGCAGCATCATTGCAATCTCGGAGCGGCGGGGGAACGGGCCTGGACGCCGATCGTGGCGGACGCCGCGACGCGAATCTTGCGGCAACATGGCGTCAGCGTCGTGCGTCTCCCGGCCGACTTCGCCGGCAAGTATCGTGTGGGAGCGGCGGTTTTCATTCATTTCGACGGATCGAATCCGCCATGCGAAAGCCGCGCATCGGTGGGCTACGCTCGCGCGAGCGATGCGCCGGCGGCAGCGGCATGGCATTACCTGTACGGACGATATTGGCCGTTCGGTTTTCAGCCGGACAACTTCACGCACGGCTTACGCGCGTATTATGCGTATTCGCAAGTGGAAGCGCGGGACGGCAGTTTGGTGCTCGAGCTTGGTGAGATTACGTGCCCGGCGCAACGCGCGTGGCTCGCACCGCGGCTCCAGTGGGAAGGGGCGCTGCTAGCGCACTTCTTGAGCGCCCTGTTGGGGAAAGGGAGTATCCCCATTGGCAATCCGGCTTCGCTTTAACAGTGCCGCGCTGAAACGAGAGAAGCTACTTCCGTACGTCGCGACAACCCAGCGACCCCACAGATCGCATTCGTCGCGCTTTGTAAGGAAGCATCGTATGCTTGAATCCGGCCGGCTTTCTTTGCCTACCAAGTGATTGTGACCACGCCGTCGCCTTTAGATCCCTTGCCTTGGACGTTCTTGACCTTTTTTGCGCGCGGCTCGCGGAATGAGGAACCCCCGCCGCCACCGCCGCCGGCGCCGCCGAAGCCCTGAGGGCCGCTTCCGCCGCCACCACCACCACCGCCAAAGTAGCCGCCGCCGGCACCACCGCCGCCACCGCCGCACGAAGCCCGACCGCCAGCCCCGCCATTGCGGAGTGTTCCATTGTGACCGCTTGCGCCGGCGCATTGGCCGGTAATGCCGCCGGCTCCGCCCTTGCCGCCTACCTTCTGCGTGCCGCCTCCGCCCCCAGCCGCGTTGGCTCCGCTGCCCTCGCCAGCCGTGCCCGAAGCACCGATTTTGCCGCCGCCCGAACCGCCGGCTCCGCCAGGGTTGTACGGGCTACCTCCGCCGGTGTCGCCGCCGCCCCCTCCGCCGCCTCCAGCGATAACGATGCGGTTCCGCAGGCTTGAACCGCCTTGCCGCACATCGGACGCGCCGCCACCGCCGCCGCCCGTTCCGGAGCCGCCGCCCCCGCCGCCGTTGAAGCCGCCGGCCGAGCCATTGCCGGATGGGGGGCCGCCTTCGCCGCCCACAAAGATCGCCAGCATCTCTCCCGGAGTGACGGAAATGGTGGCCTGCACTAAGCCGCCGGCGCCTCCCGGTCCGCCGGGGTAGCCGCTGGAGCTTGGAACGTTGCCGGCACCGCCGGCCCCGCTGGCGGTAATCGTAATCTGCGTCACGTTTGCCGGGACTTTGAAAGCTTGCTTCTTCCCGGTATAAACGAATTTTCGCTGGCCATGCGGAGTATTTGGGATAGCTAACGATGAGGGCACATTGCCAGCGCTCCCGCCGCAGCCGGCCAACAGCCCTCCGCTAAGGCACACACTGGCAAGACATCGTAAATGTAGCAATGCTGTTACCCCCGCTTGAGGGTCTAACCGCCTACCAGGCGATCACGACCTCACCGTTTCCGCGTAGTGCGGCGCCCGAGGTCTCATGGATGTTCGTCGCCGACTTCTCGACGAACGAGGTGCCTCCGCCGCCACCACCACCGCCGCCGGACTCGTCGTAGAAGGAACCGGTCGCGACGCTATCGTCATAGCCCCCGCCTCCTCCGCCGCCACCACCGTAATAGCCGCCTCCACCACCGCCGCCTCCGGGCCCGCAAGAATCACTAGCTCCCTCGCCGCCATCGAAAAGCGTTCCCTTGCTTCCATCAACGGCCGCGCAAGTGTAGTAGCTGCTAAAACTTCCCGACGATCCTCCCGATCCGGCGCCGCCGGCGCCTCCGCTTCCCTCGGACGCTCCTGCGCCGCCGCCACCGCCGCCGCCGTAACGGCCGCGGCCGCTACCGCCGCCGCCATTGCCGCCGATCGTCGCACCCCCGACGCCACCGGTGCCACCGAAAAGTAGTTCAGATCCCCCGCTGCCGCTGCAAGAGCTGCCGCTGCAGGCGTACAGGCTGCCGTCCTCACCACTCCCACCACCGCCGCCAGCGACGAGGACGCGATCTGCCAATCCGTCTTTAGCGGTCCGTACGTCCGAACTGCCGCCGCCGCCGAAAGCGTCGCCAGCTGTAGCTCCGCCGCCGTTGTAACCTCCACCGCCCGCGCCGTGCTTGTTCTGGATCCCTCTCCCGCCGACATTGATCATCAACACCTGCCCTGGCGTAACGGGGATCGTGGCTTTCACCTTGGCCCCCAAGCCGCCCGGATTTCCATTGCTCGAACTAGAGTAGCCGCCACCCATAGCGCCGTACGCGGTGATCGTGAGTTGTGTGACGCCCGACGGCACCTTGAAACGTTGAGGCGCGTGGGTGAAGTGAAACGTTCGGCTTGAAGTCTGAGGCGAATCGCCGTTCGGGCCGGGTAGCGCGCTGGGGCTCCCCAGAGCACCGCAAGCTGAAATAACCGCCACTGAGACGATGCTCCAGCAAATCTGCAGCGTACGTCTATAAGTCAAACTCATAAGCTCTCCTCACGTTCGGTCGTCCGAACGGGGCCACTCGAGTATGCTTTCGGTTCTCTGCCCGTCACAAACGGCCTCCGGTCCGGTTATTTAAGATGCTCTCCGGCGTCGAACCAGGCTTTGAGTTTCGGAGCATTGTCGTTTAAATACGTTGGGTTGCTGAGCCAGAGCGAATAGGCTTCTGCGAAGAACTCCGCCGGCTTGCCTGGCCAGTTGTCTTTCGCATACTGCGTGAGCGGGGTGATGTGGTTCGCATTGACCAGCGTGACGAATTTAGCGAGACGTTTAGAGCCGGTACCCGCGGCGTCGCTCACCGCCGCCTCGGCGGTTTTCTTGGTCGCGAGGTTGGCTTTCGAGGCGTCAAGCTTGATGCTAGCCTTTGCTCGTGATTGGGCAGCCGCGAACCAAGCGTCTTGAGTTGTCAGCGCGGTAGCGAAGTCGGTCAGGGCCGAGTGCGTCGCAGGCAACTTTGCTTTCGCGGCATCACGTTTCACAATCGCGGCCGCGGCCGCGGCCTCCAACGACGCGAACTTTGAACCATCGGTGTTGTTCGCGTAGGCATTGACGGCCCGGAGCGCCGCGAGAAATGCGTTCGCGAACGGTAGAGCAGCCGTTTTTGCTGCACCCGGATATGCGTTGAAAGCGGCGAGCGCCGCCGTGCTGGCGGTGTTGGCGGCAGTAACAGCGGTGTTGGTAGTGCCTTGCACAGCTCCGAGAGCCAGTGTATCGTTGTTTGCGACGGCTTGTGCTTCGAAGGTAGCGAAGTGCGCGTCCCGCAGCGCTTTGGTCTCGACGGCATGCCCCGCTTCGTGAAGGATAGTTTCTATGCTCGGGAGGGCAGCGGTGCCGCTTCCGCCTTGGAACGACGTGGCGTCATGCACAAAAGCCAGATCGGCAATCTTTAAAGTCTCGGTTCGGCTCGCGACCGACGGCGTCCCCGCGGATCCCGGCGTTACCGACGCCCCCTTCTCGAACTCGCCGGAACGAGGCTTCCCGGCCGGATCGGTGAGGATGTTATCGCGTTCCAGTTTCACACCCGCCAGCGCTGCGCGATCCGCGGCGGGAAGATGCGTCAACGCAGCGTGCGTCTTGTTGAGGTCGGCGAGCGACCAATGCGCGGTGCCGTCGTCGACGCTTGCGAAGCCGAAATCGGATATGAGTGCAGCCTTCGCCTTCGCTTCGTCGGGAAAGGCCGACGGGACCGCCACGGCGCCGCGGTTTGCAAGCTCGGCGGTGGCATTGCCCGCTTTGTCGATTTTAAGGACGATTTGACCCACCGGAGCGGCGCCGCCAGGCGGCGTCGGAGGCGTGGGACCAATCTGCGTCACGACTTGAATTTGGGTGCCCCAGTTTTGGTGCAGCGCTCGCTGCAGCAACACGTTCCAGACGAAAATCTCTTCGGGTTGGCCGGCGGCTACGCCGGTAACGTTGACCGTCGGACCCAGATCCGGATCAGGCTTCTGCGTTTGTTTGGCCTTGACGTCTGCCGCGATTGAAGCCATCGTCGTGCCCTGGGCCGGCGGCGAGAACAGTTGGGTGCCGGTGTCATAAAGGAGAGGAGCTGCCGGTGTGCGGCGGATGACGCCGGCTTGCGCAGACCCCGAGTGGGTTTGCACAAAATGTGCGAGTTCATGTGCGAGCAGACCCTGGCCCGACAGGCTGCCGGGCGCGTACTGATCCTTTGCGAAAACGATATGCGCACCGGCAGTATAGGCGCGCGCGCCGATCGCCGTCGCTGAATGTGCCGCGAGGCCGTCGTCGTGCACGCGTACTTTTGAAAAATCGAAGCCGAAGCGCGGCTCGAGAAACGCCCGCGTCATCGGATCCACGGGATGGCCGGGCATGTCGAGTACCCTGTGCACAGAATCCGGAATCGCGCTACTCACCTCAGCCGGCGGAGGCCCGTCAGCGTCGTTTCTAACGGGGGTGCCACCGACGGCCCGCTCAGCGACTCGATCCGCGTCGGCCTCGGCGGGATCGTCGTGCCGTCCAATCTCGAGATTCGGCCCTTGAAGCAACGACTTGTCGTTCGAATTTCCGGGCGAAGCGGTTTCCGCTTTTGCGGCTAATGGAGCGTACACGGGCTGGGCTCCCTCCGAGCTGACGGCGTTATAGTTCGCGAGCCTTCACAGCCAGCAATGAATTGCCGGCCTCAAAAAGCGAGAAAACGTCATCGTTGGACTCTCCATCGGATCTGGAGGCGCGCCTCGAGCGCATTTCCGCCCCGCGAGGGTACTATCGGCGCGTAGCGATCGGCTCTTCTATCGCTCTTGAAGGGCTCTCTCCGACCACACCACCTCCGCCCGCGTCAGTCGCTCCGGCTACATCCGAATAACAAACGGCGGCGCGAGCGCCGCGCGTTCGTGGCTGTCGCGAGGCGCCAACGTGACGCGTAACGTGTAGGTCCCATGCGCCAAATTTGGATAAAGGTCAGATAGCAGCAAGACGCGCCTTTGCCTATTTGCGCCGACGGTCTTGCAAGGGTCCGCACTTGGTGTGGCGTCGACTCGCCCAACTACGTTCTGCCCGCTGCCCCATACGGGCGCGTCGCCGGCCTTTGGCGACTTCGAAATGGCCTTGCCGGAGGAGTCACGGAGAAGATACTTCATGTCGTAAATACCCGAAGCGCAGATGACGCTGTGCTGATAGGGGCTATCAGTCGTAAATTCTTCGGCAAGTATAAGTTGATCGCCCGACGTGCGCTCTACCGAGACTTCCACCTTGAGATGAGGAAGCGAGGCAGATCTGGTTACGCGCTCTTGACCCAACGCCGAAATCCGCGTCGCTATGGCTACCAAAAGTACAAAGAGTAAAGCTCTTCATCGCTCAAAACCTTGTTGCGGCATGGAGGATAGCGGGCCTGCATCCCGTCCAGCGAGCGCTCGTGGAGGCCGGCGGCAATACCGTCTCGGCTATCGAGATACTCGGGCGTAGGTGTCGGACGCGAGCGTGCCGGGCGCAGACGCGTGGCTCGCACCGCGCCTGCAGTGGGAAGGAGCCATGTTAGCGCACTTCTTGAGTTAGCCAGGCGACATGGAAGCGGCTTTAGAACGACAGGCGATGGTTCAGACGCTACGAGGCGACGATCGCACCGAAAGTGCCACCTGGGCGCCAATAAAGCGTCCTAGGCTCATCGAGCGTCTTGCGGTTTCGGCGAGCTTCCCCATAGCATTGTTGGTCGCGCCGGCGGGGTATGGCAAGAGCATCGTGCTCCGCCAATACCTTGCTAGTTTGCTACAGCCGCGCGTGCTGTTCGCGCTCCGCGCGGAGCACGCAACGCTGCTGAGCTTTCTGCGTGGATTTGCGGAAGTCTTGGGCGAGAGTGCGCCGCATGCGATCACTGCACTGGCGGGGGCATACGAACGCAATCAGGCCTCGCCCAAGCGCGGTACCGATTTGGCAGGCTGGATGAACGCACACTTGGAGTCATTTTCTGGGGTCATCGCTATCGACGACCTCCACGTCGCAGACGACGATGCCGAGGTAACAAGATTTCTAACATCTCTAATCGAGCGAAGCAAGGACCGTATCCGTTGGATTCTCGCCTCCCGATCGACGACTGGGCTTCCAGTGGGAAGCTGGCTCGCCTATCACGATGCCGACTTAGCGATTGACGAACACGATCTCCAGTTTACCTTTGCAGAAGCCGCGGCTGCCGCGCGCGGCTTAGGCCTGTCCATTCGTGACGATGAACTTAGGGACTTGCTGGCTCTGACAGAAGGCTGGCCCGCCGCCATGAGCTTTGCCTTGCGTACGTCCACTCGATCGTCAGACCTTCGGAATGTTTCGGCCGTCACGCGTGAGATGATCTATCGCTTTCTCGCTGAGCAAGTTTACGGCGCGCTCGATGAGGAGGAGCGCAGCCTGCTCGAAGTCGCGATGGTGCTGCCAACGATCGAGGTCAAGGTGCTCGAGCGTGCTGGTTTCGATCGTGCGTTGCAGATCGTCGAACGCTTACGCGAGCGAACGGCCTTTATTCATGAAGAATCGCCTGGCGTATACCACTGTCACGATCTGTTCAAGAATTTCCTGCGCCATCAAAACGCGCTCGTAGGGAAGCGCTCCCACCAGATCGTTCAGGAGCGAGCGGGCCGTGCCCTTGAGGAGAGTGGCGACATTGAGCACGCCATCGCCGCTTATGGCGCAGCGGCGTCACGCGAAGATGTACTCCGTCTCCTGGAGAAGCACGGGTTTGACCTCCTGGAGCGAGCCCGCAGCGACGTAGTTTGGCGCGCCGTCAAGTCGCTCGACGAAACGACCCGGCGCGAAAACGCTACCATCCTCGCCCTGCACGGCGCTCTCCAGGCGATTGCTGGCAAGTTCACCAGAGCCGAATCGCTCTTGCGCCGCTCGCTCGCTCACGTAGGCGACAATCGCGATCTAATGGCAACAACGAGTCTGCGCCTCGCCTCAATGATGGCAAATCAGGGTCAAGACGTTAGCATCCTATTGGAAGAAGTTGGCGCCGATCTGGAACAAACCCCCGCGCACCGAGCTGAAGCGATATCGCTGATCTCTGGTCAACAGGCGGCGAGCGGCGATCCCGCCATTGCCGCCAGCGCGGCCATGCGCGTCGAGAGAATGCTTTGTGATGTCGATTCTGACGCAGTTCGCGCGAAAATCCTCCATCGTATAGGCATCGCCTACCATCACCTAGGCATGGCAGCGCGGGCTTTCGAGGTGCTGAGGCAGTCTTGCGAGCTCGCGGCGGACTTGCACTTATTTGGCCTGGAAAGTAGGGCAAACGCCGTGCTTTCGAATTTAGCACTGCATGAGCGTGACGATGTCGAGCAACAGTTGCGCTACGCGGAATTGGCAGTTGCATCTGCTGCAAAGGCCGGCGATTCGTTCGCGTTGCAAACCGCGTTGCTTCAAATGCTGAGCGCCGAGATGCGCCGAGGCGATGTTGAAGCGAGTATCGCGATAGAGCAACGGTTGGCAACAATGAGAACCAGTGACCTGGCGAGTCGATATCTTACGATCTTTCGCTCGGCTCGCTTGGCTTGGGAAGGGCGGTTTGGCGAAGCGCATCATTTATTATCTTCGTGTTGGAACCAAATGACTTTTAGCGTTGACCGCGTCTCATGCGGAGGTGAATACGGCCTTTTTCTAGCGCTTGATGGAAAGCGCGAAGAATCCGCAAAGTTGGTGAAGGAGATTCTGGAGATCCTGGCGCTCCAAAAGGTAACCGGACTCTATCGAATACGCGCAGCTGCGATCACGAAAGCACTTTGCGCCCTAACCGAGGCTACTAACGGTCGTATGACACAGGCTGATCGAATTCTGAGCAGCCTTCGATCACACAACGACGGCATTGTAACTCTAGTAGTAAGAATCGTCGAGAGTATCATGTTGAGAATGCGACACGGTGGTGAAAGCGGAGCGGACCGCGTGAGAGAGAGCGTTCGGACTTTGAAAGAGTTAGATTACGCGGATGTCGCCCGTCTTTTGAAGGCCGCCGATTCAACTATCGTCAGGACGGCTTTGGAGCGACCACGGACGCGCGGCCTTACGCAGTCGGAGGTTGACGTACTTAGGCTTCTTGAGCAGGGTTTGATACCGAAGGAAATAGCAGAACGTACATCCCGCAGCGTCTACACAGTGCGAGCGCACATTGCAAACGCGATCGCAAAATTGCACTGCCACGGCCATTCAGAGGCGATTCGTGCCGCACGCCGGCAGCGATTGATATAGCCCAGGTTGGGATCCTTCCCGTCCCTGCTTGAGATTTGGCGACCGCGGGTGTACGAATGCTAGCCTCCTGGCGACAAGGCCGAGCATAAGGCCACACAGGTGGCACTCTTCCATGCCAATATCGCGGCATGGAAGAGTATTTGATAGGGGCCGGCGCGATTTTGACGGCGGGCCCGGCGGCTACGATTCGGGGAGCCACCCTGCACGCGCAGCCCCTTGGGGCGCTGGCGCGACAGGTTTCTGCGGCCCTGATCGACTTCGAGTCTGCCGGTCCCGATGAGCTTTCCCGCCTCCTCGTCGTGGCGGCGGGCTGGACCGGCTCGCGCTTCCACGCCGAGGTGGTCGCCCGGCTTCTCGCCTTGCGCGAATGTGGGCTTGGCGACGTCATCATCACTCTGGCCGACGCCGTCCAAACGAAGGAAGTCCATCTCTTCGCCCGGTGGTCACCGGACCAGACGACCCTGGACTCTCTAGAAAAGAGCGGGATTAGAATACTTGCCCATCCCCTCGAAGCATTGGGCCAGGCGGCGCTCATTTCAGGGCAGCGGGTGCAGCGTTGGCGGGTGCCGGTCCGCGCAGCCTAATGCGCTCTTCAGGCGGCTCCAAGGGTGAGCAAGCACGATGCAGCGTAGATGTACAACATGCCCAATGCCCGCGTTGCGGTCATCGACGACGACCGTATGGTTCGGGAGATGCTCGAACTTGGGCTCTCCCGCGAAGGCTACGAGGTCCGGACCGCCATGGACGGCATGGCCGCCCTCGAGCTGGTCAAGGTCTTCGATCCCGAGCTGATCGTGCTCGATATCATGATGCCGAAGATCGACGGCGTCACCCTCCTGCCCCGGCTGCGGGAGATCACGCAAGCCCCGATCGTGATGCTCACGGCCAAGGGCGGCACCGAAGACAAGGTGCGCTCCTTAAGCTCGGGAGCCGATGACTATCTTGTAAAGCCGTTCGTTTTTGAGGAGCTGATCGCGCGGCTGCAGGCCAAGCTCCGCCGACCGCAACTTATTGAAGAGAATGTTCTACGCTGGCACGATGTCTCGATCAACCCCGGCACGCGCGAAGCCTGGAGGGCCAAAGAGGTCCTCGAGTTTACGCAGCGCGAGTTCGATCTGCTCGAAGTCTTTCTGCGCGAGCCGCGGCGCGTCTTCAGCAAGGATCATCTGCTCGAGATCGTCTGGGGCCACGACTTTGAGGGCGGCCCGAACATCGTGGAAACCTACATCTCGTACCTTCGCGCAAAGATCGATCGCGCGGGCGAACCGGGTTCTTTCATCCGGACCGTTCGTGGCGTGGGCTATGGCCTATCGCTATAATCCTTCGACGGAGCCTGTCCTGAGCGAAGTCGAAGGGCTCAGGATGACAAGGTGAAGCTGGCTGCGAGGCTTTCGGCGCTCTATGCTGCGCTGCTGGGCGTTACGGTTCTCGTCGTCATCCTCGCTTCGTCCATCTCGCTGGTCTTTGAGCTGTGGAGCTTTTCGCGCGACGTGATGGTCGCCAAGCACGAAGAGGCCCGCATTCTCGTCGATCAATACCGCCGCGAAGGCGTGACGCTGCAAAAAGCGGCGCCCGAAATTGTCGACGCCCTTAGTGGAATCGGCATGCGCGTGACGGTGTTCGATATCAAAGGGCGCTATCTCGCCGGCGACAAGACGCTCCGCCCAAGGTCGCTCGCGGCAGTGCTGGCCGCCGGCGGAATGTCGCATTACATCCCGTCGTCGATGCGCGGGCCGCAAGAAATAACGGATCGATATATGCACGGGCCGCCGATGCCCCCCGATCCGACGCGCCTCGAGCCGCTATCGCTCACCTATGTCGAAGGCGGCTACGTCGGCTTCGAACCATCCTTCCCGCTGCTGCTCGTTTCCCTGATCCCGTATTGGCGAATCGTGCTGACGATCGCGGCGGTGGCGATCGTGCTTTCATGGTTTATCGGCCGCCTCTTTGCCCAACAGGCCCTCCGGCCGGTGAACGAAGTGAGCGACTCGCTGCGCGCGCTGGCCGATGGCGATTATACCCAGCGCCGGTTCCTGATGGCGGGCGTTGACGAGGTCGCCGACCTCACGGTTGCGTTCAACGACGCCGTCGCCAGCGTCGCCACGGCCATCGAGCACCGCAAGCATGCCGAGGAGCGCATGCGGCAGTTTGCCGCCGACGCCGGCCACGAGCTGCGCACGCCGCTGACCGTTATCGCAGGCTACATCGACGTGCTGCGCCGCGGTGCGATCGAGGAACCGCGCATCGCGCGCCAGATTTTAGCGACGATGTCGATCGAGAAGGAGCACATGCGCGGCCTGATCGAGCGGCTCATGCGCCTCGCACGCCTCGACTCCGAAGCGCCGCCCAATATCGAGGCCGTCGACGTTGCCGAGCTTCTCCGCGGCCAGTGCGAAGCCGCGCGGCGTTTGGACGATCGGCGCGCGATCGACTATAGCGTCGATGGGCTCAAGACCGTTGACGCCGATAAGGGCGAGCTGAGCGAAGCGGTGTGGAACGCGATCGAAAACGCGTTGAAGTACGCGCCCGACGCGCCGATCCACCTCAGCGCCCGGCGCAACAACGGCCACGCCATCATCACGATCAAAGACGAAGGCCCGGGCATGTCGGAGTCGGAGCGATTGCACGCCTTCGAGCGCTTCTACCGCGGCGATCAGCGCGGCGAGATTACCGGCACCGGCCTCGGCCTTGCGATTGCCAAACGCGCGATCGAGCGCGTCGGCGGCGACATCGCGATCGACAGCGCGCCTGGCCACGGGACGGCGGTTACAATTACGCTCTAAGCCGATGCGGCGTTGGGCGCGGCGCCGAGCTGCTGCCAATTGATGCGCACGATTTTGCCGACCAGGAAGATCCACGCCGCGCCGCCGGCGAGCGTGACAATCGCGACAACAAGAAACGGCACCGTAAAACTGCCAGTCCGATCGACGAGGATTCCCGTCAGTGCCGGCGCGATCAGGCCCGCGACGTTGGCGATCATATTCTGAACGCCAACCCAACGGCCCGTCGCCTCGGGGCCTCCGATGGACTGCGCGATGAGGTACGTGTTTACGCTCAGACACGGACCGAAGACGCCGGTGAGCATCAACCACACGGCTGACGCGGTGTGCCCCGAGTAGGCGCATCCGATCAAGCAGAGCGCGACGCCGCCCGCGCCGATGCCGCAGCTCGTTTTTCGTACGACCGTCGCGGAGAATCCGCGCGCGATAAAGTGGTCGGCGAGCCGGCCCCAAACGTTTTGTCCCACCCCGCCCAAGAGGTACGTTACGCCCGCGATAACCGCCATCTGCTGGAGCGCCCAGTGACGTTCGTGTACGAGATAATAGGGTATCCATGTCAATATGAAATAGAGCGCATAATTTCCGCAAAAGTGGGCAAGCGCCGCGCCCCAAAAGGAACGCTCCCGCAAGACGAGTGTCAGCGGTGGACGATCTGCACGGTCTACTTTATGCCGAACGCGTTCGCTGGCTCCGGATACGAAAAGCCACGCCGGAAGCCAGATCAGGCCGCACAAGCCAAACGCAATGAAAAGCCAGCGCCAACCGTGCTCCGCGATCAGCACCCCGCCGAAAAAAACGCCGAACGCCGATCCGAAACTGATTCCCGACTGCGTGACGCCGTTCGCAAAGCCGAGATAACGTTGCGTTACGCGTTCGGACACGAGGTGCGCCACCGCCGGAAACGAGACCGACTCGCCGACGCCGAGGAGCGACCGAAGAGCAAACAACATCGCATAGCTCGACGCAAACCCGCTCAACACTGTCGCGAGCGACCAGATCAAGAATCCAGCAACGAGAACCGGCCCGCCGCCGAACCGATCGACGAGCCACCCGACCACCGGCGACATCGGCACGTACGTAATAAAAATGGCTGTCAGCAAGAATCCAAGCTGCGTCGCGGAGAGATGGAGTTCGTTCTTGATGAGGCTCGCCGCAGTACCCAGGTTGCCACGGTCGATGTAGTTGATGAAAATGGAGAGGGCAAGCAGAATCAACATCGCGATGAGCCGCGGCGATGGGCGGCTTGGCGTGAGGCTGCTCGACACAGGCGTGGCATTGCTCGGCGTGCGCTCGGCAACCTGGTGCCCAAGCTGCCGTGCCACCGTTTCGGCGGCCTCTGCCCGCGACCGCGTACCAACGAGCCTCTAACCGACTCTCAGCGAGGTTCAAGGCTCCGGCGACTTTCGTTCCCCTATAATCGGGCGCAACGATGCGACGCTATTGGGCCCTGTTGCTGGCATTGCTGACGTCGGCGAGCTTTGCTGCGCCGGCGCTCGCACAATCCGATAGCGGCGAGATCGACATCGTGGTCGTCGATGCCACGACCAAGCAGCCGCTCGAACTCGCTCGCGTGCTGCTCGACGGTCCGGTCATTACCTCGGAGATTACCGAACGCAACGGCAAGGTCACCTTCACCGACGTTCCCGACGGCATCTACCGCGCTCGCATCGTTAAGCGCGGGTATTCCAGCCTTACGTCCGCGTCGTTCGAAGTGCTCGACGGCCGCCTCGTTACCGTCAGCTTTGCGCTGGCATCGGATACCGGCGGCCTCAAAGTGATCGGCCAGGTTACGGCCAAAGCGTCGGCGACGATCTCTGCCACCAGCATCGATCAGAACTCGCCGCAGCGCCGGCTCTCCAACGATCTGGCCGACGCGCTCAACAAGCTCTCCGGCGTGAGCGTCTCGACGTCGAGCGACGATAGCGACGCGACGCAGACCATCTCATTGGAAGGCCACGACCCGACGCAGACGCAGCTGACGCTCGACGGCATTCCGCTCAATGCGCCCGGCTCCGCGGGAAATCTCGGCGCGTTTGCGACGGATTTGTTTCAAGGCGCCTCGGTGCACATGGGGCCGACGCTGGGCGGCTTGGGCGGCGCCGTCAACTTCAGCACGCTGCAGCCGACGCTGAGCTGGATCACCCAGATGCAGCTCTCGACCGGCAGCTACGGCCGCTGGAACTATTCCGTCGCCGAGACCGGCTCGGACGGCAAGCTGGGCCTCGCGGTGCAGACCGTGCAGCGCCTCTACCCCAGCCTGGCCGACGGCGACCTGTTCGAAGACGCCAGCGGCCTCGACTACGTGCACGACGGCGACAGCGCGATCTCGGGTAACGTGATGACCGCGCGCTATGAGTTCGGCGACTCTAACTCGCTGACGGGCCTCTTCATGAACTCCACGCGCAATACGAACGTCATCTGCTTGCGCTACAACGGCGATCCGCAAACGACCCTGCCGTGCGGTTACGGACCGAACAATACCGACGACAACAACGTGCAGCTCTACTCCCTGACCGATAACGCGCTGCTGGGCGCCACGCAGTTGCAGGCCTCGGTCTTTTCGCTGGACTCATCGAGCTTGTTCAACCAGTTGGCGCGCTATGTCAACGGCGAGCCGTCGCCCAACGGGTACTCGAGCGACACCAAATCGAGCGGCTATGTCGTCAACGCGACGCTGCCCGCGCAGGCGCGCCACACGATCTCGTTTCAGGCCTACGGCACCTCGTCGCAGTTCGACACCACGCCGCTGGTTCCGCAAGCCTTCGAATATTACAACGGTTCGCAGACGACGCAGTACTCCGTGGTGCAGGGAACCGACACGATTCATTCCAGCGATAAGCTTACGCTCGCGGGATCGGCGGGGCTCAGCACGGCGACCGGCAACGCGGGCCTTTCCGAGCTGGCCACCGCGGCGGCAACCTGGAAGCCGACGACGCGTGACACCTACAGCGCGTCGTATACGCTCGGCGGCGCGGCCGCGACGCAAGGGCGGTTGCAGATCCTCAGCGATCCGGCGTCACTGCGCTTTGATTGCAACGGCAAGGTCGCCTTCGGCAGCGCACCCGGCGAACAGCCGACGCGCAGCTCGTCGAACTCAGCGCGCGTGAGCTACACGCACGAGCTGCACGGCGGTAACGTCTCGCTGACGCTCTACCGCCAAGTGCAGACCGGCGTGCTGCTGCCGGTCTATGTGAACGGCGTCGTGCTAAACCGGCTCGGGGAGCTGCCGCCGGGCTACCTGCAGCAAGTCGGCGAGATCTATAACTCGCCGGCGGGTTGCAACACGCCGGCCTACACGCCGTTTAACGCGCAACAACTCTACATGACGACGCCGATCAACGGCGTGCAGCGCGTCTACCAAGGCGCGGAGGTCACGGGATTTGTGACGCTGGGCGCCCTGGTTATCGAGCCCTACTACAACCTGACGGGCG
This sequence comes from Candidatus Cybelea sp., assembly GCA_050008615.1. Classification (GTDB taxonomy): domain Bacteria; phylum Vulcanimicrobiota; class Vulcanimicrobiia; order Vulcanimicrobiales; family Vulcanimicrobiaceae; genus Cybelea. Next base: position 54,500 of record JBEKMH010000016.1, read on the forward strand.
CCGTCGCCAACTCGACGAGTTATATTTTCGACAACGCCTACTCGATCACGATTCCGGGCCAGCAGCTTCCCAACATTCCGCTGCAAAAGGCCGGCGTCGTGCTGGATTATAAGGCGCCGCACTCGATGCTCGAATGGCTAGCCGACGCGCAGCACGTGAGTTCGAACAATCCCAACGACCTGCCCGCGTACACGACGTACGATGCGGGCGTAACGGCGCAGTTGACGCGCGGCACGCTGACGTTTGCCGCCACCAATATCACCGACACCTATGCTGGCGTCTTTTCGAGCCCGGCCTATGCGGTGCCGTACACGACGGTCGGCGGCTACGTGATTCCCAACATCGCGCGGCCGTTGACCCCCCGCACGTACTCGCTGACGTACTCGGTGAAGTTCGGGCAAGGCACGACGTCGCAGACGGCGACGGCGTTTCGCGCGCGCGGTTCCGGCGGCGGTGGCGGACTCTTCGGGGGTGGCGGCGGTGCGCCCGGAGGCCCGGGTGGCGGCGGTCCGGGTGGTGCAGGTGGTGGTGGCGGCGGTTTCCGTTCGCTCTTTTTGCCGCTGCCGCAGACGCCGCCGGCCGATCCGTTCGCGGTCGGCGCGAATCCGGCGACGTGCAGCTCGGAGAACGCGGGCAAGGCGCGCCAGCTCTCCACGGAACTCAAAGCCTATCAGGCGCAGATCGAAGCGGCGCGAACGGCGGCGGGCTATCCCGCAACGATGCCGGCGCCGGCGCTGACGGATGCAACGGTCATCTATCATGGTCTCGGCACGACCTACGCTCTGGCGGTGACGCCCAAGGGGACGGGGATGCTGCGCGTCGTCGCGGGCTGCATGTCGCTGCACAGCCCGCGCGCCGACGACGTGACGCAACGCAAACTCTACGCCGCGTCGAACCCGATCTTCTTCGTGCCGCAGTTAACCTTCATGCCGGCAGTCGGCATGTACATCGTGGCGCGTCAACCGCAAGCGGGGCAGGAGACGTTCCGCGTCTACAAACTCCCCACGACGCCGCCGAAGAATCCCTTCGAACTGCGCGTCTCGGCGTCGTGCACCGGCGCGGTGCAAAACTTGGCGACGCCCTCGATGGCGGAGCTGCAGAAGCATTTCGCTTCGGGCGCGCCGACACCGAGCTGGACGATTACGGCGCACGACGCTAAAGGCGGAACTTGGTACGAACTCGAGCCGGGCGATCCGACCGTGATTCCCGCGTTGATGCTCTGCGGTAGAATCGCCGCCACGACCGACGATGAATTGGCATCGCATGGCTTTGCCGGCAAAGCCGTACCGGAGCTGAACTATACGCCGAGTTTGGGTCTGTATCTCGTGCGCCCCGACCGGCCTGGGCCGCGTCCGTCGCCTTCGCCTTCGCCATGATGGGCTCGGGGGCGACGACGAACTACGGCATCGCTACAAGGGCGGCGGAATGCATTTGCCCGACGCGACGCGACAGATGACGATCGGAGCGGGCTCCTTGAGGCCGGTAAACGGTGAGCCTTTCAGCGCCTTCAGCGCGCCCGTGCTCTCGATCGCGTACCCCGAAATGTTGTCGGAACTGACGTTGGGTACGTAGGCGAACTTCCCCGCCGGATCGACCGCCACGTACTCGGGTCCGGTGCCGGCAGTGAACGGCGAGCCTTTCACCGCCGTCAGAGCGCCGGTGGTTGCGTTGATCGCATAAGCCGAAACGTTGCTCGAGGCATCGTCGACGACGTAGGCGTACTTTCCGTTGGGATCGACGATGACGTTCGTCGGCGAACTGCCCGTCACATACGGCGAGCCTTTCACCGGCTTCAGCGCACCGCTACTTTCGATCGTGTAGGCAGAAACGGTATCGGAGCCATAGTTTGGTGCGTAGACAAACTTGCCTGACGGATTGACCGTCACGCCCGCAGTCTCGCTACCCGCCGCAAACGGCGAGCCCTTGATCGGCTTCAGCGCGCCGTCGCTCTCGATCGTATAAGCGGAAACGCTACTGGACTCATAGTTCGGAACGTAGGCAAACTTGCCCTTAGGATCGATTGCAACGTATTCGGGCTCCTCTCCGGTCGCAAACGGCGACCCCTTCACCGCCGTTAGAGCGCCGGTGGTCGCGTCAATCGTATAGGCGTCAACGTCATTTTCTCCGTAGTTACTGACGTAGGCGAACTTGCCGGTTGGATCGACGGCCACGCCGCTAGGCTCCGTACCGGCGCTAAACGGCGACCCCTTCACCGCCGTCAGGGCGCCGGTGGTCGCATCGATCGTATAGGCTGAAACGTTACCGGCGCTGCTGGTTCCGGTGTTGGCCGCGTACGCGAACTTGCCCGTGGGATCGACCGCCATTGCCGTCGGGCCGGTGCCCGCGGCAAAAGGCGCGCCCTTTACGGCCGTCAGAGAGCCGTCGCTCGCGATCTTATACCCGGAAATATTGTCGTCGCCATAGTTGCCCACGTAAGCATACTCAACGCCGACCTCGGGAAGCACCCCGGGGAGCATCGAGTTGGAGCCTCGCAGCCCGCCGATCTGTCCTTGCGATCCGCCGCATCCCGCCAACATCGCGATGAGCGCGACAGTACCCAACGCGGAACGACCAAGATTGGAATTCGTCATGTCGTTGCTCCCCCTATCGAGCCGGAGGATTCGGCGCTGGCCCGGGCGGCTCCCGGAGGACGTTAACTTCGGGCGACCGTCCTTGGGTGCGCGCTTGCTCGACCATTTCGCGCATGCGCGGATGCTCGCCGGGGATCGTCGTCACCCACGATTCGAAGCGCGGCACGGGCCGGCTCGCGCGAAAGAGAAAGTACCAGACGTTCATCTCGCCCATGAACTTGAAGCGCTTCTTGAAATCCTTGGCCAGTGCTTCATAGGAGTCGAACGAGACCAGGTAGTTCGCAAACCCGCCGTACTCGCGATCGGTTTGAAGCAATGCGGCGGCGTTGGCGACGGTGGCATGAACCTTTTTTGGCGTGCGCAGTATTCCGGGCGTTGCCAGGACGCGCTCGACGTCGAACTCGTCGTACGCCGAGACGCGGTTTGGATCGAAGCTCGCGAAGGCCTCACGATAGGCCTCCCAGGGCTCGGCGATCTGCTTCCACCGCACGCCCGCTTGAAAGACCGCGCGCGTCATAAGCTCGAGGTAGTCGGCCAACGAGGCGGGTTCGATCACGTCGGGAATCGTTGCGGCCACGGTGTTGCGCGGCGGGTACGGCGGGTCGCCGAAATGTCCCTCCCCGGGTTGCAGGGACCGGTCTCGCGGAGGTCGCAGAACCGGGGCACGATGCCACTTTCTCAACCGCCTCGACGGTAGATCTTAAGGAGTTCCCCCTTCCGTGTATGTAGATGAAGAACTAACTTGCGTGGACTGTGGACGTCCATTCGTCTTTAGTTCCGGCGAACAAGCCTTTTACCAGCAAAAGGGATTTCAGAACAAGCCCAACCGTTGCCCCGATTGCCGTGCGGCGCGCAAGCAGATGCGCGGAAATGGCGGCGGGAACGGCGGCGGTGAGCGCTCGGGGCGTCCGCGGGAGATGTTCACTGCGACGTGCAGCCAGTGCGGCGGCGTAGCGGAGGTTCCGTTCAACCCGCGTGGCGATAAACCGGTCTATTGCCGGGATTGCTTCGCCTCGCGCCCGTCCTATCGCTAGGCTTCCCAATACGATTCAGTAGTCTGGTTCGTCGTTTACCGGCCTTCGGCTGCGGGAAGAACCGATCAAGGGAGGAGTGAACGAGTGGGAATTCTTTTGTGGATTATTTTTGGGCTCATCGTCGGCGTCATCGCCAAGTACTTGGTGCCCGGCGAGGGCCCGGGCGGAATCATCGGTGACATTATCGTTGGCATCCTGGGCGCCTTCATCGGTGGATGGGTCTATGGGTTCTTCGGCCACGTCGGCGTCACGGGCTTCAACTTTGGCAGCGTCATCTGCGCGGTGATTGGCGCCGTAATACTGTTGGTGATTCTACGCGCGGTGACACGCCACCGAACGGTGTAAGCCCCAGAGGCCGGCTCTTAACCCGGACTTCATCGCGCGGTAACATTGGGTTAACGCTCCACCGCTACCCTTCCAGCATGCAGATAACGTGGAAACCCGTTGACCATGGGACCGATTCGTCACGCGCCAAACTGCCCGACAGCGCGTTTGCCTTTCCGCAGGAGCGCAAAGAACCGCTGACCGACGCCGGTCATGTGCGCAGCGCGATCGCCCGCTTCGGCTCGGTCGACGGCGTGAGCAGCAGCGAACGCGCGCAAGCGTTTGAAAACATCAAGGCGGCGGCCGAACATTACGGGATCGCGCTCAAGGCGTCGAGCTGGCACGACCTGGTAGGCTAGAGAAGATCGGCGAAAGCTTCGGCTGCGAACGGCGGGCACTCGCGCTGTGCTTCGGACAGGTTCGCAAGCCGCCGTTCGCAGGCATACTCGCAGTGAAAGGCAAGCTTTACGGCACTACCGGCTTCGGGGCCACAAAGGGCATGGTCTATGAGATGAACCTCGATGGAAAACACGCCCGTGTACTCCACGATTTCACGGGCGCTGCGGATGGCTCTGGCCCCAACGGCCTAACCTTTCTCGACGGCGCGCTGTACGGCACGACGACGGACGGAGGCTCAGGTTTCGAATCGTCAGGCACCGTTTTTAAAATCACGCTGCCGACGAATCCCTGATCACTTACCCGTTATCCGGGCCAGTTGTCCGCATGTCCGTCGCGCGGTGTGCTCCTTTATCTGATGATAGACATGGCCTTTACGGCCACGGATGCTCTATTTAAGAAGAAGGAGCCCTACAATGCGCGTCTCCCCGCTGGTTCTCTGGGCCGCTTTTGCCGTGCTTGCGGGATGCGGTGGCACTTCACCCTTCGTCCTTCGACAGGCTCAGGATGACAAAGCTGGGGCGACGCATTCGGCGCGCGCGGCTTGCAGCGGCAGCCGCATCGGTCAGGCGCAGTGCGACGTCCTGATCGAAAACGGCGGAGCCCACTCGATGTACGCCGGTTGGTCCGCTAAGGACCTCGAAGCGGCATACGACCTGCCCTCCTCGACCAAGGGGAAGGGTCAAAAGGTGTTCAT
>JBEKMH010000017.1:0-60185 GCA_050008615.1 Candidatus Cybelea sp.
CTCTCGTGGAAGGGCGCCTCGACGCCGACGTAGCTCAGTTGGTAGAGCAATTGTTTCGTAAACAATAGGTCCCCGGTTCAAGTCCGGGCGTCGGCTCCATGAAAAGGCTATAGGCTATATGGTATTTTTCATTTCCGCATCTTGCTTGGTTTCGTTGCCGTGCAGCAACGGATGCAGCAGCGCGATCTCACGTGACTCGTCCGGGTCCTTGCAAATGTCTGCGAACAGTCTCTCCAAACGGACGGCTACGTCGCGCTGCATACTCGGATACACGTGCCCGTAGGTGTCGGCAGTCAGCCTGATCGAGCTATGGCCCATGCGCTCTCGCGCAACCTCAAGTGCAATGCCAGCGTAGCCCATCAGGGCGTTGGCGGTGTGCCGCATATCGTACATGCGCAGATCAGTGGGGAAGTGATACAGGGAGTCTCCGGCGTCGCGTGCGTCCTTCTCGGCGAGCGCGGCTGCCTTTTCGAGTAGCGGCTGCCACCAGCGGCGGCGTAGGTTAGTGTTCCGAATGGGTGCTCCCTCGGGCGACGTGAAGACGAGTTCGCCGCTACCTTCAGTGAGGCAGAGCTTTAAACGACGCCGCAGCGCCTCGATGGTGATCGCAGGCAGATCGATACGGCGTCGCCGTTTCGCGGTCTTAGTCGCTTTAAATGGTCGGCTTGCATCCGGGCGCTTCGACGAGATCGCCGGTCACCATGAGACACCCTTCGGCGTTAAAAAATTTTCAGTACCATTAGCATGACCGGCAGCGAGTGCTCGAAGCTCCTCTACCGATAACTCGGCCACGTTCGCGATCGGGGTCTGTCGGCGAGCATCGATCACGACTGGCGCCTGCAAAGCGAGGCGGGCGTCGCCGTCCGTCTTAGCTCGTGCGCAGATCGCGGTCGCGTCGTCAAGTAGTAGCTCAGCTCGGCGAATGACCGCCTTTGGGTCTGCCTCGGAAGCGAAGCGAATCGAATCGCCTAAGTTAGTCTGCTCGCGCTCAGCGCCTGACTTCTCCGGGCGCCTTGGAGAACGAAGGCAGTTCACGCGATGTCGCTGCACTGCGCTCGGGTTGACGCCAAAGCGCCTCGCAATGTCGCGATTCGCACCGCCTGCTGCGATTGCTTTAGCCATCTGAGCCGTGTCGGCGTGACCGCAGATACTACATGATCGGGGCATTACGATTCCCTCCATTATTGGAACTTGCAGAACCAAAGAGCAAAAGAAAACAACGGCCTCGCGATTATCGCGAAGCCGTGTGCAAGGCAACGTTTATCTTCGACCGTCGTTGAGCCGAACTGAGCTAGGTTCGAGAGTCCGTTTTACTTTTTACGGGATTGGCCACGGGCGGTCCCCTTTGCCTACCAGGAAATAACGATCTGACCGTCGCCCCGCGGCGCTCCCCCTGCCTTATTGGTGACGTTCGTGGCGCTGGCTTCAACGTACGAGGAACCGCCGCCGCCGCCGCCGGCCTCTCCCAAGCTATAGGCACAACCACCCTCGCCGTAGGAGGTGTAGCAGTAGGATGCAAACCCGCCGCCGCCGCCACCTCCGCCGCCGTAGTAGCCGCCTCCGCCGCCCCCGCCGACGCCGCTGCCGTAGCAGCCGTTACCGCCGCCTCCTCCGTCCCGTCTTTGGCCGCCGGATCCTGAGTTGCCGTCACAGCCGCCGCCGCTTCCGCTGCCATAACCCCTGCCCCCCGAACCGCCCGCGCCTCCGTTGTGTGGCGAGCCGCCCGAGCCGCCTGTGCCGTCTAGTGCGTAGGAGCCCGATCCGGTCTGGCCGCCGCCGCCGGTCGTTCCTCCGCCTTCACCCCCGCCGCCGCCGTACACGCAATAATCGTGCTTCTTTTTGAAGTAGTAAACGCAGCCCTTAGAGCCTTCGCCACCGCCGCCGGCTGCCACGACGACGCGGTCTTTCCCTTTCTTACCGCCCTGTCTTATGTCCGAGGCACCTCCACCCCTAAAGCCCCCGGCACCGCCGCCGTTGAAGCCGCCATCGTCGCCGCTGCCACCGACGGAAACCACCAGCTTCTCTCCAGCGGTAACGGGAATCGTCGCTTGGACCCAACCGCCGACGCCGCCCGGGCCGTAGTAATAGCTACTGTTGTAACCACTGCCCCCGCCGCTTGCCCCTGCTGCGGTGATCGTTACAGCCGTCACATAGCTCGGAACGACGAATTTCTGCTTGCTACCTGTGTAATTGAAGGTTTCGGACTGGCTGGAGCTGTGGCGCAGTACGGCGGGGATCGACATCGACGCGTTGCCGCCCCCGCAGGCGGCTAAGAGCGCCGCGGTAAGGTACGCCCCGACAAGATTGCGTGAGTGTTTCATTGCGTCTCCCAATTGCTCCGAGGTTTGTTCAGGAACACAAGGCCCGGATTCATAGTGACGTTCCTGATAGGCCGCGTCAATGGAGTGAGGCATGAAACTCCGTTTCAGCGCAAGAACCGCAGGTGAGGTGCCGATAGCGTGAGCCTCGTCGGTTGTCTTCGCTATAGTTCTAAATGGTGAGTTACTGGTGAGTTACTGGCCGCGTTTGAGCACAAACGCCGCCCCTAATACGGTCGGTTTTGGGCACCTAGAAACGGCAAAATGGGCACCTAGAATGCCGTATTAGGTGCCCTCTCCCCACCTAGAATCACCGAGAGGCGGCGGCACGGTTTTCAACTTGTTGCCGCGAGCGAGATCGGCAAGTTGGCGGAGATTCGCCTCGCGGTCCTCTAACGGCAGATCAGGCGTGATCGGGTCGTTTGATGGCACCGCGCCGATACGGTCACCACGCTTCACCGGCGCAGAACGCGACGGCAACGGTTTCTTGCGCGAGTCGGCTGGCATGGTCAAAGTATATTCGTTCGACCGTTCCCCAATAGTGGCTGCGCGTCGATTGCGCCGCTGCACGGTGAGGACCGGGAATCGTCTTCAGTTCCGCAACGGCAGCCTTCACCTTGCGCACGTGAACATGCAAATCAGCCGCAATCGTGTCCAAGGACGGATACGCCTTCCCTGTCGCACTGTCGGCATATGTTGCCAAGTCGCAAAGCACGAGAAATCCGAGCCGGCTTGCACCGGCATCCTGAAGCGCCTTTAACCATCTACGCGGAAACAATCCATACGGGTCTGTCGCCGCTAGGGTTCCCGTGTTGTCGGGCATCTCGCGACTCCTTCGGCGCGACTGAGCTTGACGCTCGCGGTGTGCTAACCCGCACCGGCAAGACCTGGAATGGCATGCAGGTCCTACGGTTGCTGCGGCGAGCCGCCTAGTGACCTTTTTGATGGTCTGTCGGCAGAGCAAGTGGGGCAGCAGAGCAAGTGGGGCAGATGGAAGGAAGTCCGTAGATGGCGAACGGGGCTGGTGTGAAACTTGGCTCGAGGCAGTCTGGACAGATTCTGCCGTTTCTTTGGGATCGGCAACGGGCTTGTCGTTTTTAGCTGGCAATGAATAAGTTGCACTTCAGCCGTTATGCGTTCAGCGGTTGCATGGCTGCGGCAATATTCGCAGGGTGCGGCGGCTCGCGGCCGGTGATCGGCGCTTCCGCGGGACGTTCGAGCGCAATCGTGGGTAAAGACCAGAGCCTTCTCTACGTCAGTGATCCGCAAGCTCGCGATGTTTATATGATTGCTCTGCCGTCGGGAAGATTGGTGGGGAAGTTAACTGGATTCTCTTATGCAGTGGGCGACTGCATCGACCAGCATGGAAACGTCTTCGTCGACAACGACGCGGAGAGCCGGGTTCGCGCCTACGCGCATGGCGCCAGGAGCGCCTTTAGAGTTCTCAACGATGCTTCTTGGAGTCCCAACGCATGTTCGGTGGACCCGACGACGGGGAACCTCGCGGTCTGCAACATCCGGACCACTCAGACCGAAGGCAGCATTGCGGTTTACTTTAACGCCAAGGGCGCAGCGCACTACTACAAGTATTCCGGCGCGGCTAACTTCTGGTATTGCGCGTACGACAGCGACGGGAACCTTTTTGCCGACGCCATTAGTTATGGCGGAGGGCCTGGCAGCAACATCTTCCTTGAGCTACCGAAAGGCCACGCCAAGCTGCGCCCTCTTTCTTTAAGGCCGGCCATCACCGGCGACGCCAGCTCTCCCCTCTTCTGGGACGGCAAGCACCTTGCAATCGCGAGCACGAGTTCCGGTGCGATCTACCAATACAAAATCAGCGGCAACGCCGGCACCAGGGTCGCCGTCGTAAGACTCGACGATACCCGCGCAGTGTTGGGCCCCTTCTGGATCACATCGAACGGAAACGCCCAAACGCTTTACGCCCCGATCGACGAAGACGGCATCGAAAGCGTCGGCGTCTACCGCTATCCGGCTGGCGGCAAGCGCCTTCAGAACCTCCACGACGCCCCACTTCCATTTGCCGCGGCCGTCAGTATGCCAAAATAACGCGCCTTTGCGCGGCGATAAATCCTTAACCATGACGGTCCACCCATCCACGACGGCGCCAATACGGTCGTCACATGTCACCGGGGCGGACCGCGGCACCGACGCTTTCTTGCGCAAGTCGGCTGGTATCGTCAAGGTATATTCGTTCGACCGTCCCCCAATCGCGGCTGCGCGTCGATTGCGCCGCCGCACGGTGAAAATACCGGGAATCATCTTTAGGTCGGCAATGACAGCCTTCACCTGCGCACCCCAACGCCCAAGTCAGCCGCAATCGTGCCCTCGGACGGATGCGCCTTGTCGGTAACATCGTTCGCATAGCTTGCCAGGTCGCGCACGTCCTTGACGCGCTAAGTATGGCGATTACCGGCACAAGACCGTCGATGTCGTTCACCACTCAGACCAGGGGACGGAATACACCTCAATCGCATTTGATTCACGCTGCCGAGAAGCACACATTCGCCCGTCGAAGGGATCGGTCGGGGACTGCGACGATAACGCGATGTGCGAGAGCTTCAATGCGGCCCTCGAGTGTGAGTTACTCGACTTTATCGAGGGCTGGTACAATCTTCGCCGTCGGCACTCCGCGCTGGGCTATCAATCGCGGCGGCCTTCGAGCGGGAAACCGCCGCGTGACTTTCCAATCTCAAACTATCCACGAAAGCCGGGCAGCTTCAAGTGCGGCGTTTAATTTGCGTTTATCAAGCAGGGGAATGAAAGTGTGGGCTCGCATCGCCTATGGGCGACCCGCCGTATGACGGGCCCGCTTCACAAGAACTCGCTACGGAAGGAGTTCCAAACGTGCGTTTAAGCCTTCTCGGTGCTGGCGCTGCGCTCGCCGCAGGCCTAGCACTCTCAGCGTGCTCCGGCGGTACCGGCTCTTCGTCCGTGCCGTCGTCGGGCGCGCAAGCTCAGACGATGAGTCATGGCCACAAATTGGTGACTCGCCTGATGCCGGGGGTCAAGCCCCTGACGGGCATAGGATGTGACTACAGCAAGTACAGCTTCTGCTTCTACGTCACCCCGGGCGACGCCGGACCCTACGTCTCAACGTCGGACGACACCGCCCCATTATACAACGTGGGGTACATCGAAAAAAACAAGAACGGCAAGGTCGACAAGAAGTTCGACACTTATTTCTATCCGGACCCCGGTGACCCGACCTCCCAGTACATCGACTATAAACACAAGGTCAAGAAGACGGGCACGGTAAAATTCACCGACGTCTATTGCATTTCGTTCACGCAATACGGTTGCGCGGAGGGCAGCGGCAGCATCTTATACCTCGGGATCGCTCTCACCCCATAGCTGCTCGCCAGCCCAAAACAGCTAACCTCAGAAAAAGGGGTCCGGCATCCGCCGGGCTCCTTTTCGGGTCCCGACCCGGGTCCAGTCCGCGGTTTCGGTCTCATGGTCCCGGGTGTACGGTCCGGGATCGCTTGCCTGGTCCCGAAAAAAGGCGACAACGAACGAACCCCGCCGTGGATAACCAAACGTTTTTAGCGTTCATTACCCATAACGCGCCGGGATGCGAAGTCGAAACCCTGCGCAAGGCGGTGGACAAGCTAACGAGAACATCGCAAGCCGCGTCTTTGGAAGACCTCCCGGACTGGAAATCGGTTCGCACATCGAAGCTGTAGATTTGCGCGGCTGTTATTATCGATACGGAACCGTCGTTAAGCTAAACGACCGCTTTTGCGTTATCGAACCCCCAGTCGGAGGCTTTACAGTCCGCATCTCCTTTAAGAAAGAAATGATCTCTGCCTTTCGATTGGAATGGAGTGTTCGGCGCGGCGTCGAGATCGACGCCGGAGCCATGGTCAGCAAGGCGCATTTTGTTTTGGGGGCTGACGGGGAATCTGTTATCCGCAGTATTAGCGCGATGGAATCGGCGCTTGACAAGCCCACGTTCTTGGACCGCTACCGCGACTTTATGGCGCTGGCGCCTTCCCACGTGACTGTATTTGCTCCGACGCTTCCAGCGTTGACTGCTCTGCCGCCTCATGCTAAGCCATAGTTTATCGTGATGCCTAGTATTGCGTCGGGGAAGTCTATATGTCCCATTGCGAACCTTACTGGCCAGTGATCCGTTCAGACCGGGAGGGGAATATGAGAACTCTGGATGTCAACCGTTACGCACTAAGCGTCATCGTCGCCGCAATGCTCGCAGGCTGCGGCGCCGGGAGCAACACGCGGTTTAGCCCATCGCCTGCCGGCCCTTCGACCACGCTCAGGATGACAACGGCGGAGCGCACGCGCCCGGACGTTGGGTTGCTCTACAGCTTCGGAGGCGCTTCGGGAGACGGCCATTACCCAGATGCGAGCCTTATCAACGTCAATGGTACGCTCTACGGCACGACCCTCGGAGGCGGCGCGAACGGCGACGGAACGGTATTCGCGATTACCACGTCCGGCACTGAAACCGTGCTCCACAGCTTCGGCGGCTCGGGAGACGGCGCAAACCCACTAGCGAGCCTCATCAACGTCAAAGGCACGCTCTACGGCACGACCGTCAGCGGCGGCGCGAACGGCGACGGAACGGTCTTCGCGATTGCCACATCCGGCGCTGAAACTGTGCTCTACAGCTTCAAAGGCGGCTCGCGAGACGGCGAAAATCCGTATGCGAGCCTTATCAATGTCAATGGCAAGCTCTACGGCACGACCTTATATGGCGGCAAGTACGGTAACGGAACCGTCTTCGCGATTACCACGTCCGGCAAGGAAACCGTGCTCCACGGCTTCGGCCGCTCGGGAGACAGCGCAAACCCACTAGCCAGCCTTATCAACGCCAATGGTACGCTCTACGGCACGACCCTCGGAGGCGGCGCGAACGGCGACGGAACGGTATTCGCGATTACCACGTCCGGCAGTGAAACTGTGCTCTATAGCTTCAAAGGCGGCTCGGGAGACGGCGAAAACCCGTATGCGAGCCTTATCAAGGTCAATGGCACGCTCTACGGCATGACCTGGATTGGCGGCGCGAACGGCGACGGAACGGTATTTGCGATTACCACATCCGGCAGTGAAACCGTGCTCTACAGCTTCAAAGGCGGCTCGGGAGACGGCGAAAATCCGTATGCGAGCCTTATCAACGTCGATGGCAAGCTCTACGGCACGACCACGGAAGGAGGCGCAAACGGCGGCGGAACAGTCTTTGCGATTAGTACCTCCGGAACGGAAACCGTGCTCCACAGCTTCAAGGGTAGGCAGGGAGGTGGCGACAAACCGTATGCGAGCCTCATCAAAGTCAATCGCAGGCTCTACGGCACGACCTATGCAGGGGGCGCAAACGGCTGCGGAATAGCTTTCTCGTTAACGCCGTAAAACGGCTGCGTTAAGAGCCATAGCAACGCGGGCCCGCTCTAATAACCCGCGGGCTCGTTGCCTTTCACCCCACCCGGCCCGCTGCGCGGCTTCGCGAATGCGAGGCAACGATGCGATTCCGGAGAGTACGATCGCCACTGAAGACCACGGTGGCGAAGTTCGAGGCCGAAGCCACCGAATGGAAGATTAGTGCGTCGAGGCGGCGTTGCCGCACGGTAGCTAAATCTTCGGGGTCGCTAAGAAGCCGTTCATATTGCCGCTCGAGTCCTGGTAGTAACCAACGAGTGAGTGGTGGTTGTTAACGCCGGTTACGACGGTTGGTCCAACGGCGCTCGAATCATCGACCTGCGTCCAAGTTTGGGCCGACAGGACATCGTTTAACACGAAGCCGTGCGTGTTGCCCGAGGCATCCTCGAAAGAGCCGACGATATCGTCGGACCAGTCGATGGCCGTCGGTTGCGTTTGTGCGGCGGCGGGATATGCAAACACCGTGAAGACGCCGCCCTTGAGGAGCCAACCTTCGGTGGCTCCGCTCGCGAGGGTTAACCAGCCGACGATGTCGCCTTTACCGTTCATGCCGGTCGCGGCCGAGCTCTTGGCGCCGGGCGGCTCTATGCCTTGGAACTTTCCGGTGGCTAGATTCAACTCGAAGCTGTGGTCGATCCCGTTTAGCTGGTAGTAGCCGACTGCCAACTCGTCGTCCGAAAGGCCGAGGAGCTTCGTGTACTGTTTCTGATTGAGCAGGTGGTTGTCTTGGTACTTCGTCCAGATGCCTTCCCAGTCGGTGAACCCGAAGATCCCGCCCTTGGAATTTTCGTACCATCCCGCGATGACGTCGGTATTGTTGATCGACGCGACGACCGTATCGGTGGCTCCAGGATAGAGTTCCTTGTAGAACTTATTGGTCGTATAGGGCGGACGGGCGGTGAACCCCACCTCCGGATCGCCGCCGAATCCGCAGAGCCTACTTATGTTGTTGATCCCAAGGACTTCGGTGGGAGAACCGAACGGAGCGTCGATTGTTGTGAAGCTATACTGCGATGTTTTCGGCGGGACACCGCTCGACCCCACGGTCGATGTTCGTGCGAGGCTCGGCGGTGCCGCCACGCTCGCGCAGGCGGACATCAATGGAAAAGACCCTACTAGTACGGAGATAAGAGAAATTAATGCGACCGCGGAGCGTTTGCGAACAACAAACTCCGGCATCGGGTGAGAAGAAACTATAGTCGTGCATTTGATCGTAATGAATAAACGATTCCGCGCACTTTGCGTCAAGCCTTTAATGAAACACACCGCCGCTCGACTGAATTGTTTCGTCTGACAAGCAACGTAGAGGTCGTCTCGCTGCTCGACGTGCGCGATGGTCGCGCGTTGCCGCGTTAACGCGTCACCGCTTTTCCGTATAAGCGTGTCGGTTCCCACGCGCTCCCATCACCAGGGACGCTCGTGGGGCGGCACAACCGAGTTTGATAACCCAGTTTATTAATTAAGGGCTACGGTGAATCGAGACGAGGAGACAAGCGAGTTAGATTAGGCAAGGACCTGAAGGAGCGCTCCGGTTCACCGAATTGAACGGCGAAACATGGGCCGCATTACGACCTGCTTTCTCCGCGGTCGCACCGTATAGCGTGCCGCCTACGTCGACGAGCGGGCCAAGCGGGGCCGGTTAAGGTATAAGTGCTTCGCGATGCACGGCCGTGCGCGAAACCGCCGCATCGCTAAAGGGCAACGGCCACAGCCTTCCGTCGATCCACGCAGTGGCCTGATCGGTGTAGTGCCCCGAACCCGGCTCGCCCGATTCACCTTGCGGCAGCGTGATGCCACCTGCATCCCAGTTGCCCACTTCCCATACCGCTCGGAAACTCTGGGAGTAGCCGGGAGACTGCATGTGCAGCGTAAACGCGTCACCGTTTCCGGGCAGGGTGACGCCGTCGAGAAAATCGATGCCGAGCGACGCGAGCGCGTGCGGAACCGGGTCGGCGCCGGCCAGACGCCACGGCACCGGTGACGGCGGGGCGCTTAGATGGGCCGTTGCCCGACCCATCAACGCAAGTACCGTGGGCATTCGTCCGGGATGCCGTCTCGTCAATTCGACACGCAGGCCTTCAACGAGTGTCGCCATCGAAGATGCGCCGTCCATCTCGCCGTTCCACGCGTCGAGCTGGGCGTCTAACGAAGCGTCGCGATCGCCCAGCGCTTTCGAAACATCGCGTGCGAGCTCGCGTTCGGGAAGCGACAGCACGTCGAGCTGCATTTGCGTGAAGTACTCCACGTCGTAGGCGCGCCGCGCTCGAAGGAGCTGCGCGATGCGATACGCGCGATACGGCGTCGCGAACTGGGGGCTCAGCGCTAGCCGGTATTTCGGGCCGTACATCCTGTTGTTGGCCGTCCATACCACGGAGTAGCGCGACGGTGCGACCTTCGGCAGCCGCGCGAACGGGATCGGCGGATAACGCTTCGCAAGATCGCTACCCGGATGAAACCACCGCCCCCGGACGGGATCGTTGGGAATGCTGCCGGCGAGCACGTAGGCCGCACGCCCCCTAGTGTCGGCGAGCACGAAGTTTTGCGTTGGGCCCGGAAACCGCGCAAGTACGGCGGTCGCGGCTTCGATCGACGCCGCGCGGTCGAGCGCGAGGAACGTCAACGCAGGCGACACGGGGTTTTCGTACGCTTCCCAGCGCACGAGAACGGAGCGATGGTTGCTGGTGGTGGCGCCGAACGTATCGCGGGTCCGATAATAGCGCGCCCGCGAGATCGGGCGAAAGCGCACCGCAAACTGCTCGATCTGCCAGCCCGACGGATCGAGCTGAGCGGGCTGCGAGAATGCCGAGAGCGACGTCACGGTTCCGCTTGTAGCCCCCCATGCGAGATTCTCGTTGTGGCCGAGAACGACGCCCGGGCAGCCGGGCAGCGTTGCGCCGGCGACGTGAAAGTGTGGGGCTCGCAGGTCGATGAGGTACCACACGCCGGGCATGTGTAGCGCCAAGTGTGGATCGTTGGCGAGCAACGCGCGTCCGTGCACTGCGCGGTTTGACCCGGCAGCCCACGCGTTACTCCCGACTGGTGCGCGCGAATCCGAGAGTTCGCTCAGCAACGTCGCAACGTTGCGGTTGCAGGCGGCGCCGGGCCCGATACCGTCGAGGCCGGCAGTAACCGGCGCGTCGTAACATGGGTCCGTCAGCGGAAAGAGTGCGCGCAATAAGCGGGTGCCGCCCTGGCGATATGCTGCATCGCGAGGTTCGATTGCGTTCCAATCGTCCGTGAGATCGAGCACGGTCGCCATGGCAACGGCCAGTGAATCCTGCGGCGTCCACGGGCGTGGCCGGTAGGCCATCAAACGAAACTCGACGGGCAGTGGCTCCCGTTCCATCGCCGCGTTTACTCCTTCGCTGAACGCGCCGAGGATTTTGCGCGATGGCAGGTCGAGCCGTTGCCACTGCGCCAACGCGATCGCTCGTACGGGCACTTCGCGTTCGAGCTTGTCGTGCTCCAAGGCCCCTTGCCCGAAAACTTCCGCCAGCTCGCCGAGCACGAAACGGCGCAGCAAGTCCATTTGGAAGAGCCGGTCGGCGCCTTCGGCATACCCTTGCGCAAAGAAAAGATCGTGGTCGTTCCCCGCGAGGACGTGCGGAACGCCGCGGTCGTCGCGCAGAATCGTAACCGGTCCGCGCAGGCGCAAGCCCGTTATCGTGCCGGCATCCCGCGCGTGTACCCGCATGCCGATGGCGGCGTTGATTACGAATCCGAAAACCAGAAGCGCGCCCAGCGCAGCGACGACAAGAATCAGCCGAAGGAGAAGCCTCGCCACAAACGCTCAGACGTCGACGAAGACGTCATCGCCTTCGACGCTTACCGTGAACGTCATCAGCGGCATTACGGCCGGAAGCGTAAGCGCGTCGCCGGTGAGCACGTCAAAGGTCGCACCGTGGCGCGGACAGACGATGCACTCTCCTTCGAGCGTCCCCTGATCGAGCG
Source organism: Candidatus Cybelea sp. (assembly GCA_050008615.1). Classification (GTDB taxonomy): domain Bacteria; phylum Vulcanimicrobiota; class Vulcanimicrobiia; order Vulcanimicrobiales; family Vulcanimicrobiaceae; genus Cybelea. The sequence continues at coordinate 11,685 of JBEKMH010000017.1, forward strand.
GGCCGCCGTCGTGCGTACAGACGTCCTCGATACCGTAGATCTTGCCGCCGACGTTACACAGCAGAATCTCGCACGAGTTTGCAACGACGCGCCGGGTCGAGCCCGGCGCAATTTCGGAAACCTTGGCGACGCGATGCCTAGCCATAGGCCGCTATCTTCTCCCAGACTCAACCCGAGTCATCCGGCCGCCGCCCTCAGGCGTACTAAGTACGTTAAACGCCCTCATCCTCTTTACATGAAGGAGATTAAATTGAAGCGGATCGCAGTCATGCTGCTCCTGACCTCGGGTATGGTTGCCGCCAACGTGCTGCCCAGCGCGGCGGATAGCATGCAATCGTCGTCGATGATGATGACGATGCCGAAGTGCGCCGCCGGCGACCCGGTCGTCGGAATGAACACGATGACGAAGATGTATATGACCCACGATCAAATGAAGGCCAAGATGGCCGGAATGTCCCAGTCGCAAATGCAGGCCGCGATGGCTAAGAATCACGTGAAGATGATGTGTCAGTCGCAGGCGAAGGCGATGGGCGGCAAAATGATGACGAAGCCTATGTAGCTGCGCGCAGTTAGAAGTCGCCTTTGACCCACTGCTGGGACCAACCGTCGCTCGGCATATCCCCTCGCAGCAGCGATTGAAGCGCGTCGAGGTCTTTAAGCGGCTTGGAGCCACGCGCGTTCCAAAGCGCCTTCCAGCCGCTTGAAGTGAGCGAGAGCGCGAGGATCTCGTAAAAGTGCGCGATGCCACCGCGTTCGTAATGAAGCAAACACAGTTGCGGATCGCATGCCGCAAAAATCAGCCGCCGGCCAGGCGCACCGGGAACGGGCACGTCCGTCGCGCTAAACGCGCCGCCCGGTTCGGCGATTTGCCACCCCGCCGCCGAAACGCCGTCGACGGTAAACTTCCCGGTGCGAATCGGCGCGGGAAGCGACGCAAACCGCCGGATCTCCGTCACGTGCGCGAGCTGCGCGATCACCACCGCCGGAGGTGTCATCGTTGAAGCGCTTGCCGTTACCGCAGCCACGGCAAACCAAACGGCGCTATCCTTCACTCACTCGGATATTGCGGCGGCGGTGGAATTCGGACCGTGAAGGGCGGTTCTTTAAAGGTGAACGCGCACGATTGACTGACGTTGGCGTCGACGACGGTGCAGCGCCACTCGTAGCGGCCTGGTTTGAGCGGAAGAGGGCCGATGTTCATCGCGAAAGGCGAGTCGAGCGGGGTGCCGGGCGAGAGGCCCGTCGGGCGGCCGACCTCGAGGTCGGCGTGAATCAACATCGGCTGCGGCGATTCGGGTCCCGGCACGAGCACCGGTTGGCCGTCGCTGTCGAGCAGTTCGATGCGAACCTTATGCTTGCGGTTTGCGGCTTCCCAGGGAACCTCGAACTTGATGGCTAGCGCCGACGGCGTCGCAGCGGGGCCGGTCATCGACCAGCCGCCACCTAAGATGTACAGCTTGCCGGCCACGGCCTGCGCGCTGTCGGCGAGCATCATGATGATCTTCCAAGAGTTTGGTGGGCTGTCCATCGTGGTTCAGCTTCCACGCCACTCGCGGTCCTACATTTTGTTACTTCTTGCCGAGGCTGAGCGTCACACCGATCGGGTCGGTTTCCCCGGTGATGGTCGCGACCGGATTGCCGCCGGAAGGGTAATCCCAGAACAGCGTGTCTTTCCCGTCCTGGTTGGGTCCGATGAGCCGATCGCCATATTCTCGCTTGCCGCCATCGTGGATGCGCGGAATCCAGAACTGAGCCACCTGGTTGGACCCGGCGAGCACCATCGTGTTAACGGTGGTGGCCTGGCTTCCGCTGATCGAAAACTGATAAATCGTGCTGGTGAAGTTGTGTTTAACGGCGACTTGATCGCCGACCGCTAAATACTTGCCGTCCCACATGACGCCGCCGGGTAGGTAGATCGTCTGGTCGATGTTGATGAAGTTCAGCGTACTGCCGCCCTTCGCCAACTCACCGAGTCCGAAGACGCTCCCCTCCGTCTCGCCGTCAACGAATAGGTTTCCCTTGTCGTCGTACGCGCAGTAATAGTCGTAATAGATATTCGAATTCGAATATGATGTCGGCGAACCGCTCCCCTTCGGAAAAACGGCGACGTTGCCGATTGTTTCGCTGTGCCCCCAAAAATCCGCAACGGCTAGATTTCCGGTGATCGGATCGACGGAGCAGCCGTTGGGACGCCCATCGGGATCGCTGAGCGTGCGCATCGGCGACGTGCCTCCGTGAGCGTACTCGATGATTTCATACACGCCATCGTTCGTAGTGTTGGTCACGTAAACGTCGCCCTTCTTGTCGACGCACAGTCCTTCCGGATTGAAGAAACCCGTCAGCTGACCGACGAGCTTGTAGCCCTTACCGTAGGTATAGATGTCGACGACTTGCGCGATCAAGTCGGAGATGTAGAGCAAATCCGACTTTTTTGCCTCGGGAAGGATCCACGACTTGCCGCGGTCGTAATGGGCGTTGCCGCTTAGCACGCCCGCAGAGGGCACGAGCCCTTGCTGCGACGGCGCGCCGCTGCCCGTGCAACTCGCGAGCAGCGCGGCGCTCGCGACCAAAATTCCTATTGTAGACCAGAGACGATACATTGGTTACTCCTCGGTGTGGTTGTCACAGCGTGTTGCAGTTCGCGCACGACGGCATCGGCGAAGTCCCGTTGCGCCGGCTCGTGGACTCCTAAATAGAGTCCGGGTTCGATCAGCTCCACTTCGTTCACGCAGACGCGATCCTCATCGTCGCGCAACAAGTCGATTCGTGCATAGAGCGGGTAACCGGGAACCGCCGCGAGGGCTTTGACCGCAACCGCCAGCTCCGCAGGCGTTGCCTGCACTAACGACGATCGAGCGTCGCCGACGACGAGCACCGTATCGAACGGCTTCTTCACGACCGCGTGCGAGTATTGGCCGTCAAAAAAGATCAGCGCCCGCTCCCCGTACGTGACGACGCTCGGCAAGTACGGCTGCACGAGCACGTCTTGCGTTCGCGCCAAGTGCGCGAACCGTTCCTGGCCTTCGGCAAACGAAGCGGCACCGCGGCGGACGAGAGTAACCTCGTGCGAGGCTGCGCCCCTCGCAGGCTTAAGAACGATGTCGCGCCAGTCGTACGTCTCGGCAAGTTCCACCAGATCGCAGGACTCTCCGCACGACACCCACGCCGTCGGCACGACCGGCACGCCGCGCCGTTCGAGCTCCCAAAGGTACGACTTGTGTGCGTTCCAGCGCAGCACGTGCGGATCGTTTTTCAAGATTGTGACCGAGCTTGCGTACTCGACCCAAGCGAGGAACTCTTCGCAGCGCTCGTGGTAGTCCCAGGTCGAACGCAGGACGCACAACCGGCTTTCGTTCCACTGCGCGTGTGGGTCGCTCCAGGCTTCGATCGAAACCGTCAGACCGCGCCGTTGAAGCTCGCGCTCCAACAGCCGGTCGTCGGGATCGAGCGCGGGCACGTTTTCGCAGGTAACCAGCGTACAGTCGATCACTGTTTGAATTGTAAGCGTGCAAGCGAACGGAGACCACGCAGAATCCAGCGAAAAAGCGGTCTCGCTGCCATGAATACAGGAGGGATCACGGCGAAAAGCCCGCGTTTCCACGCTCTGGACCGCCTCGACTGCTCGATCCTTCGTGCGCTCCAGGAGAGCGCTCGCGACTCTTTCGCGGAGATCGGCAAGGCCGTAGGGCTTTCAGCGACGAGCGTTGCCGAAAGAATCCGGCGCCTGGAGCACGCCGGCGTCATCAAGGGCTATCAGGTTCGGCTCTGCGCGGAGAAGCTCGGCTTTCCGATGACCGCCTTCATTTTGGCACGCCCCAACGGCCCGGACGCGCGCTTCATCAAGGTCGCAGGCGAACGGCCCGAAATTCTTGCCTGCTACCGCGTGACCGGCGAGTTCTCATTCATCGCGCAGGCGGTGGTCAAGGATGTCGCGCACCTCGAGGAGGTGCTAAACCATCTCGAACCGGCGGCGGCCCACATCGTCACGCTGGTCGTGCTTTCGACTTCGTTCGATGCAACGCCGATCGCTCTGGACGGTGCACGACGATGAAGTACGTCCTGTTCTACGAATCGGCCGAAGACGTGCTCGCCAAAGCTCCGCTTCACGCAGCCGAGCATCGCGCGCTGTGGAGCGAGTTCTTCGCTGCCGGCCAGCTTCTCATGATCGGCCCCTTCGCCGATCCGCGGGAAGGCGCGATGGGCATTTTCACGACGCGAGACGCGGCCGAGACCTTTGCCGCGCGCGATCCGTTCGTTCGTCACGGCGTCGTCGTGAAATGGTACGTTCGTGAGTGGCTCGACGTCTCGCCCTAAGAGCAGACCAGCCATGAAGAGTCGAGATTTGAGCCGCTTAGCGCTCAGCGCGTGCGTTGCTGCCTCAATGCTGGCAGGCTGCGGCGTCCTTCGACAGGCTCAGGATGACATGCAGCCGCCGATCGGCACGCCAGGTGCGATCCCGCAAACCTCCGTCATCGCAGCGCACGCCGATCGCGGCACGTCGTGGATGCTGCCTGGAGCGAAGAGCATAAACCGCCTTCTCTATCTTTCCAACGGTAGTCAGGCCGTCTACGTCTACGATTATGCTAACGGCAAACAGGTGGGCGAGCTGACCGGCCTCAACGGAACGTCGGGTGAGTGCGTCGATGCGAGGGGCGACGTCTACATAGCCAACTTTACGGGCGGCGACGTCGTCGAGTACGCTCGCGGCGGCACCAAGCCGCTTGCGACCTATCATACGAATGGCAACGCGATCGGCTGCGCGGTCGATAAGAACGACGATCTTGCGGCAGCGAATTTGTACGACTTCTCGTCCTCTAGGCCGGGCGCACTCTGCCTGTGGAAGCACGGAAAAGGCAAGGCTACTTGCTATTTGGGCACTGGTCCATGTTTTTATATCTATTCGCCCGCCTACGACGACGAGGGTAACGTGATCTTCGAGGGCCAGGGTGAAATCGCGACCGGAGTCTGTGCGGTCCTGTCGGGAACCTCGAAGATTACAACGCTCAGCTACAGCGGTGCCTCCTGCTGCGGCGGTGGGGTGATGTGGGATGGAAAGTACATCGCTGTCACTGACCTTGAGGTCGTCGGTTCAAGCGTTCAGACGACGATCGCTCAGGCCACGCTCTCCGGCTCGACGCTGACGATTCGAAGCGAGACAAACCTTTCGGATACCTGTGGTGTTGACGGCGGCGTCGAGGTCAATGCGCCATTTATCGTTGGTGTGAAGAATACACCCGTTAACGACAAGCAAGGCAAGGTTCTCATCGGCGGAAATCTCGCATGCGAGGGCAGCAGCGGCCTTGAATTTTGGCGTTATCCTAAAGGCGGCGATTCCTATAGGAGCGTCGGGGGCTTCGTACCAAGTGGCGAGGCCGTCAGCCTCAATCCGGGCCGCTAAGGGCGGCCTTCAATCCGGCCGCGGCATCAGCTATGACGCTCCGCGAGTGGAATTCGCGACGCCTGAGTTCGTTACGAACTGGAAGGAGCATCCGCTGTGAGAGACCCTTCACCGGTGCGAATGCTCGCACTTGCTGTGACGATCACGATCACGATGCTGCCGATTGCAGTGCAGGCGACGTGCACGTCGGGTGCGCCTCCCGCATATCAGGATATTTCGCAGGTGGACATCACGCAAACCGGGTGTACGGGCACACTTACGCCAGGACCCCCTTCAACCTTCCGCTGCTCTCGCTTTTGGGCGTCCTTCTATCCAGACAAAGCTACTTACTCGCAATTTAACCTGCCGGATCGCGTCGGGACCTATGAGCTTCCCGCGTCTCTGAACGATATCCGAAAGGTGCTTCAAGAGGCGAGCTTCTTTGCGCTGCTTCCACCGGAACAAAATGTTCCGACCGATCAGAGTTTGTTTACCATTTCTGTGCAGCATTGCTCCGTTGTAACAAGTATAACGATCTACAATTGGCCGGGCGATGACTTGGATCAAATCAACAACCTGTTCGAGAGATCAGACGTTGATCGACGGCTCAGCTAAGCAAAAGATTACAGACGAGCCACGGAGTTACTCCGGGATGTTTAACCCCTGGCACTAAGGCTCGACGGCACGTGGTCGCGCACGATCGTGGCAAAATCCTGCAGCCTGTCAGTGGGAATACTCCGCTTTGGAATGCACATGACGGAATTGTCTCGGATGAATAGATATAAATGGTTTTTCTCCAGGAAACTGTCAAAATAATCCCACGAAAATTCGACTTGTGCGTTTTGCTGTACCCAGCGGATACGGTCAGGAGTAAAAGTGTAAACCCTATTTGCGTCATGCATCCGCCGGTATACTTTACGCAGGATTTGACTATTGATTTGGGCGACGATCATCTTGTACATGGCCAGGACAATCGCGAAAGCCACCAGCGCAACTGCACCCAGCCCCGAAGCGAGCGAACCCCAGGTTTCAGCGACGCTAAACGACAGCGCACCCGCGCCGACAGCAAGAAGCATCCAAAGCGTACCCCTCGTGCCCCGCGGCCAGACGTAAGCCTTATGCCATCCCTTCACACATTCCTGATACTCGCGCAAGGTAGTATCTGGCTTGACGGTAATTTCATCCATTAACGGAGCGCCCTCGGCAGGGTTGGCTAGTCATCTGATCTCCCAAACGGGCGACGTTTGAGAGGGCCCAACCCCTTTACGCGGCTGCACTGTGGCATCTTTGTATATGCGCACTTCAAAGTAGACGCTACGGGAATGCGTCCTCATCATCTGCCTCTAGGATGTCAAGAATCTTGGAAAGATGGGGCCGAGCCTGCATTACGGGGTGGCGCCCGCTCACGAGGGCTTTATCGTCGGCCGACATGCGTTCTACGACAAATGTTTCGAGTTTCTCGTTAAGCGTGGGTGCAGAAGCGGCATCAACTCGAGCAGCCAACCACTCCCCAACGGCCGCCTCGTCAGGAGCGCCTGCAACTGCCTCACGGAACTCGTTCATGTCGAGACCCAGCCGTCTTACGATGTAAGCGCTAAAACCTGTATCGTGATTCAGGTACGAGCCAAGGTTTCCGCCGGGAAGCTCCGCGCGAAGCTTATCGACAGTGCGCGGTAACAGATAAAAGCCGAGCATCGTTTCGCGTGGGCCGCGGGGCGGTTGCTTTCGGAGGTCGAGAGGGGTCATGCGCTTCTCCTCATGTGGGTGCGGGTTCGTTGGCTGCCTCGAACGAAGCGTACCCTCGCCCCGCGCGAAGCATCTCCTCGATCGTCTGGTCGAGCGTTTCGAACTCGTATAGTCCCGAAAGCAACGCCGTGTCGTCTACCGTGTTTCGAATGAGAAAGGCTGGAACGACCGTGACCGGCAGCGCGCGAAACTCCTTCGTGCTCTCGCGGACGGCCGGCTCGGCGGCTCGCATCGATGCCTCCAACTCCGCCGGCGCAACGCCGATCATCTGCGATACGGCGGCGACGGCCCCGGCCTGCGAACCGAGCGGTTCGCCGCGCAGGAGGATTGCTTCGGCGACCTGACGGCGCACGTCGTGGCCTAGCTGCGCAGCCGCCGCCACCGCCAGGTTTGCGTAGAGCGTGCGATCGTTGCCGCGAATCCAGCCCGAGGTAACGCCGATGCCGCTGATAGATTCCGAACGCCGATACATCCACCCGAGCGCCTCCGCCGAATACCCGATCGGTTCGCCGTCCTTTACCATGGCGATACGCCACTCGACGTCGAGGTCGCTCGCGTATTTCTCGCGCAACCGGTCTAGCGTCAGATCGGCGAAGTACGACCACTGCGAGCAAACGTCGTAATAAAACAGCAGCTTCATGGCGGACCCATTCTACCGCCTTGCGCAGATATCCGGGCAGGTGACCCCGAAGGACAAACAGGAACCATGATTCACGCCGTTCTCGCTGTGGCCGTTGCTCTCGGCGCGAAGGGTGGATCGGCTGAAGTCGAGCGATCCGTCCATCTGGCCGCGAAGCGTCTGGTAGACAGCCACCGGACGGCTGGCGTGGCCTTTGCTCTCGTCTGGAACGGCAAACTCCTGGGCTCCGGATTCGCCGGCGTGCGCGACCTGTCGACGGGGGCGCCGGTAACGGCCGACACGCTCTTCCGAATTGGCTCCGCCACGAAAATGTTCACCGCGCTTGCGGTCGCGCAACTCGTCGAGCGCGGGCGTCTCTCACTCGACGACCGCCTGGCGGCATTCCGGCCCGACTTTCCGAACGCGGCCTCGATCACCATCCGCGACCTGCTGATGCACCGCAGCGGAATCGCCAACTATCTCGACGCCGCGATTGCCGACGGTCGAGCGGAATCGCCCACAACCCCGGTGCGAATTATCGATGAGGCAGCGAAACTTGCGCCGGCCCCTCCCGGAACGCGTTTCTCATACAGCAACACAAACTACGTACTCCTCGGGCTCATCGTTGAGCGCATTTCCGGACTCCCGCTGCATGCTTACTACGAAAAATACATTTTCCGGCCCTCGGGCATGTCGGAAACCTTCGCTGGGACCGTCCCGTCGAAGAGTGCCGTCGCGATTGGGTATTTGCTTTCCGGCGACGGAGCCGCGCCGCAATCGCCGGGCGACATTTCGTGGTATTACGGATGCGGCGACGTGTCCAGCACTGCTGGAGACATGGCACGCTTCGACATCGCATTGATGGATGGACGAATTGTGGGTGCGGCGACATTGTCCGCGATGACGACGTCGGCGCAGCCCAGCGACGACCTCGGCAGAGGCGCTCGCTACGGGTTGGGTTTTATGATCTTTCCATTCGGCAATCTGCTATTGGTCGGGCATCACGGCGGGCTTCCCGGATTCGAGGCCGACGACGAAATGATCCTCAAAGACCGCTTTGCCGTCGTCGCCCTGGGAAACGACTTCGATTTCCCGACGAGCGTTTTGGTAGAGGAGGCTCTCAAGACCGCTTATCCGGCTCAGGCCGCGTCGGCGGCGGCGCAGGCAGCCTCCCAAACTGCAGTTGACGCCGCGAAGGCGGCACCGCTGACCGACCGATTCACCGCGTTCTTTGCGAGCCTGCTCGCGGCGAGGGTCCCCGGTGACGAAATGACCGACGCGTTCAAGCGGGCGATGACCCCTTCGACGCTCGGCGAACTTCGAAAGCTGTTCGCGGCGAATGGCACGTTCGAGCGATTGCAGTTTGTCTCGGACGACGAGGTGGGGGGCTATCACCGCTACCACTACACGGCGGTCTTCAGTGCCGGGAATCAGCCCGTTACGTTCGTGCTCGATACAAACGACGCTATTGCTGGATTCTTCAGAATGTGAGGCATTCGACATTCTGCTACCTGGGGACGGCAGGTGCAGTTCGCATCGGGCGGGTCCGCTTAATCCGCAGGTCGCCCGGGTATGTAACAAGCCCTCTCCGTTCCAGCAACGAACGCGAGAGCGAAAAACGGCGAACAAAACCATGCAAACCATCCCGGTCCCGCTCTTCGCCCTTGCGCTGAGCGGCCAGAACGCCGTGGCTGGCCCCGATCCGTATGCCGACGTGAACGCCATGCGCCTCGCATTTACGCACGTGCGGTCGGTTGTGGCGACCGATCTTTTCAACTCGGGCGAAACCGTAGTCGTCAAGTATGCCGCCCCAACCGCTTTCACATTACGATGCCTCGCCCGGAGATCGTACTCACGGGTGACGTCGAAACTATTTGGATCGACGCAGATAATCCTCCGGTGGCCGCTCGCATCGAGTCATCCGGCGCAAACGATCTCGATCCATTACACCAACGACAACGCGAGCGGGAAACCTCCGTGCCGGCCCTGAAGGGCCGCCCAGCCGGCTTCCAAGGCCGGCACGAAGGAGTACGCCATGAGTCGTAAGTTCATTGATTGCCGGGAGTATCCCAGCGAGAGCAAGTGCACGATAGCGATCTCCGCCGATAACGAGGACGAGCTGGTCGAAGCTGCGAGCCAGCACGCGATCGCCGTCCATCAACACGCCGATTCCCCAGAGTTGCGGACCATGCTGAAGTCGGCAGTGAAAGAGGGAAGCCCGGCTTAGGCGACCGGATTCCCTTCCTTGCCGATCCGCGCGGTCACGTTCGCAACACTGGTAATCCTAGCGGCGCTTTCCGCTACCGGAACAGCGCGTGCTCAGGGTACGTGTGACCAAGGAACGACGTACGACATGCGGACGTGTTGGAGCAAGCAAGACGTCGCGGCAGATTCTGAACTACAGAGCGCTTCCGTCAAGGTAACGGCAGCGCTGCACAAAGCGGGCATCGATCCGGCGCCCTTTTCAGCAGCTCAAGCCGCGTGGGCGGCGGCGCGCGACAAAACATGTGCCTTTGAATACCAGCTTTACCTTCCCGGCACGATCGCGCCGCAACTCGGCGTCGAGTGCGACGTGCGGATGACGCGCGCGCGTACGCGACGCGTAGGGGCGCTGCTCGCCGCATTACAAACCAAAGGCACGCCGCCGCCCAAACTTCCCGTTGACGCCGCGGCCGACGCCGAGCTCAATCGCGTCTACGGTCTGTACGTCGCGCGTCTGACCAGCGCGCAGCGTTCGGCACTCGCCGCCGCCGAGCTCGCATGGATCGGCTACCGCGACAAAGCCTGTGCGCTCGAGGGTGGCCGATGCCTGACCGAGTTAGAACGGGAACGCGTCGCCGAACTCCAGGCCTCTTGGGTCGGCGAAGCGTTTTGGTGACTGCGCGCTAGGTTCTATTTTGCGTGCGCCACCGCTGGATGCCGCGTTCGATGAATCCTTGATCGGCCGTGTCCGCTCGCCATGCTATGGTAAACTCTGCACCCCTCGCTGTGCGGACGGCGCTGCGGCGGCAGATCGGCGAAGCGAACGCGCATCGGGACCCTAACGCCTTCGCCTGAGACAATCGCCTGCTGCGTGGGCAGACTCGGTAAAGCGGAGAGCATCTCGCGCGCAACGTCGGGGAGCGTCCTGGCGATAAACTGCTGATCGGTGTCGCTTCCCAAACGCAGCGCGAAGACCATGCCGCATTGCGAGAGCGCCGCCAGCGATAGCTCGGATGGCCGCTGCGTGATCAACGCGAGTGAGATGCCGTACTTGCGGCCTTCCTTGGCAATCTGCGTGATGATGCGAACGGTCTGAGCAAAGCCGAGGTCGACGATCGTGAGGGGCTTATCGTTGACGGGAACTCGGAACAGACGGCCGATGGTCTCCCCCAGGATATCTTTTTCGGACGAGAAGACCCGCCGCCCTCGAGACTCACGGTCATGCGGGAGCCTCCCACGGTCATCACGCGTCCGATCACTTCATCCATACGTCAGCGGCACTTCTACGAGGGACGAGCGCTTACCGTAGCTACGCGGGACGCCCCCGAGTTGGCTTACGCTGCGTTTTCCGATATGATGCGCGTAATGTTTCCGCAGCTCGCGCACTACACGGATTTCGCCCTCGTACTCCTCAGACTGATGGTGGGGCTGGTTTTCATCGACAGCGGCTACAACGACCTCAAGAGTCCCGACGAGCGAAGTAAGGGCCTGGGAGTACCAAAGGGCTTCGCGGTTTTCTTGGGGGCAGCTGAGCTGCTGGGCGGAGCGGCGGTCGTCATCGGTTTTTTTGCGCAGTTGGCGGCGATCGGGTTGATCCTGATCATGCTCGGCGCGTTTCAAAAGAAGATCTTCGTCTGGAAGACGGGGTTTTGGGGTAAGGACGGGCTCGGGTGGAACTACGAGCTGATCCTCGTCTCGATGCTCTTGGTAATTCTTTGCACCAACGGTGGCCGCTTCGTAATTTAGTCCGGAGGTAGCGCTGATGAGAACCGCATTGCACGTGCTCGCCATTGCCTCGATGCTCTCGATCGCGGCGGCGTGTTCCGGCGGAGGCAACGCCACGAAGGCGGGGCCGGATTCGACGGCTCTGCTGCAGGCCGGTTCCAATGACGCCGACTGGATCGTTCCGGGAAAGACGTACGGCGGAAACCGCGTCACGGGCCTGAGCGAGATCTCTCCCGCGAACGTCGCGCAGCTTAAGAAGGCGTGGGTTACCGACGTTAAGGACGCCGGCGAGGAAGAGGCCAGCCCGATCGCTTGGGCCGGCACCGTCTATGTCTCGACGTCACACGACAGCGTGCTTGCACTGGACGGAACGTCCGGCGCATTGCGCTGGGCGTTCGGCTATAATCCCGCGTATGAGCTGCAATATCCGGTCAATCGCGGCGTCGGCATCGACAACGGCAAGCTCTATATCGTGACGCAGGATTGCCGGCTGATTGCGATCGATGCGGCAACCGGCAAACAGTCGTTCGACGTGCCGGCCTGTCACGACACGAGCAACACGTGGTACTCGACCGCCGCCTACGTCTACAAGGACAAGGTAATCGTCGGCACGTCGGGCGGGGACCTCGGCGGAAGTGGATTGGTCAGTGCCTTTAACGCGCAAGACGGGTCGCGCTTGTGGGATTGGCATACGGTAGCACAACCGGGCGAGCCCGGACACAGCACCTGGCCGGGCGATTCGTACATCCACGGCGGCGCCGCCGTTTGGGCCGGTCTTTCAATCGACCAGGCGACCGACACGCTCTATGCGGCACCCGGAAATCCCGGTCCTAATCTAAGCGAATACGGGCGCAAGGGCCTCAATCTCTACTCCGATTCGGTCGTCGCGCTCGACATCTCCGGCGCCGCACCGCGCCTCAAATGGTATTACAAGATCGTTCCCAACGACGTGCACGACAACGATCCGTCGATGCCGCCGGTCCTCTTTACCGGCAAGGTCGGCGGAGTCGATCGGCAGCTGTTGGCGGTTGGCGATAAGGCCGGCGATTTCGTAATTCTCGATCGCACGAACGGCAAGCTTGTCAGCCGGCTCGCGGTGAGCAATCAGCAGGGCATCTTCACAACCGTTCCCTCGCTCAAGGGGACGTTCGCCTGTCCAAATCACGGTGGCGGCATCGAATGGAATGGCGGCTCGTACGACGACGCGGTCAACCTGTTCTTTATTCCGAGCACGCAAGAGTGCGCGATTTGGAAGATTGTTTATCCGGCGGTCGTGCCGTACGTTCCGGGACAGCCGTTCACGGCCGGACCGCTCCCCAAGCGCCGGTCAGCAACCGGCGTACTGACGGCCATCGACGTCAGCACCGGCAAACCGGCATGGATTAAGCCACTACCCTACTCGGCGCAAGGCGGCGTGCTCGTCACGCACAACGGCCTGATCTTCACAAGCGACGCCAGCGGTCGCGTCTATGCGTTCGAGCCAAAAACCGGGCGCGAGCTGTGGCACGACGACGCCGGCGCTTCGATCGTCGCGCCGATCTCTGCATACCAAGGGTCCGACGGCCACGAGTACATCGTTGTTGAAGCCGGCGAAGGCGGGAACCAGCAAACGCCCAACCTGCCCCAATCGCACGTAGCGCGCGTCGTCGCGTATAGCGTAAGCACGTCGCCGACCGTCATGAACGATGCGACCGGACAGCCCGCTGCGACGGTCGCCGGCGCGGCGAACTCCGAGAGCGGCTCGGCTGCTCCAGCATCGGCGACGGTGAGCGCTCCCTACACCACCGCGCAAGCCTCGGCCGGATCGAAGGTCTACATAAAGCAGTGTCTTTCGTGCCACGGCGCGCGTTTACAAGGCGTCTCCGGACCCGCGCTAACCGGTCCGGGTTTCGCGCACTCCAGTCTTAACGTCGCCCAGCTCTACGGCATCGTTTCGCAGCAGATGCCGCTCACGGCTCCCGGATCGCTCTCCAAAACCGACGACGCCGCCGTCACCGCCTACATTCTTTCTTATGATTGCGTAAAGCCGACCGGCACGACGCCGCTCTCGATCTCGAGCGTTACGGCGCTCTCCGCGGTCAAACCCGGCGCCGAGAGTTGCCCGCCGAAGTAGCGTCCCAGCGTTAGGGTTCAAACACAACGGCGATCGGCTCATCGACGCCGTCCGTAATGGCCCTCAAAAGAGTAGCTTTGCCTGGAGCGTAGACCGCGATGGTGTTGTTGTCTTGACTGCTGACGTACAGATTGCCGCTTGAGTCAAACGTCAGCCAGTACGGCGCGTCAAGGCCGTCGGTAATCGCGTATTCGTACGCCATGTGCGGACCGCCGTACACCGTAACGCCGGTGCCGGAGCCATCGTTGGCAACGTAAAGATTTCCAAAGCGGTCAAAGGCCATCCGCGATCCGTAGTCGATGTTGCGCGAGATGACTTGTTTGACGCGGTCGGTTCCTGCGGCAAAGACCACGACGTCTTGCCCTGACCAGTTGAGGACGTAGAGGTCGCCCCTAACGTCGAAGAGCAGGTCGTTGGGGCTATCGAGGTCAGCGGAGAGCGTGCGCAGCACCTTGCCGCTGCCGGGAGCGTAGACCGTAACCGTGCTGTACGAAGCGTTTGCGTTGCCGACGTAGAGATTGCCGGACTTGTCGAAGGCGAGCGAGGTTGGCTCCGAGACACCATCGGTGATCGTGCGGATGGGCTCTACACCACCGGCTGAATAGACGGTGACGCTGTTGCCGGTCTCGTTCGCGACGTAAAGATTTCCGCCTTTGTCGAACGCTAGAGCGCGAGGACCGTCGAGCCCACCGAAGACGGTGCGCAGCAGCTTCGTGGTTTGCTTCGCATAAACCGTCACGGTGTTGGAGTCGTAGTTCGCGCAATACACGTGGCCGGATTTATCGAAGACGATATCCGAGAATACCGCAATATCCAGACCCTGGGTGATCGTCCGAAGCGGCGTCTTGCCGAGCACCTGATAGATGGAGATCGTGTTGTTTCCCTCGTTCGAAACGTAAAGGTCTTGCTGCAAGCCGTGCGGCGCCGGCGACAGCGCCTGCTCCAGCATGGCCGGCGACATGGCGCTCGTCGGCGGCGGAGCACCGCAGCCGCCGAACGCAAAAGCCGCGGCGACGACCAGACACCGTATGGGATTTGCCATACAGCAGCCTATTCAAGCCTGTGGCGGCGATTCCGGTGCGTCCGGCGCCGCCTAACGGAGGTGCCCCGGCAGGCGTCGAACGAGGGAGTTCCGATTTCCTGACCCGTCTTGGTTTGGAGGCGAGAATGTTTCCAGCGCCGTTTGAGTACCGTCGCGCGAGATCGACGCAAGAAGCCCTTGAGGCGCTCGCCGGCTACGGCGATGATGCGCGAATCTTGGCGGGCGGTCAAAGCCTAATACCTGCCATGCGCTTTCGGTTGGCACGGCCCTCCGCTTTGGTGGATATCAACTCGATCGACGAGCTCGTTTATCTACGCGAAAGCGACGGATATCTTACGATCGGAGCCGCAACGCGCGACTATGCGATCGAGACGACGGCATTGATCGCTGCGCGGTATCACTTGATCGCCGACGCATCCTCGGTCGTCGCGGATCCGGTCGTGCGTCAGACGGGAACGATGGTAGGCAGCTTGTGCCACAACGATCCGGCCGGCGACTGGCCCGTGGTCGCTCTGGCGTCGCGCGCCGCCCTCTCGGTATCCGGAAAAGCAGGTACGCGCTCGGTGGGCATAGACGACTTTATCGTTGACTCCTTCACCACTGCGGTCGGCACCGGTGAGATGGCCGTCGAGGTGCGCTTCCCAACGCCGGGCGCGCGCACATCGGGTTCCTATCAAAAGATCGAGCGCAAGGTGGGCGACTTTGCGACGGCCTCCGCGGCCGCGCAGATCGCGCTGGCTGACGATGGAACGATCGCCGATGCGGGCGTCGCAATCGGCGCCGTTGCGCCCAAAGCGCTGCGCGTGGATGGGGCCGAGAAGCTGTTGCGCGGTGCCAAGCCGAGCAAAGCCTTGATTCGCGAAGCGATGCGCGAAGCTGAGAAGATTGCCGATCCGAGTCCGGACAACCGTGGATCGATCGAGTTTAAAAAGGCCATGGCGGGGGTGTTGGTCGGTCGTGCAATTACGGCCGCGCTCGCACGCCTCGGCGTAGGAGAACTACAATGAAGGTCAGCGTTACAGTCAACGGCACGCCTTACGAGCCCGACGTCGAACCGCGAATGCTGCTCGCGTATTTCTTGCGCGAAGAGCTGGGGCTCACTGGGACGCACGTCGGTTGCGACACGTCGAGCTGCGGCTGCTGCGTCGTCGCGTTGGACGGGGACCGGGCGGTCAAGTCGTGCACGATGTTCGCCGTGCAGGCCGACGGCCACGAGATTACGACGGTCGAAGGTTTGGAGCAAGCCGGCACGCTTCATCCTTTGCAGCAAGGATTCTGGGATCAGCACGGCCTGCAGTGCGGGTACTGCACGCCGGGCATGCTAATGACGACGTACGTTCTGCTCAAGCACAATGCCGCGCCCACGGAAGCCGAGATTCGCGAAGGCATCGCAGGCAATCTCTGTCGCTGCACCGGCTACCAGAACATCGTCAAGGCCGTGCAGCAAGCGGCAGGGGAACTCGCAGCCGAGCCGGCCGCTGCGGCGGCAGGGGGTTAGGGAAAATGACGGCATCGATCGGCGTTGCGATGAAGCGCAAGGAAGACCCGCGCTTTATTCGCGGTCGCGGACGCTATCTCGACGACATCGTGCTTCCGAACATGCTCTATCTCGCGCTGGTCCACAGCCCGTATCCGCACGCGCGCATCAAGAGCATCGACAAGAGTAAAGCGATGGCGCTCCCTGGCGTCAAGGCCGTGATAACCGGTGAAGATCTCGACGCCGCCAAGTTGGAGTGGCTGCCGACCTTCCACGGCTACGACAAACAGATGGTGCTGGCTTTCGGCAAAGCGCTCTATCAGTATCAAGAGGTTGCCGGCGTCGTCGCGACATCGCGTGAGATCGCCAACGATGGCGTTGAGCTTGTCGAGGTGGAGTACGAACCGCTCGATCCGGTCGTCACGCCCTTCCAATCGAAGGAAGACAAGATTATCTTGCGCGACGATCGAGAAGCCAAGACGAATCACATCTATCACTGGGAAGTGGGAGATCAAGGCAAGACTGCTGCGGCGCTGGACGCATCGGACGTGCGGATCAAGGAGCGTATTCTCTTCCCGCGCTGTCATCCGGCACCGCTCGAACCCTGCGGCGTCGTGGCCGACATGAACAAGGCCACCGGCCGGTTGACGATCTACATGACATCGCAAGCGCCGCACGTGCATCGCACCGCATTTTCGCTCGTCACTGGGATTCCCGAAGACAAGATTCACGTGATTTCACCCGACATCGGCGGCGGCTTTGGCAACAAAGTTCCGGTCTATCCGGGGTACGTCGTCGCGACGGTCGCGTCGGTGATCATCGGCGTACCGGTCAAGTGGGTCGAAACGCGCACCGAAAATCTCACCACGACCGGCTTCGCGCGCGACTATCATATGGATGTCGAGATCGGCGCCACGAAAGACGGCAAGGTTACGGCGCTCAAAGTGTCGACGACCGCCGATCACGGCGCGTTCGATGCGGCCGCCGATCCGCGCAAGTATCCGGCGGGCCTGTTCGGAATCGTCACCGGCTCCTACGATTTTCCGACTGCCTTTGCCGAGGTGGACGCCTATTTCACCAACAAGGCGCCGGGCGGGATCGCCTATCGCTGCTCGTTTCGCGTAACGGAGGCATCCTTCGCAATCGAGCGCGGCATGGATATTTTGGCGCGCAAGCTCGCGATCGACCCCGTCGATCTGCGCCGGCTCAACTTCGTCAAGAAGGAGCAGTTCCCGTATCATTCGCCGCTCGGATTCGTCTACGACAGCGGCGACTACGAAGCGACGACGCGCAAGGCGCTCGAGAAGATCGGCTACGACGCGCTGCGCAAAGAGCAAGCGGAGAAGCGCGCGAAGGGCGAGCTGATGGGCATCGGCGTCTCGACGTTCACCGAGGTCGTGGGTGCCGGCCCGGGTAAGCACTTCGATATTCTCGGAATCAAGATGTTCGACAGCGCCGAGATCCGGATCCACCCGACGGGATCGGGCATCGTTCGCGCCGGCACGCGCGGCCAGGGCCAAGGCCACGAGACGACCTGGGCGCAGATCGTCGCCGAAGAACTCGGGCTCGATCCGCAAGAACTCTTAGTGGAAGAAGGCGATACCGACACGGCGCCTTACGGTCTTGGAACGTACGCGAGCCGAAGCACGCCGGTTGCGGGCGCCGCGCTCGCACTAGCGGCGCGCCGGATACGCGAGAAGGCGAAGAAGATCGCCGCACATCTGTTGGAAGCCTCGGAAGCCGATATCGAGTGGCAAGACTACAAGTTTAACGTCAGAGGCGTGCCCGGGAAGAGCGTGACGATGAAAGACGTCGCGTTTGCCGCATACACGAATCCGCCGCCCGACAGCGAACCGGGACTAGAGGCGACTTACTACTACGATCCGCCGAACCTGACGTTTCCCAACGGAACGTACATCGCGGTCGTCGACGTCGATCGCGAGACGGGTTACACGAAGGTCCGCCGATTCTTAGCCGTCGACGACTGCGGCGTCGTGATCAATCCGATGATCGTCGAAGGCCAGATCCACGGCGGATTGACCGAAGGCTTCGCGATGGCGTTCTTTCAGGAGATCGCGTTCGATGCCGATGGTAACCACCTCAACACCAACTTCACCGACTACCTCGTGCCGACCGCGCTCGAGACGCCGCATTGGGAGACGGACAACACCGTTACGCCTAGTCCTCACCATCCGATCGGCGCCAAAGGCGTCGGCGAAAGTCCCAATGTCGGATCGCCTCAGGCCTTCGTAAACGCCGTCATGGATGCGCTTGCCCCGCTGGGCATCGTGCACCTCGATATGCCGTTGACGCGCGAGAAGCTGTGGCGTGCGATACGGGACGCCGAAGCAACGACGTGAACCTCGAGTGGAGCGGCCAGGAGAGCATTCCCGCGAGCAAGGACGCGGTGTGGGCGTTCATCAACGATCCTGCCAAGGTCGGCGCGTGTCTTCCCGACGTTCAATCGACGACCGTCCGGGACGCGCACAACTTCGATGCGACCGTCGGCGTTGCGGTGGGTCCCGTGCGCGGCAAGTTTACCTTCAAGGTCGCGCTCGTGCCGGGCGCGGACGGTAGTCACCTGGATATGAAGATCAGCGGCGGCGGCCTGGGAAGCGTCGTTGACCTGTTGGCCGGCGCGGATGTAACCGCGAACGGCGACGCCGCGACGACCTTGAACTGGAAGGCGACGGCGTCCGTGCGCGGCCCGGTTGCGACCGTCGGCGGGCGCGTGCTCGACAATCAAGCGCATCGCGTGATCGAAACGACCTTCGAAAACGTGAGGAAGCGTCTCAGCGCCAACGCATAAGCAGCGATGATCGGCCCCGATTTCCTCGAGCGCGTTGCGGAGTTGGAGCGCGCGCGAACGCCGTTTGCGCTGGCAACCGTGGTAGCGCGGCGCGCGCCCGTCAGCTCGCACCTCGGCGACCGCGCGATCGTCTTTCCCGACGGGCGCATGCAAGGGTTCGTCGGCGGTTCGTGTTCGCGCGACATCGTGCGCCGGCAAGGTGTAGCGTCAATGCGCAGCGGAACGGCGCGGCTGGTGCAAATTCGTCCGGGTGCGCCGCCCGATGCCGATGAGTCGAGTCCGGCTGGAACGGTGATCGTGCCGATGAGCTGCGCCTCTGAAGGCGCGGTGGACGTGTACGTCGAGCCGCACCTCCCGCCACGCATTCTGTTGGTTGCCGGGTTCACGCCCGTGGCGTCCGCGTTGGCGCGTTTGGGCGCGGTGTTGGACGGGTATCGCGTCCTGCGGGTCGTGCAGGAGAGCGAGATCGGCGAAGTCGTGGCTGACGATCCCGGTAGCGCAATCGCCATAGCCGCGCTCCCCGAGTTTCTCGCAGGGCTGGGTGCCGGCGAGCGTGCCGGGCTCGTCGCCGTCGTTGCAACGCAAGGTCATTACGACGAGGCGATGCTGGAAGCGTTGTTAGCGCAAGAGATGCCGCCGTACGTCGGCCTGTTGGCAAGCCGCAAACGGGCAGCAGACGTGCTCGCGGAGGTGGAACGGCGAGGTATTGGGCGCGCTTATCTCGAGCGCGTCCATAATCCGGCCGGGATTGACATCGGTGCGCGCCGGCCGGGCGACGTTGCCGTCGCAATCTTGGCCGAGATTATTGCGTTTGCGACGGCGAACGAGACGCAAGCAGTGCATCCTGAGTCGTTGGTGCCCGAGGAGGCCGATCACATCTGCTGCAGTCACCACGGCGTTCAAGCGTGAAAGCGGCGCAGGTCCAAGAGCGGTTCGCGCAGCGTGGCTTCATCGCCGATGAAGATTTCGCGACGTCGATCGAGCTGATGCTCGCATTGGAGAAGCCGCTACTGGTCGAGGGACCGGCCGGCGTCGGCAAGACCGAGAGCGCGAAGGTGCTGGCCGACGTGCTCGACACCAAGCTGATCCGGTTGCAGTGTTACGAAGGCCTCGACGCCGCCAACGCATTGTACGAATGGAACTATCCCAAGCAGTTGCTCCACATCCGGCTCACCGAGAACTCGGGAATTTCGCTGGCGGAGCGCGAGACGCAGATCTTCGACAAGTCGTTCTTGCTCGCGCGCCCACTGCTCGAGGCAATTTCGGCCGATCGAGCGCCCGTGCTGCTGATCGACGAAATCGATCGCGCCGAAGAGGCGTTCGAAGCCTTTCTGCTCGAGTTGCTGGGTGAGTTTCAAGTGACGATTCCGGAAATCGGCACGATCCGCGCGAAGGCTCGCCCGTTCGTGATCGTGACTTCCAACCGCACTCGGGATCTGTCGGATGCGCTGCGGCGGCGCTGCCTCTATTTGTGGATCGGCTATCCGTCGCTCGGACGCGAGATCGCGATTTTGCACGCGCGCTTACCCGGCCTCAACGAGCGCCTCGCGCGCCAGATCGCGCGATTCATGGAGTTCCTGCGTGCGCAGCCGTTCGAACGCGTGCCCGGCACGGCCGAAAGCCTGGATTGGGCGCTCGCGCTCGTGCGGCTGCATCGAGATGCGCTGGACGAGGAAACGTTGGAACGGACGGCCGGCTGCATTCTGAAGGTGCAGGAAGATTGGGAGCTCCTGCGGTCGCTGCGGCCGCGGTACGAAACGTTGTTGCATGGTCCCGATGGGGGCGCTTCGAGGGAGCCGCATGAAGCCGATTACGGCTTGGGTTCGGTTCGCGCAAACCTACGATGAACGGCAGTTTAACGGCTGCGGTCGTCGAGTTTTGCTCGCGTTTGCGCGGCGACCACGAGTTCATCATTGGCCCGCGGGAGGCGCGAGAGGCGCTGCGAGCGATCGAGACGGTCGGCGTGGAGAGCCGTGGGCGCGTGGCGGCCGCTCTGCGGACGATCTGCTGCAGCCGAGCCGAGGAGATCGAGCCCTTCGATCGTGCGTTCGCGGCGTTCTTTTCAACCAAATCGTTTGGGATCGCGCAACCGAAGCACGCGGAGAGGCGGCGCACGCGCCCAAATCGGACTCGGCTGCAGCGGACGGCAGAGAACGGCGAGGCAGCCGCGGTTGCACCGCAGCCGTCGGCTCTGCCTCAAGGTGAAGACCTAGCTCAAGCCTGGCAAGTGCGGCGCGCGCGGTACAGCCCGGCCGCCTCGGCAGCGGGCGCGATAGCAATTCCAACCGAGGGGCTCGACGCCGCGTTCGCGGATGCCGAACGGCTGATCGCGCGGCTGCATCTGGTCCGGTCGCTGCGCTGGAAGCCGCAGGCCCGGGGCGAGCGTTTCGATCTGCGGCGAACCCTCCGCGCGAGTCTGCGCACCGCCGGCGACGTTGTCGTGCCGCATAGGCTCGGCCATCCGCTGCGCGATCCGCGTTTCGTGCTGTTGCTCGACGGCAGTCGTTCGATGGCCGAGCATGGCCCGCGCATGCTGCAGTTCGCCTACGCACTTTGCAGGCGTACGCGCCGCGCGAGCGTCTTTCTCTTCAGCACGAAGCTGCGCGACGTTACGCGCAAGCTACGCGACGCCGGCCGCGGCGGCCGATATCGTTTGGACGATTTGGGCGAAGCCTGGGGCGGCGGTACGCGGATCGGCGCAAGTTTGGCGGAGTGCGTGCGCAAGCATGGCGCGCATTTGGGCGATCGAACGTTTGTAATCGTCATAAGTGACGGCCTCGACGTTGGCGATATCCCGCAGTTGAAGCATTCGATGCGCGAACTCGCGCGCCGCTGCGCGGCGATCGCCTGGGTAAACCCGCACGCCGGGGAGCCCAGCTTTACTCCATCGGCGAGCGGTATGCAAGCCGCGCTTCCGTACCTGAACATGCTTGCGTCGCTCGATGAATTGCGCGGGTTGGCCAACCTAGGAAAGCGTAGGAAGGTAACGGCCGGTGCGTGAGGTGTTTGCGACCGTGGCGGCCTGGACCGAGGAAGGCCGCAGCTTTGCGCTCGCGACGCTCGTCGCGCTGCGCGATGCGGCGACAGCCCCGATCGGCACGACGATTGCCGTGGACTCGGAGGGCCACATCGCGGGGAACATCGGCGCGGGCTGCTACGAGGCTGAAATTGTCGAGGCGTGTCTGCAGACGGCGGCCGACGGGCAACCACGCCCGCTTGACATCAACCTCGCGACCGAAGACGAACTGTTCGGCGGCGCCGGCTGCGGAGCAGTCATGCGAGTCGTCACGTGGCCTCCGGAGCGCGCGTTTCTCGACGAAGCCCACGCGATTGCCGCCGGCGAGCGCGACGCGACCTTGCGTTTTAGTTACCGGAACCTTGACGGATCCCGCGAGCTTTTCGAACACGTTTTTCCGGCCAAAGAGGCGCTGATTCTCGTCGGCGCCACGGCGTTGGCGGCCGAGCTGGCAACGATCGGACGACGCTTGGATTTCACGGTGGTTGTCGTGGACCCGCGCCCGGCGTTTGGCACGAAGGAGCGCGTGCCAAATGCGGATGCGATGGTGAACGAGTGGCCCGAGGACTACTTGCCCAACGCCCTCTCGGAGCGGACCTCGATCGTGATCGTCTCCCACGACCCGAAGTTCGATCTGCCGGCACTGCGGTGCGCGCTTCGTTCGGATGCCCCGTACATCGGATTACTGGGGAGCCGCAGCTCCCAGGCGGCGCGACGCCAATCGCTGCGCGACGATGGGTTCGACGGGAAAGCGCTCGCGCGCGTCCATGGTCCTGCCGGGCTCGACATCGGCGGCGCAACGGTCGCGGAGACTGCCCTCTCCATCCTCGCCGAGGTCGTCGCAAACCGTCACGAGCGCCTCGGCGTTCCGCTACGGGAGACGCGCCGAGCGATCCATAGCCGGTGATCGCGGTCCGCGCCGTCATTCTGGCTGCCGGAACGTCGTCGCGGATCGGCGAGCAGAAACTCTTGATGGAGTTTCGGGGGCGAACGCTGATCGAGTATCCGATCGCCGCGTCGCAAGCGTGGAAGCCGATCGTGGTGGCCGGACCTGAGGTCGCGCGCTATCTCGCCGGCCGTACGGACGTCGAGGTGCTGCTCAATGACGCGCCCGACCGCGGCATGTCGCATTCTCTGGCTCTGGCAAACCGCGCGGTGCCGGCCGGCGTCGCCCTGATCGTCTTGCTGGGCGACAAACCGCTGATCGGCAAAGCGTTGATCGAATCGATCTGCGGCGCCGCGGACGATGCCGACGTCGTCTTTCCCGTTCATGAGGGCGCGCCGGGCCATCCGGTGCGGCTCTCGCCGCGAGCGCGCCGGTTCATAGGCGACCTGCCGTCCGGCGATACGGTGCGATTACTGCGCAACCACGCCGAGTTGAGGCAGCGTGCGCTGCAAACGGTCGACGTTGGGGCCGTCTTTGACCTGGATGAACTCAGTGCGTTTGAATAGCGAGTCATCGGATGACCTGCTGTCCGGGGCATTCCTCAGGAGCCCGGCGAAAGGTATCCATGGCAATGCATCCCTCGCCCATCAGACGCAACGGCCTCGCGGATCAGGTGATCGAGCGCGTCAGCGCGCTCGTCGCGAAGGGAACTTACGGTGTCGGCGATCGTTTGCCGCCCGAAGGCGAGCTCTGCGTGCTCTTCGGTGTCGGCCGATCGACGATTCGCGAAGCCATGCGCGTTCTCGCCAACCGCGGGATGGTGGACGTTCGGCACGGCGAGGGGACGTTCGTTGCGGCGCGGGCGTTTCGTGAGTCGCTTGAAGAGCGGCTCGGGCGCGCGGCGCTTGCGGACATCTACGAGGCCCGCCTCTTCCTTGAGCTACCGCTCGCGGAGCTCGCGGCGCAGCGCCGCAACTCACGCGATATCGCGGCCATGCGGGCGAGTCTGAAGAAGCGAGCCCAGGCAATTCGCGAAGGCGACGTTGCGCGCTACACCAAGGCGGACTTCGCCTTTCACCTTGCGGTCGCTCGGGCGGCGAAGAGTTCGGCGCTCCGCGAGGTTTACGCCTCGTTCGTCGAGATCGTTCAGCCGCTGATGGCCGCCGCCGTAACCCCCGAATACGTGCGGACGGAAAACGATCCGCTTCACGCTGCGCTTTGCGAAGCGATCGCGAAAGGCGACGTGGCCGAAACACGCCGCTTGGTGCGCTCGCATCTGAAGAAATCGCTGAAGGACGTCGGTGCCGGGCTAAGCTAGAAACCTCAGACAACAGGTCATCTGATGTCTTGCCTTGAAAAAATCCCTTGGAGGGAAATTCCGTGCGCGTCGTACTGAGCCTTTGGTTATTGGCAGTTGCGGTTTCGGGAGCGGCCATGGCTGGAAAGCCGGGCAGCATCGTTCTTCCGAGTGGGTGGACTATTCCGCAACCGCAAGGCATGATGACCGAGACCGGCACGATGCCGCAGGGCGCCGCCGCATCGCCGGATGGAAAGACGCTGGCCGTGGTTGAGTCGGGCTTCAATCCGCCGACGTTAGGTCTCTACCGCACGGCCGATCTCAAACAAGTCGCGTCCGTCACTCTGAAAGGCGCGTTCGGCCGGCCGGTTTGGTTAGACGCGCGCCACGTTCTGGTTGCCGGTGCGAACGCCGATGCGCTGGTCGACGTCGATCTAGTCACGCGTACGGTGCGCGCCATTGCGATGCCCAAGCAATCGTACCCCACGGCCGTCGCGACCCTCAACGGGCGCATCTTCGCGGTGGCAACCGACGGCGACGCGTCGGTGCGTATCGGAACGCTACCGGATCTTCCGAAAGCCAAGCCGGTCCGCGTCGGAGGACATATCGGCGGCCTCGCATTTACATCGGACGGCAAGACCCTCTTCGCCTCGAACCGCGCGAGCGATTACATCGCAGCCATCGATACCGTAACGCTCGCCGAACGAAGAATCCCGGCCGGACTTCATCCCTCCGACCTCTTCGTGACGGGTGGCACGCTCTACGTCGCGGAGAGCGACGCGGACTCGGTCGGCGTGTACGACGCCGCGAGCGCGAAGCGACTCGCTGGAATTTTTGTTGGAGATCGCCCGGCAGGCGGGCGGCTTGCGGGAGTCTCCCCGAATGCGCTCGCGGTGCGGGGCGGCACGGTCTTCGTAAGCCTCGGCGCCGCCAACTCGATCGCCGTCATTCGCGGTCGACGAGTTGTCGGGCGCATTGCCGCGGGTTGGTATCCGACCGACGTCGTGCCGGTTGGAGACCGGCTCTTTATCGTGAACGGCAAAGGCGAAGGGACGCGTCCGAATCCCTACCTCTCGCGGGTTTCGGCGAACTACTACGACTACGTCGCCGCGATTGAATACGGATCGATCAGAGCCTACGATCTTTCCGCACGGGCGCCTGGCTTGGGCGCCACGCAAGGCGCGCAAGGTTGGCAGCGTTCGCCTAACGATCCCGTCGTACGTAAAGACGGTCCGATCAAACACGTCTTCTTTATTTTGAAGGAGAATCGCTCGTACGATCAAGTGCTCGGCGACGTTCCCGAAGGCAACGGAGATTCAAAGCTCACGTGGTTCGGCGTTCGCGTGACTCCCAACGAGCATGCCTTGGCCGCGCGCTTCGGCCTTTTCGACAACGCCTATGCCAGCGGCGAAGTCAGCGAGAGCGGGCATAACTGGTCCGATTCGGCGTACTGCAGCGATTACGTCGAACGCGTTTGGCCCGTAAACTACGGCAACCGCGGCGCCAACGACGACACCTTATCCGGGAGCGGCGCGGCGGTGCCGCGCAACGGCTACATTTGGCAAGCCGCGCAGGCCGCACACGTCTCGTTCCGCGATTACGGCGAGCTTACCGACACGCCGAACCTCACCGGTTCGGGCACCAGCCACGCGCCGAGCCTGCAAGGTCTTTACGATCCGCATTACATCGGCTGGAACTTGAGTTACAGCGATTTGGATCGCGTTAAGGAGTGGCGACGCGAGTTCGACGCTTTCGTCCGGCGCGGCACGTTGCCGCAACTCGAGTGGATCTGGCTTCCCAACGACCATACCTACGGAAGCCGCCCCGGCAAGTTGACGCCCGTGGCCTATGTCGCGACCAACGACTACGCGCTCGGACTCATCGTCGAAGCAATCTCCCACTCGCCCGTCTGGCGCTCGTCGGCGATCTTCATCATCGAAGACGACGCGCAGGACGGCCCCGACCACGTGAGCGCTCAGCGCACGACGATGTTCTTAGCATCCCCATATGCACGCGGCGGAGTGACGCACGCGCACCATTCGACGGTCAGCCTGCTCGCGACCATCGAGCTCATGCTCGGACTCAAACCACTCTCGACCTACGACGCGATGGCCGTTCCGTTGTACGAGGCCTTCTCGCCGCAGGCGCACATGCAACCATTTGACGCCATTCCGCCGAAGGTAAGCCTCACTACCAGGAACGGAACCAACGCCTACGGCGCCAAAGTAAGCGACGCTTTGAACTTCAGCCGTCCCGACGCAAACCCGCCCGGCGTCTTGTTGCACATTCTTGCCCACAATCGTTAAAGTGCGTCGAGCCCGTCCGGACGACGCCGAGTCGATCGCCGCGCTTATGGCTCAGTTGGGGTACGACGTGCCGCCTCCCGCCGTTGCGGCCCGCCTGCAGCGCCTGGGAGAGCGGCGCGACGTTTTTGTCGCGACCGACGGCGAGCTCGTCGTCGGCTGGGCGGCCCTTTTCGTCGACGAGCCGTTCGTCGACGGCTTCGGCGCATTCCTCGAGGGCTTCGTCGTCGACGAGGCCGCTCGCAGCCGCGGCATCGGCGTTGTGCTGCTGGAAGCCGTCGAAGCCCGGGCGCGCGAACGCGGCTGTACCGAGATTCGGGTGCAGTCCAACGTCCTGCGCGAGCGTGCGCATTCGTTCTACGAGCGCAACGGTTACGTGAAGCTCAAGGCGCAGTATCAACTGCGCAAGCTGCTGTGACGGTGAAACCCCGGCGGGAGGTAAATTGTATAGGAATTCTATGAGAACTGCAGTTTTAACCACCATCATCCTCGGGCTCTTTCCAATCGCGGCAACGGCGGCTCCCGTCGCGCCCGAAGACCTCTTCAAGATGACGTTCTTGAGCAATGCCCTTATCTCGCCCGACGGCACGCACGTGCTCGTCGAGTCCTCCCGCATGAACGGGCCGAAAGATACCTACGATCGGACGATCGATCTGGTTGACGTTGCGACCGGAACGCTGACCCAGAACCTGACCAAACATCTGGGCGATGGCGACTACGATTGGATGCGCGACGGTAAAAGCTTCGTCTTCGTTCGGACGCTCGACAAGCAGAAACCGCAGCTCTACCGTTATACGCTCGCCTATACGCTCGCCGGCGGGGGCGTCGTCCAGTTGACCCACATCAAGAACGGCATCTCGAACCCGGTGGTCTCCCATGGCGGCGGTAGCATCGCGCTCACCGTCACCGACACCGACCCGGCCCACGACGCGTACGTCGATTTCAGCAAAGCCGGCTTTACGCCGGCCAAGTCGCAGAAGAAGAGCGACGTTCACGTCATTGACGAGCTCTTCTTTCAAGCAAACGGCGCGGGCTATATCTATCAGAACCATCAGCACATCTGGACGATCGACGCAGACGGCTCGCACCCCAAACAGTTGACCTCAGGCAGGTACTCCGAGAACTTCGATGCCTGGTCGCCCGACGACAAGACGATGCTGTTTGACTCGTTGCGTTACGAGGCCGTCGATAGCGGACCGAACGACGTCTACGTAATTCCCTCGGCTGGCGGCCCCATGCAAAAACTAACCTCGGCCCTGCCGGCAAATAACGGGTTCTTCTTCGATGCCGGCGGCCGGCACGTGTACTATTTGAGCGGCGACGTGAAGGACGCGGCGCAACTACCCGCGCTCGTCGCGGCGAACAGCGACGGCTCCGATCCACGGGTCCTCGTCGCGCGCGATACTGTCTCTTGGGGCGATACGCTCCTGGCCGACATGAAAGAAGGCGGCGGCTTGTGCGGAGCGCCGCTGCCGTCGGGGAATCTAGCCTTGCTCAATATCGACGGCCCCGGTTACGCCAACCTGCGCACGCTCGACCTGAATACCGGCGCGCTGCGCGACGTCACGCCGCCGCACGGTGAAGCGTGGTCGTGTTCGGTATCGCGCGATGGCCGGCAAATCGCCTACTTGTATAGCGACTTTACACATCCGGCCGACGTCTACGTGGCCAACATCAGCGGCGGTGCGCCGCGCCGGCTCACGCACGTGAACGACGCATACCTTGCTTCGGTGACGCTTTCGCAGCCGGTCGAGTTTACCGTCAAAGACGCAGCCGGTTTTCCGGTGCAGGCTTGGTTCATGCCGGCGGTCGGAGGTGCGCCGGGGACAAAACACCCGACGCTGCTCGACATTCACGGCGGCCCGGAGACGCAGTTCGGCGAAACGTTTTTCCACGAGTTTCAGCTGTATACGTCGCTGGGCTATAACGTCGTTTTTTCCGATCCGGCCGGCAGCACCGGCCACGGTTACGCTTTTGAAGAGGCGCTCGAAAACGACTACGGCGAGGCGATGTTCCGGGACGTGCAAGCCGTGATGGATGCGGTCGTGCAACGGCCAGACGTCGACGCCTCGCGCTTGGCGGTGCTCGGCGGCTCGTATGGCGGGTATGCAACGCTCTGGGTGATCTCGCATACCGATCGCTATAAGGCTGCCGTTGCCGAACGCGCCGTTAGCAACTTGCAGAGCGAAAATCTCGCGGCCGATTTCGCCGGCAAGAACGGCCTCGGCGGCGGTTATTATACGTGGGGCCCGCCGTGGGATCCGGCGAGCACCGACTACGCGAAGTTCTCACCGCTAACCTACGTTGCCAACATCCACACGCCGCTGATGATTCTTCACGCCGAGAACGATACGCGGGCGCCGATCGACCAGACGCTGCAAGAGTTCACGTCGCTCAAGATCTTAGGACGAACCGTCGAGTATGTGGCGGTCCCCAACGAAAATCACGACCTCTCCCGCACGGGCTCGCCGATCCACCGGGTCGAACGCCTACGGCTGATCATCGACTGGTTGAATAAGTATGTCTAGGCTCACGTCGCAGGCGCTGACGCCGGCGATCGGTGCGACCGTCGAGGGCGTCGACCTCGGCGCTCCGCTCAGCGATGAAGCGGTGACGCAGATTCGCAACACCCTAGACGACCATCTCGTGCTGTTCTTCGAAGGACAGTCGCTCACGCCGCTTCAACAGCGCGACTTCGCGGCGCGCTTCGGGCCGCTCTACGTTCACCCGTTCTATCCGGGCCACGAAACGGCGACCGAGGTCATGGTGCTGGAGCACGACGCAACGCATCGCGCCAACAGCGACCGCTGGCACAACGATGTCACGTACTTAGAGCAGCCTCCGCGGGCGGCGGTCCTCTACGCCGAAGAGATTCCCGAGATCGGCGGCGATACGCTGTGGGCCAATATGTACCTCGCCTACGAGGCGCTCTCCGAGCCGATACGCGAGCTCGTTTCGCACTTGCGTGCCGTGCACTCGTTCGCGAAGAACTTCACGCCGGAGCGATTCAAAGCGCTGGGCATGGAGGACCGGCGCGACCGGATGTATGCCGAGCATCCGCCGGTTTCGCATCCCGTCGCGCGCACGAACCCCGCGACGGGGCGCAAGGCGCTGTTCGTCAACCCGGACTTCACGTCGCATATCGAAGGCCTCTCGCCAAGCGAGAGTGACGCGCTGCTGCGCCTGCTCTTCGAGCATATGGCACGGCCGGAGTTTCAGGTTCGCTGGCGCTGGCGGGAAGGCACCGTAGCGTTCTGGGATAACCGCTGGACGCAGCACTGCGCGCTGGCCGACTATTTTCCGAATCGCCGTCGCGTCCGGCGCGTCACCATCCTCGGCGAACGCCCCGTGTGACGCCGGCGCTCGCGCGGCGTCTCGGCGTCGCCGACGTCGTGCTGATCGTGATCGGCAGCGTCATCGGCTCGGGGATTTTCCGAACGCCGTCGGTCGTCGCGCAGCGAATACCAATCCCTGGATTGATTCTCGTCGCGTGGGCGGCCGGCGGAGTCGTCGCGCTTTTTGGCGCGTTCGTGCTCGGCGAGCTTGCCGCGCGCCGCCCGGCGGGATGCGGCGTCTACGCCTACCTGCGCGACGCGTTCCATCCGGTCGTTGCCTTTGCATACGGGTGGTCGTCGCTGCTGGCTTCATTTACCGGCGGCATCGCGGCGGCGGCGGTGCTCTTCGCCGGCTACTTCATCTCGTTGACGGATCTTAGAGTTTCGCCGGGGATCCTCGCGGTCGTGACGCTTGCGGCGCTCGCGCTCGTGAACTGTTTCGGCGTTCGCTTCGGCAGCAACGTGCAAAGCGCGCTGACGGTGTTAAAGGTTGCCGCGCTCGTCGCACTGATCGTTGCCGGCATTGTCGCGCATCCGTTCCAGGGCCACCAGCTCGCTGCGCTCTCGAGCTCCACGCTTGGCACCGTTGGTACGCTCGGAGCGTTTAGCGTGGCGATGATCCCCGTGCTCTTTGCCTATAACGGGGCGATGGTTGCCAACTTCATGGCGGCCGAAGCAAAAAACGTTACTTTCACGTTGCCGCTGGGTCTGTGGTTGGGAATATCCGGCGCTGCCGTGCTCTATCTCTTGGTCAACGTCGCCTGCCTTCGCGTGCTCGGCGTCAACGGCTTGGCAAGTACGCCCGTCCCCGCAGCGGCCGTGCTGCGCGCTGCGGCCGGCTCTACGGGAGCGCAGGTCGCGTCGTTTGCCATCGCCGTTTCGACGCTCGGGTTCATCGGCAATCGAATGCTCACGATACCCCGGCTCTATCACGCGATGGCCGAAGACGGGCTGTTCTTCCGCGCGGTGGCGTGGATCGATCCGCGGACGCGCGCGCCCGTCGTCGCGATCGCGCTGCAGGCATTTTTCGCGATGCTCCTAGCGCTCTCGGGAAGCTACGAGCACATCCTCAACTACGTCGTTTCGACGTTCTACGTCTTCAACGGCCTACTGGCCCTCTCGCTCTTCATTATTCGCGCACGCGACCGGCACGCCGGTGTGGATCAATCCGTGCGCTTCCGCGTGCCCGGGCATCCGTTCTCGACGGCGCTGTACCTGCTGGTCTCCTGGGGCGTCGCGATCGCGACGTACGTTGCCTATCCGCGCGACGCAATCGTTGGGATCGCAATTCTGCTCAGCGCCGTGCCGGTCTATTTCCTCTGGAAGCGCGCCTAGCGCGAAAACGGCGCTTGGCCGGGAGGCGTCATCCGGCATCGAGAAACCAGAGTCATCCGGAGAATGTCAGCTCGGATTAGCTCTTGAATCGAGAGGAGGAAGAGTATGCCTGGGAGCCGGTGGACGTTCAGCCCTTATCTGCATGTCGACGATGCACGGGCAGCAATCGATTGGTACGTTCGCGCTTTAGGTGCGGCTGTTCACGAGTGCTATGAAATGGAGAACGGCAAGATCGGCCACGCAGAACTCGATCTTCATGGAAACGTGCTGTGCCTCGCAGACTGTCCAACGAATACGCCCACGCCGCAGCGCTACAGCGACGTCGCGATCGGGCTCTATGCCGTTGTGCCCGACGTTGATGCCGTTTTCAACGCGGCCGTGGATGCCGGTGCGACGGTCGAGCGCCCGTTAGCCGATCAGGCGTACGGGCAGCGCAACGGCGGATTCATCGATCCGTTCGGGAACGTGTGGTACGTCTCGATGCCAATAGCGGCAATTGACTCCGTGACTGCCTAACTTCAGATGGGAGGTGGCGAGGGGGGGCTGTCGTAAAAAGCAGCAGGCCCTGCGCATTTCGTCGGCTATTATCGCAAGGAGCTAGTTGATGATAAGCCATCCTCGCACTTCGGCGTGGGCTCTCTCGCCCGCTCTTTTTATTGCCTTGACCGGCTGTGGCGGAATCGGAAAGGCGAGTCCAAGTTACTCGCCGCCGCCCGGAGCCGCCGCGACAACGCGTCCGATGGCATCGCCCGCGAGCCTCGAGCGGCGGCGGGTCCGTAAAGGCTCGTCAGAGACCACCGACTGGGATTCCTTCGGCTTCGACCTGCAGCGTACGGGCTACAATCCGGTCGAGTCGACCGTCGGCGCGAGCAACGTCGGTACCGTGCAAAAGCTATGGAGCGCCAACGTGGGCTACAGTATGGTTCACGAGCCAGTCTTGGCTTACGGTGTATCTGTGAATTCGCAGTCGACTAACGTCCTGTACGCGGGCTCCGCGAACGGATCGGCGATGTACGCGATCAACGCGATTACCGGTGCGGTTTTATGGACGGATCCCGTTTTACATTCGAGTTACCGTTGCATGGGCCAGAAGTTAGAGTTCTCAATCGGCGAGACGCCCGCGATCGACCGGGGAAAGAACCTGCTCTATTTTAGCGACGGGCATAACAAGGTATACGCGGTTGACTTGGGCACCGGAAAGACGGCCTCCGGCTGGCCGTTGACGATCGCAGACTACCTGCACGACCATAACTTTATGCACGGTGGGCTCACCTACAATCCGGCGAACGGCATGCTCTATGCAGTAACCGGGTCAACGTGCGACATCTCGCCGTGGTATGGGCGCATCGTCGCCATCGCTACGAGCGGGCCAAGCGTGGCAGGTACCTTCTATACGCTCACCGGCACATCGGAGCAGGGCGCAAGCGGCGGCGGCATCTGGGGCCCGGGCGGCGCATCGATCGACCCGAGCACGAACAACGTATTCGTTGCGACGGGTAACGCGGATACCAGTACCGGAGCGACGCAGAACGCCGGATACGCGGAGCAGATCGTCGAACTATCGTCTACACTCGGTACGATTATTGCCAGTAACTATCCGCCGAACATTCCGGTGGACGGCGACTCGGACTTCGATTTCGGTGCGACGCCGCTGCTCTTCCAGCCGTACGGATGTCCGGAGATGTTGGCCGCCGTCAACAAGTCTGGGATGTTCGAACTTTACGACGTGTCGTCGATCAGCTCCGGCCCCATACAATACATTGCTATGTCCATCCCAACAAACAAGGGAGACTTTGTCGGCGTGCCCGCCTTCGATCCGGTTACCGGCTACGTGTACGTCGGGCTGCCGGCGTCTGAGGGAATCTATCACCCGGGTTTGGCAGCCTTTAGCATCCAGTCGAACTGCACGCTAAATCCGACACCGGTTTGGAACGCAAAGTTCGGACCCGATGGTAAACATTTGCCTGGATCGCAGACGCCGCGCTCGCCAATTTCCATCGCGAACGGCGTCGTTTACATCAGCAACTATTCACTCAAGACGGAGTTTGCCTTCGATGCGGCGACGGGCACCCAATTATGGAGCGTCGGGCTCTCGGATTGGGGAGACGTCGGTACGATCGTCGCTGACGGTGTCGTCTACGTTAGTGCCAGGGACGGCACGATCACGGCATGGGCGCCGGCGGGGAGCAAAGCTAGGAAAAGAAATTCGCAAACACGCTAGCCCGCACACGGGCCAATGGCACTGCCGCGGACAGTGAAGCCCGGCTACTGCTTCGTCGCTTGATGCCTCTACTTCGGTGGCTCCCAAATCTCTACCGCATTTCCCTCCGGGTCATGCACGCGCGCGAAGCGTCCGGTTTCGGGCGTGTTCCACTCCGGGTTCGTGGTGATTTCGATGCCGGAAGCGCGAAGGGTTTGCAGCAGCGCGTCCAGGTCGTCGACGCGCAGGTTGATCATCCATTGTTTATTGGCGGCGAAGTAGTCGGTGTCGGCTGGGAAGGGCATAAAGACGGTGGGCCCGGCGCTCTGGTTCCAGAGGCCGTGCGGTTCGAGGCCGATGCCGAAATTGGTTTTATACCAGACGGACAGGGCGTCGGGGTTTTTCGCGCGGAAGAAAATGCCGCCTATGCCGGTGACTGGCATGAACTTGCTCCTAGGCTGCCGGAATCTTGTCCCGGCGCGTGGTGATGAGGGGATGAGGGCTACCTCGTGACGCCTTATGTAGTATCGTAGCCCGAACCCCTGCTCAACACGATCGCTGCCCACGTCGAGGCACAAGAAGAACCCAGTAACTCGAAGCGATTGGCTTTTCTGGAGCACCATTGATTTCGTACTTAGAATGTTCGCTCGATTCAACGCATCGCCGCTCGCCGCATGTGCTCGCAACGATCTGTCCCGACGACGGCGCGCCGCTGCTCGTCCGCTACGCCGGCGCTGTGCTTCGTCGAGACGCGCTGGCCGCGCGGCCGTGGACGATGTGGCGCTACCGCGAGATGTTGCCGATTGCCGACGATGAGGAGCCCGTCTCGTTGGGGGAAGGCGCAACCCCGCTCATTCCGATGTCGAACGGCGCCTACGTCAAAGACGAAGCGCAGAATCCCACCGGCTCGTTCAAGTCGCGCGGCATGTCGGTGGCGGTTACCGTCGCGAAGCGCCTAGGCGTGCCGGCATTGGTTGCACCGAGTGCCGGAAATGCGGGCGGTGCGCTCGCGGCGTACGGGGCGCGGGCCGGCCTCCACGTGCGCGTTTACGTTCCACGCGATACGCCGGGCCTGCTCGTGGAGGAGATGCAAAGCTACGGCGCCGACGTCGTGCTCGTCGACGGCCTGATCGACGATGCCGGGCGCATCGCGGCCGAATATGCGCGCGAAAGCGGCGGCTTCAACGTCGCGACCTTCCGCGAGCCGTACCGAGTCGAGGGAAAGAAGACGATGGGCTACGAGCTGGTCGAACAGCTCGGCGGCGTTCCCGGAACGATCGTCTATCCAACAGGCGGCGGCACGGGCCTCGTCGCGATGTGGAAGGCCTTCGACGAACTCGAGCAGCTCGGCTGGATCGATGCGAAGCGGCCGGTCATGGTAGCCGTTCAGGCCGAGGGCTGCGCGCCGATCGTCCGCGCTTTCGAACGCGGCGAAGAGACCGCCGCTCGGGTCGAGGACGGATCGACGAAGATGTGGGGCTTACGCGTTCCGGGTGGAATTGGCGATCGTCTAAGCTTGCGCGCTCTGCGCGAATCCCACGGGCATGCCGTGGCCGTCTCCGATGCTGCGGCCGACGAAGCGATGCGCGAGCTTCATCGACACGAAGGTATCGACGCGACCGAAGAAGGCGGAGCCACCCTCGCCGCATTTCGCCTCCTACTTTCCAAAGGCGTCACGCTCCCCGCTCCGATCGTGCTGTTCAATACCGCTACTTGGTTGAAATATTCACCGCGCGTGTAAATGGAGGTTACCTCACAGGTCGATGCGCAGCCGCCCCCGCCAGACGTTCGCGATTCGCGAATAAAAAAGGGGCCGGATCACCGGCCCCTTCCGTAGCTCTATTCAAGCAGAGTCTCGCAGTCCGCATCATAGCATGACGAACATCTCTCGTCTATGATGCGTGACCTACACAGCGGTCGCTAGTTCGCGTTGAGGCATCGCCCGAACGTCCGCATTTTCTGCAATGAAGCCACGCAACTCGAGGAGCGCAACCGATTCGCGTGCCTTCGGAGAAGCCTCGCAATACTCGAGGAACCCTTGGAGGCTCGTGAGCGCGGCCGTCCAGCGGGGATCGTCCGGAACGCCCGCGGCGTGGTGCAATGCGGCGGCGACATTTCGCGTCGCACAGGCTGCGGCATACGCGGCCCCGCTTGTCGGCGGCCGCAACTCGAGCAGCAGCGTCGTAATATCGTCGCGGATTTGGTTACAGACAACTTCGTATTCCATTTTGTCATTACTCCTATGAATGTTTGCGCGCCAAAAGCAGCACGCCGGGTGTGACCACGAGAGCGAGGACGCCGGTCACGAGGAAGGCGTCCGCGTAGGAAAGCGCCGCCGCTTGGCCGGCAATCGCGGCCGCGAGCTGTGCAGGTGTGCCGTGCTGCAAGAATTGCGCGACCGGCAGGCTGGAAAGGGTCGCTTGCGCGGCGAGAATCGTTTGGTGAAACTGGAGGCGCTGGTCCAAGAACGCCACGATCGACGCCGACGAGACCGAGCCGCCCAACTGAAAGAAGAGCACGATAAACGATGCCGCCTTGGCGCCGGCTTCGGACGCAACGGCGCGCATTGTCGCGACGAGCAGCGGCGAGTAGACGAAAGCCGCGCCGACTCCGACTAGCAAGAGCGGAGGAATAAACGTGCCGAGATCGCTGTTGGTCGTGACGCAACTCGCCAGCCAGAGTGAGCCAAGGCCCGCGACGGCGATGCCGCCGCCGATCGACCAGCGCAGATCGAATCGCGGTAAGCTCGCGAGCCGCGCGACGGGAATCGTGAGAAGCAGCACCGGCAGTGCCCGGACACCGATGAGGATGCCCGCAAGCGTGCTCGTGAAGCCCAGATTCTCGATCGTAAACTGCGGCAAGAGCAGCAGGCTTGGAAAGATGACTGCCGCATACGCGCCGGCGATCAGCAACGCGGCCGCGACGGCCGGCTGGCGCATCACGCGCAAGTCCACGATCGGCTGCGCTACCCGTAGTTCCCACCAAACGAAGGCCGAGGTTGCGAGAAGCCCGAGCAGCGAGCAGAGTTGAATCGATTGATCCGAAAACCAGTCATCGCGCTGCCCTTGGTCGAGGACGTACTGCATGCAGCTGACCGCTACGATGAGCAACGCGATGCCGGTGACGTCGACGCGCGCCGGCTGGGGCTTCGCGCGATCGCGCATATAGCGCCACAAGAGAGCGAACGCCAGAATTCCCGGAACGAGATTGACGTCGAAGACCCACGGCCACGAAAGGTTGTCGACGAGAATTCCGCCGAGGGTCGGTCCCACCGACGGACCGAGGATGGTTCCGAGCGCAAAAATCGACTGGCTCATCCCCATTTGCTGCGGCGGAAACGTATCGCGCAGAACGACCTGCGCGGTGGCGAGCAATCCGCCGCCGAACGCGCCCTGCAAGACGCGAAAGAGAATCAGCGCGGTCAACGACGTCGCCATGCCGCACAGCATCGACGCGAGCGTAAACCCGGCGATCGAGGCGAGCAAGTAGTTCTTGCGTCCGAAGCGCAGTTGCAGCCACGGCGCAAGCGGAATCACGACGACGTTGGCGATGACGTACGCCGTAACGACCCAAGTGCCGTCATCGACCGTCGCTCCTAAGTTGCCCTGAATGGTCGGCAGCGCGACGTTGACGATCGTGAGATCCACCGTTTGCAGCAATGCGGCCAGCATGACGCCGCCGACGACGAGATAGCGCCGCAGCCCGTACTCGACCAAGCTCCCCTCGCCACCTTTGTCATCCTGAGCTAGCCTGCCCTGAGCGGAGTCGAAGGGAAGGACGAAGGGCTCGGGTTTCTCGGGAGGGCGAAGGGGAACAATTCCCCGAGGTCCGGGGATCCGTTCGGCAACCGTCATTAGTGGTGGAGTGCTCTTAGGAGAGGTGGTTGCTCTTAGGTTACCGCTTGTGTCATACTATGACTAGCACCTAGCCTATCCTAGCATTGGAATGGACACCCTAACGATGAACACTACCATTGAACGCCGGTCGGAACTCAGCGACTTTCTGCGGACGCGCCGGGCGAAGATCGTCCCGTCGGATGTCGGCTTGGCCGACGGTGCGCGCCGGCGAACTCCCGGATTGCGGCGCGAAGAGGTCGCGCTGCTCGCGAATATCGGCATTACGTGGTACACGCGGCTCGAGCAGGGCCTGCCGATCAACGTTTCGGCCGACGTACTCGACGGGATCTCGCGCGCCTTGCGCCTGACCTCTGACGAGCGGCGGCACCTTCACCTCTTGGCCGGAATCATCAACACGGCGCCCGTGCAAGCCGAAGAGCATGTCAGCGATCTCGTGCGCCGCGTGCTCACCGCGCTCGAGCCGTCGCCCGCGTACGTTCGCGGACGCCGGTTCGACCTGCTGGCGTGGAACCGCAGCGCCGATGCGCTTTCCGATTTCTCCAGTGCCACCGGCCCCGCGCGCAACATGGTGTGGCGCCTTTTCCGCGATCCCAACTCGCAGTGCCGCCTGGGGGACCCCGG
The DNA here is from genome assembly GCA_050008615.1 of Candidatus Cybelea sp. GTDB lineage: Bacteria > Vulcanimicrobiota > Vulcanimicrobiia > Vulcanimicrobiales > Vulcanimicrobiaceae > Cybelea. Next base: position 49,645 of record JBEKMH010000017.1, read on the forward strand.
GTGTTCGATGCGCCGCGTCGTCGCGCAGTTTCGCGCGGTTGCTGCAAAGTATCCGCACGATCCCGCATTCACGGAGTTGATCGAAGACTTGCGCGAAAACTCCGCGGAGTTCAGGAATCTGTGGGCGCAGCACGACGTCTTAGGCTCGGCGGAAGGTCTCAAGCGCTATCTTCATCCGGAGCTGGGCGAACTGATTTTGGATTATACGCAGTTCGACGTGCCGGGCGACGGCGATATGCGCCTCATCGTCTTGACGGCGGCCCCCGGCTCGGAGAGCGACCGCAAGCTGCAGTTGTTATGCCCAGCCGAACGATTGGGGCTCGCGATCCGTTAGCTATATGCGGACCGTCGGCGGCTGGTCTGTGTAGCGTCCACTCGTCGCTCGGACCCGCACCTTGTCGCCGGCGGCTCCCACATCGTGGCCAGAAGGTCAGCTCCAGAAGAGCGACGCAAAATACGCGCCCGCCGCGATGGTCACGATTCCCGCAACCGCCCAGCCGGCTCGTGCCAGCCACGGTGCGATGGCGTGCTTGCCCATGATCGATCGATTCCGCGCAACGAGCAGCATGATGACTAGGGTGATCGGTGTGCCGATGCCGCCGATGATCGAGCTCGCGAACAACAACTTTATCGGAGGCATGCCCAGCAGCCCCGCCAGCGCTGCCAGCAACGTCATCGAGCACATCGAGCCATAAAACTTTCCGCCGCGCCACCACTTGGTGTCGAGGCTCGAGCGCCAATCGAACGTCTCGTTGAGCACGTACGCTGACGTCGCGATGAGCACCGGAACTGCCAGCAAAGCCGATCCCAGCAGACCGACACCAAAAAGCACTCCGGCGTATCGCCCCGCCAAAGGCACGAGCGCCTTTGCCGCCTGGTCGGCCGTCTCCACGGTCTGGTGATGGACTCCCAACGTCGCGCCGGTCGCAACGACGATCGCCCAAAACGACAATCCAGCCACGACCGTACCGAGACTTGCATCGGCCTGCACTAAGCCGAGGCGGGCGAGCGGCGGCCGCTCGCGCGCGGTTTCGATCGTTTGCCACACGTAGGCGTAGGACGTCAGAGTCGTGCCGAGTAGCGCGATCGCGCCGCTTGCGTAGTCTTGCGCTCGTCCGAAGTGAGGAACGAGCGAACCGACGAGCACGGCATGCCAATCCGGGTGCGCGAGCACCGCCGAGATCGGGTAGGCTAAGAACGCGAGCGGAAAGATCAGCAAGACGCGCTTGATTTTTTCGTACGTCCCGAAAATCAGCATTGCGAGCGATAATGCCGCGAGCGGAAGGATCCACCAGCGATAATCGATTCCGGTCAGCACTTGCATCGCCGCGCCGCCGCCCTCCAAATCGGCCATCAGCGTCACGAGCGTGACGCCGAGAACGGAGAGCAGCATGAGGGCCGCAACGGCCCGGCCCTGAAGTTTGCGGGAATCGAACTCTAAGCCGTGCCGGGTAACCGCTCCGACCTTTGCGCTGATGACTTGAACCACGGCGAGCATCGGGATCACGAGCAGCACGAGCCAGCCCAGGCCGTAGATGGTCGTGGAACCGATGACGGCCAGCGATGCGACCGTCGTCGGATCGTTATCCGAGGCGCCGGAAATGACGCCTGGCCCGAAGTAGTGCCAAATCGGCTTAGGGACCAGAGGGCGACGCATCAATGGAGAGCTTCTTGGCGCGGGCCCGTTGACCCACTTAAGGCTCAGTTAAACAGGTGCGTTATCGCGACGCAAGAAGTCAGTAGCGCATTCTTGGAGGGATGAAATCATGAGACGCATATCTTGGCCCGCCCTGCTCTTAGCCGTTGGAACACTCGCCGGTTGCGGCAGTGCGAGCGCCTCCGTTCCGGCAACGCCCATGGCGGCGGGCGCGCAAAATGCCGCAAAATACACGACGAAGTACGTGCAGCTCGTGATCTTTGAAAATAACTCGTACAACGAGATCCTCGGCAGCTCGCAGGCTCCGTATATCACGAGCCTCTCGAAGACGTGGGCCAACATGACGCAGAGTTACGCGATCACGCACCCGAGCGAGCCCAACTACCTTGCGCTCTTCAGCGGATCGACTCAGGGAGTGGACTCGGACAACTGTCCGCTGACGTTCTCCGACCAAAGCATCGGTAGCGAACTGCTCAAAGCGAAGATTTCGTTCACGGGCTACGCTGAAAGCATGCCCTACAACGGTTTCACCGGTTGCTATGCGGATCCCGATACGCTTCCCAGCGGCTATTTGTATTTCCGCAAACACGTTCCGTGGCCGAACTTCACGAAAGTTCCGGGTTCGGTGAGCCTCATCTATCCGGGGCCGCTCAAGAAGCCGCCCTCGCAGTTCACCTGGATCACGCCCAACATGTGCAACGACATGCACGATTGTCCGATTAGCAGCGGCGATGAGTGGGCGAAGAAAAACCTGCCGAAGCTGATTGCCTGGGACAAGGCAAACGATGGCGTCCTGATTTTAACGTTCGACGAGGACGGCGGAAGTTCAGGAAACCATATTCCGACGATTCTCGCGGGTAACGTAAATCCGGGGCAGTATAGCCAAATGATCAACCATTACAGCGTCTGTCGCACGATCGAAGATATCTTCAGTATCAAGCCGATCGCAAATAGCAAGACGGCAAAGCCAATCGCCGGGGTCGTGAAGTAGCGGCCGTGAGAACGCTTGGTTGCAAGAATGGGAAAAAACGCTGAAACACTTCGATGCGGTCGACGGTCTAATTGGACATGTCGAATAAAACCACCATCGTCAAACCGTTCGCGTTGCGCCTGTCTTTGGCAGCGCTCGCGCTCCTCATCGCCCTCGTGAGCCAGCCGAGCCTGGCAATCGCGGACGACCTCGGCGGTATCGCCGGCATTATTACCGACGCGAGCACCGGGGCTCCAGTTTCAGGCGTTCAAGTACAGTTCAACTCACCCTCGCAGACGGCAACCGCGACGACGGATGCCAAAGGACACTTTGTCGTCCTTTCGTTGCCGCCCGACAACTACACGCTGACCTTGGTAAAGGCGGGTTATGATACTCGAGCGGTCTCGGGGAATTCCGTTTACGCCGATCAAACGCAGCAGTACGACTTCCAACTCACGAAGGCCACGGGCGCGTCCTCCGGCTCGCCCTAAGCGATCGCCGTTAGCCATAAACTGGGTACGCATTCCGCCGCCATCACGGCGGCGGAACGCTAAATTCCATAGAATTTCAAGCTCGGCCAGAGTTGCGGGAGCGGCGGATGCATGCCGCGGCAAAGAACGATCGGACGCTCGCTCTCGCGCGGCATGACGTACGGCGAAGTTCCGAAGCGCCCGACGACGCGTGCCGAATCGCACCACTTCGACCACTGCGCCGGGTCGACGTTGACGGCAATCACGACTGACCCGTCGAAGCCGCGCGGCCCCCAGAGATAGTATTGGTTGTTGCCGCTGAGCGCAGGCGGAAGGTTCGTTCCCAGGACGTCGATGGCCGCAGCCTCCCCGTAGTGCGTGGCAAAAATCGCCGCCTTGGCGCGATCCGCCGGAGGCAGCGACGCGTAAATGCTGCCGACTTGATTCGCCAACTCTTCCCAGCCGAACTCGTATGAGAAGATCTGGGTGAGCGGCGCACCGATCGTGGCGATCTCAACCGGCCGCTCCTTGAACCCCGAGTGCTCGATCACATACTGAAGCCTTCCGGGCGTGTAGAGGGGCAGCACGAACGGCAGCGCGAGCGCGCCGTTGGCCGCGGCGAGCGTCGCCCAGATCGCGACGACGACCTTCGGGAACCGAGTGCAGGCCGCGGCGCCGAGGGCAAACATCGCCGGATACGCGCCGGCGAGATAGTAGCTCTTTCCGTGCGTCGCAAAGACGAGCAGGGCCGAAACCACAAATGCGATCGCGAGAAACCGAAACTGTGCCAGTCTTGCTGAGACGAACGGCGCGACGATGCCGGTTAGGTATAGGGGTGCAAGCACGACGTTGAGCGCGATGAATTGATCGATGGCAAACTCGGCCGGAGTCCCGGTAATATTCCCAGCGCTGTCGTTGCGCATGACTTCCAAGAATGGAAGTCCGTGCGCGAGCTGCCAAAGCACGTTGGGAAGCGCGATCAGCGCGGCGATCCCCACGCCGATCCATAAGTCGCGCGAACGAAACGCCGCGCGCGGCCCCGCGAGGATTAGGCCCGCCGCCAACCCGATGAGCCAAATCAGAATTCCGTACTTCGATTCGAACGCGCACCCGGCAAAAATACCCGCCCACCAGAATGCGCGGCCTTCGGCACGCAGCAACGCGCGCGTGACCAGATAGGCGACCGCCGTAAAGTCGAAGACTTCGAAGGTTGAAGTGGTAAGCGTGGAGGTCATCGCGACGAGCATCGGTGGCGACGCAGCCGCGATCGCCGCCAGCCACGCCCCGCGCGTAGTTGCGCCGAGAAGCACCGCGAACCACACGACCAGCGGCACGAGCAGTGCCGCAGCAAGCACGGAAGGCAGGCGCAAAAGCCAGACGTGCGCGCCGGCGAACTGCGTTGCCGCCGCGATCAGCGGCACCAGCGGCGGCTGGTCGACGTAGCCGAACGCCGGGTGGCGCCCGCAGACGATGAAATACAACTCGTTGACGAAGAACCCGTACCGCCCGGCAGCCAAGAGGTGAACGATCGCCACGACGCCCGCCACGCCCCAAGCAGCCCACTGCATGCCCCTGCTCATGGGAGCGATAATATCACATCATGGCACGGCTTCGGGTAAGCCCTGTCCGCCGGCGTCGAGCCCTTCGGGGAAGCGGACCACGCCGGCTTCCATATCTTTCCACGCTTGGGCAAGAATCGAACGCAGCGAGTACAAGAGATGCGTGCCGTCGGACTGCGAATAAAACGTCACCGGGATGCCGGCGTCGCGCAGAAAGATCGCGGTCAGAGTCGGAAAGAGCGTCTTAACATTGTCGTCTCGTGCTCCGGTCAACACGTAAAACTTGGTGGCGCGCATCTTCGTTTCGATCAATTGAGAGCGCGAACCGAGGAGCGATCCCGCAATGCACATGACTCCCGCCCAGTCCGCCGGATGTATCGGCGCGATGGTGAACACCGAGAATCCACCCATCGAGTATCCTGCCAAATACCGTTTGCGCGGGTCGATGGTAAAGGCGAGGCTCGCCGCATCCAAAGCATCGTAGATGTCGCTCTCCGAGCCGTGGTAATCGTAGTAGCCGCGGCCGTACGGCGCCACGACGATCGTGCCGGTGCTCTCGGCGATGTCCTCGATGTACTGCGGTGCCAGCAGGCGCGACTCGGACTCCAGCCGGCCGTGCAAGAAAATCAGCAGCGGCGCCGGCTTATCCTTCGAATAGCCCGACGGTACGTAGACCGCTACCGGCTGCATCGTCCCGTCCATTGAGGAGCGCACGAACGTCTCGCCGAGGCCTCGGATCGCTGCCATCGGTTGATACGATTGCGCCAAGAGCTGCGTGGCGAGGCTCAGATCGAGCTGCGAAAATCCTTGCACCGAGTGCCACCATTGCTCGGCGGTGTAGTAACTCGGCGGAGCCGAACTCAAGAAACCGGCGTCGTCGAGGAGACGCTGGTAGTAATCCATCGTCGAGTCGCGCCCGGTTATGACCGCGATCTGCCCGGCCTTCGCATAATACTTGGCCGCCACGGAGCGCAGCGTGTCGCTCTGGCTCGCCGTCGCGGCAATCGTAAAAGCAAGCAAGGCCGCGGCCGAGCCGATCGCGCGCACGGTCAACATGCTGTGATAACGCAGCACCCTCACCCAGAGTGACTCCGTTGTCATCCTGAGTCCTTCGACTGCGCTCAGGACAGGCTCCATCGCAGGATGGCGATGAGCGACCCTTAAACGCCATTCGCATGAAGTGGTTCTTTGAGCCGGGGCACTCGGCGGCCGAGTTTCGCGCGCGGCACATGATGGTGACGTTGGTGCGCGGTTCGTTCAAAAACATCCAGGGGAAACTCGACTTCGACCCGGCGAACCCGCGCGAACTCGCCGTCGAGACCGTCATCGATACCTCGACGTGCTGGACCGGCGTTGATGCGCGTGACGCGCACCTTCGCAGCCCGGACTTCCTGAGCTGTGAGCGATATCCACAGATGAGCTTCAAGAGCACTGGCGTGTCGCAGATCGGTCCAGTCGATTACCGTGTGACCGGCGATCTCACGATCAGGGACGTTACCCGGCCGGTGACGCTGGACGTGCGATATCTAGGCACGTGGGAGACGCCTTGGTGGGAAGACGGCGTGGACAAAGGTCCGAAGATGCGCGCGGGGTTCACGGCACGAACGCGCATCGACCGCTACGATTTCGGCGTCAACTGGAACGATCAGATGCCCGACGGTGGCGTCGTGGTTAGCCCGCAGATCGACATCGTTCTCGACGTCGAGGCAATCAGGGAAGACTAACCGATTCGCTCACGTTCCTGCGAGAGTCTAGCCGCTAGTGATCGACGAAACCAGATGCTTCGTCCATCGTCGGGTCGAGGCGCAACTCTTCGTAGGGATACTTGCGCGTCTCGTGCCCCTGACTCGTCTGAACGCGAACGACGACTTCGTGTGGATGGACTTCCTTGACGATGCCTTCTTCCTTGGTGCCGTCGATGTAGACTTTATCGCCCGCCTTGAGCATTGGGGTTTCCTTTCATGTTGAATCCGCCGTACGTCAAATAGGCGCCGAGAGCGAGCGTTACTCCTGCGTAGACATAAAAGAGCTGGCCGTAATGCATCGTGGACAAGTACGCGGCGGCGCCTGCCGGCGAAAGGAAAGTGAGAACGAGGCCCTTGAGGAGCGTTAACCAGGCGACGATCGTGACGACGACCGGGAGCGCGCCGCCGGACCAAACGTTGTGCCCCAAAACCATTGCAAGTCCAACGGCCAGCACGACGACGCCGAGGACCAGCAGGGTACCCGGCTCCGCGATCAGCGCGCTAACGGCGCTCACGGTCGCATCCCGATGCGCGACCATTGAGAGCGAGTAGAGAACGCAAAAGAGACCGATAAGCTTGCTGAGAAATGCCGTAGGTGACATACTATCCTCCATACCTTGGGAGCCAAGTGATGATTCCACGATTCGAGTCCTTTCTCCTCAGCTGGAACGCGATCGTATTGGTGTTCGCGTTCGTAATGCTGAGTGCCGCGCTGGGACTCGTTGTCGACTTGCAGCTCGCGGGGCTTAGCCGCTGGCTCGAGAAGGGCGGCCACCTGCGCGAGAAACACCACGAAATAGCGGGCCATTTTATCGGCGTCGTGGGTGTGATTTACGCCGTACTCGTTGCGTTCGTCGTCGTTACCGCCTGGCAGACGAACGATCGCGACAAAGATCTAACGATGCAAGAGCAGCACACCGTTGACGATCTCTTCCATCTCGACTATGCGTTCCACAATTCGGAAGGCCACGGCATCAGGCTCATGCTGGCGGGTTACGCAAACGTCATGGGTGAGGAGTGGAAGGAGATGAAGCGAGGAGATCAACTGTGCTTGGACACGACCGAATCGTGCCCGCCCTCTTCATCGAAGCCTTCCCAGGCGGCAAACCGCCTGGCTCACTGCATCAGAGACGCGACGTTTGATTTGATTCCAACAACTTCACAGCAACAGGTCGTCTACGAACAGGGCATTCAACTGGTCCAACACTTTTCGGAGAGCCGCGAAGAACGCCGGCGGCGCTACCAAGAACGAGCATTGCAGGGAGCGCTATGGTTCTCGTTCTTCCTAGGAGCAGTTATTTTCGTGCTGATGACCTACTTTGTCGAAGGGCAGAGTCGCGTTCTCCACGCGATCCGAACGAGCGGCTTTTTTGCGATGATCGGCATGCTCGTAGCCTTGGCGTTCATTTTTGACCGGCCGTTCGTTGGAGCCAGTCAAATCTCAGGCGACGAATGGGGTGTGTTGCGCGCGCATTTCCTGCAGGACATGCCGCCGCTTACGGCTGCCGATGAGATCGTGGCCGGCGAAGGCTTAGCCACCTGCAAAGAATAAAACGGGACAAGTCCAGTGGTGACCAAAAAGGCTTATGAAAAAGCGCTCGCCTGCTTATTCCCTTGGACCAATCGCTCGCCTGATAATGCTAATCAGCTAGCCGAATGAGTTAGCTAACCTAGCACGCGCCGCATTTCGCGGTTGAAAGGACGGCTTCAATGTTGATGTTCTTCCAGGCGTTGGCCCTCGCGGCCATGGGCTTCTTAGGCGGTTTTGGAGGAGGTTCCGGCTCGGGATACGTTCATACCCAGGCGATTCAAGCCGACGGCGGGGGTGCGCTTCCCAACGACGGCGGGGGCACGATGCCCGGCACTGGGGGCGGCTCGAACCCCGGCGACGGAGGCGGTGGCTAACTAATCGGCAGCGCGGCGGCGGGTCGGGGGACGGCGCCGCGCTAATCATATCGGCTATGGCAAAAAAACAGGTTGCGAAGCCCTCGTGGTCCGAGGCGATGCGGGAGCACTATCGGCGGGCGGAGTTCTTAGCGGCCGCCGACGTTTACGACGAAGCCATCGCCGACGGGGCGACTCCCTCGTACGAAGACGAACTCCGGCGCGCGCGCATCGCGCTTAAACACGACGTAAACGCTGCCGTCGCTTCCCTGATCCGTCGTACTCCGAAATCCAGTTCCGGAGCCCGGCGCGGAGAATGGGCGCTACTACTTGCGATCGGGTACGCGCGGATGCGCGACTTCGAGCGTGCCGACCGTCATTTTGAGATGGCCCGTCGCGTTCTCACGACGCCCGCCGATCGAGCGCAGCTCGCGTATCACCGTTCGGTTCGTCAGTTGATCGAGGGAAGAACCGATGAGGCGTGGCGCCTGGCAGGCGAAATGTCGTGCGACCGGTCTCTCACCACGCGAATTTCAAACGAGATGTTGAATTCGTTCATCCTCAGCCGGGAAGAGCGTTATCGCGAAGAGGCGCAAAGTCTCATTCGCGCCATAGGTCTCATCGGAAAGCAGCGCGACGCCCATCGCGAGCAATGGTTCCACGCGGTGCAGAATCTTGCGCTGCTTGGACGGGAGCTCGCGTTCGACGAAGCGGCAGCGGTGGCCAGGCGCGAAGTCGACGAAGACGTCGATTGGCCGGTTGATTTTCTTACGCAGCATTTCCAGGCGCTGAAGGCCGTCGGCTGGACGTGCGCCTTACGTGGCGATCTTCTCGGCTGCTTTCGCTACCTGCGAGCCGCAGAGCGTAGCAAACCCAGCCTGGCCTACGAGGCGATCCTACTCTTGGATCGCGCTTATTTCGCTCGCATCATCGGCGAACCCAACTGGTCTCGCGACGAGGTAGCTAAGGCCGATGCGATCGCCGAGCGCATCGACTGGAACGAGCTCCCCGGCGAAGAGCGAATCGGTCTGCTTTTGATGGCGGAAGCGATGGCCGAGAGCAATCCCGAAAAGGCGCACTTCTACCTGGCACGTTATAAAGGCCTCGACCGAATTCGTTCGCCGCTGCACCTCTTTGCGTTCGATCGTCGCTGCGATGCGTTTGCGGCTTATGCCGAAGGAGTTGCCAGGCTCAAAGGCGGTGAGACGGGAGCCGAGGAGGCTCTGCGAAGCGCGTGGACCATTTTCGATCGGATCGGATACGATTGGCGCGCCAGCCGAACCGCGCTCTCGTTGCTGGAGGCTACGAAAAAAGAACGCTGGCGTCATCTCGCCGAGGATAAGCTGGAAGCGTACCCGCAATCGTGGCTCGCGCGTGAGATTTCCCAACACGATGTCGCGACGACGGAGGCGGTTCGACTGCCACGCATGCAACGCAAAGTCCTCGACATGCTGTGCCAGAAGATGACGACCGCGGAAATCGCTACGGACTTGGGGCTTAGCCAACATACGATTAGGAACCACCTCAAAGCGGTTTTCCGTGCCTACGACGTTCATAACCGCGCTTCGCTCGTTGCTGAAGTAGCGCGTCGTGGGGAGTTACCGGCGCCGGCCATCGGCAAGGAGGCTGGATCTACGCGTCGCCGCTCAACAGGGACTGGTTGACCTGCGTGAACGCGTAGGTATCGGTTTTGGGCTGATAATCGAGAATCCATACGACGTCGAATCGATCGTCCGGCCACGAGTTGGGCGCGTTCGACTTCAACGCGCTTGGAATCATCGGGATATGTGTGTGTTCCCACCCCACAAGCACGACTCCGGCGCGAGTTCGGATATCCGTTGCCAGAGCTGCCTCTTGGCCGACGAAAAACCGAGTTATCGGGGTGATAATGAGCTTTTCGGCCGTCGGGGTCACCGTTTGCTGAGGACGCAGGCTCTTGGAGACGTCTTCTTCGATCTTCAACGCTCACCTGTTTGCGCGGATTCGAAAGGCTTTCGATGAATGCGGGTAGGTCTGCGTAGGCGTAATACGGGAGGATTCCGCTTAGGTGATTGTGCGCGTCGAAGTAGCGAACTCGCAAAAAGAACGGCGGTTACAGTCGGGAAGCTCCGCATGGCGATTCCTTACCAGTAGGCATCGTCATCCGCCTTTTTTGCCGGTGGTACGGCTGATTCCGGCCATCGCGATTCCGGCTTCTCGAGTGGCCAGCCCGAGCGCGCGCAGTTCGTCGGGCGCGTAGGTGACGGCGTCGCGTTT